>CAZCLA010000021.1:0-15599 GCA_964499285.1 uncultured Melioribacteraceae bacterium
GAGCTTGAATTAAATGATCACAATGAACGGTTGACGGAACAGCGGCTGTTTTTCTCCCGGCATGCATAAATTGAAGAAGTGCCATTTGCGCTGTTGCATCTTGCATTGCAACTCTATCGGGGGATAAATCAGCGTAATCTTTTCCGCGTTTTAACTCAGTTTGAGCTCCATCCCAAAGATGTGAATAAAGAATTTTTTCGGAATAAGTCATTGGTCTGTTTAGTACCTTTTTTGCAGCATTCTGCTTTTCGCTCATTCCCTCGAACACTTTTTGAATCATATCAAGATTTTCTGTCATTTTATCACCTTTGAATTTTAATTTGTGCGAATATACTGAAAATGAGGGACTTTTTCTTTTTGATATGGTGTAGAAAATTATTTTGAATAGCTATTTATTGAGTTGTGCAATTACTTCTCGTCTCAGTACGTCAAATTTTATTTCATTATAGAATTCTCTTTCTTCGGGATCAAGAAGAGAGCCGAGAGTAACTTTGAAATCTCTTTCTTTAAAACTCTCAATTATAACAAGCACTTTTTTTAATTTATCTTTTTCGATAGGGAGAGGGATCCCACGCTTAAATAAAAAATCGATATCAAAACAATCGCGGATTATTTTTCTGGAGAGCAGTGCTTCAATTTTATTTTTCATCATTTGTTCAAGAGTTAAGCCGAGAACTTGAACTTGCTTTACTGTGAATTTTGAGAATGCGATTTTTCTTTCCCACCAAAATTCAGTTTGCTCTTTTCTAACTTCTATTTTCAGTGTACGTTTTGATTTTGGACTTCTCAACTGGAAAAGGAGAGTAAAATTTTTATTGGCGCTGTCAACAATCTCATAATTATTTGACAAATTATTTTGCATCGATTTAAATATTTTATTGTAGTCCTTTTCTGGTTTTAGCCAAAAATCGAGATCGGTTGAGTAACGGTTTAGATTATGACATAAACGAAGCATAGTTCCGCCGCCGAAATAAAGATTTTCAAGTATCTTTGCGGAATTGAGTTTCTCGAGAACTTCAATTTCCAAAATTTCTAAAGATCGTAATTCTTGATTAATTTCTGCCATAAGTTTTTAGCCGTTTTATTTGTATTTGATAATAGTTCGTTCATTTCATTCTTATCAAATTTTTTTAGATCAATCGCTTCAAAATCTGCATTATAAAAACTCATTGATGACAAGTAGATACAATCCGCCAAAGCTTTAGCAGGAGTTGCTATAAAAAAATTCTCATTTTTCTCAAAGTTTGTGTAGAACTCCTTCTTAACTTTAGTAAAATTAAACTGGACATTCTTTACGGAGAAAGCTACTGTCCTTTTCAACTCAATTGATTCAACATAATTTCTAACTTGCTGAGTTGATAAATTATAATAACTCAGCGCAGAGGTTAACGAGATGTAAGAAGGCGTTTGCAGAATATTTGCAATACTAAAAAGTTGTTCTTCAGTAGCAGAAGCAAAATTTTTGGGGAGAATAAAAATATCTCGTTTTAAGCGTATCAGGTTTCCTTTCGATACAAAACGTGAAGCTGTAACCTGAGCCGACTTTTTGCTTATTTCCAGATCTCGCGCAATATCATCAGCATTAAAGTAAAGTTTATCAATATTTTGCAATTTTTCTAGATTCATAAATATAAATATATAACAAATATGTTAAATATCTATACCTATCTTTCGCTCACTCAACATTTTTCATATATACTATGTCGAGTTTCCCTATCTTTGCTGCGAGGGTGTGGCTTTGCCTGTCTACTTCAGGAACATAGGTTGTGAGTATGCCATCTCCCATCTGATAATATAGGCTTTCTTTCCATTGTTCAGGTACCTCAGTCGTGAAAATATCAACCCCATCATATAAATTTATCATCTCTTTTAGAACAGTTTCTCGTATTGCATCTTCGATTCCTGGCACATTCGACTTGAAATCTATGTTGATTTTTGTTATCTTTATAGGATTATTAGGATCTTCTGTTTTTGTTTGGAGATACCCTGTTGCACCTATATTTTTATTATATATTATCTCAACAAAAGCATTCGAACTATCTGATGTAAACTCCAGGAAATAATTGCTGCCGTTGCTGTATGGGACTTCCTCATTTGCGACCTGAACTATGTTCTCTTCAAAGAAAGGAATTGCAGGACCGTTATAATCAGGCTCTCCAACAAAAACACTCAAAGTGTCGCCTCTAGCAGGGTCAGGCTTCCTAAGGCCAGGATCATCTGGTGCCCTCTGAAATATATAAGTGAAGAATTCCAGATCCTCATCGATATGGAAAGATATGTTTGAATTAAGTACAATATTTGAAGCATTAGTGTATATAAGCTCGGTTCTATCGTGATGTTGGGGATGACTGATTGTTAATGTTTCATAACTTCTGTAAGAAGCTCCTATCCAGTATCTTCCATCATTTGCGGTATTTACGGTTTCATTCTCAATTGTAACAGTGGCATTTGAAAGAATATATATATCATTATTCGGATCTGAATCAACACCCCTTGCTACTCCGGAAATAGTTACACCTCCGGTAAGAGGAATATCTATCGTCTTATTTCCATCAATCCATTCAGTTTTATTTACTGCACCCTTACCATCTTTTAGAGCGATAAATGTATAGTTGGCTCCAGCCAAACTACTATTTTTGGGAATATTTATATTAGCTGTTTTACCGTTTAGTTTTATAAACGGTTTAATATTACCCCGAGATAGTTCATTTTATTAACAACTGTTTTACCATTGAAGTTTACTTTGTAGAATAATACTTGAGGAGCGATGTTGCCAACAGCAAAATCAAACTTATAATTTCCAGCATTCTTAATGGTTCCTTTATGTGATAATATCTGTTGACCAATTATATTATATACTTCAACATCAATTATACCAGATTGACTTAGTGCCACATCAAATGATGATCTATTATTAAAAGGATTAGAATAATTTTGAGAAAGATAGAATGTATTTGGAACTAGCTGATCATCAACTGATGTAATATTATTAAAAACTGCAGTACCTAAATTATTCGCAGAAACAGAATCAATAATATCTCCAAAGGGTGAGCGAAGATATACTAGAGCAAATGGTTCGGTGTTAATTGTTACAGTTGCTGTTTGGGCAAAGGTTAGGTGGGATAAAACGAAAAATATAATAACGCTGACTTTTTGTGCAATTATCATAATAATAAAAATGTACTTAAACGAGATTTCACAATTTATAGAATTACAAAATCAGTAAAAACCCCGCAATCACTTTGATTGCGGGATTAAAAATATTACTTAATGATTTGCGATAGAGTTTAATCGTCTTCTATCGATCTTTAAATCCAACCATTCTTCCAATGCTGAAATCAGTTTTTCTCTTTCTTCACCTTCAAAAGCTAAGATGTTGGTTCCATGATTTCCGGCAGGCATGGTCATTCTAATCGCATTTGTTTCAGGATTAGGCCAAACTCCTGTCGAGGTCCAAGGATCATACTCTCCGTAAATATAGATTATATTGTTTCCTTCACTCATCAGAAAATCATGTACATTATTCATAACCTCGGGATTAAAACTAATATCCCAGTCTTCTTTAACTAAAAATGGTCTGTTGCTTGCCCAATCCGTATCAACATATTCGAGCAAATCTTCAAACGGAGTTGTATCATATCCATAGAACCCAAGCTCTGTATAACCTTGATAGTTAAATGGAATGAAGTAATCATTAAAGGATTTATAAAAGAATGTAATTCCATTTTGTAAAAACTTATAAAGGTCTTCGGCGCTTGCATCAGGAAGTGGAATATCTTCAAAGTTACCGGAGCCGTATTGCCACCATGAAAAAGAAGTTTCAAACACGCCGTATTCATAACAAACATTGGGATCCCCGGCAAACTCGGTATTCGATTCTTCTAGACCTTTCATAACCAAGGGCATTATTTCATCCCTTCTTTCAAGAAGTGCACGCTGACAGTTTAACATTCTTTCTCTTGCTTCGGGTGTTGATATACTATCTGCTAGATAAGCAGGAATCCGTTCATCTTCCTCAGCTAGATTTAGAGGTGCAACATAAGCAACCACAACATCGGCATCTTCCGGATAGTAATATTCTTGGAATAAAGCGGTTTGGCCACCCTTACTTGCTCCTGTGCTTATCCATTTTCCTTTGTAAAATTGTTTTAGAAATTGAGCAACTGCATGAAAATCTGCTGCTGCTTGCGCTGTTGTCAAAAATTGCCATTCAATTGAATCGGGTGCTGAAGGTGCAAAATAACGATGTTCAACTTCAATTTCATTACAATTTAGAATTTTTGAAAGCTCAGTTTTGCTTCCCGGGCGAGCGAAGTAACCTCTGGTGTGGAACACAACCGGTTTAGAAAAATCTTTGTGCTTAATGAACACACGTTGTTTAAATTTTGTGCCGTCAGGATTATTATGATCAATCGGCTGCGGAAATTCTAAAACTACTTCAAAATTTCTGAATTGAAAATCACCTTGCGCGGCAATTTGTTCGAGAAGATTAAGTTCTTCCTGCGGATTTTCTTGTGCTTGAAGGATGCCTGCAACTATTACGATAGATAATAATGTGAAGAATAATTTTTTGAACATTTTGTCCCCCTCAGTCATGTGGTGTTTGTAGATATATTTATTTGGTGTAAATAATTCTTTCAACAGCTTCGCATAAAATATGAGCAACTGTAATATGTCCTTCTTGAATTCGCTGAGTATTTGAAGAGGGAACAATAATGGGAATATCAACAACATCTTTACATTTACCGCCGGTTCCACCAAGGAAACCTATAACTTTCATCCCTTTTGATCTTGCTTTGTCTATCGCGAGTAATATGTTTTTGGAATTTCCGCTAGTTGATATTGCTAAAAGAACATCACCTTTCTGTCCAAGTCCTTCTACATTTCGTGCAAAAACATTTTCAAAACCGATATCATTTCCCCCGGCAGTTAGGTTGGAAGAATCTGTGGTTAATGCAATTGCAGGCATAGCCGGTCTGTTAATATCGTGACTCAATCTTATCATAAACTCAGTTGCAATGTGCTGACAATCTGCGGCGCTTCCACCGTTACCGCAGAGCAAAAGTTTTTGTCCGTTTTTAAATGCTTCTAATAATGTATTGATTGCATTAACAATATCTTCTGAACAATCTTTTTCAATAAGTAATTTTACTTCTGAGCTTTCCTTAAGTGATTCGTGTATAAATTTTTGTTTATCCAAAACTATTCTCCGCTAAACTTCGGTTGGTTTATTAATATGTACAGCATCAGCAAATTCTTTCAATTTATTCCAATTACTCCCATTCTCAAAATAATTGCCTGTTACAATAATATTTGCTCCACTGCGAACCTTTTCTCCTGCAGTTCGAGCGTCTCTAATTCCTCCGCCGACAATAATTGGAATTGAACAAGTTGCCGATACCATTTCTATCATTTCATTCGGAACAGAGTTCTCTGCCCCGGATCCTGCCTCAAGATAAATCAATTTCATACCGAGATACTCAGCTGCTAATGCAGTTGCGGCAGCAATTTCGGGTTTATTTCTCGGTATTGGTTTTGATCCGCTAATATATTCTGCAGTAGTCTGCTTACCTGATTCAATTAGAACATATCCGGTTCCTATTACTTCCACATCGGCTTTTTTAAGCCGTGGAGCAGCAATGACATGTTTTCCTATTAGATGCTCAGGGTTTCTGCCGCTGATTAGGGATAAAAACAAAAGTGCATCGGCATTTTCGTCGACTTGACTAACGCTGCCTGGGAAAATGATTACCGGTAGTTTCGAGTAACGCTTAACGTCGGAAATAACTTTATTAATATCACCGTCTAACAATAGACTCCCGCCGATCAAAAATCCATCAACTCCACTCTCTTCACACTTTTTGCAGAACTTTTGCAGAGAGTTCGTATCAGTTTTATCGGGATCGATCAGAATTAAGTATACTCCGCCTCTTTGAGCAATTGTCTTTGTTAAATATTCCAGAACAGTCATATTTGCATTAGTTTTACTCATTGGAATTTAATATACAGCTTAAGATAAAAAAGTTTATTCTAATTCTCATTACTATATATTATTAACCAAAAAGATTGTGATTTTCGATGAATAAGAAAAAATTACGGCTTTGAATTAATTTATTGAGACTGATAACTTCCGGTATTGAGTTAAATCATTTTTTCTTTCAAAAATTATAGGACCTCATATGAAAAAGATAACTGTTTATGAAAAACCCACTTGCACAACCTGTCGAAAAACTGTTAAACTTCTCGTGGAAAACGGAGTTGATTTTGAGAAGGTTAATTATTACATCCAGCCTTTTACAAAAAAAAAGCTTAAGGGTCTCTTGAAGAAAATGAATATGAAACCGAGTGATCTACTTAGGAAAAATGAAAAGGCTTATAGGGAGTTGAATTTCAAAAATGCGGAGTATTCTGAAGAAGAAATTCTGAATTTTATGATTGAAAATCATGATCTTATACAACGCCCGATTGTTGAGGTCGGAGATAAGGCGATTCTCGCTCGTCCGGTTGAGAAATTAAACGATTTATTCTGATTTTTTTATGACCGTAACTAAACTTTTTATGCAGAAATTCGATTATTACTGTATAAAAATTAACTGCTGAATTTAGAGATTGATCCGGCGATCAATCAGCTAATTATGTTTAGTTATGATGAATATTTATAAAAATAATAACGGAAAATTAATGAATGAGTCATCATATATGCTGGCTTCGGGAAGGAAAGAATTTGACAGTACTCGAAAAGGTTTGCAGAATACCCGGAAGTTGAACAAAATCAGACAAAAGATTGCCGATAAATATTACGACAACGATTTTATCCTCTCAAAAGTTGCTGAAAGAATTTTAATAGAAGTAAGCTGAAAAATTTTTCCGGCTTATAATTTCACTAAAACTACCATTTGCACTTGTTGGTTAAATTGGCTAAAATAATTTTCTAATTAAGTGTTAATGGCGCATCAATGGAAAAATTATCGCTTGAGGAACTTCAAAACAATAAGCTCCTTCTCCTCGGGAAACTATCTGCAAGTATTGCACACGAAATACGAAATCCACTTTCTGCAATTCGATTAAACTTAGAATCGATTAAGATCAACTCGGATAGATTTGGAGAGGATGAAATTGAATCTATTGATGCTTCTCTTGAAGCCGTTGATAGAATTCATTTTATCATCGAAAACACTCTTGTGCTAAGCAAAGCACAATCAGATGAGATAACAAAAGTAGAGTTGAACGAAGCGGCATCAGATGCTGTTGAATTGGTGAAGGCTTTTTCTAAAAGACACAACATAAAAATCGAAAAAAAATTATTGCAAAAGTCGATGTATGTTAATCTTAATAAGAATAAACTGCTGCAGATTATCATTAATCTTTTAACAAATTCATTGGAAGCAAGTGAAAACGGAGGTTTAGTAATTATTAACACTTATTTCGATTATACCAATGCTGTGCTTAAGGTCTCCGACTCGGGCAGAGGAATGACCGAAGAAGTGAAAGTGAAAATATTTGATGATTTTTTTACTACCAAATCTGTGGGAACTGGAATAGGTTTAAGCGTTTGTAAACAATTGGTAGATGAAGCAAATGGAACTATTGAAATTGAAAGCACTCCCAATGTTGGTACAAATGTTATAGTAAAACTACCGTCAGTGATTTAATAATATGATTCCTAGAATTCTTATAGTTGATGACGATAACTTAGTATGTATTTCTCTTAAAAAAGTTCTCGTTAAATTAGGTTACGAAACAGATTTTTGTTCGGACGGCGGAGAAATATTTAATCAAATCCAACAATTCAAGCCAGATATTATTCTGCTTGATATTTATTTAACATCTCACAATGGACTTGATATACTCGGCGAACTGCAGAAAAAAAATCCCGAAATACCGGTAATCATGATAACAGGTTACGCAGATGTCAAAATTGCAGTAAGCGCGATGAAACTCGGTGCTTTCGATTTTCTGCTTAAACCGCTGGATATTGAACAGTTGAAAATAGTTATAGAAAAATGTGTTAAGCATCTTAATCTTTCCCATGAAGTTGAAAAACTTCAATCGATGATTTCGGAGGAACAAATACCAAGGGGATTCTTCGGTAAAAGTAAAGTTATTCAGAAAACTTTAAGCGAAGTTGAAAAGCTTGCGAAAAGTGATGATACGACTGTTCTTATCGAGGGAGAAAGCGGAACAGGGAAAGAAGTGTTCGCTAAGTATATTCACCAAATGAGTCCGAGGAAGCAGAAGGTTTTTGTACCTATAAATTGCGGTTCCATTTCAAAAGAATTGGCTGAAAGCGAATTATTCGGTCACGAAAAAGGAGCTTTTACGGGGGCTGCCGATAAAACAAAATTGGGAAAATTTGAGATAGCTGACGGCGGAACAATACTTCTCGATGAAATTGGTGAACTTAGTCTCGAACTTCAGGTGAAGCTGCTTCGAGTACTTCAGGAAAAGTCTTTTTACAGGCTGGGTGGTGAAAAAATGATTAATGTTAACGTTAGAGTAATTGCTGCGACTAACAAAAATTTGGAGGACGAGGTAAAAAAAGGAAACTTTCGCGAGGACCTGTTTTATAGACTTAATGTTGCTAAAGTAATTATTCCCCCGCTAAGGGATCGCAAAGAGGACATACCATTATTTGCTCAATCATTTGTTAGCGAATTCTCTCATAAATTCAATAAATCGATTAGCAGAATTGATGAAGAAGCTTTGAATATCCTGACAATCGCCGCTTGGAAGGGAAATGTAAGAGAACTCAGAAACGCAATCGAAAGAGCAGTTCTTTTAATTGATGAGGATACTTTGAAAGCTAAACATATTTCCTTCGTAAATAAACAATTAACATATCTTGATACAGCAGAACAGTTTGAACTTAAAATTCCGAGCGAAGGAATACAAATTGACAAAGTGCTTAGAGAACTTTTTCTTAAAACGCTCAAATTGACAGGCGGCAATCAACTTCAAGCAGCAAAAATATTGGGGCTTTCGCGCTCAAAATTTAGATACAGAATGGAACAACTCGGAGTAGAAGTAACGAAGAACATATCTTAGAATTTTTATAATCCTCACTTACACAATACTTTAAATATTGCTTTCGTGTTCGATAATTATTCAAACATCTTAACAGAAGAAACTATAAATGAACCTGCAAAAATTTTATTCATCTTCTTTGATTGAGGCTGTTAATCAAATGAAAGAAAAATTGGGTGATGATGCAGTTATAATAAGTACAAAAAAGATCGAAAATAATGAACTTAAAAGCAGCTCTACTCTTTTTGAGATCACGGCAGTTGAATCAAGCACTTTCCAAGATGATCGAAATTCGAAAACCGTATCGAATAAAAATTCCACAACGAGTGAAAGTTATTCTCCCGAACTGAATAATGATTTGATTTTTGAAGTAAAAGAAAAATTAAAAAAAACCGATATAGAAGACGGGATAATTAAAGAAATTATCGACCGGCTTTTAATGTACGGCAAATTTCTTACTAAGGAAAACATTGATGAGTTCATTGTATCAATTATTGCATCACTACTAAGTTTATATGAGTTAAAAGATCTTGGTAAGCAAAACAGAATAATTCTTTTTGGGAAGAGCGGAGCCGGCAAAACAACTGTTGTACGAAAGATAATGAAACAACTAGCAACAAATGAAAAGCGACAAATAATTTATAGAAATATTACTGAATCAAATGATCGATTTAATATTGAAGACGAAAAAAAATTATTGCCTCCAAATATATTCGCTGAGAAAATGAACCTGAGCGAATTTATGAATCATCACAAAAAAAACTACTCCGAAAATTTTGAACTAATCGAGTTTGAAAATGATTCCTTAGAAAAAATATCGAGTTCATTAGCTGAAGAAATATTTCATGATTCATCACTATTGCTAGTAGAAAAAATAAACTCTGCAATAATTAGTTCTGATTACCGGGAGATGCTGAGAATGAAACTGAATTACGACGGAATTATTCTTACAAATCTCGATGAAATAACAACGCACGGTGGAATTCTTAACATTGTAAAGAAAGCACGAAAGCCAATTTATTATTTATCCTCAGGCAGTGGATCAGAAGATGATCTTCTCGAAGCAGAACCGGAAATTACGGCAAAACTTATTTATACGGGAAGCCTCTATTTTTAATAACTATATATTCCTATCTACAAAAGCTATTAGCGAACAATATTGAACAAATGGCTAATATTAGCCAGCAATAAAATTTCAAAATGAAATTTCTGTCCAAAAAACACATTAATTGAGCTTAAATCAACGTTCTCTCGATTACACATTTATGGCATTTACTTTGCCCTCTTTTTCCCAGCCAACAATAAACAGGGAAAAGGGAGATGGAAAATCAAGTACTTTGGAACAGTTTCAAGATAGAGCCGAATTCTGATACAAAACGGCAAATAATGTCCAATTACACAAATCTTGTACACTATGTAATTCACAATTCCAAGTTTATAAAACTTGATGTAATTGAGGACAAAGATTACTTTCAATTCGGGATTGAGGGATTAAGCGAGGCGATCGATCGTTTTGACCCGGATTATGGTACAAAGTTCGAAACATATGCAATTCAAAGAATTCGTGGAAAAATTATCGACGAACTTAGGAAACTTCAGATTAAACCACGTGTACAGCAAACTGATGAAAACAGTGTTGTTTATAGAAACGTTTCGCTAGATCAAAATTTAGGGAACGAAGAGGGTTTTTCATTGGCGGATATTCTTCCGAACGATGATGAAACTCCGGATGATCAATTCTTAAATGCCGAAAAAATAATCCTATTGAAACAAGCAATAAAAAAACTCGGCGAACGAGATCAACTTTTACTTTCTCTATATTATTATGAAAAACTTAATTATATGGAAATAGCTGAATTGTTAGGGATAACTGTTTCTCGAGTTTGTCAAATTCACTCAAAGATTATAAAAGAACTAAAAGGATATTTAAACACGGCTTATGCCGCATAACGGTTTTTCCTTAAAATTATTGAGTATGATATGAGTGAAGCAACTTCAAGTTTAATGGGACTTTATAAGGGAACAGGGATAAAGAAATCAGAACTATACTTAGGAATTGATTCTCTCGATGAGGGAATTCCTTATGCTCTAAAATCCAGTGAGTCAATGCTTCTTACCAAAATTATTAGTTTTGAAAAGGAAATTCGTGATTCAGAAAATGTTGAACATGCATTATATCATTTAATAGATACAACAAAACAAATTGTCCCCGCAAAGGAGGCAGCTCTATTCTTTCTGGATGAAGAAACCGGGGAATTGAAATCTACCGAAAAAGAAGAGCGTAATAAGCTTGTTATTATGCTTAACAAATATTACAAAGAAGGCATAATTAATTTTGTATTTGAATCCAAACGACCGACCCTTGTCCCGGAGCTGGAAAGTTACAACACAAGCCCCACCCCGATGAATTTTATTCTATTTCCTGTTTTCGAAAATGATAATAAGAAAGGATTATTTGCTGTATTAACACCGTTGAATAAAAATTCTTTAAATGATGATGCAAAAGAAGCGCTTAGCTTAATAATCAATATCACTCTTGCCGAAATTGAAAAAATAAAACTTCGCCAAGATCTTTTTGAATCTTATAATGAAGCGCAAGCCTATCAAGCAAAACTTTCAAACGATTACAGATTGATAGAAATAGGAAGATTAACGGAAGGAATTGTTGAAGATATCGTATCGCCTTTACAAGTGATTTTATCACAAGTCGAATTGATGAAAGACTATGAAGAAAGCAGCGATGGAATAAATAAAATCAAAAAACAAGTTGATAAAATAAAGGGAGTAATCTCGAGACTTGTGAAATTTGCCGATACCAATAGAAAAACTCTTAAAATATCGCCATTAAATCTAAATCAAATATTAAACGATTATTTTAAACTTGTGAAATCGACACTGGATACTCTAAAACTGGAATGCGTTCTCGACTTGGGAAAGAACATACCTGAAATACTTACTCATCCTGATCATATCTATCAATTATTAACCAATCTTATTGGTTTGATCGATCATAAACCGGGCAAGAAAAGCGGAGTTATTCTTCAAACTCGTTACAGCAAAGGAATTGTTTCCTTAAATTTGATAACTACTCAATCTCTAAAAGTGGAAAACCGAAAGAATTCATACGAACTTAATATGAAAATAATAGAAAATATAGCGGCAAAGCATTCCGGGGAAATTAAGATAGATAACAGAAAAGAAAGCGGATGTTCAATTTCAATTACATTTCCCTTAAAAAGAAATTTTGAAAAAAAACAATTATTTAATAAAATTAAAGTCTCCGAATTATAACTTAAATATTTTCGTTTTAATACTAGGTTGGGTGTCAGATGAAAGAAAACAACCTCGAAAAAGATAATGTGCTGGTTGTCGAGGACGAAGAGGACACAAGGTTTGTTCTGGAACGACTGCTCTCAAAAAACGGTTATGTAGTTAACTCATGCCGCAATGGGGAGGAAGCACTTTCCGTTCTAAAAACTTTTAGTCCTAAAGTTATAATTGCCGATTGGACAATGCCAAAAATGGATGGACTCGAGCTTTGTAATATTCTTAAAGAAAAAGAATCGACAAAGTTCATTTACTTTATAGTGCTTACTGCAAGAACTTCATTAAAGGATAGAGTTGCTGGGCTGGATATCGGCGCTGACGATTTTTTAGTAAAGCCCATTGAAAATCAAGAGCTGTTGGCAAGAATTAGATCGGGAATAAGAATTTTTAATCTGCAGACAGAGCTGAAGAATATTGAACATGACCGTGCGATCGTTGAGCTTGCAACCACCTTGGGACATAAAATAAACAACCCGTTAAGCAGTTTAACTATGTCTATTTCATCAATGGAATCCGAGATGGAAACGAAAGATGCAAAAAAATATAAAGACGATTTATTTGTGATTAACCAATCGATAGAGAGAATAAAAAATTTCGTGGAGGCGTTGAAAAATCTTCAAAACCCTCAAATGACAAAATATGCTTTGGAAAACGACATGCTAAAAATTGAGCCTAAAGATTAAGCTTAATCAATCTTTCTAATATGAATAATAGAAAACAGTATAAAATCATTTCATCTGACGAAGGAATTTCCTCAGAATCTTTGAAGGAATTAAATGATTTCCCGTTAGAATATCCTATCGTATTGTTTTCATCCGAAGGCAAAATTTACTTTCAAAATAATGTATTCAAAAAATTATCCGAACTAAAAGAGTACGATACGATATTCGATTTTCCCGCTAGTCCTTCAATAAAGGATGTTATATCTCAAGTTCATCAAAGTTTTTTCAGAAATGTTGAATTCAATCTTGAAATAAAATCTCCGGCGCTGGATCAAAAAAAAGAGGTAAAAGCTTTCCTCTCTAAAGTATGGACAGGGCAGCAGTTGATTTTTCTCTTGATCCTTGAAACAGATGAAATAGAAGTAAATCTACAATCCTTTCCTACAAACTTTGAACATGAACAGAGATTGAACAGATTAAAGTCGGCATTTCTTGCAAATATGTCCCATGAATTTAGAACACCGCTTAATGCGGTTGTCGGCTATTCCGATTTGATTGCCGATGAAGTAAAAGAAAAAAATTTTGATGTGCTTCCCGAAATTATCAGTTATATGAAGGATGGCGTCAAGCGTCTTCTCAATTTGATTGATAATATTGTAGAAGTATCGATGATTGAAGCCAATGATCAGAGCGTGGAATTAGAGCGCCATTCGGTTAATCATTTAATACGCGAGAGTTTAAATTCTTTTCGGGAAGAAACTCAAAGAAATGGGATAAACATAGATCTTGAATTAGACCATTCGGATCCTCAAATTAAAACAGATGGATCGCGATTTAAAAAAATTGTTGAGGCACTTATATCAAATGCCGTGAAGTATAATCATAAAAACGGTATTGTCATGATTAAAACAAGCTCAGACGATAAATCGGTTGAAATTAAAATTTCCGACACCGGAATCGGTATTGAAGATAAAAAACTTAAAGCAATTCTTGAACCATTTTCTCAAGTAGAAGAAGAAGTTTATAGCAGAAATTACGAAGGTGCCGGACTAGGTTTGACGATAGCATATAATCTGACAAAGTTATTTAAAGGCACATTCGAAATTCAAAGCAGAGTAAACGAAGGAACAACTATTTTGCTTACATTTCCTAAAGACAGTTAAAATTTTTCGTCATTTCGTATAATTTGCCACTTTTGTCCTATTTCACTAATTACTATATTTCATAACTCAATCATAATATTATTGTGTATGAATAGAAGCTCTCTTCTTTGGACATTGGCAGTTATTATTACCTTATTAACAGCTTATTATCAAAGGACAACCGGTCCCACTTACCCCATTGACGAAATAATCTCAATAAATGAAATTGAATATCACATCAAATTATTGAGATCACACGGAGGGGAAACAGATTGTATAATTGAACTCCCGATTGAGCCTGAATTAATCTCAGCAAAACTTGTTTGGAAAAGATTTAACACAAATGATGAATGGACGGAAGTTGAGTTTGAAACAGAAAATGGGGAACTAAAAACGGCTCTTCCGAATCAGCCCCCTGCAGGTAAACTTGAATACTATCTTATAATTTATCACGATGCTGAAAAGTATGTTCTGCCTCACGACGAAACTGTTGTCATTCGCTTTAAGGGAGATGTTCCGGTTTGGGTGTTGATTCCTCACGTAATCGTTATGTTTGGAGCAATGCTTCTTGCGACCAGAACTGGTCTCGAATTTTTTGCAAAAGAACCAAAAGTTTTGCGGTTGACGCAGTGGACACTCGGTTTTATTTTTGCTGGCGGTTTGGTACTTGGTCCAATTACTCAATACTATGCCTTCGATGCATTTTGGACTGGATTTCCATTCGGAACCGATTTAACCGATAATAAAACATTAATTGCTTTTATCGTTTGGATTGTGGTTTACTTAATTTATAGAAAATCGAAAAAACCTCAGTTGTGGGCACTTGTTGCAGCAATTATTACAACAATAATCTATTTAATTCCACACAGTTTGCATGGCAGTGAACTCGATTACAATGAACTCGATAAACAGAAGCAACAAACAGAAATTGAACAATCATTTGAATAGATGAGAGGAAATATGAAAAAAAATATCTTAATAGTATTCTTTTTATGCCTGACGAGTTTGATAACAGCGCAGGATTCAAGTCAAACTTTTATTTCGCTTAATCAAACAGGTGTTACTGAGTTTTTAAAATTACACCCCGAATATGACGGGAGAGGAACGATTATTTTTGTGCTGGATACCGGTGTTGATATGGGAGTTGAGGGTCTCACAAAGACATCAACCGGTGGAGTAAAAGTAATCGATGCACAAGATTTTACTGGCCAGGGAGATATCAAATTTTACGAAGCGGATGTAGATGATGAGGACGGAAAAATTTATTACGCGAATGAAGATAAGAATTTAAAAGTTTTCGGGACCTTGTCTCTTAAAGCTAAGGACGGTAACTACTTCATTGGAGTCGTAAAAGAAGATTTGTGGAAAAACTCCGGTTCAGGGGCAAAGGACATTAACGAAAACGGTGCCGAGGATGATTCTTTTTATTTCGTTACTTTCTTAA
>CAZCLA010000021.1:15699-54224 GCA_964499285.1 uncultured Melioribacteraceae bacterium
GACATTAACGAAAACGGTGCCGAGGATGATTCTTTTTATTTCGTTACTTTCTTAACTGAAATTGATGCTGCTGAATATTGGGTCGTTTTTATTGATACAAACAATAATGGCGATCTATCTGACGAAAAACCGTTAAGAAATTACAACATCAACTACGATTCGTTCACTTTTGAACACGCTAAAAAACTGCCTCCGTTTACGCTTGCATTGAATATCTTTCCCGAAGAACAGAAAATTAGCCTTTATTTTGACGACGGCGCACACGGAACACACTGTGCGGGAATTGCCGCGGGTAACGCAATAGGGAACGATAATTTTTATGGAGTTGCCCCTGGTGCTGAAGTTATAGGGCTGAAGTTGGGAAATAACAACTATGCAGGAGGCGCAACTGTTACAGAAAGTATGAAAAAATCATTTCTCTATTTTGATGAATACAGCAAGAAAACAGATAAACCTTGTATCGTAAATATGAGTTTCGGTATTGGGTCGGAGATCGAAGGACGTGCTGAGATAGAAAAATTTCTTGCCGAATTGACGAAGAAAAATCCTTACATCTATATCTGCACTTCAAACGGTAATGAAGGACCCGGAATTTCTACATCGGGAATGCCTGCTGCAAGCAATTCAATCTTTTCTACCGGAGCTGTTCTTACAAAAGAAGTCGGGATGGATGTTTACGGTGCTACGATCGATAACGATATAATTCTCCATTTCAGCTCCCGCGGCGGCGAAGTTTTAAAACCGGATGTCGTTGCTCCCGGGGCGGCTGCTTCTACAGTTCCCGATTACAGGTCGAGCGATAGAATGTGGGGGACAAGTATGGCTTCACCTTATTCGGCTGGAGTTATGAGTCTTCTTCTTAGTGCGGCAAAAGCTGAATATCCTGATATAAAAATTCCCTCGCAGTTGGCATACCGCGTCTTGAGAGACAGCGCAGTTCCTATAGAAGGCTACAACCCAATAGATCAAGGCGGCGGTTATATCAACATAATGAATGCATATGAACTTCTGAAAAAATATATCCAAAGTGGTGCTTATAACGATTTTGAAACCTACACTATTTCATCATTATGTCCTTCAATGCCGGATCATTCTGCACCGAATTTATATATTCGAGATGGCTCATATCTGAACGGAAGCGAAAAATACAGCTTCGATATCAATCGCGATTATTTCAATTCATCGGCGAAATTTTTCAGAATTCATAATATTGAATCAAACTCAGAATGGCTTAAACCAATCCAGAAAAAAATACATTTCCGAAACGATCAATCGGCATCGGTAGATGTTCAATTTGATATTGAAAAAATGAAAGAGCCGGGATTATACAATGCGGTTATAACCGGAGTGAGAGCGGATAATACAAATCTTCCGGAATTTGATATGATGGCAACCGTAATTATGCCATATCAGTTTTCGGTTGAGAATGATTACACTCATGAATGGAAGAGCGAAAAAGTAAATCTTGGAGAGCATAAACGTTATTATGTAAAAGTTCCCGTTGGAGCAACAACAATGAAGGTAGAACTTTCTTCACAGAAGGACGTTTATGCATTTGCTTGGTATTTCCTTCATAATCCAGAAGGTGAACAGTCAGGTTTCGGATTCTTGAATGCTGAAATGGATCAAGGTGAGGTCGAAAATTACTACTACAATCTCGAACCCGGTGTTTATGAGTTAGTTGTTTTAGGCTATTACAGAGCTTCGGCTCCGTCAACTTATGATCTCTCAATTAGCTTTGACGGAATAAACAGAATTGGTGAAGGCAATATAACCGAGACACATAATAAGATTAGGGTGATAAATAATTTTAATAAATTACAAACTGTTACCCTAGAAGCCGAAATGCTCGGAACAGTTCAAACTCATTCAGCCAATTTAAAGGGTTATGATCATCATGAAATTCCATTTACGCTTAAACAGGGGGAATCATCAAAAACTTTTGATCTGAAACTTTCAAAGGATGATTTTAACAAACTCACTGACTTTGCATTCATGATTTATGACGAGGATATGAAATCAGTTTCAGCAAGCGGTTTATCGTATCAGGAAGGATCGATCAGCATCAGAAACAGATATAAAGAAGATAAAAAATTGAAACTTGTTCTAGTTCCCGGATTTACAAATGCAGATCAGGAAATATTTGTACATATCGATGAAAAGACATACTTTGATACCCCCGTTTCTGTAGCAGCAAAAATTAATAACCGAGGGATGGCAACACTTTATCCTTCAGTTGTTGAAACTATAGATTTGGAAGTTAAAAACCCGGAAGTTGAATTATCCGGTGATGCAAAAATTTTCGGAAACTTATACTTTAAGAAAGCTCAAGAAAAAATTTATGAATTACCTTTGTATTTCAAATTCTAGGATAGGAGTATTTGATGGATCAACAAAATGGAATTAATTCAATTGGTCTTCCGGAAAATGCTTATTCGGAACTAAATCCGGGGGAAGAATATAAGCCGATAATGTCTCCGTTAAAGGAGTATCCCGAAGTAAACATTTGGTCTGTTCTTTGGGGTTTGGTTATGGCGATGTTGTTTTCTGCTGCAGCCGCTTATCTTGGTCTTAAGATCGGGCAGGTATTCGAAGCGGCAATCCCAATAGCCATTCTTGCCGTTGGACTTTCAACCGCATTTAAAAGAAAAAATGCACTTGGCGAAAATGTTATTATTCAATCAATAGGTTCAACATCTGGGGCAATAGTTGCGGGAGCAATTTTTACACTACCTGCACTATATATTCTTGAACTTGATGTTGAATTCTACCAAATATTTTTCGCATCACTCTTTGGAGGATTTTTAGGAATCCTATTTCTTATTCCATTTAGAAAATATTTCGTTGCCGAAATGCACGGCAAATTTCCTTTCCCTGAAGCAACAGCTACTACTGAAGTTCTAGTTGCGGGAGAGAAAGGCGGTAAGCAGGCTTTGGTTTTGGTAGTGAGCGGAGTGATAGGCGGATTTTATGATTTTATTATTGCATCGTTCGGATGGTGGAGCGAAGTCTTTACAACCAGAGTTTTAGAAGTTGGACAGACTCTTGCAAACAAGTTTAAACTCGTTTTTAAACTTAATGTCGGTGCCGCAATAGTTGGTCTGGGTTATATAGTCGGGCTCAAATATGCAGCAATAATAGCGGGCGGATCGTTTGTTGCTTGGTTTGTAATTATTCCTGTCTTTTCTTATTTGGGCGATTTTATAACAATGCCGGTTGGTGCAAACGTAAGCCTTCTAATTAAAGATATGTCTGCCGAACAGATCTTCAGCAATTATGTCCGCCATATAGGTATAGGTGGAATTGCAATGGCAGGGCTAATAGGAATCATCAAATCTTCAGGAATAATTAAAACTGCGTTTAGTCTTGGCTTCAAAGAAATTTTCGGCGCAAAAGTAGAAGGTGAAAATGTAGAACGAACAAAACGCGATCTGCCGATGAAAATTATCGCAACCGGAATAACCTTAACAGCAGTCTTAATTTTCATTTTCTTTATTTTCGGTGTTGTTGATAACTTATTGCATGCAATTGTCGGCTTGCTTATTGTGCTAATCATTTCGTTTTTATTTACAACGGTTGCTGCAAATGCTATTGCAATTGTAGGTACAAACCCTGTTTCGGGAATGACCTTGATGACGCTGATACTCTCATCCGTTATTCTTGTTGCGGTAGGGCTGTCAGGAACCGCCGGTATGATCTCGGCTCTAATAATTGGCGGTGTTGTTTGTACCGCGCTTTCAGTTGCCGGAGCTTTCATCACCGATTTAAAAATAGGTTACTGGCTCGGTTCTTCACCCTACAAACAGGAAACTTGGAAATTCTTAGGTACGGTTGTTTCTGCAGCTACAGTCGGCTGGGTAATTCTTCTGCTTAATAATACCTATGGATTTGTTGGAAGTGATCTGCCGGCACCTCAAGCAAATGCGATGGCTGCGGTAATCAAACCCTTGATGTCCAATCAACCCGCACCCTGGATGATGTATGTAGCGGGTGCATTCTTCGCATTAATTTTAACATTGATAAAAGTTCCTGCTTTAGCATTTGCCCTGGGAATGTATCTTCCGCTTGAATTGAACACTCCTTTGCTTGTTGGCGGATTGATAGCCCATTTTGTCGGAACACGAAGCAAGGACGAAACATTGAACAAAGCAAGAAAAGAAAGAGGAATTTTAATAGCATCAGGTTTTATTGCCGGTGGTGCGTTGATGGGAGTTGTAAGTGTTATATTAAGATCAGCCGGCTTTAATTGGAAACTTGAAACTTGGGCAGAAACTCACGGTGCCGAATTGCTAGCACTTGTTATGTTCGCGATTGTTTGTGCTTATATGATTTGGGATTCTCTGCGAGCAAAGAAGGATGAATTATAAAATAATTAAATGAAACTCACTTAAAGAGTTTCGTAGAATTAAATTAGAAAAATCCCGTAAATTATTTACGGGATTTTTTTATGGAATTGAATATGAACATAAATGAGATAAGAAAAAGTTTTGAATACTTAGAAAGCGGAAAAGTATATTTTAATCATGCCGCCATTGGTCCGCTTTCAAATAAAGTAGTTGATCGGTTAAATAAATTTATTCAGTTAAGAAGCATAGGAGAGATAGAAAACTATCCCACATTTTTATCAGCACAGGAAAATGTAAAAAGGATGCTATCGAAAATTTTTAATACTACCCCTGAAAGATTTGCATTTGTTGATAGTGTTTCGAACGGATTTAATATACTTGCTCAAGGAATAGAATGGAAAACAGGGGACAGAATAATTTTAAATGATATAGAGTTTCCCGCAAATGTCTATCCGTTTTTAAATTTGAAAAAACTGGGAGTAGAAATTGACTTTGTAAAATCAAAAAATGGACGAATTGATATTGATGATATTGAAAAATTATTAACCCCGAGAACACGACTCCTTTCAATAAGCGCCGTTCAATTTTTGACTGGCTTTCGTTCTGACTTAAGCGAAATAGGCAAACTTTGCAAATCGCACAATGTGATTTTTAGTGTAGATGTAATTCAAGCGGCAGGAGCCGTGAACATAAATGTTAAGCGGTCAAATATTGATTTTCTCTGCGGAGGATCGCATAAGTGGTTTATGGGACTTCAAGGCGCTTCTTATTTTTATTTAACGGAAGAACTTCAATCGATGCTGAAACAGAAATTTATTGGATGGCTTTCGGTAGAAAACAGTTGGGATTTTACTGACTATAAACTAAAACTGTTGAAAACTGCAGAAAGTTTTCAAAACGGATCTCTAAATGTAATCGGATATATTTCTTTTGAAGAGACTTTAAAGTTATTTGATGATATTGGAATTGATAAAATTGAGCAAAAAATAATTTCAAATACAGAGTTTCTGATGGAGAGATTAGATAATATTGGACTTGAGCCGCTGCTTAAAGGAGTCGCTCAAAAACATCTTTCTGGTATAGTTTCGGTTAATCATTCCGATTCCGAAAAAATAAAAAATGAAATGCAGAAATCTGGTTTTGCATTTAGCTGTCGCGAAGGAAAAATGAGATTTTCTCCGCACTTCTATAACACAGAAGATGAAATAAATAGGTTAACCGAAGAACTTAAAAGATACTTGTAGTAAGATTAAATTGTCAATTTATAAAAACGATTGACCATCGTGCGAGTGCTATTATAATGAGAATCATTCCTTCAATTTTTGTGATTCTCCAATTTGTTCTAAGAATTATGAAAAGAACAACCATCGATACCGCTAGCAGAATTAAGCTGCTGTAATCCGCTTCCGATATCTCTAAAGGTCTTATAATTGAAGCAACACCAAGTACGCCCAACATGTTGAATATATCACTTCCGATAAGGTTACCTGCGCTTATTCCATGTTTTCCTTTTATCACAGCAACAACAGATGTGGCGAGCTCCGGAATTGAGGTTCCTGCGGCAACGATAGTCAATCCAATCATCCATTCGGAAAGTCCGAAGTCTCGTGCAATTTCCGAAGCGGAATCGACCAGAAAATCAGCCGCAAAAATTATTAAAGCAATGCCGACGATTAATTTCGGAATATCCATCAATGTGAATTCACCTTCGGGAATTTCTTCTTCAATCGCAGCCCCGGTTTTTATTAAGTAAATTACATATCCAACTAGAAGCATGAATAATATAATTCCCTCATGGAATTCCAACACTAAGTCGTAATAGAACCAGAGTAAAATCAGCCCGCAGAAAATAAGAATTGAGCCGTCACGGTAAAGCAGTTTTTTATCGGTCTGCATTACGGAGAAAATTGAAACGATGCCAAGAATAATTCCCAGATTAAAAATGTTTGAACCTATAACATTTCCAACAGATATGGCTGACTGCCCGTTTATTGCCGCTACTACAGTAACTGCAAACTCCGGTGCAGAAGTTGCAATCGCGACAATTGTTAAACCGATAACCAATTCGGAGAGTCCGAGTTTTTTTGCAAGTTTTGATGCTGCCGTAACTACCCAAACCGCACCAATCCAAAGAGCGGCGATTGAGAGAGCAATAATTACAAGATTAATGAGTATTGTCATTTGAAATGGAATTTAGTGGGGGGAATATACAAAAAAGCAGAGCTACTGTCATAACTCTGCTTTTAAAATCCTTATTCTTCAGTGTAGGTTAGTTCGACTTTTACGTGGAAATCTGCTCCGCTGAACAGAGTATATTTTACATCACTGATTGTTGCTTTGTAATCTTCGCCGACTAGTTTGCTTATTGCTTCAGAAATTGATGATTCAATTGCTCCGATACTCACGGATTTCAATTTGTTCTTAAGCAATTTATCGACATCGATTGCTCTTTTCTCTTCGCTCATTTTATTCTCCTAATTCTGCTTTTATAGTTCAAATTTTTAGACGAACTGCAAACAAATTAAGTTCTATTATGCAATAATACAAATGAAATTATTCTCTTATTATTTTAAGAAGCTCGTTGGTTTTCTTCTGCATCAAGTCCTTGCTGCCTTTTGATTCCACATTTAACCTCAAAAGCGGTTCCGTGTTGCTTTTGCGGATGTTAAATCTCCAATCGGGAAACTCGACGCTTAAACCGTCAAGTTCATCGATCATTCCGTCCGAATATTTTTCTTTCAAGAATTTGATTTTTGTATCCGCATCGTCAACTGTAGAATTGATTTCTCCCGAGCATGGATATTTCGAAATCATATCATCCACAAGCTCGGAAAGTTTTTTGTTTTCATCTGACATAAGTTGAAGTACCAATAGGAAAGGAATAAGTCCGCTATCGGAGAATGCATTGTCTCTAAAATAATGATGAGCAGACATCTCGCCACCATAAATAGAATTCACCTCGCGCATTTTTTCTTTTATAAATGCATGTCCGCTTGCAGAAACTACAGCCTCACCGTCTGATTTTTTTACGATGTCTATAGTATTCCATACTAGTCTTGGATCATGTACAATCTTCTCCCCGGGGTTAGATTTTAATATAGATTTTGCAAGAACTCCGACAATATAATAACCCTCAATAAATTCCCCTTTTTCGTTGAAGAAAAAGCAGCGGTCGTAATCTCCGTCCCAAGCCACACCAATGTCGGCACCATATTCTTTTATTGCATCAATTGTGGGTTGTCGATTTTCTGGCAATAACGGGTTTGGAACTCCGTTTGGAAAATTCGAATCCGGCTGATGAAATATTTTTATCATTTTTATCGGAAGGCTGCTTTCAAGTTTATCAAGCGCGGGACCAACACATCCGTTTCCTGCATTTACCACTACTTTATACTGTTTCATACTTGACGGATTATAGAACTTATTCAAATTTTTGATGAACAAATCCATAATATCCATCTGTTTTATTTGGCCCAAGTAATTTGCTTTTTCTCCTAGATCATTATCCGTAATCATTTTTTCAATCTTGTCCAATCCTGAACTGTATCCCATCGGAACAGAACCTTTTTTTACGAACTTTAATCCATTGTACTGAGGTGGATTGTGACTTGCTGTAATCATTACTCCGGCATCCGCGTCAAGATGAGGCACTGCAAAATAAATCATCTCAGTTCCGCACATACCCAAATCAACAACATCCGAACCGCCTTCTGAAATGCCCTTAGCAATAGCTTCTGCTAGTTCCGGTGAAGATTTCCTTATGTCTCTGCCGATTACAACAGTTTTACAGTTTAATAGTTTTACTAAAGTTCTCCCAACTTTGTAAGCAAGCTCACTGTTAAGTTCTGTGGGGACAACACCTCTTATATCGTATGCCTTAAAACAAGAAATTTTGCTCATACTTACTCCGTATTATTTTTCGGTCATAAAACTGTGCATTGAATTACATATTAAAATTAGTTATCATAATCACCAACTTTGAGGTACAAAATAATAAAATCGGGGGGAATTTAGCTGCCTTAGAGAGTTTTTTTTACATAGTAATCGCTAGCGTTAATTCGTAATTTCGAAAATAAAAGACGGGAGGCAAATTATAGATACGAATTATACGAGATTTGCTCGATGCAACAACTCTAAGTGTAATGCTGTTTTTCTCTTTGATCCGCGGGAAATATCCGGTGAAGTTCGGTTTTTATGTCCCTCTTGCCAGATGAAACTCGAAGATCACCATATGGTGCAGTGCGAAACATGTCAATCGATTGTTAATTTTATTCCGGCGGATATTGACGAGGTTCCAACTGTTCTTTCAATTGCAAAATGCTCAAAATGCAGCGGAACAATCGAAGATGAAAGACGAATTTTACCTTATGAATTTCCGGATGTTTTAATTTAAACCGGATCAATATTTTTCCTTTTTTTAAGGCACAGATTGTTAACAGCTTTCTGTGCCTTTTTTTATATTTATAGCATAATTCTAATTTCTTAAGGATTTTGATATGCGTAAACTAACAACGATTTTTTCTATGATATTTCTCCTTTCATCTAATGCATTTGGCCAGTATTATATGGGTGTTAACCTCGATACAGTCAAAGCACAAAAATTCGATACGGGAAAAATGTGGACATTCGAGGATGCACCTGTTGAGTATTTTGAACTAACTTATGGATTCAAACCTACACAAGAATGGCTTGATGACGTAAGACTTTCAGCACTTAAGTTCGCGACTTGGTGTACGGCTTCCTTTGTTTCGGAAGATGGACTAATTATGACTAATCATCATTGTGTGGATTTTGTGACTTCAAGGATTCAAGAAGAAGGAGAGGACATCAATGCAAACGGATTTTTTGCCTCAAGCTTGGACAAAGAACGAAAAGTATCCGGTGTTTTTGTCGATCAACTTGTATATAATGAAGATGTTACTGATGAAGTGATTAAAGCTATTGAAGCGGAAACAGACGAGACTAAAAAGATCGAAGCAAGAAACAAAAAGATAGCCGAAATTGAAGAACGTTACAATACGGATACCGGTTTAAGAGGCGATGTTGTCCGTTTATATAACGGCGGAAAATTTTCTCTCTACGGTTACAAACGCTACGAAGATATCAGAGCAGTTTATTTTAACGAAAGTGATATGGGATTTTTCGGCGGGGATCCGGATAACTTTACTTATCCAAGATACGATGCGGATTTTGCTTTCTTGAGAGCATATGATGAAAACGGTGTTCCGTTAAAGGTTGAAAATTATTTTAAATTTAGTCCCGAAGGACCAAAAGAAGATGAACCGCTCTTTGTTATCGGCAATCCCGGTTCTACACAAAGACTCGCAACTGTTTCGCAATTAGAATATCTCCGCGATGTAACTCAAAGAAACAATGCTTTCATTTATTCCGAAATGATGAAAATTTATAATGAAATAGTTGAAGAATATCCTGATAGATTTGAACAGCTTAAAACCGCTATAATTTATCTCGGCAATTCCAAGAAAGTTGTTGAAGGAATTTACAAAGGGTTGCTCGATCCGATTTTTATTGCTCGCAAAAAGGACTTTGAAAGAAAATTAAAAGGAGCTGTATCAAATGATACGGAATTAAACAAACAATATGGACACATTTGGGACGCTATATCTGCGGCAAAGGAAGAACTTAGAACATTCGGAGAAAAACTTGCTGCATATAATGTTTCGTTCAATCAAGGCTCGCA
Organism: uncultured Melioribacteraceae bacterium; assembly: GCA_964499285.1. Classification (GTDB taxonomy): domain Bacteria; phylum Bacteroidota; class Ignavibacteria; order Ignavibacteriales; family Melioribacteraceae; genus JAGFIY01. Next base: position 25,747 of record CAZCLA010000021.1, read on the forward strand.
GTACTTTGCAATTGCAAACGATATTGTAAAACTTGCCAAACAGCTACAGCTTCCCGAAGAAGAACGAAGCGAACAATATAAAGAAGGTATGCTCGAATCCACAGTTGGCGCAATTCTTCCGGAAGAGATCGATAAGGTAATGGAAACTAAAAAGTTAAGGATGCAGCTTAATTTTATAAAATTGAATTTGGGCGAAGAAAACGAATTGGTAAAATTGCTATTCGAAGGTATGACTTCATCCGAAGCTGCCGAAAAATATGCATCACTTCCTTTATTTTATGATAATGATGTGTTTCTTGAATTTGTTCTCTCGGGACCTGATGCAATTTTAACTTCGGACAATCCTTTGATAAAATATGTGGCTGAAACAATCGATCAGATAAAAGGATTTAGAGAACGCCAGCAGGAAATAAATAAAACAGAACAAGTGCTTAACGATCAGTTGGGTAGAGCGGTTTATGCAGTATATGGTAATTCAATTCCACCTGATGCTTCGTTCACTCTTAGAATTGGCGATGGTGTGATGAAATCTTATAGTTATAACGGAACCATAGCCCCAACTAAAACAACTTTCCATGGAATGTACGACAGATATTACAGCTTTAACAAAGAATATCCTTGGAAACTTCCTGAAAGATGGATGAATCCCGCAGAAGGTTTTGATCCTAGCACGCCTTATAACTTTATTTCAACACACGATATAGTTGGAGGAAGTTCGGGTAGTGCTGTAATTAATAAAAATGCTGAAATAGTAGGTATTGCATTTGATGGTAATATCGAAAGTATTCCTGGAAATTTCCTTTATTCTACCGAAGCCAACAGAATGGTTTCTGTTCATTCTGAAGGGATAATGGAAATATTAAAGTATATTGGCAAAGCTGATAGGATAGTAATGGAACTTGAAACCGGAAAAATACCGGAAGAATATTATATTCTTGAAAAAGCAGAGTAATCAATAATTTGGGATTTATTGGCTGACTGAAAAGTTTAATTGTGATTTGAATAAAAGATTTCAATTAGCTTTTTAGTCAGCTTTTTTGTTGAATTTTTTGCCCGGGAAACATACTTTTTTTTTGCTTAAAATTGAATAGAATTAAACCCCGGGACAGGTGCTGCGTCTAATTCAATCAAACCGTGTTATCGGATATTTTTAATTTTCAACGAGGACATAATGAGGTTAAAAATTTATGCTATTCTAATTTCACTTCTACTTTTTGTCACACAATTATTCGCTCAAAGAAATCTTTACGAACAAATTGATCTAAACGAAGTTGAATTCGAGCTTGAAGATTTCGGAAGAATGTGGACTTTTGACGATATTCCATTTGAACGATTCAAAGAAATGTACGGTTTTGAACCAGCCGATGAGTGGCTGGAACACGTGCAAAAGTCTGCGCTTCAGTTCGGCGGCGGGTGTTCGGCAGCTTTTGTATCTGCTGACGGATTAATAATGACAAACCACCATTGTGGCCGCGGAGCATTTCCCTCTCTTCAAAAGGAAGGCGAAGATATGCTTAAAGATGGATTTTATGCGGAATCATTGGAAGAGGAAAGGAAAGTTCCAGGACTTTATGTAGATCAACTAATCTTTATTCAAGATGTTACAAATGATGTTATCAACGCGATGAACGAAGGGGCAACCGATGAAGAGAAAGTTAATTTACGCCGCGATAAAATTGACGAACTTCAAAAAAATTACAGCGAAGAAACCGGACTCAATTGCAGAGTGATATCTCTTTTCAACGGAGGCAAGTATTCTTTGTACGGTTATAAAAGGTATGAAGATGTGCGCTTGGTAATGGCACCGGATTTCCAAATTGCTGCAACCGGCTGGGATTGGGATAATTTCACCTATCCTCGCTATGAACTTGATTTTGCTTTCTATCGTGCCTACGATGAAAACGGTAATCCAGTAAAATCAGAACATTATTTTACTTGGTCTGAGAAAGGAGCCGAAGAGGGTGAGCTTATCTTTACGGTTGGAAGACCGGGCGGTACAGATCGATTGTTGAGTGTTTCGCAGTTAGAATATTTAAGAGATGTAACTTATAGTCAGCTGCTTCTTTTATTCAACGAAGTTTATAAAGTTTATTATAAACTTATGACCGAAAAGAAAGGTAACGAGTCGATACTGCTAAATTCGGTGATGGGATACGGAAATGCGCGTAAATCCTATGCGGGAAGATTGATGGGACTTAGAGACGAATATATAATGCAGAAAAAACGTGACTTCGAAAATAAATTAATTGAACAGGTTAAAAGTAATTCCGAACTTAATGCTAAATATGGCAGCCTATGGGAATCAATTTCAAATTTAATTGAGGAGAAAAAGACTTATTCGAATAAACTTGCACTACGGTTTATTTCGCCAAGATTCGGACCGGATCATCTTGGGATTGCAGCTTCGTTGATAAAATTGGCAGAACAAAAAAAACTTGACGAGGATGAAAGAGATGCCGAATATAAAAACGATAAGATAGATAGCACAATTGCAGCAATTTTCCCGGAAGAATTTGATGTCGAGAAAAACACATTGCTGACAAAAGCAATTGTGAATTATCTGATAGGAATCCTAGGAAAAGATGATGAGTTTATAAATAAATATTTTCCGGGGGCAACATCCGAACAAAAGGCAGAGAGTGCATTATCAAAAAGTATAACCGCATCAAAAGAAAAAGTAATTGCCGCCGCTAATCTTGATCCGGAAAAAATATTAAACTCCGATGATCCGTTCATCAGGCTACTAATTAAATCTCGTGAGGAATCCGAAGAAGTTTCTCCTAAAGTAAAAGAAATCGATAATACTTTAGCAGTGTTGAACCAGCAGCTGGGTGAAATTATTTTTGCGGTTTATGGCGATAAATTTCCTCCTGAAGCAACTTCAACATTAAGAATTTCGGATGGTATTATTGAGGGATACGAATATAATGGGACAATCTCACCGGGAAAAACCACATACTTCGGGCTATGGGATCGCTACAACTCTTTTGACGGCAGCACTTACCCATGGGGACTTCATGAAAGATGGAAGATTCCGCCGGCAGAACTTGATCTTTCCATTCCCATTTGCTTCGCTTCAACAAACGATATAGTCGGCGGAAACTCCGGAAGTTCTTTGATAAACACTAAAGGTGAAGTCGTAGGCTTGGCGCATGACGGTAATCTCGAAAGTTTGCCAGGACATATAATATTTCTTCCTGAAAACAACAGAACGGTTTCTACAGATTCTTGGGGCTTGATGGAATCTTTGATTCACGTTTACAAAACCGATCGTCTAGTTAAAGAATTAAAAACCGGGACAATTGATTAGAAGCTAAAATTTTATGAACTTAAAGCCGGATAAACTCCGGCTTTTCTATTTTATGAAAAAAGGTTTCACTCACATTTACACCGGCAACGGAAAAGGAAAAACAACTGCTGCACTTGGTTTGGCTGTTCGAGCAGCAGGTGCCGGCAGCAAGACACTTTTCGCTATGTTTATGAAAAGTTACAATTACAGCGAACTCAAAATCCTTGATAAACTAAATGAACACATTAACTATCTTTTGATCGGCAATGATTCCTTTGTTTTCAATAAGGAACTACCGTCAGCCTCGTTGCAACAAGAAGTTAAAAATGCTTTGGATAATATTTATCTTAAAATGATGGACAAAGAATACGACATAATTGTTCTTGACGAAATTTGTGTTTCTATTTATTTCAAACTAATTAAGGAAAATGAAGTAATAAGATTTCTCAAAAACAGACCGGATGAAGTTGAATTGATTCTGACCGGAAGATATTGTCCCGAAGCATTTTACAAGTTTGCGGATTTACTAACAGAGATGAAAGAAGTAAAACATTATTATCAAAAAGGAATTCTTAGCAGAAAAGGAATAGATTCCTGACAAAAATTTTATTAAACAGAAAATAATGAGGCTGTTATGAAAAAGATTATTCTCCTTTTTTTCGCGGTTATAATTTTTGCTTGTTCAATTATCAGCGCCCAGGATGGCAGACCACAGTACAAGATACGAAATGAGAGAGCAGGAGAATTTATAGGCGATATAATAATCGAATTGTTCCCTTATGTCGCACCACTTCATGTTGCCAATTTCGATAGTCTGGTTGCAATTGCTTTTTACGACAGCACAGCCTGGCATAGAGTGGTTCCGGAGTTCGTGATTCAAGGCGGTGACCCTAACTCAAAACATGGCCCAAGGGATACTTGGGGATATGGAGATTCAACTCAAGCTACAGTCCCTGCAGAATTCAGCAAGATTTCTCATTTAACCGGAATTATCGGAGCAGCCAGAGATGAGGATATTAATAGTGCAACTTCTCAATTTTATATTAACACTTTCGATAATACCGGCCTTGACGGCAACTATACTGCCTACGGAATTGTAGTTGAAGGAATGGATGTCGCCTATGATATAGAGTCATCTCCCCGTGATGCTAACGATAATCCGCATGAAAAAATTGAGATGTTTATCACGAAAATTGGAATGAATGAAAGTACTCCCGGCGTTCCCGATCTGATAACACCTAATGATAATGTGACCGCATTCACACTCGATACTAATTTTGTATGGACACCCGTCGAAGGCGCGGTCCTTTATATGATGGAAATAGCTCGCGATACTGCTTTTACGGATATTGCCCTTAGGGATTCTTTTGAAGTAATGAATGGAAACATAGTTGCAAAAATCCGTGAAATCGAACTCGGCGAGAAAAAATTCTTTTGGAGAGTTAGAGCAAATAACGGTGCGAAGTTTGGTGAATATTCCGAAATAAGAAGATTTACTACATCTATTGCTCCGCCCGTGTTACTTTTCCCGCCCGATTCATCAACAGGTGTTACAATAAATCCTTTGTTTCTTTGGGAAGAAGCCGAGGGTGCTAATTCCTACAGACTTCAGATGGTTAAAACGTTCCCGACTTTTGATCCCTTAAGACTTATTGTAGACGAAGCAGGTCTCACTTCAACCGAGTTTCAACTGAACGGATTGGAAAATAACAGAAGATACTATTGGAGAGTTTTAAGTGAAACCGATGAATATGATAGTCCGTACTCACCGATTTATGTATTTACAACTGAAGATATATCCGATGTGAAAGATGAAAACATACCGCGAAAATTTATGCTAGGTCAAAATTATCCTAATCCATTTAATCCGACTACCAAAATTAAATTTTCAGTGCCTTCTGCTGCACAATTTAATCAATCTGCTTCGACAAGATTAGTTTTATATAATCTTCTCGGTCAAGAAATTAAAACTATTCTGAATAAAAATCTAATGCCGGGGAACTATGAAGTGGAAGTTGACGGATCAAATCTTCCGAGTGGAGTTTATCTATATAAATTAATAAGTGGGGAAAATTCACAAACAAAAAAAATGGTTCTAATTAAATAGTGCCAAAGAATTCCTAAAAGAAGGTGTTTTAGAACAAGATCAGTAGTTACTAGGTAAAATGTCGGCGTTCCATCAAACGTTGAGATCCTAAAATTAACTTGATTTGTCAATTGAGGCAGTATCTAATATTTTTTTTAAAATCTGGATGAAAGTGCAACAAGAAATTTAAAATGTACATTAGCCGATTTGCATCGTAATTAAAAATATTTATCATACCCAACAAATATTTTTATGAAGCAGAATTATAAAACAAAATAAATAATGTAATTAATCATTTTATTTTACGTATCTTTACACCGTTAAAAAATGCTTATTTCTATAGATGATTTCTTAACTATTTTGCTGTTAGTAAATGTTAAACTTGCCTGACTTCACTGATTCATCCCAGCCTGTTGAATCTTACTAAATTAAAATCACCCGAAATTGTGGACATCCACTTTAAAATTATTTGGAAGGAAAAAGATGGTTTCATTTAAAGACCTCGGTATTGACAAAAATCTAATCAAAGCCGTTGAAGAATTAGGGTTCTTGAATCCAATGCCGATTCAAACAGAAGTAATTCCGGTAATGTTGGAAGAACAACCGAAAGATATTATTGCGTTAGCTCAAACAGGTACAGGTAAAACCGCTGCATTTGGTTTGCCGATTATTCATAAAACAGATACAAGAAATAAGAATGTCCAGTACTTGATAATTAGTCCCACAAGAGAACTATGTTTACAAATTGCCGATGATTTAAGAGATTATTCGGTTAATAGCAAGAATATAAGTATAGCTGCAGTATTCGGCGGTTCAAGTATGGAAAGACAGATTGATAAGTTAAAACGCGGAGCGCAGATTGTTTCGGCAACTCCGGGCAGACTTTATGACTTAATTCGTAGAAATGTTATAGATCTTTCGGATGTTAAAGCTGTTATTCTTGATGAAGCTGATGAAATGTTAAATATGGGATTCAAAGAAGATCTTGAAGCAATTCTTGAAGCAACACCTAAACAGAGAAATACATATATGTTTTCGGCAACTATGCCGGATCAGTTATTAAAAATTGCTAATAAATATATGCATAGACCGATTGAAATAACGGTCGGAAAGAAAAACACCGGCGCCGAAAATGTTAAACACATTAGCTATTTTGTTCAGGCGAGAGATCGTTACCTTGCATTGAAAAGAATTGTTGATTACCACCCGGATATTTACGGAATCGTTTTCTGCAGAACAAGACAGGAAACAAAAGAAGTAGCGGAAAAATTACTGCAAGATGGTTACAACGCGGAAGCCCTGCACGGCGATCTTTCTCAACAGCAGCGTGAAGTTGTGATGAATAAGTTTAGAATTCGGCACACAACTTTGCTTATTGCAACTGATGTTGCTGCACGCGGACTTGATGTTGATAATCTTTCTCACATAATAAATTATAACTTACCGGATGAACTTGAAATCTATACACATAGAAGCGGAAGAACCGGCAGAGCAGGTAAACACGGTACATCAATTATCATTGCCAATCTCAAAGAAAAAAACAAAATCAGATTGATTGAAGATAAGCTGAATAAAAAATTTCAAACTCTACCTATCCCTTCAGGCAAAGAAATTTGCGAAAAACAATTGTTCCATTTAATTGACCGAGTAGAAAAAGTAGAAGTGGATCAGACCAACGTTGAAGCATTTCTTCCTCAGATTATTAAGAAATTAGAATGGATGGACAGAACAGAGTTGATACAAAGATTTGTATCGATTGAGTTCAATAGATTTTTAGACTACTACAAAAACTTACCCGAACTGAATGCTCCGTCAGGCAAAAATGAAAGAGGTAATAGAGATTCAATTCGTAAGGCAACCGGATACACTCGTTTCTTCATTAATCTCGGTTCGAGAGACGGACTGCAGCCCACTTCCGTTATCGGGATGATAAAAGATTATTCGAGAGCTAAATCGATTGACATTGGCGAAATAGAAATAATGAAAAACTTTTCTTTCTTTGAAGCTGACGGAAGTTATACAAACGAAATACTTTCCGGCTTCAATAAGCAAGTAGTAAAAGGAAGGGAGATTAATGTTGAGGTTGCCGAGCGTAAAAAATCCGAAGGACGTTCAAAATCATCTAATCGTGATAATAGAAAGAAGAAAAGATTTGATAAAGTAGAGATAAGAAAAAAATCAGTTAGAAGAAAAAGAAGAAATTAATAGTTGAAGTTTATTCAAACGGACAAATATTGAGATAAATTTCAGCGTTGAATATGTAATGTCTTATCTCGGTAGGTTTTTAATTAACAATTCTATACACGAACTATAGTAATCGTTAATTCTATTTGATCTTAATTCTTTTTTCGGCAAGTTCTATAATTCGTTTAAGGGTTTTTCTGTAAGAATAACCGGCATATTTTGCCGAGCGCATAAATCCGGCGTCTTCCGTTAAATCTGGATTTGGGTTTACTTCTAACACATAAAGTTTCTTGCTTTTACTTAAACGCATATCAACTCTTGCATAATCTCGGCACCACATTGCTCTAAACGCAGCCTTGGCAATTGTACCTGCTTCTTCAGTAATTCTTTTTGGTAGTTTTGCGGGACATTTAGGGATTGTTTTATGATAAGCTTCATGGAACGGGTCCCACTTTGCCTGATAACTAACAATATTATAAAGGTGATCTGGCATTTTTGAAAAATCGATTTCGCTTATTGGAAGTATTCGCGGACGTTTATCTCCCAGCACAGCTACATTTAGTTCTCGACCGTCTATAAATTCTTCACATAATGCAGGCTGAACATATTCGAAAAGAATATGTTCAATTCTATTTTTTAATTCATCTTTGTTTGTAACTATAGATTCATTTTCTATACCTACGCTAGCGTCTTCGTAAGCTGGTTTTATAATAACAGGATATTTCAAACCCAGCTTATATTCCTTTTTTGGCTTGCTTACAAATTTGAATTTCGGGGTTCTGATCCCGACGGAACTTAAAATCCTTTTTGTGAGCGTTTTGTTCTGGCACGTTCCTAATGCTTGGGGGGGAGCTCCCGTATAAGCAATTCCTAAAAGCTCAAGTATCGAGGCAAAACTCATTTCCAGTTTCGCGTTATCTTTATAAATTTCAACCAGATTAAAAATTACATCGGGTTTATTCTTATTATAGTCACGAAAAAAAATATCAATATCATCCAGAATATTTAGAATGTAAGCATCGAAACCGCTTTTTCGTAATGCTTCAGCTATTGCCTCGTATTCTGCAATAGGGTCGTTTTCTGCAATTTCGAAATATGGTTTAAAATTGAGAGTATCATTTAACTGAGTCTGATATTCGTCGTTTATTTCAGGGTAAGCTTCGTTATAAACTACAGCAACTTTCATACATTAAAATCCCATAAATGAAATGAAATCAAAACTAAATAAATTTGAAAAGCATTACAAAAGTTTTTATTATCTTATATTCACCATCAAATAAGGAAGTTTATGAGTTTTTACCCGCAGCCTAACCGTTATCAATGCGGTCCGTTCGCCTTAAAGTATGCGCTTGTTATGCTTGGAATTTTTAAAAATGAGAACAAAATTGGAATTATTGCCGGAAGTACCTGGTGGGCGGGCACTGATGAAATCGGTTTGTCGCGAGCTGCCTCCGCTTTCGACTGTAAGATGAAATATTTTACTTCCGACGACTTTGACGAAGCGCGAAAAATGTTAAATGCTGAATTAAAAAAGGGACTGCCCTGCATACTTAGTGTTAACAATTGGGAGCATTGGATTTCTGTTGTAAATTATAGTCAGGGTAAGTATGTAGTTGTTGATAGTGAATTAGATAAAGTTATTGCTGTTTATAACACGTCACAACTAAAGAGAAAATGGAAATATTATGATGAAGATGAGGATTATTACAGTTTTGACGGGTACGCTCTCAAACCGAAATTTAAGGTAACTACAAGAGCAAAAATAAAATTATCCCACGCTCGTCAATTGATGTTTAAAAAAAATGACAACCTCGCAAAAAAATGGGATCAATATTTTAATGATCTGATTTCGATTACTCGTCCCCGCACAAAAATTACCACAAATTTTTTGACCTTCGATGAGTTCCTAAGAAGGCACGAGCATAACCTTATTAAAATTGTTGCCGATTGGCATGGGATGCCGAGTTACAGCGAGATCGGTAAAATTATAAACAATATGAAATTTATTGCCGAAGTATACGATTTAATTATCCCCCTTGCAGAAGAGAAAAGGGCTCTTATTGACATTACTGCTCTTTTGATGATGTATGCATGCGGTAAATATGGAATGGATCCAATTTATTAGAGGAAATATTATGAACGAACCGAAAAGAAATCAAATAATATTAAGACGAGAAGATTCTGCACTTCTTATGATTGACATTCAAGAAAGAATTCTTGGAGTTATGCAGAACAAAGAATTATTAATAGAAAATAATCTTAAGTTGATTAAAGGATGTAAGATACTTTCTATTCCGATATTTTATACCGAGCAGTACCCGAAAGGTTTGGGCGAAACCGCTGTGGTTTTAAAAACAGAACTTGAAAACTACCAAGCAATTCAAAAGATGACTTTCAGCTGCTATGCAGCGGGGGATCTTTTCGAAACATTAACATCGCAGAATATTAAACAAGTTATTGTCTCCGGCATTGAATCTCATGTTTGTGTTCAACAGACGGTACTTGATCTTATTGCAAATGGTTTTCAAGTTGATCTTGTAGCTGATGCGGTTTCTTCGCGCAAGGAAATTGACTATAATATCGCTTTAGATAGAATGAGAAGCAACGGGGCAGAGGTTACAACCACGGAATCTGTTCTGTTCGAACTGTTAAATATATGCGGCACTGATGAATTTAAATCTGTTTCGAAACTTGTGAAGTAAAATCCGCTTTTGGAAAATATCTTAATCTTTCAAGAGTTGCTGAATTGTAATCTAAATTGATTTCGCTTTATGTAAAGCAAAAATGATGCTCTAACCATGTATCTTTTTTAGGAATTCGTAAACTACATACTGTGCCCTGATCTCCTTACCTTTTGCAGATTTTTTGTATTTGTTAGATTGAGTTTTGTTTATTATTCGATTGTGTGTATTGTCAGAAATATGAATATCAATAATATCTACAAGCATTTTTTTTATGTCCGGATTATAAATCGGGAAAGCCACCTCAACGCGCCTGCTTAGATTGCGTTTCATCCAATCAGCAGAAGAGAGATATATAAGCTCGTCCCCGCCGTTCAGGAAATAGTAAAAACGAGAATGTTCAAGAAATCTATCCACTATGCTGAAGGCTTTTATGTTTTCGCTCAAACTTTTTTCGCCCGGAATCAAGCAGCAAATCCCTCTAACAAGAATAATAATTTCTACACCGGCATTGCTTGCTTCATAAAGTTTACCGATCATTCGTCTGTCTTCCAAGCTGTTAAGTTTAAGTATTATCTTTGCAGGCATTCCTTTCCTTGCAAATTTAATCTCATTATTAATCAGTGTATCAAACTTGTTGCGCATGTTGAATTGTGCGACCAAAAGATGTTTGAATTTATCGTTTACAATTCTTCCTTCCAGATAAAAGAAAACTTTTTCAACTTCATCAGTAATCCTTTTATCCGCTGTGAACAGCCCGAAATCAGAATAAATCTTTGCGGTTTTCTCGTTGAAATTACCAGTACTCAAGTAACAGTAATCTTTGATTTCACCGTTTATTTCTCTTTGTATTAAAGCAATTTTTGCGTGCACTTTTATTCCGGGAAAACTATAAAGAACATGAATTCCGGCTTTTTGCATTTCCGCCGCCCACGAAATATTTGATTCTTCATCGAACCGTGCTTTTATCTCAACGAATACCGTTACATCCTTGCCGTTGTTGGCTGCTTTAATCAGAGACTGAACTATCTGAGAATTTGAAGCGACTCTGTATTGAGTGACTTTTATTGTTTTAACTGAAGGATCCTTGGCCGCAGCTTTAATGAAGTTGAGCAGGTAATCAAATTTTTGATAGGGATAATGAAGCAGATGATCCGAGCTTTCCATTGCTGAATACATATCCGAATAAGAATCTATTCCCTTATGATTTAATATCGGCATTGGTTCGTATTCAAGGTGCTTACCAACAGGATTAGGGAAATCAAAAAAATCATTGAAGTTATGATAACGGCTTCCTTCGTAAATATCTTCTGGACGGATTTGAAATGCTTCGCGCAGAAATTTAATAAAGGGTTTCGGCATGGATTTATCGTTAAGAAATCTTGCCGGAACTCCAGTACTTCTTCGCTTTAGTCCCTTTTCAATTTTTGTGAGTAAATCTCCGGTGAACTCATCTTCCACGTAAAGCTCTGCATCACGAGTCAGTTTTATTGCATAACTATCAACGATATTATAAGCCTTGAAAATTTCCGGAAGACAGTAACGTATTATATCATCAAGGAAAATTATGAAATGCTCTCCGTTCCGTTCCGGTAAAAGGACGAATCTTGGCAGATGATTTGAGGGAATTTCAAGCAGCGCGTACTGATATCTTATTCTCTTAGGCGGTTCCTTCCTCTTTGTTTTGTTAGTTAATCTTATCGCTAGATAAAGTCTATTATTTTTTAGAAAAGGACTAATCTTGTTCTTAATTAAAATTAATGGCTGAATATGTTCTATGACATTATCCTCAAAATAAGTTTTGATGAACTTGCCTTGTTGAGGATCGACATCTGCATCACTTATAAGATGAATCTTGTTTTGCTGTAGTTCCGGCAGAATTTTGCTTCGGAATATGTTGCCGAAAAATTCCTGCTGTTTGTGAACAGTTAAGTGGATCTGTTTAATTAATTCCTGAGGAACGAATGTAAGTTTATTTAGAGATTTGTCTTTTAAGTTGAGTAATGCTCTTAGTGAAGCGACTCTAACACGGAAAAATTCATCTAAGTTGTTTGAATAAATCGCCAGGAATTTAATCCGCTCATATAAAGGATTTCTCTCATCGTCAGCTTCCTGAAGGACACGATGGTTAAATGATAACCAGCTTAATTCGCGGTTAAAGATGTTGTATTTACTTACCATCGCGGTTAGGATAATTCTTCGGGAAATCGAAGAAGATTTGCTCTGCGGATTTTGGCTTAATTTCCTTCCAGTTGTTATTGAACCTTAATGCTACGATTCCGCAAGTGGGAATATTTTCAATATAATTATCAGAAACTAAATTACAAAAAACGGTCAATCCCGGATTATGGCCAAATATCATCGCTGAATTTTCGTTTTCAAGCATAGCAAGAATTTTGATAATTGTGCTTGACGATGCATGATACAATTCGTCTTCCTGAACAATTAATTCCTTTTCATATATAATTTTGTCGGCTATAATTTCTGCAGTTGCGATTGCTCTTTTTGCGGGACTAGAAATAATGATATCGGGAAGAATATTTTGCCTTGCCAGCAACTCTCCCATAAACGGGGCATCACTTTTGCCTCTCGAGTTTAATGGTCTTTCAAAATCGGAAAGATCTGTAAATTTCCAACTTGATTTTGCATGGCGAACGAGATAAAGTGTTTTTTCAAAATTGTTCAATCATCATTCCTAAATCATTCGTTTAGAAAAAGACAAATAAAAACGTGATCACTGAAATTATCATTCCGCAAACAAAAATTCCATAACAATTATTAAGATAAGTGTACTTTCCTCAAGAACTTGTTCAAAATATTTTTTCATTTTTTTCTTTGATCTTATTTTCAGAATGTTTTCTTGTTCTAAATAATGTCTTTTAAATTTCATATTATTTGTTTTTGTCGATTCTTTTGTGAGCTTTCCACATAATAATAATTCAATGGATATTCTAAATTATTATAGAATTCAGATTTATAATAACGAAAGCAGCTGGTATTGTAAAAATCATATCTGATTTAATAAAATTTTAGTAACAGAGAATTCAATTCTTATTCGAGTCAAAAAGCAAGAAGTTATTTCTATAATTAGTATAAATATCATTTGACAATATCGACAAACGATATTATTATTGCCAAAGTGCAATTTAAAACGAAAGCGAATTAAAATCAGCAAAAAAATATTGGAATATATAAATGGAATATTTAGTAATTATCACTGTTGCTCTTTTTGTTGCGGGATTGACTTTCTTTTCCGGCTTCGGTTTAGGAACGCTGCTTCTTCCGGGTTTTGCTCTCTTTTTCCCTGTAGAAGTAGCTGTAGCCGCAACGGCAATTGTTCATTTTGTTAATAATATATACAAGTTTATTTTAATTGGAAGGGAAGGTAACATAAAAATAATACTCTATTTTGGAATACCCGCTGTTTTTGCTGCTGCCGGGGGTGCATATCTTCTTGACTTTGTAAGCAGGTTCGGTGGTACTCTCAATTATTCGCTATTGGATTATGAATTTACAAGTACGCCTGTTAAGTTAATGATTGCAGTACTTATGATTATCTTCGCACTATTCGAACTTTTACCCAATCTTAGAAATTTTAATGTAACAAAAAAATGGATACCACTCGGAGGAATTCTTTCCGGATTTTTCGGAGGACTTTCAGGTCATCAGGGTGCACTTCGTACCGCGTTTTTGATAAGAGCCGGTTTAGAGAAAAAGGAATTTATTGGAACAATAGTCGGTTGTTCGCTCCTTGTTGATATTACCAGAATAACTGTGTACGGGTTCACCTTCTTCAAAACAGATTTTAATATTCTCGATCAATCGGGTTTGATGGGACTATTAATCGCAGGTTCAATTGCCGCATTTATAGGTACGACTATCGGAAGATATCTTCTCGAGAAAGTGACGTTTAAATCAATTCAATTTACTGTAGCTATAATGCTATTCATTCTTTCAATTGGATTGGGTTTGGGAATTATTTAGTTTGAACGAGATGAAATATCCAATTGGATATTTTTTATAAGACAATTAAACAGTTGGGTGTAAAGGTTTAAGTTAAAGGATGAATTATTACCCCTGTTTGCTGCTCTCCATCAGTACATCATATCAAGAGCTAAGAATAAATATGAGTAAAATCCACACGATTTAACAGAAATATATTTCTTTCTACCAAAAATATTTCATTAATAATTAGATGATAGATATCAAATCAAAAAGTTGTAAGACTATTCTCAACATAAATCATTCCTAATGAAAATAAAATTATATGTTGTATCAATAATTCAATTATAGTATTTTTTGCCCTTTTGAATGAAAGAAATGTTGTGAGAAAACCAGAAAGATATTATCAGCAGTCGGGAGTAATTCCATTTAGAAAAAATGGGGCAAGTATAGAACTCTTGCTTATTACTTCGAGAAAGAAAAAAACATGGATTTTTCCGAAAGGAATAATTGAAAGCAAATTATCACCTCAGCAATCAGCCGCAAAGGAAGCACTTGAAGAAGCGGGAGTTACCGGAAAGGTTTATAAGAAAAAAGTTGGAAAATATTATCTTCAAAAATGGAATGGAATCTGCGAAGTGAAAGTTTATCTAATGGAAGTGGAAAAAACTTTAAAGAGTTGGCAGGAAGCAAAATTTAGAACGCGAAAATGGGTATTGAAAGATAAGGCAGAAGAACTTATACAAAACAAGCAGTTACTAAAAATAGTGAAGAATTTAGATAAGAAAGATTTTGCAAACTAATGACAAATGATCTCTTTCTGCGGAGTCTCGGTAATTAATTTTGGACTCAAATAAGGAATCCCCAAATTTAATCCTCTCAGAATAAAAATTATTCCCAGCACCAAAGCAAGAGCAGGGATTAATTTGTTGATCCTTCTTTTTATTTCAACATTGATAAATTTTCCTAGCATGGCAGTTGCAAGCATAATCGGCGTTGTTCCCAAACCGAACAAAGCCATGTAAGCTGCTCCGGAAAGTATACCTCCGGTTGTAACGGCACCTGCAATCGCAACATAAACAAATCCGCAAGGAAGAAACCCGTTTATAATTCCAAATAAAAACATTGATTGTGATGAGCCACTTTTAGTTAATCTGTAAAATGCGGATTTAACAGAATCGGTGAAAAATTTATACAATGATGTTTGAGCAGCTTTTGCTTTAACAGATTTCGGTATTAAAACGAAGACGACTATAGAAGCCCCGAGAGTAATCGATGCAGTTTGCTGAAGCCCGATAAATGAAAGTCTTTCACCCAATAGCCCGAACACAAGACCGAAAAACGTATAAGTTACAACCCTGCCAAGATTGTAAAGAATACGGCTTATCATGATCTGCAACTGTGAATTGTTCCCGGTAGGTAATGCGATTACAATTGGTCCGCACATTCCAACGCAGTGGAAACTCCCCAGAAATCCGATTACAAAACCGGTCCAAATGTCCATCAGTTTACCATCAAAATTTTTTCTGTAAAATATTCAACGCCTTCAACCTGCCAATCAATTTTTATTTTCCACATACCTTTGTGCATAATTCCGGTTTCAATATGCTGGGTATTTGTACTATCCGGGAGGACAAAAAAGGCAAGGTCGCTATTTTGATCTGCCGGTCTATAAAGATGAATTTCACCCGAGATGGATTCCGCGGGAAACATCTCCGGGTACTTAACAATAATATTAGAACTTGTTGCTATGATTGAAATATTTTCCGGAAGACTTTTGGTTCTTTCAACCCGATCGATATGTTCTTGATATTTAATTTCTCTTTCATAATAGTCGTCCGCAACTAAGTTGACATCAACCGTAAATGTAAATAAGACCGTACCTACAACAACAATCAAAAAAATAATTATTGTATAAAAAATACCTTTTCCCCAGTCGAGCTTAATCATTTTGTTCTCTCTTTTCTACTTTACCGAGGAATGAAGTTCTGATTACATCGATCGTTCTTCCCTCAGTTTTTACAGCAATTTCAAGCGGCGTGTTTAAATGTTTTATCTTACTTTCGTCGATAATTACCATAAACTTTGCTTCAATTACATCTTGAGGTTCTGCAATCATATCACTTCCGATTATTTTGATTTCGCCCTCAATGTTTTGAAGCACAAGTTTTGCTGGAATAGTTTTGAATGTCTTATTTGTTAGAGTGAAATCATAAAGGTTGCTGATTTTATCTTCATCCTGCTGCTGATAAAGCATTCCCGGAGTTCTTAGTATTGCGAGTTCAAAGTCCGATCGATTAACCATCATAAAACCGAGTAGGCTTATTATTGTAATAAGAACCAAGGTGTAACCAATTGCTCTCGGGGTAAAAATTTTCCTTAGATTATATTCAATTTCATTTAACGATGCATATCTGATCAAACCTTTTGGACGATCAACTTTTTCCATTATCTCATCGCAAGCATCAATACATGCGGTACAGTTAATACACTCCAACTGCGTTCCGTTTCTTATATCAATTCCCGTAGGGCAAACAGCCACGCACATATTGCAGTCAACACAATCTCCAAGATTCGAATTTTCATTATTCTTCTTAATTTTTCCCCGGGGTTCACCGCGCAGATGATCGTATGCAATTACAATCGAGTTTTGATCGAGCATCACACCTTGAAGCCTGCCGTAAGGACAAATCAATGTGCAAACTTGCTCCCTGAAATGCGAAAAAATGAAATAGAACACCCCCGAAAAAACTGTAATCGCAAATAAACCGGCAAGATGCTGGGATGGCGGATCGGTAATAATCTCAAATAGTTGTTCAACGCCGATAATATAAGCGAGAAAGGTATTCGATATTATAAAAGATATAGCGAAAAATATTATGTGTTTTGATGTCCTCTTGAAGAACTTTTCTAAATTATAAGGCTGCTTTGCCAAAGCTCTTTGTCGAGGAGCATCTCCTTCTATCCAATACTCAATTTTTCTGAAAACCATTTCCATAAAAATAGTCTGCGGACAAATCCAGCCGCAGAAAATTCTTCCATAAACAACAGTAAAGAGAAAAATTGAAACAATTACTGCAATCATTGCAAGAACAAAGAGATGAAAATCGTGAGGACCGAATGGAATCCCAAATAGGATAATTTTTCTTTCCAAAACATTTAAAAGAATCAACGGATAACCATCAACTTTAACAAACGGAGCTCCGAACAGAAAAAGCAGGAGAATAAATGCGACAATATTTCGTGCATTCGTAAATTTTCCTTTAGGTTTTTTGGGGTGGATCCAAACTCGCTTACCTTCTTTTGTGACAGTTGCAAGTTCGTCGCGGAATTTTTCGGATTTGTTTTCGGATGGCGCAGACAATTGAAAACCTCTTATCACTCTTAACTAAAATTTCTAATAACAATTATAACACTTTAGCATATAAAAGAATAACCTCCCCGCTGAATTGAGGAGGTTATTTTATGAGATTAAAATGATTTTACTCGTTACTTTCTCCTTCCGAAGTATCTTCTTTCCAAATTGTTCCTTCAGGCGCCTTCGGATTTGCTGGTGTAGTACCCACTAATGTTTTAATATAACTGGCAACATCCTGCATTTGATTTGGAGATAATTGTGATTCCCAGCTAATCATTCCTTTTTGAGGAACACCATATTTAATTATTCGGAAAATATCCTTCATACTTCCGCCATGGATCCAATAATCATCGGTAAAGTTAGGACCTACAAGTCCGCCGCCGTCAACAGCATGACAAGCTGCACAATTTTTAACATATATTTCTTCCCCGCTTGCAAGTGCGCCGGGATCATCGACAAGCTTTACTGTTTCTTCATCTATTAACGCACCACTTGCTGTTAATATCTGTTTTTCGATAGCAGCTTGTCTTACTTCTGCAAGATATTCTTCTTCCTGCACATTGCCGCTTCCGATTATATGGTAGTTAACTAGATATATAACAGCGAAGATAATTGTACCATAGAATAATGCAGTGAACCATGGCGGAATTTTATTGTCTAATTCTCGTATTCCGTCGTATTCGTGTGAAAGAAGAATTTCTTCTTCCTTTGAAACAGGAGTTGATTTCGTCATGAATGCAAAAAATGATCTGAACGGAGCAAGAAATTTTTGTCCTTCCGGATCATTAGATTCTGCATAAACCAAAACAAGCCACATAACCAAAGCAACCAGAAATGCGGTTACGGCAATCATCAATTTTATAACCGATTCCAAAGTTGAACCTTCGGTTCCGGCTGCAAATATGGGGGAAGAAATAATTGGCAGCAAGACAAGAACAAGAAGTAATTTTAGTTTATTTAGTTTCATGTTTTAACTCGGTATTATTTTTAAATTCTTCATTATCATTTAATGGAATATTTTCCATCTCCTTTATATACGATTTATCGGTTTTTATCACTTTGTATATAACAAAAACAAACACGAGGAAAAAAATCACTAGCGATATCACCGGAAAAATAGAAACACCTTCAATATGACTTAAGTTATTCGATAACATTTTAATATCCGTTTATTTGTTTGCCGTTTCTGTCTTGATGTCGGTGCCGAGCCGCTGCAGATAAGCGATTAAAGCAATAATTTCCGCATCCGGTTCAGCGATTACACCGTTTTCCAACAGATCGTTCGAAATCTTTTCTGCCTGTTGATAAAGATCATCAACAGCTTTTTCTTCATAACCATCTGCATAAGGAACGCCAATTGATCTCATAGCTTTTATTTTCGTTGGTGTGAGACTCAAATCTATCTTATTAGTTAATAGCCAAGGATAAACAGGCATTAGGGATCCGGGCGACATTTGTCTCGGGTTTTCCATATGGAGATAATGCCACAAGTTTGAATATTTTCCTCCGACACGATGAAGATCTGGACCCGTTCGTTTTGATCCCCAAAGGAAAGGATGATCATAAACATACTCACCTGCTTTAGAATATTCGCCGTATCTTTCCACTTCTGATCTGAAAGGTCTTACCAGCTGCGAATGACAAGCATTGCAGCCTTCCTTAATATAGATATCGCGTCCTTCCAATTCCAATGGAGTGTAGGGTTTAACACTTGAAATTGTCGGGATATTTGATTCGACCAAAAATGTGGGAAGGAACTCGACTACGCCGCCGATCATTACAGCAATAATAACAGCACCTGAGAAAATGATAGGTCGTTTTTCAAGCCATCTGTGAAAAGTTCCTCTCTTTGGTTTGTCCTTTTCAATCACAAGAGGTGCTGCCTCAGTTTCTTCATTTGCCGCAAAACTTCCTTGCTTTGCAGTCTTAACCAAATTGTAAAGCATTATGAACATTCCGATGAAATAAATAGTCCCGCCAATTGAACGAATCATATACATCGGAACAATCTGAAGAACAGTTTCCAAAAAGTTTGGATATTTTAGTAATCCAAGCGGAGTGAATTCTTTCCACATTAAAGATTGTGTTAATCCTGACCAATACATCGAAGTCGCATAAATCACGATCCCCAAAGTTCCGAGCCAGAAATGTGTTGTAGCAAGTTTTTTTGAGTATAGCTGAGTTTTATATAGTTTCGGAACCATCCAATAAAGCATTCCGAAAGTCAAAAATCCATTCCATCCAAGTGCGCCAATATGAACGTGTGCGATTATCCAATCAGTGAAATGAGCAAGAGCATTAACATTCTTCAATGATAGCATTGGTCCTTCGAATGTAGCCATACCATAAGCCGTTACTGCAACAACCATAAATTTCAACACGGGATTATCCCGCACTCTGTCCCACGCGCCCCGCAGGGTCAATAGTCCGTTCAGCATACCACCCCAGGATGGAGCTATCAACATTATCGAAAAAACTGTTCCCAGTGATTGCGCCCAATCAGGAAGCGCCGAATAGAGTAAGTGATGCGGTCCTGCCCAAATGTAAATAAATATAAGAGCCCAAAAATGAAGTATTGAAAGCTTATAGGAATAGACGGGACGGTTAGCTGCTTTTGGAAGATAATAATACATCAATCCCAAATAAGGAGTTGTTAAAAAGAAAGCGACCGCGTTATGTCCGTACCACCACTGAACAAGTGCATCCTGCACTCCGGCATAGACAGGGTAACTCTTTAAAATACTGACAGGGATTTCTATTGAATTAACAATGTGAAGAATTGCAACAGTAAAGAATGTAGCTATATAAAACCAAGCGGCAACGTAAATGTGTTTTTCTCTTCTTTTAATAACGGTTCCCAGCATATTGACACCGAAGATAACCCACACAACAGCTATCAAAATATCGATCGGCCATTCGAGTTCGGCATATTCTTTTGAAGTAGTAAAACCGAAAACTAATGTAATTGCTGCCAGCACAATGATAAGCTGCCATCCCCAAAAGTGAAGCTTCGACAAAATATCACTTAACATTCTTGCTTTTGAGATCCTTTGAAGTGAATAATAAACTCCGGCAAAAATCGCATTGCCGACAAAGGCGAAAATAACGGCATTTGTGTGAAGGGGCCGTATCCTGCCGAAGGTTGTTTGAGGAATGCCGAAATTTAGTTCCGGTAAGTAGATCTGTAAAGCTATGAGAACACCGACAAGCATCCCCACAATTCCCCAGAACACAGTAGCAATCGTGAAGAGTTTAACCGTCTGGTTATCATAACTGAATTTCTCCACATTCATAAATTTCTCCTAATGTTATAATTTATTTATGTTTTTGATTTTCGATTTCTTTTTCTGAATACGTACCGTCGTTATCAAACAATATTCTTACCGATGGTGTGTAGTTATCGTCATATTGTCCTGATTTTACAGCCCATATATAAGCTATCAAAAATCCTATAGCTATTAATAGACTGAATCCAATCAAAATCAATATAACTGACACTAGATTAAACCTTTTTTCTTTGCTAAAAAGTTCGTTGAAAAAACTGTAAATACAACAACTGAAATTGAACTAACCGGCATCAAGATTGCTGCAATAACTGGAGAAAGCAATGCTTGAACCGCAAAGCTCAATCCGATCACATTATAGAAAAATGATATAACAAAACTTATGTAAATAATTTTTTTGCTGATAAAAGAAAATTTTATAAACTCTATTAATTTAGGAAAAGACCCGGCTTCAAGAATTCCGTCGCAGGAAGGGGAGAAGTTTGCAGCATCTTCCGAAATTGAAATACCCACATCGCTTTGCTTTAGAGCCCCGGCATCATTCAATCCGTCGCCGATCATTAATACAACATCACCTTCGGATTGAAGTTTATCTATGTAATTCAATTTATCTTGAGGCGATTGTCTGAACAAAAGAGCCGGTTCAGATCTAAAAAATTTTTGAAGCTGTACACGCTCGCCATCATTGTCGCCGGAAAGCACGGAAATTTTGTAATACGGTTCCAAAAACTCAATGGTTTCTGCAACTGAGCTTCGATAATTATTAACTACGTTAAAAAATCCCTTTATTTCATTGTTGATAGAAACATAAACTCTGGTCGAAAGATTTGGATTCCCTTCACCAATCGTTTTTTCAAGAAACATCTTTGAACCTATTTGAACAAGGTTATCTTCAATTATTGCTTTAATTCCCTTTCCGGGAATTTCTTCGAAGTCGTTGAGTTCTTCAAATATTTCTTGATCAAACAGTTCATAAATATTCCGGCTTAATGGGTGAGATGAATTTCGCACCAAACTTTTTATTAAACTTTTTTGTCTATCGGTTAATGTCTTCCCTACAAATATTATCTGATTGCTGCTCGACTCGGTAAGCGTTCCTGTCTTATCGAACACTACATGATTTACTTTTGACATCCTTTCAATAACGTCGGCATTCTTAACGTAGAAATTGTTCCTTCCAAATATTCGAAGTGTGTTTCCCAAAGTGAAAGGAGTGCTTAATGCAAGCGCACATGGGCATGCAATAATCAACACTGCCGTAAAAACATTCAACGCGGTTGAAATTTCCGGAATCCAAAACAATCCGGCAACGAATGCAATAGTAATTATTGCTGCTGTAAAATATTTACTTATTCCGTTAACGAAAGAATTAATTCTGCTTTCATAATCTTTATCGAAAATTTTGTTATTCCAAAGTTGAGTTAAGTAGCTTTGCGAAATTTCTTTAACTACCTCAACCTCAATTGCGGAGCCGATCTGCCTTCCGCCGGCATAGACCAAATCACCGTTTACTATTTCCACCGGATGTGATTCGCCGGTTACAAAGCTGTAATCTATAAAAGCGTGATCGCTCAGCAATACCGAGTCTGCCGGAATAAGCTCACTGCTCTTAACTAAAATTCTATCCGAAATTTTTAACTTCTTCAGCGGAATTGTAGTCTCTTTTCCATTAATAATTTTCGTGACAGCAATTGGAAAATAGGCTTGATAATTCCTTTCGAAATTTAAGGCGTCGTATGTTTTGTTTTGAAATAATCGTCCTATAAGAAGAAGAAAGACCAGCGCTGCTAAGGAATCGAGGTATCCCGGGCCAAAGCCGAAAATTATATCGACAACACTTCTTGTAAACAACACAATTATTCCGATCGCAATTGGAACGTCGATGTTTACAATTTTTTTGCGCAGACCTTTATAAGCAGAAATAAAATATTCGCTTCCTGAGTAGAAAAAAACCGGCAGCGAAAGGATTATGTTTAAATATGCAAAAACTTCTTTGAGATTTGTTGTTTCAAAATCTGTGAAAGATAAATATTCGGGGAAGCTTAGAAGCATAATATTGCCGAAAGCAAATCCCGCAACGCCAATTTTATAGTACAAACTTTTGTTTCTGTACGAAGATTTAGCGCTTTGCTTCCCCTCAAGATTTAAATCCGGTCGGTAACCTATTGAATCCAAAAGCCCAACAATTTCTTTAAGGGAAGTTTCTTTTTCTTTAAACTGAACGATTAGTATTTTTTTAAGAAAATCTACTTTTGAATTTGTGATACCCGGCTCAAGTTTATATAGATTTTCCAAAATCCAAATACAAGAACTGCAGTGCATTTGTGGAATTGAAAATGTTATTCTAGTGTTGATTCCATCCGAAAAATCTATTAATGTTTCCTTCATGGTCGAATCATCAAGAAAATCATAGTTGCGTGTAATTTTCTTTTTTTGACTTAAGCCGGGATTTTCTTCTATCTGATAATAGTTGCAAAGATTATTTTCGTTCAAAATTTCGAATACAGTTTTACAACCATTGCAGCAAAAATATTTGTCATCTAGATGTATATCGCCGTTTGCACACTCATCCCCGCAATGATAACATAATAACTTATTATCGACCAATGTTGTATTGTTTTCGTGTTTCAAAGCAGTAATTGAGTTGTGTGAATGATTCTCTGATCTAAAAGAGACACTAAATCAGATAAAATTTTCTTGATACCCAAGCTAAGGAAATTATGAAAAAAAAAGAAACACTAAAGATATTTTATCCACATTCCTCTATTTCTGTAAGTTATTGTAATAAAACAAGTTAATAAACCGATGAAATTTTATAATTAGGACAGTCTATCCTCTTTGAAGCCTGTTGTTGAGAAAATACTTAACAATAATTTAACATTGGGAAACGGGGAATTGATTAACTTAATTTCTCAATTAAAATGATTTTTGGTGATAATGAAGATCATTCATAACTACTTCAAAGAGAATCCAAATCTCTGGGCTTCGATCCGATTAATTTTTTTCTTGTATGTTTTTCTTCTTAGTTTAGACTTAATGGGAGGGGCTCTCAAACTTTTTGGAAAGGACTTTTCAGAGACACTAATTCAAACCACTTCAAATCCTTTTGTTGGATTGTTTATTGGAATTCTTGCGACATCGATTGTTCAGAGCTCATCCTCAACAACATCGATTGTTGTTGGGATGGTTGCGGGAGGCGCCTTAACAATTGATACAGCAATTCCCATAATTATGGGAGCCAATATCGGAACTTCAATTACAAACACCATTGCTTCGCTTCCGCAAATAAACAGAAGTGTTGAATTTCAAAGAGCGTTTGCCGCTGCAACAGTGCATGATTTTTTTAATTTTCTTTCCGTAGTAATATTATTCCCTCTGCAGCTTACGACCAATTTTTTGGGAGAAATATCTTATCAGCTCGAAAAAGTGTTTGAAGATGTAGGAGGTATGGATTTTTTAAGTCCCGTAAAAGCAATTACAAAACCTGTGGTTAAATTGACTGCAGAATATCTCGAATCACTTCCATGGCTGATGCTGATAATCGCAATTCTTCTATTATTCTTTGCACTTAAATATATGGTAGGTGCGCTGAAACAACTTGTTGTTACGAAAGCTAAAAACTGGTTCGATAAAGTTTTATTTAAAAATGCCGGAAGAGCATTTGTCGTGGGGATTATTTTGACGGTTCTCGTGCAAAGCAGTTCAATAACAACTTCTCTAGTTGTTCCGATGGCAGGAGCAGGATTGCTTACGCTAATGCAGATTTTTCCTTACACTCTCGGTTCGAATATCGGAACGACAATCACTGCAATTTTAGCAGCATTAATTACGGGGGAAGTTGCCGCGGTAGTAGTTGCGTTTGCGCATCTGATGTTTAATGTTTGCGGAATAGTAATTTGGTGGCCCTGGAAATGGGTTCCCGTCAAATTAGCGCAGAAATTTGCTGAATATTCGCTGAAGAGCAAACTGGTACCGATCGGTTATGTTTTAATTATGTTTTTTATCGTACCTTTGACAGTCATATTTATTTTTAATTGAGGATTGCTATGATTAAAGAAATTCTTGCGGTTTTTAAGAGTGATTCCTATATGCGGAGAGCTTATGACAGATCTTTCAAAATGCTGGATCTCACACATGAAATGTTTTTGACCGCGAAAGAAGTTCTTCGTGAAAAGGATGAGTTGTTGACGAGTATAAATATTAATGATCAAGATATTGAAGTAAATAAATATCAGCGCGAAGTGAGGCGGGATGTTTTTACTCATCTTACGATGGCTGGAACTGACGAACTGGCTTCCGGCCTGGCATTGGTCAGCATTGTAATTGATATCGAAAGGATAGGGGATTACACTAAAAATATTGTAGAAATTGCTTCTCAGCATAAAGCCGAACTTAGAGCAGGTTATTTTGAGGAAGATCTCAAAAAAATTGAAGATGCTGTATGCGAAAATTTCAAAAGAACAATTATTTGTTTCAAAAACTCCGATGCTGCGGAAGCAGAAAAATTAATTTCGGAATATAAATGGGTATCAAAACTTAGCGATAAAATTATTGAGCAGTTGATCACCGACGAAGAATATACTCTTAATGCCAGAAGTGCTGTTGCTCTTACACTTTATATTAGATCGCTTAAACGCGTTTACTCTCACCTTCGCAACGTTACCACAAGTGTAATCAACCCATTCGATAGAATAGGTTACAAACCTAAAAAGAAACATCTCTGACCCGATTTTTAGTAGTTAAAAACATTCCATATCTTTTCGGTATGGAATGTTGTCGTTTATTTTAGGAAAACTATTAAGAATAAAAAATCCATATTGCTCGGAATTTTAATCAGCGTAATTGTGATTTTATTTATAGCTGAATATTTTCAATTTCTGCTGGGAATGCTAATCGTACCGGAAGATACTTCAGTTAAATTTTTCTTTATTATTCCTCTCACCGAAATTATTCCTGATTCCTCCAGAGGTTACTTAGTTTCTGTAATTCTTTATCTAGCAAATTATTTCTTTTTTATTTTTAGCATCGAACTTTTCCTTAAACTGCTAAAAGCAACGACTCTTGGTCTGTGGAGATTTGCGATCACGACCGCAGTCATTATAATATTCGGTTTTACGATCGTAAGTATCTTTTATAAAGGTATTCTATCAGTTTTGGATTCATCTCCTTCTAATGATATTTCAAGTCTAGCGTTTGTTCTTGGAATAAGCGGTGAGGGAATTCTAGCGTTTATCTTTTTCTTAATCATAATATTTATTGCTTATGCAAATTTTTTTGCTAAAAGAATTCTTCAGTATGTAAATATAAATTGAGGTCAATATGGAAAAATTACAAGGCAAAACAGTTTTAATAACCGGAGCAAGTTCGGGAATAGGCGAGGCATGCGCATATGCTTTTGCGGAAGAAGGAGTCAATATAATCATAACAGCCCGCCGTTTAGAAAGATTAAAAAATCTCGAAAAAGATTTGAAAGAAAAATATAATGTAAAAGTGCTTACACATCAGATAGATGTGAGAAACAAAGACAAAGTTTTCGAGTTTATAAACAATCTCCCAGAAGAATGGAAACAGATAGATATTCTCATAAACAATGCAGGACTTGGAAGAGGGCTTGAAAAATTCTATGATGACAACCATGATTCTTGGGACGAGATGATCGATACAAATGTAAAAGGTCTTCTTTATGTTACAAAAGCTGTGATACCCCAAATGGTTGAAAGAAAATCGGGTCATGTAATAAATATCGGTTCAATAGCCGGACACGAAGCATACTCAAAAGGTGCAATATATTGTGCAACTAAACATGCTGTAAACGCCATAACAAAATCTTTAAGAATGGATGTACTCGATAAGAATATCAGGGTATCTACAATAGATCCCGGAATGGTTGAAACCGAATTCAGCAACGTACGATTTTATGGAGATACCGAGAGAGCAAAAAATGTATATAAAGGCATAACTCCTTTAACCGGAAAAGATATCGCCGAAGCGGTTATCTTTGTTGCAACAAGACCCGGTTATGCCAACATAAACGAAATGATTATTATGCCGAGTGTTCAGGCTAATACTTTTATGACTTATCGCGTGGAATAAGTACTAAAGAAAATAACTAATATCTCCGGCGCCTTCGCGGATTATTTCCGGTTGATCGGCACTTAGATCGACAATTGTTGATGGCTTTCCTTCAAGTCCGCCCGAAGAAAGCATTAAATCAACTTGATAATCGAACACTGCTCTTATTTCAGAAGGATCGTAGTAATTTTGTCCTTTACGATTTGTTGCGCTCGTACTTAAGATCGGATGACCGAGCTGTTCAGCAATTGTTCTCGAAATTACGTGATTAGGAATTCTTATTCCTACAGTTTTTCTCTTTGTCCACAATCTTTTCGGAACTTCTTTTGCAGCAGGAAGAACAAACGTATAAGGACCCGGCAGCAGTTTCTTCATCGTCTTGTAAGCATAATCCGACACTTTAGCATATTTTGCAATATCCTTTAGATCAGGGCAAATAAAGCTGAATAGTTTTGTTTCAGTTTCATTTTTAATTGTATAAATTCTTTCAATAGCTTCTTGATTGAAAATATCGCATCCTAAACCGTAAACAGTATCTGTCGGATAAATTATTACACCGCCTTCTCGTAAAATATCCACTGCCTTATTAATATATCGCTGTTGAGGTGTGACCGGGTGAAGTTCGTAATATTCCATAATAATCTCCTCGAATAATGTAATGTGAAACAAACAGAATTTTGGGTGTGGTGAAAAACCCTGATATAATTATCACAGTTAAGATACCCGATAAAATAAAACATAAATTCACATTGTCAACTGAAATCGGTCATAAATTTTTAAGAATTTGATGAATTTGTTGAAGTCAAAAATCAACCTAACTTTAGATAGAATTATTCAAGTGGAAGAAAGCTGTCCCTGAAATAAATTCATTTTGGCTCCTCTATTTAGTATTTTTACACACTATTTAGATAGATTTTGATCAAATGAAAAAAGAAAAATGCGTAGTTGCCGTAAGTGGTGGGCTGGACAGTTGTGTTACAACCGCGATTGCCTCCCTTGACTACGAGGTGGCTTTGGCACATATAAATTACGGACAGAGAACAGAATCCCGGGAGTTGGAAGCTTTCAATGATATTGCGGATTTTTACAACGTTAATGAGAGATTAATTATCGATTTTACCCATCTCGCAAAAATTGGAGGGTCGTCTTTAACGGATAAAAACATTGAAGTGACAACTGCCGATTTTTTGAATAAGGAAGTTCCAAATTCATACGTTCCTTTTAGGAATGCAAATATTCTAACAGCGTGTGTAAGTTGGGCAGAGGTAATAGGTGCGAGTGCAGTTTTTATCGGTGCCGTGGAAGAGGATTCCTCAGGTTATCCGGACTGCAGACCCGCGTTCTTTTCGGCTTTTCAAGAGGCAGTCGATAAAGGGACTAAGCCGGCAACACAAATCCAGATCAAAACACCGATTATTGATATGAAAAAATCTGGTATAATCTTAAAAGGGTTGGAACTTAACGCTCCACTTCATCTAACATGGTCTTGTTATAAAGATGAAGACATTGCCTGCGGCAAATGTGATAGCTGCGCACTCCGTTTAAGAGGGTTCCAGCAAATAGGTGAAGAAGACCCGATACC
>CAZCLA010000022.1:0-53745 GCA_964499285.1 uncultured Melioribacteraceae bacterium
CTGTCGACAACGCAAAAAGTGTAAATATGCCTGCTGATAATATTGAACGTGCAATTAAAAAAGCCACGGGTGAACTTGAAGGTGTAAGTTACTCAGAACTTAATTACGAAGGATATGGACCAGGCGGTGTTGCATTATTGATAGAAAGTGTTACTGATAATAAAAACAGAACTGTTGCCGAAGTCAGGCATCTCTTAAGTAAATACGGAGGCAGTCTGGGAGAAAGCGGTTCGGTGGCGTGGATGTTCGATAGAAAAGGAGTAATAACATTGCCGCAGCAAGGCAAATCTGAGGATGAGATGTTTGAGATTGTTATTGAAGCTGGTGCCGATGATCTCCAAACCGAAGAGGATTTTTTTGAAGTTACTACCACTATGGATTCCTTTGAAAGTGTCCGTCGCGCTCTTGTAGATGCATCTCTTGATATTGAAAATGCATCGCTTCAATGGGTCGCAAAAAATAATGTTGCGGTAAAAGGTGAAGATTCGGAAAAACTGGTTAAACTTATTGATGCTATTGAAGATAATGATGATGTTCAGAATGTTTACACTAATGCCGACTTTGAAGAATAACTGAAAATAAATTTTTATGAAAATTTTAGGAGTCGATCCCGGAACAATCTGCACAGGTTTTGGGGTAATCCTTTTTGAAAAAAACAGCTTTGCAATAGTTCATTCAGGAACAATTCGCCCGCCGGTTAAAGAAACTCTTCCTATCAGACTTAATTTTATATATGCCGAGTTGGATAAAGCAATTAAATTATTTGATCCTGATGAATTCGCAATTGAATCAGCCTTTTACGGAAAAAATGTTCAGTCAGCAATGAAGATAGGTTATGCAAGAGGAGTTTCCATGCTTGCGGCGGTTCATAACGGACTTGCCACTTCCGAATATTCTCCGCGTGAAGTTAAGAAATCTGTTGTTGGAAACGGCGCAGCCTCAAAAGAACAGGTAATGTACATGGTAAAGAAATTATTGTCGCTGAAAAAAGAGAATATTAAATTCGATGAATCCGATGCAATTGCTGTGGCCGTATGTCATGCTTTTAAGACCACATCTAAGAGCACGAAATCGGGAAACTGGAAAAAGTTTATTCAAGATAATCCGGATAGATTAATTCAATAGGGGAATATTATGATCGGTTGTCTGACTGGGAAAATAAAAGATAAAACACCAACAAAAATTATTTTAGATGTAAACGGTGTTGGCTACTTGGTTAATATTTCGATCTCAACTTTCGAAAAAATTACTGAACTTGATTCAGTATCACTTTACACATACCTTAACGTAAAAGAAGATGCGCTCGATCTTTATGGTTTCTTCACGCCGGAGGAAAAAGAGATGTTTCAACTTCTGATTAGTATTTCGGGTGTGGGACCCAAGCTTGCACAGAGTATTCTTTCGGGAATACAAATCGATGAGCTTCAGGATGCAATTTCAAATGCGAATGTGGGAAGAATTACCGCAATCCCCGGAGTAGGAAAAAAAACAGCAGAAAGACTAGTGGTTGAGCTGAAGGACAAAATTGATTCAATTACTTTTGAATCACCTCATATTAAAAGTGTTTCTTACAATGTTAAAAATGATGCGGTGCGTGCTCTAACGAATCTCGGATACAATCAAAAAACTGCTGACAATGCAGTCCGCACTGTTCTTGAAAGCGGGAAGGATCTGCAGATCGAGGAAGTGCTGAAAGAGGCTCTTGCTTTCTTAAATCGTTAAAACAATGAAGAAAATTGAAAAAAACTTAATTGTTAACGCCCCGATACAAAAGGTGTTCGAGGATGTATCAACATCGAAGGGAATAAAAAAATTTTTTGCTCCTCATTCAAAAATTGATTTAACTATAAACGGAAAATTTGAATTATCTTTTGATTCACAATCTTACGAGTCGCGTTTTAAAAGCAGCATTGGGATGAAAATATTGAGCTTTGTCCCCGATAAAATGCTTTCTTTCGAATGGAATAATCCCAAAGATTTGAAATCGATTTTAGAAGATAAAACTTGGGTGACAATTTTTTTGAACGAAGCAACAAATTTACAGACAAAAATAAAGTTGATTCATATTGGTTGGGAGGAAGGAAAAGATTGGGATGAAGCATATAATTATTTCGTGAGATTTTGGGATATAATTTTATTCCGTCTTCAAGATTATTACAACAACGGACCCGTCGATTGGAACAACCCTTCTTATCCGCCTCACCTAAAGGGGATTGTTTAATCTTTTTCGTTTAAGCCAAGTACGTTAAGAAGTTTTATATGAGCATCGTTTGAGAGCGTTACATTATATTCTTTGTAGAAGGTAATTGTTGTGTCAACTGATTTGAAATATTTCTGGCAGCTTTCGCAGCTGTTAAGATGCTCCTTTATTGAAACACATCTCGGTGAATCCAAATCTTCGCCAAGATTTTCACAGATGTGGCTCATCACTTCTTTGCAATCCACTTTATGTTCTTTCATATTGAAACTTCTCGTTTAACTCATTTCTTAAAAAAGCTCTTGCTCTGTGAAGCCTTGATTTTACGGCTGGAACTGATAATTCAACTATTTCGGCAGTTTCATCCGTCGATAATCCCTCAACATCGCGGAGTAAAAAAACTATTCTATAATCTGCCGGAAGTTTTTCGATTGCTTCGTCGAGCACTTTTTTTAACTCATTATTTTCGGTAACCTTTTCTGGTTTAACCTTCCAATCCGATACAGGAACTTCATTTATTCCAAATTCTTCATCATCCAAAGAAAATGCAGAATGTTTGTTGTTTGATCTCGCAAGCATAAGGCAGTGATTTGAAACAACAGTATAAAGCCAAGTTGATAGTTTCGATTTACCGCTGAACTGCGAAATCGATTTAACCATGCTCAAAAAGGTTTCCTGCATTGTGTGCTCTGCTTTATCTTTGTTTCTGCAGATCTTGAACGCAAAATTATAAACCGTTTGCTCGTATGTTTTAACTAACTTTGCAAGAGCAGGCTTATTTCCTTTTTGTGCCTCTTCAATAAGTTTTTTTTCTTCCGTTAGGTTTGATGACATTTTTCTGCTTTCGATTCAATTATTATCCAAACTTTTCCATAAATAAAGCGATGCTACCGAATTATAAGGAGACCACTTTTTCTTTAACGAGAGTGATTTGATTTCTTTCTCATCAGGTAAAGATTTCAATCCGTAATTTACCATTATTGATTTTCTTATTCCAAGATCTGAGTATGGAAGTACATTAATTTTTCCTAATGAAAAAATCAAAAACATATGAACCGTCCAGATCCCAATTCCCTTTACCTGTGTCAGTTCCGAAATTATTTCTTCATCTGATTTTTCTTCGATGTTTTTTAAGATGATTTCATTCGAAATAATTTTTTTGGAAAGATCTTTTACGTATTTGACCTTTGCGTTTGACAATCCTAGTTTCCTTAAAGTGATATCACGCACTCGCACTATTTTCTTGGCTGAGGGGTCGTCTCCAAACTTTAATGAAAACTTTCTGTGAATTGCTTCTGCAGCAGAAGTTGAGAGCTGTTGTCCGATTATTGAAGATATCAAAAATGAATAATAATTAGTGTCCCTAGTTAAATTGATTTTACCGTTCTTTTTTATTATTCTTAACATTACCTTATCGTTTGCCGATAATGTTTTTACGGCAGTTTCTAATTCATTGGATTGCATTTACTCACTTATTTTCTTTTAAAAAATGGAAAATCAATTATATCTGGCACTTCAAAATAATTCTCTTTTCAATAATATCGATTTTGAATCAATAAATCTCGATGGTGTTAAGGGGAATTTGCTGACAATAAAAGAAGGACAAATCATATACAGAGAAGGAACACCTTCCGAACAAATTTATCTGATCGTCAGCGGGGAGGTTAACGTTCTTAAAAAACGAGAATCCGGGAAAACTCTTTCGATGATTTTTAGCGAAAACGAGTTTTTCGGGCACGATGAATTTTTGGATAATATATCGCGATCTTCTACCGTTATAGCTTTGAGAGATTCGTATATAATTGTTCTTTCACGCAGCGAAGTTGAAAACTTAATTTCACAAGACCAATCGATTTTGTTGAACCTGCAATCGGCTAAAACATTTGAAGGCGATGCACAGCAAGATGACTTAAGTGATATTTCCGGCGAGCCGGAAGCAAAGAAAAAAAACGGATCGGAATTTCACGAACCTGACCACCTTCATGGAGCATTGAGCAATGTGCAATATCCGGATGAAATGTTCTCCTCTCATGATAATTTGGAAGAACCATCAAAAGAGAAAAAGAAACCACGTCTTGATGATGATACAGATCTTCCATCAAATAAAGAGATTGAAAATTTTGAAAGCCCTGAAGATTACGAAGAACACAGCCAAAGTTTTGAAAAGGTTGTCTCCGATGAAGATGATGAATTTTCCGGGAGTGATGAAAAGTTTTTAGATGGTATTAGTTCTGAAGACGAGCTTAGAAAAATTGATGAACTAATAAGTGGGCAAACTTCAGATGAAGAAGAGTTCTCTCTTGATAATCTTGAAGAAATATCTGACGAAGAGGAAAATGATGATATTGAGGTAGAATCAGAAAGCGATACATCAGACATAATATTTTCCGAGGAGGAAGATATGAATAACGATCAATTTACAGATGAAAACTCAATCGAAGATGCAGCGAATGAAAAGAATAGCACTTCGTTTAGTTCAGATAATCCTCAATATATTTCACAGGAACACAATGCGTTGAATTCGGAAGATCTGAATATGCTGATCAAAGCAGCAGAACTGGTGAATTCAAACCTGAAACTCGATGATCTACTTATAAATATTGTTGATGTTGCAGCAAATCTACTTCACGCAGATCGAGGTACTCTTTATATAATTGACCAGGAAAACAACGAACTTTGGTCCAAGGTTGCAATGGGCGAAGAGATGAAAGAGATACGTCTTAAAATAGGTGAGGGTGTAGCCGGATGGGTTGCCCAAAGCGGTGAAGTATTGAATTTGAGTAATGCACAAGATGATGAAAGATTTAAGTCAGATTATGACAAAGTAAGCGGTTACAAAACAAAAAGTATGATCTGTTTTCCGATAAAGAACAAAGAAAGCAGAACTATAGGTGTGCTGCAATTATTGAACAGTAAGGAAGGTGAATTTTCAAAGCTCGACGAATCGCTTCTTTCTGCACTTTCAATCCATTGTGCGCTTGCACTTGAAAATGCTGCATTACTGGAAAAACTTCTGCAAGCTGAAAGAATCTCTTCCTTAGGCAAAATGGCAAACTTTTTAATTCAGGATATTAAGAAACCTGTACTTGTAAGTAAACGTTATGCCGATCATTTGAAAGAAAAAGATCTTCCACCGGATATAAAACAAGTTTTAGAAATGATGACTGATCAACTCAATCAGGTTGCGGATTTAGTCCAGAC
Source organism: uncultured Melioribacteraceae bacterium (assembly GCA_964499285.1). Lineage (GTDB taxonomy): Bacteria > Bacteroidota > Ignavibacteria > Ignavibacteriales > Melioribacteraceae > JAGFIY01. The sequence goes on from CAZCLA010000022.1 coordinate 5,399, forward strand.
AACCTCAGCATATTCTCAAGGCAAATCGGTGCTTCGAACCGTTACTTCTAATCTTAATGATCTGCTTAACGACTATGTTAATCGCTTGGATTCATACCTTCGGTCAAAAAATTGTCAAGTTGTTACCGAACTTGATATACCTACGACAGTAAAAGTGGATCAAAAAGAATTTTTCCAATGTTTTAATCATCTTATTAAAAATGCATGCGAAGCTATGCCCGACGGTGGTAATATTATGTTGACCACAAAGGTTGAAGAAAGTCACGTTAAGATTACCGTAAGAGACAACGGACTTGGAATCCCGGATGGACTCAAGGATAAAATATTTGAACCGTTCATGAGTCATGGCAAAAAAGAAGGAACAGGTCTCGGTCTTTCGATAACTAAAAAATTGATCGAAGATCATGGCGGAAATATTAAGATCGAAAGCACATTAGGTGAAGGCGCATCGGTCATTATTTCGTTGCCGCTAGCCCACTCGTTTTAATCAAATCATATCAATATGACTGCTAAACTAATTACTGTACTTGGTCCGACAGCAGTCGGTAAAACACGTATGGCTGTTAAACTTGCCGGAAAATTCGATGGCGAAATTATCAGTGCGGATTCCCGCCAAGTTTATAAACGAATGAATATCGGAACAGGAAAAGATATTGAGGATTATATTTTCAATAGCAAACCTATACCTTATCATTTAATCGATATCGTTGAGCCTACTCAGGAATATAATTTGTTTTCTTTCCGAAAGGATTTTGAAACTGCGTTTAATAAAATCAATTCAAGTAAAAAAACACCATTTCTTGTTGGAGGAACAGGTTTGTACATAAGTTCGGTGCTGCAAAATTATTCCCTCAAAGAAGTTGATTTTGAAACGCCTAGAAAAAATGAATTGGAAAATTTAGAAATTGATGAGTTAAATAAACTATTGCTGAGTTTAAATCCGGATTTGCATAATTCCACTGATCTTCTAAATAAAGATAGAATCATTAAGGCAATTATCATTTCAGAGTCCGATAATATTCCGGAAAAAATGAAAGTGGATTTTGATTCTTTAGTGATCGGGGTTGTAAAACCAAGAGTAGAGCTTAAAAGGGATATCACGAAAAGGCTTAAACACAGACTTGAAAACGGTATGATTGAAGAAGTGGAAGAATTAATGAGTAAAGGATTATCATCGGAAAAACTTAACTTCTTCGGACTAGAATATAGATTTGTTTCACAATATATAAATGGTGATTTCAACTATAATGATATGTTTCAAAAATTAAATTCTGCAATTCACAATTTTGCAAAACGCCAAACGACTTGGTTTAGAAAGATGGAAAAGGAAGGAGTAAAAATTAATTGGATTCGACCCGAAGAATATGACGAAGCTGATAAAATGATTGTTAAATTTTTAGCCGACAATGTATAACATATCTCCGGAAATCAAAAACTACATCAAAAAGCGCACATCTATCCGGTGGAAGCTATTTCCACTTTTAAACAAAAAATATGAAATAATTGTTGTTGTTCCTGTGCTTGCCGAATATGAAAATCTTAAAACACTTATTCAATCATTAACACAATGCGATGAAATAAATACAAACTCTCTTATGATTTTTGTAGTCAATAATGTTGATGGTGCTACGCTCGATGTGAAAGAAAATAATGCTGCATCATACAAGTATCTTTTAAATAAAATATCTCATCAGAATGAAAGTAATTTAGATTTTGCAGTCGTTGATGCTTATTCAAAAAACTTTGCTTTAGATGCCAAAAACGGCGGGGTCGGACTCGCAAGAAAAATAGGAATGGATCTCGCGCTCAGTTGTTTCGATTACAATACTCCTTTAAGAAAAGCACTTGTCTGCCTTGATGCCGATTGTACAGTAAGCCCAAACTATTTCGTTCAAATAAAAACACAATTTTTAAGTAATAATTTTGAAGCCGCTTATTTAAACTACCAACATCCTCTACCGGAAGATGAAGAAAAGACAAAAGCGATAATATGTTATGAAGTTTTTCTGCGGTACTATCTTTTAGCACTTTTATATTCCGGATCAAGATTTGCAATTCAAACAATTGGTTCAACAATTATCTGCTCGCCGGAAACATATGTCAAAATAGGCGGAATGAACAAGAGAAAAGCAGCCGAAGATTTTTATTTCATGGAAGCTCTCGCAAAAAATTATAATATCCATCACATAAAAGATGCGTTTGTATATCCATCCAGCCGAGGTTCGTGGAGAGTGCCTTTTGGTACCGGACAAAGAGTAAATCGATTCCTCGAGGGGAAGCAAAACGAATATCTTCTTTATTCCATAAAATCATTTAAGATTTTAAAAGAATGGAACACAATTTATTTGAATGAAGAAAGTCCTTCGAAGGATGAACTGATGAGGAAAGCAAAACTAATTGATAAACATCTATTTAATTTTCTTTCCGCAAACAATTTCCCGGAAGACTGGCAGAAAATATTAATGAATTCAAAACACAAGGAACAAATTAACAGGCAAAAAATATTTTGGTTTGATGGGTTTAGAACACTTAAATTAATTCATTATTTAAGGGATAATGCTTATTCGCAGCAATCTATGTTTGATGCTGTAGATGAATTATTGAAACTCTTAAATAACTTTTCAATTCCCGACAGAAAACCTGGTGAAATTCCGGAAATTGATAAGCAGAAAGAATATCTCACAGTATTAAGAAATCTTACTGATTCTCTTACTTAGAAATTCAAGCGCCACTTTGCTATATTTAGTCCTTCAAATTTGAGGACTAAATGGATTTTATTAGAAAATTACAGCAGATAAAGGAAAAGTACGACGGCATCACCGAAAAGTTAAGCGATCCCAAGATTGTTTCCGATCAAGAAAAATTAATAAAACTAAGCAAAGAAAGAAGCGAACTTACGGAACTTGTCGCAGCATACAACGAATACATTAAAGTTGAAAAAAACATTGATGGCAACAAGGAGATAATTAATTCTTCAAAAGAATCTGATTTGGTTGAACTTGCAGAGATGGAAATGGAAGATCTTGAAGAAAAAAAATCTCGACTGGAAGAAGAAATAAGGGTGCTTCTCACACCAAAAGATCCCCATGACAATAAAAACGTAATAGTTGAAATTCGTGCCGGCACCGGAGGCGATGAAGCGGGATTGTTTGCATCCGATCTTTTCAGAATGTACAGCCGCTATGCCGAGTTGAAACATTGGAAATTGGAGATTATCGATATTAACGAATCAGTTATGGGTGGATTAAAAGAAGTGGTGTTTAACCTTTCAGGAAGCAATGTTTACGGTGCACTGAAATTTGAAAGCGGGGTTCACAGGGTGCAGCGAGTGCCTCTAACAGAAGGCAGCGGAAGAGTTCATACATCCGCGGCTTCTGTGGTTGTGATTCCCGAGGTTGAAGATGTTCAAGTTGATATTGACCAAAACGATCTTCGAATTGATGTTTATAGGTCGGGGGGTGCCGGAGGTCAAAATGTTAATAAAGTTGAAACTGCAATAAGAATAACGCATATTCCAACTGGGATTGTTGTTCAATGTCAGGATGAAAGATCTCAATTGAAAAACAGGCAGAAAGCGATGAAAGTTCTTAAAGCACGTCTTTACGATCAGAAGATGCAAGAGAAAAACAGCGAGATAGCTGCACAAAGGAAATCTATGGTAAAGAGTGGTGACAGAAGCGATAAAATACGTACCTATAACTTCCCGCAAAACCGATTGACCGATCACCGAATAGGTTTGACATTATATAATCTTGCAAATATTATGGAAGGTGATCTGGAAGAGATCATTGAAAAACTTCAAATTGCTGATAGAACCGAACGAATGAAAGCAATGTAACCAGGGAGATAAAAAATGAAAATTATATCAAGATTTATATTGTTAATTTCCATTATAATGGTGATTAGCGGATGTGCACAACTTAAGAATTTAGGGATCGGGGCAGAGGGCTCCGGAGGACTTACTGAAGAAAAAATTGCACAAGGACTAAAAGAAGCCTTGCGAATTGGTTCGCAGGATGCGATTAATGTTGTGGGTAGAACAGATGGATTTTTTGGAAATGAACTGATAAAGATTCTTCTTCCGCCTGAAGTTCAAAAAGTTGAATCGACGTTAAGAACGGTAGGCTTAGGAAATTATATTGATGATTTTGCATTATCATTAAACCGAGCAGCAGAAAAAGCCTCGGGCGAGGCATTTTCAATTTTTGTCGATGCAATTACGCAGATGACAATCGGGGATGCTATTAATATTCTCAACGGTCCAAATGATGCAGCAACACAATACTTTAAGGAGAAAACCAGCCTTAAATTAGAAAACATGTTCCGACCGATTGTTAACGATGCTCTGAATTCCGTTGGAGCGACAAAAACTTATAACGACCTTACATCAAAAGTAAAATCTGTTCCTTTCGTTAATATTGAAATGACAGATTTAGAAACTTACGTTACAGGCAAAGCACTTGACGGGCTTTTCTTGATGATAGCAAAAGAGGAAGAAAAAATAAGGACCGATCCCGCGGCAAGAGTTACACAACTTTTACGAGATGTTTTTGGGAAATAAATTATGAAGACTATTTCCTGGATTTTCAGTCTCATATAAATTTAATTGAAAGTAAATTCCAATTAATGAAAAATATCTTAATTGTTTCATTTTACTGGCCTCCTTCGGGAAAAGCATCTCACCACTGGCCTCTTAAAATGGCTAATCGTCTCTTGGAAGAAGGATGGCTGCCTACAATTCTAACGGTAAAAGAAGATACATTTTCTGAACCCGATCCGGATTTAGTCGATGCAGTCGATCCGAGAATTAAAGTAATTCGAACAAAATTTTGGGACCCCTTTACTGTTTATAAAAAATTACTTGGTAAATCGGACGACAGTTCATTGGTTGCTTCGGAAGCGTTATCACTAACAAATAAAAGTATTAAGCAGAAAATATCGATTTGGATAAGGATGAATCTTTTTGTTCCGGATGCGAGAGTCGGATGGATTGTGCCCGGATATAGAGGGGCAAGAAATCTTCTAAAAAATAAAAAATTTGATGCAATACTTTCCAACGGACCTCCGCACTCAACTCACCTTCTTGCAAAAAAAATATCGAAAAAGTTTGTAATTCCATTGGTGTCGGTATTTATTGATCCATGGGTTGATATTGCATACTACAAAAATCAGAAGCGAAGTTCGTTTACTGCTTGGCTTGATAACAAGTTGGAAAAATCTGTAATTAAAAGTTCCTCCAAATTAATATTTGTTACAAATACTATGAAAAAATATTTCGAGAAAAAATATGATTCTATCGAAGATAAATCACATTTACTTTATTGGGGATACAACGAGGAGAACTTTATAGATGTAAAAAAAAGAGTAAACGATGAAGAATTAGTAATTCTCCATGCGGGGAATATATTTGATTATCAAAATCCACTTCATTTTTGGAAAGAAGTAAAGCGAGAAATTGAAAACGGGAAAAAGATAAAAATTCGTTTTGTTGGTACGGTCAGTCCTATGATTAAAAAAACGATTTTGGAATTTAAACTTGATGATATAACCGAATACAAAGGATTTCTTCCATACGGAAAAGTTATAGATGAAATAGTAAATTCTGATTTACTTTTGGTTTGTGCAACTGAACCAAGACATGTTCCAGGGAAACTCTTTGAATATATGAGATCGGGAAATAGGGTAATTGCATTCGGTGAGAAAAATGAGGAGGTTAAAGAAATCCTAAATCGCACAAATGCTGGTGAATTGTTTTCTTATAAGGATGATCTCGAAGGTGTATTAAAAACAAAAAGCATCAAAACAAATATGGAAGAAGTAAAAAAATTTGATAGAAATAACATAGCACTACAACTATCTGAAATATTGAACACCTTATAAAACCGATTCATAAAGATTTAAATATTTTTTGGCGACAATTTTCTCGGTAAAATTATCTATTACTTTCTTTCTTGCTTTTATACCCAAGTCATTGTCTTCGATTAATTTTACAGCAAGCCAGTTAATTGCTTCAGCAAGTTTTTCCGGTGAAACTTCTTCTGCTAAATAGCCGTTCTGTTGGTGATCTATCATATCGCTCATCCCGCCAATATTAAAAGCTGCCGTCGGTACTCCGCAGCTAAGCGCTTCCATTACAGTGTTTGGGAGATTATCTTGGATCGATGGAGCAACGAACAGATCTGCTGCGTTATAACAATTTACTATTTCCTTATCGTTGGTCAACCTTCCGGTAAATATTGTTTTAAATGGAATCTCTCTGAAATGTGTCTGATCCCCTGCCCCCATTACGATTAACTCAATCTTGTCTTTCAAGTGGGGATGATTTTCATTCAGTAATTTTAATGCATTTAGAAGAATATGAAATCCCTTGCGGGTTTCTTTGAGCGTCATTGTTGCAAACAGTAGATGAAGTTTTTCGATCGATAAATTTAACCTTCGTTTTGAAATTGCTTTATCGTTTACTGAATAAAGTTCTGTGTTAATCGGATTTGGAATCGGAGTAACATTAAACTGTTCAAGCAATGTACTTAGTTTGGCTTCGCCGGCAAGCCATTTACTGCAAGTAACAAAATGGATTTTTGCCCCGTTAAATAATTCAATTTTTCTGGCAAAAATTGTGGAAGAAGTATCGTGATCGCCTTTGAGTTTTAGCGCGGGGCAGTTGCCGCAGCGTGAACTATAATTACCGCAGTTGTTATCGTAATGACATCCTCCGGTAAAAGCCCACATATCATGAAGCGTCCACACAATTGGTTTATTTAATTTATATAAATCTCTTAAAGTTTTTAATGAAAAGAAACCCTCGTTTATCCAATGGAGATGAAGTATATCTGCTTCTCTAACTAAATTATTTTGTGAAAGGCTAAGTCCGAACAGAGGAAAAGAAAATCTTCCGTGTTCTTTCCTCGTCAATAAACTAATTAAAGAAAAATCAATTCCTTTTCTCATTAGTGTAAATAACTCGCTAAATGAACCGGTTCCGGCTTGGAATACATTTCTGTCTTTCCCGGATTTTGTTTGAACTAATATTTTAGAGTCCACACCCTCGCTTAAAATAGCATTATGAATATTGAAACAAGCTCGCGCCGCTCCGCCAATAGTATCAGAGTTATTAATATGAAGTACTTTCATCACTCTCTGTAAGCATAAATGTTTAATTGAAGATCCATAGCGGGATTACTTTTGATTTTTCTATTAATAAACGGTAAAAATCTATCAGTTTCCTGACGAATAAAATATCTAAAACCGGATTGTTCGAATAAAGTTAGTATTTCTCCTAATTTTTGTCCGCCGTTCAGATAAGAATGATATTCAACAAAAATATTTTTCACTTTGCTTAAACTATTTTTACAATCAACTAGCACTTCGTATTCGGCTCCCTCAATATCAATCTTTAACAAATCGATAACTGCTTCTTTGTTTATTAAATTATTTAGGCTTATTGATTGAACTTTAACTTTTTCCCCTTCAGTAAACATCGATGAACCATCTGCTCCGGATTGTGAAATTTCGATTCCATCTTCATCTTTCCAAACAGCTTTGTTGAACACTGTTACATTAGACATTCCATATGATTTTACATTCTGAATTAGAACCGAATAAACATCCGGGTCGGCTTCAAATGCATAAATTTTACTTTTTGGATAGAGCCGGGAAAAATATAAACAGCTTGTTCCTACATTTGATCCGCAATCGAAAATAACCGGTTCATCAGAACAAGAATTAAATTTATAATTATCGTCAACAAATATTTCTTTGAATTGCCAAATGAAAGAATATGTATCGACCACTTCAAAGTTTTCGCAAAATAGGCGAATATATTTTTTTTGAAAACGATTTCTTCTTCCGTATTTGAGTGCAAAGAAAATAAACTTACGATAGTTCTGACTTATTAAAATTCTGTAAGGTTCTTTAAATAGTATTTCGAGTATCAACAGCATTTCAAAATGTTTATTTTAAGTAAGAATATATTTTTTGAAAAATATTTTTCTTGAAAATATTTCGAAAGTTTCGTAAAAGTTCTTCGTCTATGGCAATATCCCTGTCTAATATAAAATTCCCATCTGCTGAACTTAAATCAACATTAAACTTTGCTGGGTTATGTATATGTGTTCCAGAATTATCTGTACCAATGTTTTTTGCTAGTGATTTGGTTGGATATAAGCAATAGGATTTTGTTTTGTAATGAAAATAAGTCCATATTATTGCCCAAGAATCAATTTTTCCTTTTCTTTGTGAGATAAGCATGTTTACAAGATCATCACCACCGAGATTAAATTCCTTTCTTTGTTTTTTGTTATTGATAAACTCTTCATAATTATTCATATCCCAATCGACTTTTAACCAGTATTTTTTCCAAGTAGCCCATCCCCAGGATGAAACTCGCGGTGCAATGAAACAATGCTTTGTATAATCTTTAGGAATATTTATAGGGAAAGTATAACCCGAAATGGACATTATATCCTTCCTAAATTTAAATGTTCTTAATGCATCATTCATAAACTGAAGGAAGAAATTCGATGTTACTATATCATCCTCTAAAACTATTGCGTTATCGTGAAATTCAAAAACTTGATTAACTCCTGTAATTATTGAATTGGCTAAACCCAAATTCGAATTCCTAAAAACGAGTTCTCTTTGATCAAATTGCGATGACAATTTATCGACAATATTTCTTACTCGTTTAATATTTTCAATTTCTGAATCGTTTTTTGGACCATCAGCGAATACAAAAATCGTACTTTTTTCAGAATAGTGATTTTCTATAAGTGCTTGCAAAGTTTTTTGAGTATGCTCTGGACGATTATAGACAAATAGTATAATAGGAGAAAATGAATTCATTTTAATTTATAGAATAATGTATTGAATGTACATGCAAATGGACGATAACCAGAGTTTGACAAAAAAAGTGATATTGGGTCTTTATAAATATCGGAAGAATCTTTTTCAAGAGATTCGACTAAAATATATTTTGGTTTGTATTTATTCCAATTATTACTCTTCAACACTTTTAAATCAAGACCTTCCACATCTATATTCATGAAGTCAATTGACTGTTTTAAAGTAACATTATGGTCTAAAATATTCTCTAACCGACTTGTCTTAATTATCTTCTTAGAGGTTAATTTATAATTTGTTTCTTTAATAATAACCTCCGCTCTTTCTCTGTCAAACGTATTTAGTGCGGTGTCATTAAACATATAATATGTCAACTCAGTTTCAGAGTCACTAACAGCAGTTTCAATATTTATGTCTCTTTTTCTTAATCTATTGAACAAAAGCATACTTCCTGGCCTTGCGTCTATATTAATTCCCGACCATCCTTTTCGGTAAAAAAAATATGTGTTAGAAAAACGTATTGGATGATGAGCGCCAATATCAATATAGAACCCCTTGTTTATTTTTTCAAAGAGTCTGTTGAGGATTAAATCCTCACCCTCTTGGGAATAAGATGTTTTCTGGTATTTCTTAAAAAGTATGTAAAGTCTATCTTTAGTTTGATCATCTAGTTGGTTTAATATTTTTTTCTTGAAGTTCATCATTATTATCTACTTTTCTTCATAACTAAGGTGGTCACTAAAGAGAACAATATCAATCCACTAAACACTAACGACAAGTATTTTGAAATGGTAAATGAAACCGGGGCGTATATAAATTTTATTTCATGAGTACCGGCAGGAACAATTATTCCTCTGAATGCATGATTTGTTCTGTATATTTTTGTTTCAGTCCCATCAATATAAGCTGACCATCCGTGAGGGTAATATGTATCCCCCAAAAATAAAAAGTTGTTTCCACTCGCATTGACAGAAATGGTAATTTCTTCATCCCGGTAATTTGTTATCTGCACGTTTGCAGTACTGTCAGGTGCATCTATATTTATTTTTTCCTCAACAAGCGCGACCTCATTGGCGAAAATTTGGTTTTCGCCGATCAGTCTCATAAAATCTATTGGCTTTCCTGTCATTATCGAGTCGATAAAAAATGCGCGTTTCATTGCACGTTTGTTTTCGTAAACAAATTCTTTATCGGCTTGTGATACAAGCTCCAAACCGGGGAAGATAGTTTCCTGTGCCGAAATTATGTATTTAACATTCAACATATTCCAAAGAGTACTGTTAATCGGTCCAACAATATCCATATAATCTTGAAAAGCTCTTGGTTTAATGGCAGAATATCCATACATATCTTGCTCAAGAAAATATGCGTTGTAATTGGAATTATGGTTTAATGAGCCGTAAGATCCATCCTTTTTTATATTTAAGATTCTATAAGGCTCTTCGTTTTGCTGAGCTTTAATAGCTTTAATATATGCAGGCGGTTCGAATATTTGATCAATGTTTTGATCGGCGACATAGGTTGCACCCCTGTTATCAATTCTCAATAGATCGATTAGGGTGAATCCGGTAAGCAGCAGAAGAAGCAATGATGAAGTTATTTTACCTTTAAAATAAACAAACAACAACCAGAAAGAAACAGTAAGTATTCCGGTAACTGTAATGATATCCGCGGAGAACATGCTTTTTGCTATTTGTGCGATATCAAAATTGTATTGATTAAAATATCTAATCAGTTGGTTACCTCTTTCGGATGCTGCAAATCTATCACCGATTGAATCTTGTAACATACCGGAAAAAATTAATGCGGCAGCAAACAAAACAGAAAATATTATTGCCGAATTCTTAATTATTTTTTCGACTTTTATGTCATTACTCTTTTTTGCATCGAGAAACAATTTAATGCCCAGCGATGCCAGAATTGGAAAAGATAATTGTACAATGACAAGGATCATCGAAGGTACGCGGAATTTATCAAAGAATGGGAAGTAGTAGAACATCAGATCGTAAACGATCGAAAAATTTCTTCCGAATGAAATAAGCAGCGAAACAACTATTAAAACAGTCAAATATTTTACAAACGGTTTCTTCCAATTCAAATAAATAGAAAAGAGTCCGAATACTATAACCAATATTCCCATATACATCGGAAGATCAACATAGTCCATCTGTCCGAAATAAGTATTCAACTCAATTTCTTGACCTTTGGTCAACTCCCCGCTGTATTTTGATTTTCCGTTACCATAAAACGAAGGAATAAAAAATGTTGAAAGCTCTTCAGGAGAGAAAGACCAGTTGGTTGCGTACTTGTAAAATTCAGACTCAGCCGTTTTGGGATCAACACCCATCGAATTATCAATTATACTCTCAGAGCCGCGTGTTGAATATTCGTTGTAAAGATAGATCTGCGATAGGTTATCCGATTGAATAATCAAGGCAATCACAAAGGCAGCAGTGAAACTAAGAGCCGATTTAATGGTTTGTTTAAGTTTATCGTTTTTCTTAGCGGCAAGAGCATGGATAATATAAAATAAATAAAAAATCCCAATCGCAAATAAAGTGTAAAAGATTATTTGTACATGCCAGCCTTGTACGGAAAGTTGAAGTGCAATTGTGAGAAGTGCAAAATCTCTCAATTTAATTTTTTCTCTGAATCGTAAAAGTATTAGAAAGATGAGCGGAAAGAAAGCAAGAGCAGTAAGTTTTGTTACGTGACCAATGAATAGAAATAATATTATTCCTGTGCTGAATGAAGTTGAAATACTGCCAAACAAAGCTATTAACTTATTCTTGGTTAAATAGTTTATCAGGAAAAAACTATTTATTGCCAGAATAAGAAGATAAAAAGTCCACATCGCATATTCAGCGGCAAAGAACGAAGAAAAAATATCGCGGACTATTCTTATTCCAACATATATCAAGTTAAACCACTTAAAATCGACGGCAAGTGCATATGCCGGCATCCCTCCAAAAATATATGGATACCATAACGTATAACCATCACGCTCTTTTTCGACATAGCTCGTTAAACTTTTTGAGGTGATTATATCGCCGGATTGAATAGTTTTATCACCAAAATACATCGGAGAAAAATAGACGAGAAATATTACAATAATAACTCCGATTAATGCAATCGTTTGGTACTTTTCCGGTATATATTTTTCGAGAGAAAATCCGGAATCTTTTTCGGTTTCTTTTATGTTCTTCTTTTTCTTCGTCATTAAAAATTCCTATTTATTACTTTTTGTTACAAAGGATATTAGTTCTTCAACAAATTTTTCCCAGGAGTATTTTTCAGTCTCTTTTTTTACATTTTCAACAAACTCATTTTCATTATCCTCGGCGTAAAATTTTACAATGGCTGAGGCTAATTCAATCTTATCGGGATTTACCAGATATCCATTATAACCATTTTTAACAATTTCTCCCAAACCTCCCACGTTTGTTGAGATTACTGGTTTGTTGAAATTATTTGCTATCTGAACAATTCCGCTTTGAGTGGCTGATTTATATGGCAGAACAACAACATCTGCTGCCGAAAAGTAATATTTTACATTATCGTTCGGAATAAAATCCGAATTAATAATAACTTTATGTTCCACCTCGAGCTGTTTTATTTGATCTAAATATTTTTCTTTATCTGAGTAAAATTCTCCCGCAATAAGCAATGTTACATCAATTTCATCAAGTACAATTTTAAGGGATTCAATTAAAAGATCGAGCCCTTTGTAATTTCTAATGAAACCGAAAAATAATATTACTTTATCAGCCGAGATATTTAACTTTTTCTTTGCTTCTTGTTTGGGAACAGTTTTTCCAAAATTTGAATAAATGGGATGGAATAAAAGTTTAGCATTTGCGAGTGGGAAAAGTGAATTCAATTCTGAAAGAACAGTTTTTGACATACAAATGAAATAACTGACTTTACTGAAGAAATATTTTGTGAACGCAAAATCAAAAATTCTTCTTTCATGAGGAATTACGTTATCGCAGATTACAAGTGATTTTGTGTGTAAATTTTTTGCGGCGATTTTAGAGATAGTACCAAAGCATGGTCCGAAAAAAGGCATCCAATATTTATAAATGATTAAGTCCGGTTTGTCCTTTCTCAACATTCTGCCTACGCTTGTCCAATTAAGGGGATTTACTGAATCTACCAAAATTTCACTTGGTACTTTATCAACATTATCCTCCTCGCCTAATTGAGTTTTGCCGGGAAATAATAAAGAAGGATACTGTCGTTTAAAAGTTATTATTCTTACATCATTCTTTTTGGATAATTCTTTGAAAAGAAGTCCAACAAAATGAGCTATACCTCCTCGCAGAGGATAAGCGGTTGAAAGTATTACGATCTTCATTTATGAAAGGATTTTTTGAACAGTTTCAAAAACTTTTTCCGGGTACAGAGTTGTCATACATTGATACTCTTCATTGATGCATTCCGGACGGAAAAAACACTTGCAATCTTTTTCCGGAGCTATTATTTCACCCAATCCGAATAATTCAAATTCGTTCGGATTGAAGATGTTATTAAACAGAACTATTTTTTTGTGAAGAGCAAGTGTAATGTGCATCGCCATAGTAACGCCGGTTATAACTAAATCACATTGATTTATGAGATTTATAAATTTTTTAAGGGGGAAAAAACCAAGATAATTTCCTTTTGAATTTTTGCTCAATTTAAGATTCTTCTCGTGTTCCTGTTCACCGCCAAGAAACAAAACATAAAAGCCTGCCTCGTGAAGAAGATCGGCAAGTTTTATCCAATTTTCATCAGCCCATAATCTTGTTATCCATCTTCCGCCGCAGCCGGTGTTTAATCCAATAATAGTCTTGTCTGAAGGCAGATTCCACTCGGAATTAAATTCTTCGAAAGGGTTGAGCAAATACTTTTCTCCATTATACTTCATTCCGCATATCTCGAATATTTCTTCGAGATAATTTTTTGTGTTTTTCTGATTTAGATCGTCGAAAATCCCCGTCAAAAATTTATGCTCAGCTTTTTTGTCAGCGGGATGAGGTAAGCCATCTTTTAATGTAAAACCAAATTTATTATCGGAATTTATCTGTTCAAGTAGAGAGCATGCTTCTGAATCCTTATCCAAATTTATGGTAATATCGAATTTTGTGTTCTGCAAATAAAGCGCCGATTTATAATCAAACTTTAATACCACATCAACTTCGGCTGGAATTACCTCTGGAGTTTGTGTGAGCCAATAGAACTTTGCTTTAGGATGTTCTCTTTTTAATCTAGTGAATAGCGGAGTGGTTCTAATTACATCTCCTATTGCACCAAGTTTTATTATTAGGATTTTTTTATCAATCTGATCATAATACTTGCAGAGATTATATTCTGAATCGACACAGTGAACGCCATACTGTTTGTGAGGCTTGCATGGAATATCTCCTTTAAAATGACGGCAGTCGGTTTTAACTTGATTCAATTTCATCAACTTTGTTCTTTAATTGAGTAATCTCGTTTATCCTGGTTCGTGTGAACAAGCATTTCTCCCAGTAAACCTACGGAGAAGAACTGAACGCCGACAATTATCAACAACATACCGAAGAAAAGAAGCGGACGATTTGTTAAAAACTCCTCGTAAACAATTTTCATATAAGTCAAATATCCGTTTACAACTAAACCGGCGAAGAAAGATATTGCTCCGAGAAAACCGAACAAATGCATCGGTCTTCTTATATATCTTGTAGTGAAAACAACTGTTATTAAATCCACAAACCCTTTGAAGAACCTTGATATTCCGAATTTAGTCTTGCCATATCTTCTAGGATGATGTTTTACGATTATTTCGGAAACGGTAAAGCCCTGCCAATTTGCAAGAACAGGAATGTAGCGATGAAGTTCACCATAGACGCTTACACTTTTAACAACATCCTTTCGGTATGCTTTAAGTCCGCAATTAAAATCGTGAATATTAATACCGCTGAAAAGTCTTGTTATATAGTTGAAAAATTTCGATGAATATCTTTTGATTATAGGATCGAAGCGTTTTTTCTTCCATCCGGATACGAGATCATAACCCTCGTCAAGCTTTGCCAACAAGCTAGCAATTTCGCCGGGATCATCCTGCAAATCCGCATCCATTGTTATTACTGCATCTCCTTTGGCTGCTTTAAATCCCACATCGAGTGCAGCAGACTTTCCATAATTTTTTCTGAAACTGATATATCTTATGCGGTTGTTTGCTTTGCGGAGTTCCTTTATAACCGAAAGGGAATTATCGGTACTTCCGTCATCTATGAAAATTATTTCATAATCAATTGCAATTTTTACTAGCGCTAAAGAAATTTCATTCTGCAGCGGTTTCAGAGATTCCTGCTCGTTGAAAAGCGGAACAAGGATTGAAACCTTTTTGAATGAGAATTTTTTCTTAAAAGTTTCTCTCGGAGGCTGGTTTTGCGGCTGATTTGATTTTGTCTGTTTCTCGCTTTGTGTTCTCCGTCTGTTATAATAGCGCCTCTTGTTTAATCGTTTGTTTTGATTATTTTTAGAAGAGCTGTCTTTTCGGTTTATATTTTGTTTTTCGGGAGACTTTTGTCCCCCGGAATTTGTTGATTCATCCGGCATTAATCTATTTCATTCCTATATACTCAAAAAATCTATTATTTTATGCAGTTAATAAAATTAATTTAATAATAGGCTAAAATCAATTTAGAGAATGGATTGACCAAGATGGGCAGTATTGTATTTTGGACACTTATAAGACTCGCGGTTTTGATCCCGGTTATGTGGTATCTGCTAGAAACGGTTGAACACAGATATTGGACGATCTGGATTCTTATAGCATTATACATTTTTGTTATTCACCCGGCAATTATTGCGTATAAAAAATTTACTGAACAAAACAAACCGATACTGAATAATACGTTATGCGCAAGCTGCAAGCATTTTGATGAATCTGCAGTATTGTGTATGCTGTATGATAAACATGTTTCTGAGGATGAAATTCCATGCGGGGGAGGTGCTTGGGAACCGGATTAGTTAAGATGACTTAGTTTTTCCTTTAATTCCGATAAAGCAATAACAAATCTTGGTCCCGGTCTGAAATAAAGATCGGCATCAACGTAAATTACGGCGTTGTTTTTGATTGCAGACAATTCTTTCCATTCGGGATAAAGTTCGAGAACATCTTTAAGAAATAAGTTATCGTGAACCGAGGTTATTATCAGCTCCGGATTGAGTAATAGAATTTCCTCTCTGCTGAACACCGGATAATTTACCTGGGATTCCTCCGCCGCATTTTTTATACCACAGAATTTCAAGTACTCATTTACAAAAGTTGATGTTCCGGCGGTCATAATTGGATTAACTGAAATAATAAAAAGTGCCTCTTTTATAGAAATCGTTTTTGCAGTTCCATCATCTTCGGAGATTTTGTTATCCCATTCTTCAACAATTGTTACCGCTAGTGTATCCTTGTGAAAAATTGAGGCAATATCTAAAAAAGATTTCTTAATTCCGACATAATCTCTTGGGTTCGAAACAAAAACATCAAATCCAAGATTTTTCAACTTTTCGTAAGAGTTTTTTGAATTACCTTCGACTGTTATTAAAATAAGATCGGGATTCAGCTCCACAATCTTTTCATAATTTATTGAGAGAAGATCACCTACTTTTACGATAGAATCTGCGGCTGGAGGATAATTGCAATAAGTGGTATTCCCGACGAGGAGGTGCCCGGCATCGAGTGCAAAAACCATTTCAGTAAGATTTGGAGCAAGTGAAACAACCCGTTCATAACTATTATCGATAGGAAAATTATTTCCTAAATCATCAACAATGAAGTTTAATTCAGAATTTTTATCCGGCGGATTAGTATCACCGCACGAATAAATAAGAATGATAAAAATTGCCGCGAATATTTTTTTTACACAATTCAAAAAATTTTCCGAAAAATGAAACAATAACTCAATATAAATAAACTTTGAAAAAAAAGAATAAGAGTTAGTATATTTGCGGTGCATCCTTAGCTCAGTTGGTAGAGCATCTGACTCTTAATCAGCAGGTCGGGGGTTCGAGTCCCCCAGGATGCACCCAAAAGCCCCGAAATTAAGCGTTTTCGGGGTTTTGTTTTTTAAAGGGTTGACCAAAATAGGCCTAAATTGGGTTACTTGGAGTCAAAATGTACTTCAGTTTGTACTTCAGTTTTCGATGTCTATGTCTTATAAGATTGTGTTTCAAATGGATTGGTTCAAAGAAGGGTAGGGACTCGCAACGAGATTGAATGGGTCCCATTTGTGACTTTAAAAGTATAGTGGGTTATACATTTGGAATTAATGTCTGGTTCAAATCAGCAGTAAGAAGTAGTAAACATTAATTGTATTTATTACCAGATAGCATCTAAGGTTATAAAAATAAACCCGACAAATCTTCTCTGCCGGGTTTTGAAAGTTATTTGAGTAGAACCATCTTCTTGGTCTCTTGAAAACTACCAGCAGTTAGTTGATAGTAATAAACTGCACTTGGTAATTCTGAACCGCTGAAATTAATTTCATATTGTCCAGCAGTTTTTGGTTCGTCTATAAGCGTTGTGATCTTTCTTCCAAGAATATCATATACAACAAGTTTTACGTTTTGCTGCAATGTCCCACTTCTTACTTTATCAGGAACTGAATATTGAATTTTGGTTGTAGGGTTAAATGGATTAGGGTAGTTTTGATATAGAGCAAACTCATTAGGGACATTTGAATTTTCATCATCTATCCAAGTCACACCACCGGTTGTGGTTTTGATTATTATTCCGTCTCTGCCAACTGCCCATGCAACATTTTCATCTATAAGCTGAACTCTAAATAAATCACCGAAATAACCTGGGGGAACCTGTTCATTCCAATTCTCACCACCGTTGGTTGTCCAGTAAATTGCACCTTCTTTTGATATAGTCACTGCTGTGTTTTTATCGATCGCGTCAATACTTACAAATGAGTCATAATAATTAGCGGGTGATTGATCCTCCCAACTTTCTCCACCGTTAGGTGTTCTGAAAATTGACCTCACACCGCCAATAATCCATCCATAATCGATGTCAATGAATTTAATATCTTCATAATGCGGCAGTTCGTTCGGCATATTTATTTCTATCCAACTAATACCTCCATCAGTTGTTCTCAATAGTTGGTCATCACAATTAGTGTAAACAGTAATTGAATCAATTACTGATAATCCTCCATATCGGGTATTCTTGAAAAGATTAGACTCAAGACGTTGCCAAGTTTGTCCTTGATCTGATGTTCTTATTACATTCCCCTGTGTACCCGAGCCAAAGGCATAATTTAGATTCGAAGTTTCAAGTACAGAAATAAAAAATCCAAATGATGAATCGTTTCTTACCCATGTTGCCCCACCATTTTGAGTATTGAAGATTCTAACATTACCTGTTATACCGATATTGAAATTAAAAAAAGATATTGCAGTACCTCTTGAAGAATTAATAAATACAGTTGTATCCCAAGATATACCCGCATTATTGGTGAAAGCAACTACGTGTCTGTTCCCTTGCTCAAAACGAGTTGAACCTGTAACCCATCCACTATCTTTATTAAAAAAATGAAGATCTAATATATCGCCGTTATCATATGCTATTTGCGTTACTTCGGTCCAACCGCTTTTAATATTCTGTCCATGATTTGTTATATAACTTACAATAATAAGTAGGTTAAGAATACAAAAAAAACAAGTCTTTTTTAAGCGCTCAGCTAAACATTTCATTTCACAAGTGCGATTTTCATTGTTGAATAAAACGAATTATTTGTTTCCATACTGTTAGCTACTACTTTTACAAAATAAATTCCTGAGGAAATATTATATCCATTAAAATCAATATTATATGTCCCCTGTGAATATATCCCACTAAGTAAATTTGATATTTCTTCTCCGGATAAGTTATATACGAATATACTTACAGTTGATTTTTCAGGTAAATTAAAAAATATCCTAGTGTTCGAATTAAAAGGATTCGGATAAATATTGGCAGAATATATATCTCTTGTATTATCGGACGAATAGTTAATATCTTTATTTACTGCATTAGATTTAACACATTCTGCATTAGACATTTCAGATTCATTTAAATGAGTATCAAGAGCGGTAATCTTATAACAAGTTTGAGGATCAAATTTACTATCTGTTATTGTTATGCCCTGATCTGTATATGAATTATTATATTTTCCTACTAGTGTTTCACGTAGAAGATATGGACCGCCTGCAATTGATCTGTATAATTTATATCCGTAGATATCCGGTTCAGTATTATTGTCCCAGGTAGCTGTTGGGTGTGCCCCTACATTTCCCGTTACATCAAAATTTGTAGGAATAGCTAAATCCGCATATATACCTCTATTACTAAAGATTGCTTTTATTGTTTGAATTGATGCTTCATTATACCCTAGGTCAGAAGCTGCATTAATAATTCCTTCAAGTGCTTCTTCAAAGTCTGAATACCCATTCACATAATTCAAGCCGAGGAAAATTATTTGATCAGCATCTTCCTGATCGAATTCATCTCTCATATCCCACAGTGCTCCGGACCAAATCATTCCATTTCTATGTTGATTGCCATTATAATAATTATTGTAATCAAGGTTGTTAAAATTAGCATAATTAAAATAATTGGGATTGTTATCACAAGTTCTCAAATAATCTGTTTCATAAGCAGCCCACTCGCCATAAATAGGATCATCAGTAAAAGAACATGCAAAATAATCTGCATAACCTTCTGCCTTGGAAGCAACTTCTGTAGGGTAATATTCATGGCCAATATCCCAACAAATCTGGTGTGAGTATTCATGATAAATTTGGTCATCTTTTCTAACTATAGCGCGATAGTGAACTCCAAAAGGTGAGGTTGTATCAGCTAAGCCAAGAACTATATGAGGAAAAGGATCCCAAGGAGAGAGTCCTCCACTACCCTGAATATACACGGGAATCTGCGGCATATCATAGTCAAGCATATCATTAAAATAATCATTGGCGATTCTATCCACGTGCCAGTAAGCGTTTGCTTCATTAAAATGGTAGTTAGAGGGCTGGTAACTAAAGTTACGAACACGACTATAGGCTCTTGTTCCTTCTTCCGTGGAAACCACATCTACATAATCACCAATCAGATAACTGGTACCCGTTACCATTCTGTATAAAGTCTTTGGTTCAATTCCGCCGCTTGCAGGATCAATTTCATAGACATTTGCAGAACCTATGGATGAACGTGGGATCATGTCAAAAAAATCTATTTTTGTTCCATCGACGGCATTAATAAAACCGCAGTACCTTATATCAAAATCATATTGTAGAAATATTTGCCAAGCTAATTTATATTCTTCATCCAAAGGATAAATAATTAAATTTGCTTCCGGGCGTTGATAATCAGGATAATGTAATGATTCAATATTAATGAGTTTTGCCGTTGCCTCAGTTGCATTTAATTTAGGAATAATAGAAATACTTATATCACTGAAATAATGACCGTTAGCAAGAGGAATGCGATTATTTTCATCAATTATTAATGAATAACCGCCTGTATAAACCGGTAATCCTTGATAATATTGTGAGAATTTTACTGATTTGCGTCCATTGTAATCAACTGTTTTCAAATAGTTAAACTCTTGTAGATTTGCAGTCATACCGAAAATATTACGGTTATCTTCTAAGAATTGACGGGCAACTTGTTCAGGTTGACCGTTATAGCATTTGTTGGCGTTACCTCTAATTACTGTAGCTCCACCGGTTTTGTTATTCCATTTCACTTTCCAATTATTGCCATTGTTATTCTTAAAGTCCTCCCAAGCACTAAACCTTTCCGGCTTCATTCTTCGCTGTGCGTATGTAAAATTAATTGTAGTTAAAAGTAGAAAAATAAAGTATGATAATAAAGCTATTGATTTAAGGGGGGTAAATTGTAATTTCATATCTACCTCGTATGGTTTGTTAATTTAGGATGTTCAGAATTTAATCATTTTCAGATCTATAATAAAGAAATTTATTTATAGTTTAGGTCATATGATACTATTTGAGTAGAACCATCTTCTTGGTCTCTTGAAAACTACCAGCAGTTAACTGATAATAATAGACACCACTTGGGAGATTTGATCCATCAAATTCAATTTCATATTGTCCAGCAGCTTTTGGTTCGTTTACTAATACAATAATTTCTCTGCCTAAAACATCATAAACAACAAGCTTTACATTTTGCTGCGAAGAACTGTTTTTTGTTATTGAAGGGATTGAATAATTAATTTTGGTTGAAGGGTTGAAGGGGTTGGGATAATTCTGCCCCAGCACAATTTTTTTTGGCAAGACATCGGCGATATTAATTTCAATAATGTTTGAGTATACAAATTGACCATCAGTATCAATTTGTTTTAATCGATATTTACAAATTTTTCCATTCGGGCTATGGTCTGTAAAGGAATAAGAGTTCTGTGAATTGCTATTACCGCTACCTTCAACAAAACCTATCTTTTTCCATTTATCCAAGCTTTGATCAATAATAACTGACCTTTCAATTTCGAATTCATAATTATTTACTTCGGTTTCAGTCTGCCACGAAACTATTACCTCGTTGTTTTGAAAACTAGCAGTAAAAGAACTTAGTTCAACCGGCAATGCGGGGTTTGTACTCATGACGTTATATGCTGGAGATTCATTCTTAAAATGAATCCAACCAATATTTTCACTCCATGCATAACCATCAAATTTACCAGTGGTCATATTTATGGTTACTTGGCTATGATTTGAATTAAAATTTATCCATCCGACATTAGTACTCCAAGCGAAACCCGATAAATTTCCTGAACCATCATGATTTACGCCATAATTTATTGAATTTGTGTTACCATATGTATGTGGTGATCCGTCTGTATGCGTTCTCAAACCTATCCAACCGATATTTTCAGCATATGCCTATCCTTCTAGGTGGTCGTTATAGACTGTAACACCTCCGTGGGTCGGACGAAAATCAATCCAGCCGATGTTAATTCCCCAAGACCATTTATCGGTTGCGTCAATATTTCCAGATTGAGCCAAAAGTGAGGTGACCCAAAAGAACAACAATCCACCAGAGAGTATTTTTAAATTTCGAAGATTTGCTTTCATCGATACTTCCTAATTATCCCATCTAAAGTTTTAAACGTATTATTTTATTGACGCACAGCAAAAAATCTATAACTGTTAATTTTTGATTGAGTAGAAACGGTTCCAGTGCCAAGTCCAACTGTATACGCTTGAGTAGTAAACCATTCAGCAGTATTACTAGCCCAGTAGATTTGCGATGTTGTATTAGAAAATGGATGACCGGCTGGTAACATATTTTGACCACTATTCCCCCGCGAAAAATCGAGCAGTGAGAAATATTCCTTCACATTTGCCAAACGCCAGTCCCCGGCAGAAGAACCATCAGTAAGACCGCCTATATTATTCGCCAGCAAATTACAGTAATCAATTGCATTATTCCAAGAAGAAGCCGTAATGCTTGTTTGTTTCCACCAGATCAATCCAGTTAAATTATCTGTAATAGTTCCATCAGAATTATCAGTAAACCGTGGGCTAGGCCAAGTTTCACCTGCCTCCAAATCACCATCGTCACCTGTTCTGTAGCTCTCGTTTTGTCCAGTCTTAGGTACTGGTGATAAATACCTTTCGCCAGTTTCTAATCCCCATGTTCCATCAGTTCGCAAGCCCCAAAATGTTTTACCTAAGATTACGTGAGAAATAAGAGCGCCATTAGTATTATCAGCCGATGGAGCTATTGACATTATTTCATTTAGCGTATTCATTGTTGATGTTCCGGGTCCGCTAGAGGGTTCTGTAAATGTACTTTGAGATCCAGCTGTACCTTCGTTTAAACGATTATAAATATCTTCCAATTGATATGAATTAGAACTTTCGGGAGGATTATCCTGAGCATAAAATAATACAGTCATTGTCAGGTATATTAAGATTCCTAGCTTTTTTATTACACGCCTCTCTATTGCCCTTATATAGATGGATTATATAATTGGACGTAATAATAGACAATTTATCCTATATCAAAAAGTGTATGGAAAACATATAACTCGGATAATAAGAGAATATATACTTATGAAAGTCAAATCCAAGTGAAGATTTTGATGACATAAATTAAGGAAGTGTTGTTAGTTACGACAAATTAATCGCGGAGATCCGACAACAAACTCAGGACAAGTTTATTGAGAAGTCAGGGAGATGTTACTGCTAAAGTAAGTTTGGAATGGGCTGAAAGAAGTGATTGGTGATCAGAGGAACAATTAAGGGGAAAAGTATAACTGCAACTCTAAAATCTTATCCTATAATTCTTCTTTATGAATTGACCAAGGATCATTGAGACACCACCACTTCAAATACTTTAATCACAAATAGGATGCAATTAACTCAATAAAACTCTATCCTAATAGTGGAAAATTCGTTGCAGAAGAGGGAGAGGAATGTACTTATGTGTGTTGCAGTCTCCCTTTCCCAATTAAATTCCTCAACATAATTGCAGACTGAATTCCCCTCAACTATATATTCATAACTTTGAGTGAGAGTTGGTCCGCCGTCAAGATGTCTTA
Source organism: uncultured Melioribacteraceae bacterium (assembly GCA_964499285.1). Taxonomy (GTDB): domain Bacteria; phylum Bacteroidota; class Ignavibacteria; order Ignavibacteriales; family Melioribacteraceae; genus JAGFIY01. Next base: position 28,816 of record CAZCLA010000022.1, read on the forward strand.
TATGGATACTATTTTCAGTCCAACTATATGCTGGAGATGTTTCGGGTCTTCCGTAAGATTCAGTTAAAATAAATGACTCAATTCTACTTAAATCTTCTGAAAAATTTGCTGAAATTGTTCCGATATAGCTTAAATCGCCATCCTGGTACGTCGATGTTCCGGTAAAAACATTTTCGGCTAAGCTGCCCACAAATTCTTCGCCCATTAGTATAGTTGTATATCCTTGAGAAACATCGTTAGGATCAGTTTTAGATTTCTCCTCCGCAAAAATTGAAAAACCTATATGAACCGAACATTCTGAGAATTGACTTCCCTCGATGTCAACACTCACAGCAATATCATCTGTTCCGGTATAATCTCCATTTGCATCTAAGTTCAATACACAAAAGTAAATTACCGCGCTTTCATTGTTAAGTTGCTTCACATTAGGAATCAATACTTTTCCATGGTCATTTGTTATATTCACCCATTGACCTCCTCCAAACGATTTCATAGTAATGATAAATGTGTTTGGATTGGATGCAGCTGCTTTCAGTATATCGGATTCTTTTAACTGGGAATCTGAAATGGATACTTTATAAATTTTTAATCCGAAGTCGGGATAATTATCCTGAAAAATCCTTGGAAGTTCGGTTTCGTTCGTTATAGTTACTTCTTGCGAAAAATTTCCTCTCCAAAAACCCTGACCAACATTGTAAATTTCGCCTCTTATAAGTGATGTGAAAAAATTCGGAAGAAGTTCTTCTTTTGAAAAAGTTTCATTAAAAACAGCATCTAAAATTGATTCCCCGTTTAGGACTTGTTCGTAAATTTCTGCGAGAATATCATTTCCAAGTTGCGTTGTGAGATATTTTACAAATGATGCCATTCCATAACCATGCTTTCTATCGTCAATCTCCTCACCTTTTTGAATTCCATTAAGCTGAGCACTTAAATTTTGTTTGAAATTATCTGAAATATATCCGCTCTCCTCAGTAAATTTTTCTTCGGCCCAAGTTCCAGCGGCTTCGTCAAACCAATACCAATCGTATGAAAATACTGCTTTTGAAATTCGATTTCTCGGATCATACAGCGATTGAACAAAATGGAAGAACTCATGACCTGCTGTTCTTCTAACTTCGGCATCAGTCAGCGCATTTTGAACATCGGTCGTACTTAATTCCATAAAACCAAAATTATTTCCAAGTCGGGAGTTGGAATACTCCCCGTAATTTTTTTGTTCCGGCGTAACCAGCACGCTCATCGGCCATCTATCCCGAGCCGAATAATCAAATCCTATGGATTGAAAATATGTGTACGCTGCTTCCAAATAACTCCCAAGTGCTTCAAGAGCAAGTATGGAAATTGAAGAGCCTTCGACATCTATTTGGAAGTGTCCTTGAGTTGTCGTGTAAGTTGCAACTCGAGCAGCAACCATCACCGGAATTCTAGTTTCTTCTTCATCGATTCCGCTGTTTTTATAAAGACCATCGTCTGCTGCCGGTAAATCAGCAGTTACATATTCTCCATCTTCATCTGATTTCAAAAAGTAATAAGATCTTATAGTTGTTCCTTGTACACGTGAAAACACTTCTTCGCCGATGGCTATTACTGGTTCACCGTTTTCTACGACGGATGATTTAATATTAATCTCGATTGGAGAAAAATATGTTGAGGGAACACCACCGATAACATAAATTGGCGAATAGATATTGTTGAAATCAGGCTGTACGGATTCATCCCTCAATATCTTTATTTCATGCTCCGATTGAAATGAACCTGGAGGAATGCTGATTAATATATCTTCATACTCGATTGAACCCCCGCCTGTTCCGATCACCGCACTTGCTAATATTTGTTCATTATTTTCCGGTTCGGTTGGACTCTCTTCTTTACAACTCAGCAATACTAAAAAAACTACGATTGTAATTATTTTAAGATAGTTCATATTTCTCCTCTTCGAATCTTGAGCAAATTCTTTTGCGGCGCAGGAGATTAAATAGAATTGAATTGAATGCCGGACATTACATCTTATTTTAAATATACTCAAATATCCGCTTTTATGTCAATGATTTCTTTGCTTATTTTTAAGAAGAACTAATCTGTTTAGTACATATAGTTATTAGATTCTTTCCGTTTTGTAATCTAATATTATGCTTGCTATAGATTAATCGTTTCAGAATTAGTAGCGTTGGTCAAATAATGGTATGTATTCTTGATAAAAAGAGTCACTCATTAATTAAACTGTCCTAAACCATTTTGTAATTAGTAAGATAAACATGATACGTGAAGATTATATAATTAGAATAATTGATCAACTAGTTAAGGTACTTTTAAAAATATTAGTCAATAAAAAAAACAAAAATTATCAAGAAGCAATCCATACAATAGATACTGCTTTCGATAGTATATTAGGACTGGATTTTAATATTATTTATCTCCTGACAGCTCAAGATTTAATATCATTATTAAATATTTCTTCAGACGAGAAAGCAAAAAACATTAAATGTATTGTGATTGCTAAGTTATTGAAAGAGAGAGTAGAAATAGAAAGAGTGACAGACACCAGTAATTCCAAGTATGTTCGTGATTATCAAAAAGCATTGTATTTATATCTTGAGGGAATTTTGAATAATGATAATTTAGATATCGATACAAGCAATTACTTTGCTGATGTAACTGAGATAATAGAAAAATTAGGGGACAAAGTTACGAAAGAATTGAAACTTGGAATTAAAAATTTCTATGAACTTAATAGTCAATTTGATAAAGCAAATGGGAAAAAATCTAGCTGACGAATAAATGATTAAATCTAAATACTCATCTAACTGCAAGTGTTGTTAAACTGCATTGTCAAATTTTTGACTAATATTTAAATTAGATTCGTTCATTAAATTATGCTCATAAATAGATACATTTTAAATAAGAGACAATTATGAAAAAATATTTTATTCTGATAATAATGATCTCGGCAACAGTTATTTACTCCAATCTCTCTGCACATCCAACCGGGAATATGATAGTTGCAGATAAACATGTTCTGTGGTCTTATATAAATCCCATAGATGATTCCGAACATCACGCATGCATTATGATATGGAGCGAAGGAACAGAACCAAAGCCTTATGTTACCTCCGAATTTGAAGGAAGCGATTATATGTTGTTTAACCGGAATGATGAGATTTTTATTATAGAAAGAAGATTTATTCAGAGTTCACAAAAATTTGAAATAAGAATATTAAAAACAAAAATAGGAGAACAACCAAAGGAAATTTGGCCGTGGTTTGAGGATATGTGGAGAATTGGAGAGGGTGGTTTTTTTATGAAATCAGATGAAGAAATTGTGTTTGCATCATATCCTAATATACTTTATTTAAAGAAAGATAGCGTTCCAATTCTACAGTTTGAATTTAAAGACCCGGTCAAAGGAATTCGGTTGGTTTCGCAGAACGAATTATTATTGTCGGGAGATAATAAATCTTGGCTAACCGATGAGAACGGGAACATAATTAAACAATGGGAAGACTTGATTGTCGATTCAGTTATTAATTCCCCGCTTAATAGAAATCAAATATTTGATGTTGATTATCAAAATGGGGAATTACTTCTCGCCTATTGGGGCAACAGATCATTTGATGTTATAGACTCGAATCATGAAAGAGTTTCGATCATACAACAAAAAGAACCAATGGCACCGCACTGGGTAGCTTATTGGGGAGATAAAAAATTGCTTTTCTCGTCAAAGTTGACTTTTGACGGAAGTAATCCAAAACCTTACTTAATGCTATATAAGTCCGACAAAGAGATTATTAATATCTGGACTGAGAAATAAGATGATTGAAATGCATTCAAAACGTTCTTCGAGGAATCAATGAAATGAATAAGCAAATTGTAAATCTTTTTATCGAAGCCATCAATGAACATAATGTAGAAAAGATCTATACACTAATGACAGATGATCATTCATTAATTGATTCTCAAGGAAATGAAACTGCGGGTAAGGAGAAAGTGAGAGAGTGCTGGATTAGTTACTTTCAAATTTTCCCTGACTACAATATTGAAATTACAGATACCCTTATTAAAGGAGAAGTTGTAGCAGCTCTTGGTTTTGCGGGTGGCACATATCAAGGTCAGAGTGATATTAAAGAAAACTACTGGCATTTGCCTGCTTCATGGAAAGCAATAATTAGAAACGGAAAAATTGATTTGTGGCAAGTTTATGCTGATTCAAAAATTCCATTTGATATTATAAATAAAAATACGAATCGATAGCTTCCTGAATTCTTTAATGAATAAAAAGTCAAATTGATCTTTCCCGAGAAGCCGCAAAGAAACTAAGCTGCACTTTCAATCAATTCTACGTTTCTTATTTTTTCAAATCTGCTTGCAGAAGACAAGTTCGACGTGTCGTTAGTCCCCAAACTCTGAATGTAACCTCTGTCTGGCAGATTCTCAGACTGATAATTTTTTGTAGTATTTCTGCAAAACATATAAATATAGGGATTCTGTTTTAAGAGTTTATTAACTTTTCGGCAGTCAATAAGTCATTTATAATAGACGATGATTCTAATAGGATAATCGAACCAATAAAAAAAAAAAAGAAAAGAGGATAAATGAAGAAAAAGAAAAAACCAGTTGTTGCCGAGCGAGTTAATGATGTTTCATTAAAAAAAAGCAAGGTGCTGACGGCTGAAGATCGCGAAAGAAAAAGAATAAAAAGTGAAATGAGCAAAAAACATAAAAATGAAATAATGAAACTCATTAAAAAAAATGAAATTACCATGGGCAAACTATCGATTGTTTCTAATATTACAAGATCAAATTTAACCAATATTTATAGGGCAGAAACTATATCTGAAGAGAATTACAAAATCCTTACTAAGGGAATTGAGAAAATATTGAATAAAAAATTAAGTTTTGACGATTTGTATATAGTAAGGGAAAAAAAGAAAAGATGAAGCAAACTGAAGAACCGGTTGTTGTTGAACAAGTTTATGATGCTCCATTAAACAAGGTATGGAAGGCTATAACGGAACTTGATGAGATGAGGAAATGGTATTTTGAGAATATTAACTCGTTTGAGCCAAGAGTTGGATTTGAAACACAGTTTACAATAAAGAATGAAGATAGAATATTTGTTCACTTGTGGAAGATAACCGGAGTTGAAATAAATTTGAAAATCAGTTATGAATGGAGATACGAAGGTTATCCCGGGAAAGCAGTCTCGGATTTTGAACTATTTAGTTTAGGTGAAAAAACAAAATTAAGATTATCATTAACAGTGTTAGAAGATTTTCCCGATGATGTTCCGGAATTTAGAAGGCAAAGCTGTGTAGATGGGTGGGAGTATTTTTTGAAGGATAGGTTGAAATTGTATTTAGCTAAGCCTAAGGATACAGTTTGATGGTAATTTCAAAATAGTTTAGACCGGATTTTTCTATAGAAATAATAACTATGAAAAATCTGTAAAATAACCAGCTTAATTGGATTTTGTGTTAGTTGGAAAATAAGTTAAAAAGCCTCGTCCTAATTTAATTGTTATTATTTCCTTAAAAATTGTTTGCAGAAGGAAAGTTCAAAGGAAGACAAGTTCGCCAAAACTGATTGTTTCCTCTGTCTATTAAAAATTCAATGGACTAGCCTCGATTGACAATATATAGTTTTAAAGCTAAGTTCTATTAACACAAAATCATAGCTTTCGTTTTCTTCTAAAACCGGCAAAGATTTTATAATAAATATATTTTGTTGTTTGGAAGTCATATCAACTTAGAGCGGAGGATTGCTATGAAACGCCGGACTCTTCTTTCAATTTTTTTGTTTCTTTTTATTAGCCAACAGAATAACATCGCACAGTTAATTAACGAGAGTAATTTTAAAGATTCCGAAGTTTACTTTACCGGCTACTATTTAAATCCTTTCGGGCTTTCTTCGTTTAAAGATATTGCACTCGGAAAAATTAATGATCCTTACTTGAGAATGGTTATTAATCCTGCTCTAATTCCTGACTTGGGCGATAAAACATTTAGCTTCTACTTTGATTTGAGAGGGGATAGAACTCCCAGCGAGGAATATAATTATTACCCACCCGTACCTTTGATGCTTGGTTCAAGTTATTTGCCGACGCCGGTTTACAACCATACAATTAATAGTTACGAACCTCAACCGCTTCTTTCGGTTGGAGTTATTTTTAATCCATCAGATTTTTTTAACAAAAACTTTTATGCTGCGGCGACATATCAAATTATTAGAAGAGATGGAAGCAATTATGGTTCGGACTATCCGGTTATGTATATGAATGAATCCGTTCCGGCTCCCGGCTCCGGCCAACCGTCAATTCCGGTGTTCCCCGAATATTACGGCTATTATGGAAGCGAAGATATCTTCACCGAAGCACATATGTTTTCACTGCATAGCGGTTATAGATTATCGGATAAGTTCAGTTTAGGTGTGGGTGCGAACATTGTAAATCATGAAAAAACAAATAATCAGATTAATTCGGACGACTACGGTTATTTTCAAGAGGCTCCTGGTTATATCTCAAACAATGTTAGAGAAAAAACCTCGGATTATTCCCATTTTGATTTTAATGGAGGAATTAATTATTTCCTTTCCGATTATTCGAGTGTTGGGCTTAAGGCGGGTTACTTAGTAGGTGATGTATCACAAATAAATTATAATGAGAGAATTTTTGATTACAGTTACTATTATAACAGTTCGGAGCGCGATACAAATATCGGATATTCTTTAACCGACCAGAACTGGGCAAGGGATGGAAAATCGTTTTACACCGGATTAAATTTTGATCATAAGATTGACGATTTAAAAGAGGTGACTGCATATTATCTGTTCACAAAAAGTAATATTGATTTAAGCAGCAGTTCTTCAATAATGGATACTAGTTTTTATTCATATAGATGGTTTGATTCGTTTCCAGATAATGATTATGAATATTCCAGCAGGAGTTTTCTATCGGAGGAAAAAAGCTCAGCCGGAACGAAAGAAACTATAAAACACGAAGTTTCTGTTACGTTCAAATGGAATTTCTCTCCCGCTGCTTCTCTTATGACGGGTATATTTTATAAATATGAAAAGGACAAAATAAACTCTAAAGAACCAATAGAACTGAAAATGAATTCATATTACAGAGAACGTAATTACGAAAACGCTGTAAGTGAAAATTATTTTGAAACTTATGAGAAGGGCGATCTCACGTGGAATTCTGAGGTAAGTTTCTGGACAATGCAGGTACCTGTCATTTTCAGAGTTGCTTTTGATGAATACTTGGGCATGTTGATAGGTATAAACAAAGTACTGAATACTTGGAAAATATCGGAAGACGTAACAAAGTTTGTTGATTATAGATACATAAATGAAAACGGGACTATTGAAGAGAAAAGCAGTCAAATTGAAAAGTTTCGTCAGCCGGTTAGGAAAATAACCGATGACGATACGAAAGTGGTGCTTGGATTTGAGATAAATTTTTCGGAATCGTTAAGAAACAGAATAATGTTCGAACCGGAATTTGATCCCGAACTTCGGATTGCTCAATGGTGGTTGAGTTTTTCGGCTAATCTCTGAGAAAGGATTAAAGAGTATTAAATTTAGTTGAGATTTTTAGATGACCGTTTGAGTCTGATAGTTATTTCCTAGAATCAATACTCAAGTTTTTTGATACTCTTGATGAAATCGATGGCATTTGGTATTTCATCTTTTCCCCAGAAATCGATATCATTTTTAAATTTTGCTTTATGTGGTAAAATTAGTTTCTGCCTGCAGCATTCTTCACAAGCTAATTTATTGCGATAAAGAAAAGTCGTGTCCATTTTATAAACTGATGCATTACAATAATCGCATAAGAAGCTATCGGCACTTTGTTTTTCCCACCATTCTTTTGATCTAAATCTCCAATAGAAATAAAGTGCTAAAGCAAACCTTGTGGTTTCATTTGTACTTTTTTGTGCTTCGGTCAATAATGTATTCCCATCACTGCTAATTTGTTCTATTGATTCTCTTTTACCAAAAAATTGAAGCAAAATTTCTATAAGCTGCCATTCAAAAGATAAAATTAGAGGGGATACTATTTCTAAATGTTTTATTCTATTGATTATATAATCAAGATAAAATTGATTATGGATCCGCGGATTATAGTGAACAGTCTTAAAATAATTATTATAAACTTTCACTAGCTCTCTATAGTCTGCGCCTGCTTTTAAAAGTCTTTCTGAAATTTCAATACTTCCGCTTTCCATTGTAAAAAATAATGGAGTACGGTCATCACCATCAATTGCGTTGACTTCCGCCCCCTTTTCGATTAAAAGATTTACTGCTTCTAGATTTCCTATTTTGACCGCTCGGTGGAGTGGCGTTTGTCCGAATTGTGTTTTTCGGTGAATATAAGCACCTGCTTCAATTAATATCTTCACTATTTCGAAATTATAGTGGGTTGAAGACTCTAATGCTGTGTGCAAAGGTGATTTATAAGAACCTATGTTTAGATTTACATCAGCTCCGCTTGCTAATAGTAACCTTACCAAGTCAATATCAAAATTTTCTACAGCTGTTATTAAGGGAGTGGTTTCCTGACCAAGTAGACTTTCATATTTAACATTGGGATTGCAGCCCAGAGAAATTAGTAACTTAAATAAATCCTTTGATTTTATATCCAAGTATTTTCCCGGTACGATTGTATAAGTATCTTGATCTATCTGTTTGGATAAGTGCTCTCGACGCAGGTCCGCATAGCCGAATAAATTAGTAGTCTTCTCACTTTTAGGGTAGTTCTTTTTCAGTTCCTCAATATTTCTATATTTTGGAAAAAAAAGATCTTTAAAATGTGGATTCTTTTTTAAGATTTTCTCGATTTGCTTTAATTTTTTTTCAAAACAGCTGATTAATAATTTTTCTTCCAAAGATCTGAATAAGCCCATTGCTTCTATCCCTTAATAATTTTTAAATATTATTTCATTCCAATTTTGTTATGGAACCCACATTTACAGGTTAAATTCATAATTAGCTTTATATTTTCTTTTTTAATTTTCAATTCCCTGCCGCAGTTTTTGCAATATCCGACTATTATTTTTTCCGGTGGTAGAATTTTTGGGGGAGATACTCGGTCAATTGTTTTCTTAAGCAGTCCTGCAAAGTGAATTTCATCATAGTTACCGAAAATTCCTTCAGTCCTCAACTTATATATAAATTCATTCATTTCGTCGTAAAGCTCTTCCATTGGTTTTAGAGACGGAATGCCAATTTTTTCAAGCGCATTCAAGGCCATCAAATATTCTTTTTCTTCAACCAGTAAGTTTGTCCGTTTGTAAAATTTATTTCGAAGGAAATCAATTAGATACGGAACAGCAATATCACTTTTCAATTCTGCTAACTTTTGCAAAGCCCTATTTCTCTCGTTACAAGCGGATTCAATTGGATCATAAGGTTTGTCCGGTATATAAAGCGGATAGTCCAGTTTTATATTCTGTTTTTCTACAATGCTCCTTTGCTTCTCAACTTGTTTTAATTTTTCTTTATAATATTTATCGAGTTCAGCCTGTGTTTCTTCATCTCTTTTGACTTTGGGATCTAATTTTTTAACTAAAACATCCACTGTATCAAAAGGACTTCTGGGATAAATTATTTCTTCAATCAATGTTCGCTTATTTTCAGGTAATTCTGACTTAAGTAATTTCTGTCCAATAGTTCTCGCCTTTTCGTAATTTTTATTTCTATCAGTTAGTTGATACAAAAAATTTGTAATTGCATCTATTGCCGATTTATCGTTTAATCTTATCAATGCCGAGAGCGCATCATTACCGCATTGATTTTTCGCCGGATCGGAAGAATTAATATAATCCAGTAATCCTGCAAGCGAGCTTATATCCCGTTTTTCTTCTAATTTCTTAGTGTTGGGTAAAAATAATTTTTTCATTAAGCTCATTAAGAAATTCCTCACAACTAAGTCTAACAGCAGCGGATAAGGCTGAAATTTGATTTGCTCTCCGAAAATAATGCCGCAGCATTAGACTGAATTGCTTTACAATATAAATTTTAGGAGTTCTCCTTATATTTTATTGAACCGATTAGTTTTTTCGACATATTTTACTAGTGGTTTAAGTAATAATCTTGTTGAAATTTTTCGCCCATCCGATTTTTTTATCCATTCGGCAATAGAAGGGGAAATTTTATAGTAACATTTTATAAACAATCTGCCGATTAAGTATTTTTTTAAGAACGTTATCGCGGAATCTTCGTAAAGTAATTACCTCCCTTGCATCTAAAGAAAATGCGGCAGTGGCAATAAAACATCCGGTTGCGGCTTGTGAACCTATGTAGATTTCGGATGAGGATTTGAAATATTCTCCTGTCGGAAGTAAATAACAAAATTCTAATTTAATATTTTGAGCTAATGAAATTGAAAGCAAGAAGATAAGTGTCTCCTCAAAGCTTTCACCGGGACTTAAATGCCATTCCATAAATGAATTTTGTGAGGCTAATCCACCAAATATTCTTTTAGTAAGATTTCCATTTTCATCATTTTGATTTGTAAAAAATGATGTTATCGATCCGCCTTTTACAACAGAATTGCCGGCACCGTAAAAATCGGCATCAATTTTTTCTCCTGATTCTTTAACAAGTGCAAAATTTGAAGTCGATATTCTTACCCATCTATTTGAATTATTAACGAACTTCACTTTCGAAGTAAGAAATATATAACCCGATGAAGAAGTCAACTCCATATCGGTATCATCTCTTTTAAATAAATAGCGGGATGTTGCCGATAAAGGTTCAAAGCTTATTTGTAAAGCAGAATCATCTGCGGGTTGTTCGAAATGCTCGAGCTTAAGTTGATGATATTCCTTGTTGTCGTCTACTTCAAATATTAGTGTATCCTCAAATTTTTGATTTGGCCAAATATGCCATTCAACAAATGAAAGATATTCACTGAGGACACCCTCGTATTGAACAATTTTTTTGTTATTCTCACTGTTAATTGTATTTTTTATTAAATGCGTTATTCCAGATTCAATTACAAATTGACCGACACCGCAAAATTTGGGATAAACCAACTGGTTTGAATTGTCTTCAATGTTCAATTGGTTTGAAGAAAAAGTTACATGTTGAGGCGTTGCATTATCAATAGTTACTTTTGCGATAAATAACTTTTTAAATGCAGATGCCGTAAAAATTTTTACTTTAGAATCATAATTATATGGATATGTTTTTGTAGCTTTTACTGAGTTTACTTTAAATTGAAGACCCTTTCCGAAGACACCCTGAGTTTCTTTTAATGGTTTTGAATGGAGACTCTCATCAGCATCAAAATTGTTATTAGATGTTTTTAAACTATCATTCGTATTAGCTGTAAGCTCGGCGGATTCAAATCCAGCTTTAAGAGAATTAGCGTTTTGTAAATTATTTTTAAAAACCTTTGATTTTTCTTTTTCTACTTGGATCTCTGGTTTTATGGGAACCCTGTTGTTCAATCTAAAGTTGTTAAAAAAGCCGTCAAGAGTAGTTTCCCCACGGTAATTGGAGTCCCAAGTGGAATAAAGATATAATTCTTTATCAAAAATATTTCTGTATGCCCAATCAGTAAATTCATAATCGGATATTCCCGGGGACAAGTTGTACACAATTCCTAATACTGCACTTCCGCATAAGTCATCATAGCCGGAAATAAATTCGTTTATAAGTTTGCTGTACTTATTGTTGCTGGGGTCTTCATAAATAAATTTCATTCTGATTTCGAGTAAATGCTGGGCATTTTCAATTGTAATTTTTCGCATATCCCACAAAGAAGGTTTTGTTTCTCGGTAGACCACGTATTCTTGATCATAATCTGCTTCTTCCAGTTCTTCATCTTCAGGTTCTTCAATTGCCCCAAGAGATTTCAAGTATGTAATTGTGCCCAAATTAACTTTGTAAGTCGGTTGCTTGATCCAGGCCAATAAGGTTTTATCGCTAACTTTAATATTGAAATCAGCACCGTGCTTAACCAATGCCTTAGTGATATCCAGCCTTGCGTCTCCCATGCAAGCTGACATTACAATCATCGGTTCTCCGCTCGGCGTTGTATCATTGGCATCTAATGCTCCAGTTGCCAAGAGCATTTCCAATTGTGAGGTATTTCCTTGTGAGATCATCGAGTAAATTTGTTCTTTGTCCATTTTGTCTTCCTGTTTCTACTTTTTTATGTTATAAATCAAAGGCAATAACATTGATGTTAACCAGTTCCGACTGCCACATAAAGTCTATTTGAAAAATTCTTTTTCTCTAATTTTTAGTGAATTCTCTCTATTGTTTGAACATCATATTTATGATTATTAGTAAAGTGATTGTATTCGGTTAGGTTTTGATAGATAACGGATGCTCGCTGGCTGTGAAGCGAAAAATGATGATAGTTCTTAATGGGCAGAAAAGTTACAATAAAATTTAAACACCTTGATCCGGTGTCTAATACATAAATGATACGGGTACCACAAATTGGGCACACCATATAATATTCTCAAAAAATGCTTATTTATTTTTTTAGTTAACAAATCGTGTTTGATCAGAAAAATTTGATTTATCTCTTGCAATTATTTAGTATAAAAAATTGAGTGGAAGAAATTAATAATTAGTAGTTCACTCAAAAATATTTATTCAAGAGAAACTGAAAAAATATCAAATGAAGTGGAAACAGGAGAATGATGAAGAAAGGTAATTTTCAATATTGATAACATGCAGAATGAAATTTCAATAGTCAATAAGATAATTTGATACATACTCCCTCGTTGTTTTGTACTAAAAGAGTTAAATGAAAGTTTATTGAACTAATAGAAGTAACTTTTTATAAGTAATATCACTTACAAACGACAAAATTAAAACTACAATTGAAATCCACTAAGGATCTTTTTTTCTTGATTTTTTTGACGGGTGAAATTATCTTAAAAAAGATATGTTGTCCTCTGTGTTTTGTCCTCCCTAAAATAATTAAAGTCCAGGAGAACAAAATGAAAAGAATTGAGACGTGTGTGCTCGCTTCCCTTCTGTCATTATTGATAGGGTGCAATGAAGATGGTCCGACGGAACCGGAAAATAGCGGCACAGTAATTGGAGAAGCCACTATAGGCAGCCAAGGCGGCAAAATTGAAACAGAAAGTTTTGAGTTGACCATACCGCAATTTGCGTTCACAGACCAGAATGAACTTACAGTATCATTACTATCCGGACAAAATTCCACAGGAGTAAATTCTGTTTCGGGTCTTTTTGTGATTGACGGACTGCCGGTTAGTTTTAACACTCCGCTGGAACTAAAATTAAAAGTGGATGGAACAACTTCGGGTGAAAGTTTTATAGCCATGGGGGAAGATTTATTCATACGTCAAGCGGGCAGGAACAAAATTTCTTACAATCTACTTCCGGCCTCTGTAAGTAACGGTTCTATTGTTGGCGAAATTCCAGCCCCTGATCCGGATAATTTGTTGAACAAACTAAGCGGAGCAAATCAAATTACAAACACAAAACAAATTCGCGTTCAAGCTTGGACAAGCGGAAGGAGGTTGCCCGGCTCCGGTTACAATTTTGTAGTCAATGTCGCCGTACCCGGCGTAAGTGCCGCGGCCACCCAAAATCTTCTTGAAAGTCTTGAAGACGCATATCATTATTACGGCAACGTTTGGGATTTCTCCTACTCCGCAAGAAGCAAATGGCCGGTCACCGTAAACGTACTTCCGCTTGATCCAGGTGTTTCCGGTTATTACGCTGATTCCTATTGGGGTATTAATTACGGTTATTTGGAATTCGACAGCCAAGAAATTGAAGATTTGGATGAAGCAAGAATTACAGCCGGACATGAATTCTTTCACCTTGTGCAGTCTCTTTATGATCCGAGAGGTTCGTACAGTAAAGCAAGCGGATCAAATTACACTCATTATTGGCTCGATGAAGCCACAGGTGTTTGGGTTGAAAAATATTCTGCAAGCCTAGCTCCATATTCATCCGAGATTGTCCATCCTTATCAAATGCAGCCATTTGAAGGTATGCAGTCGGGAACTTCTATCGGAGCAAGAGAACACGGTTACGGAATGTCGATATTATTTGAGTACTTGATACATTCAGGTAATCTTTTGGATATTTATGAACAGATTAAATCCGGGGCTCACCCGGTAGCAGCTGTTATTAACAGCACCGATTCACCATTTAATTGGTACCCTGATTTTATCCGTTCTTATTTTTTAATGGGATTCCCCGTTTTCAATGTCGGTCCAGCATTTTGGTCAACAAATGAACACGATACTTTCTCAATAAATTCCGCTGCTGATTCGGTAAAGAATTTTTCGTTTAGTTACCCGGATATCTCCGCCCGTTACTACAAAATAGATTTGAACCATTCCGGAATGAGCGACAACGCAAGTCTAAGTTTTAATTTAACAGGCGGCGGTATCGGTGATATAATTCTTATTAAAGCAACCGGAAGTAATTTTGAATTTCTAGAACAAGATCCGGAAGCGATTACTATTTCGAACGTCAAAGACAATTTTGTTTCAACCGGTTCAGATATATATGCAATTGTTACAAATAGCATAGCGATTTCCCCTTATACAAATTCATACAATATGAATCTCGAAGTCAAACTTTCCGAAAGCACAAGCCATCAGCTTAGATCAGCACTTATAGAATTCAGTGGTATACGAGGCACATTAAGAAAAATGAGTTCAAACGGCACTATCGAATATGATTATTATCTCCCAAGCATGGGTTCGTCAACAAGAGAATTGCAGCAAAACGGAAATTTATATTCGGCATCATGGGATTATATACAAAACAATAAGAATTATACCGGCTCGTTTTCATTTTCTTTGAATAATAATACGACAATAATGACTAGTCTAACAGTGATAAATGAGGTATATGATATATCGAACGAAGATTACCTTAAAACCAATTTTACAGCATCAAATCTTCCTCACTCAGGCAGCAGTGAAATAGGAATAACCTTTAGTGTGCACGGCGAGAATATTATCGATTATATTGATGAAATAGGATATTACAGGGAATATACATTTGATGGAGATAATATCGAAACTTTAGTGCCCGGAACTGCATACTTTACACCCTCAAGCAGGCTTGTCGTTACTATCTTTTACTGATCAACAGGACAGCATATTTTGATAGCATCTCACCGACAGTTTCAAAGGACTTTGGGATTCCATTCACTATGATTCTGGAAAATTTATAGTGGATATGAGGTCGGAATTTCTTAACTTAACCTCAATTTAGCAACACATACTGAAAATATAATTTCAATTAAAACGGATTAACTAAATGGATAAGAATATTAAACTGGAGATTCAACTTCCCAAAATACCGGATATTGAACTGGTTGCTCTTGAAGGACTTGAGAGAATGGGAAGGCACTTAGGTATTTCGGAAGAAAAAATCGGTGAGGCAAGAATATTAGTCACCGAAGCCATAATTAACGGGCTCGAACATTCGGGTGATGATAATCCTTATGTTAGCGTCGAATTTACTATGACTAAGGAAAAACTAATTATTCTCGTGACGGATTATGGAGAAGGATTTGAACCCGAGAAAGTTGCAGATCCCGAAATCGATTCTAAAATTCATAGTACTAACAAAAGAGGCTGGGGATTGAAATTGATGAAATCAATGTCCGATGATTTTATTATAGAATCAGGACATAACGGAACAAAAATTACAATTATTAAGAATTTAGTTTAAGGGAGAAATTATGGTATCCGAATTTAATTTATCATCGGAGATTAAAGATAATTGCGTCGTAATCAATACTTCCGGTTATGTAAATAATCTAGGTGGACAAAAGATCATAGACGAATTTAATACACATCATAAAAAGGGTATAAAAAATTATGTGTTAAATCTTGCCGAATCAAAAGTTGTTAACTCAATAGGTATTTCATTTCTTATCGAAGTGATTGAAAAACTTAACGATTCAAACGGTAAGCTGGTTTTTGCAAATCTTGATCCTTCGGTAGATAAAACATTTACAATAATGGGTCTTTTCCATTATGCGGAAAAAGCTCAAGATGTTAATGAAGGATTAAAACTTCTTCAGGCCGGATAAGGATAAGTTTAACAGTTACTATTTTGATGAAAGAGCATAATTCAAATAATTCACTTATCGAGAAGTTATCACTGCAAGTAAATTCTTTTCAAGAAGGATTCAGAATTTTATCCGAGTCGAAAGATCTTGCTGAAATAGGGAAGAATTTTGTGCATCTGCTAAGAGGAAACTTGCTTGTTGTTAATGCGAATCTATTTCATAAAAGAAGTGACGAAGAAGATTGGAATGAACTTTTTATCCAGAATCCGGAGAGCAAAGAATATCTGACTAATTTAACCCTTTCGGATGACTTTCAACTCGAGTTTAAAAATGACGAAGAATATAAAGCCTATACAGCAATAAAATGCATTGATGATTCTTATTTCGGGATTATAATCGGAGATAAAATTGATAAGACGAATTTCAATTCACTTGATGCCGTTACACTGCAGATATTTATTCGACTTCTCGATAATGCCTACCAAAGTCATCTATCAAGAAAAAAGGAGAAAGAGTTAATCTTTTCGCTTAATCATAAAGTGCTTCAACTCAACACTCTTGTAGATACAGGCATCGAAATCACTAAGCTTGAGAACAATACGCAATTGCTTGAACTTGCGCTCGAGAGAGCCGTAGCTCTTACAAATGCTTCAAAAGGAATAATGAGAATCATAAGCAGCGATAAACAAATTGCATGTTTAAAGCTTCCAAATAATATTGATGAAAAAGAAACTCAAAAATCAAAAGATAAAATTGAAACACGAGTTGAATACAGAGGACTCAGCTATATCGTTACACTTTTTGATAAAGAAAGCAGAACTGGTTTCACTCATTTTGATCCTACAGATGAAATTTTATTAACTGCATTTGCAAGGCAGGTTCATGGTGCGGTTGAAAACAAACAACTTCATAAAGAAGCACTTGAGAACGAAACGATTAAAAAAGAATTATCTGTCGCTTCATCAATTCAGAAAAAAATTATCCCGCATAAATTACCGGTTATAGATGGTTATGAAATTGCGGGAATCAATATATCATCGAAAGAAGTGGGCGGAGATTATTATGACTGCAGAATACTTCACGACGGAAGAATCGCTCTGATAATGGCAGATGTTGCCGGCAAAGGTGTTCCTGCATCTCTATTGGTCAGTTCTCTCAGTGCTTCGCTGCACGCATATCTTGAAACAAATATATCCTTGGAAGATCTTGCAGGAAAACTTAATAAGATAATTTACCAATCTTCTACGGCTGATAAGTTCATAACATGTTTTATTTCTATTCTCGATCCATCTACCGGCGAACTGGATATCTTGAATGCCGGTCACAATCCAAGTCTGCATCTAAAAAAAGGTAAAAACCTAGAAAAGATAGAAGCCGGCGGAGTCGCGCTTGGTATGTTCGATATGGAAATTCCATTTAAAGGTGAAAAAAGTGTAATAGAAAAAGGTGAAAGAATTTTGATGTTTACCGACGGAATACCCGAAGCTATGAATGAAGACGAAGAGGAATATTCGGATGAACGTTTAGAAAAATTTTGCATCGATAACTGTTTTTACGATGCCGAAAAGTTTATAGACGAATTGGTTGCTGATGTTAGGAGCTTCACAAAAGATACACCTCAAAGCGATGATATAACCGCACTATATCTGATAAGAAAGATGTAAAATTTTTTATTCTATAATTGGACAAACACTCCAATTAAAAATTATTTTAAGAGAGGATTGTAATGTTTAAGAGTCATTACCGATTCAATTTCACCCAAGTTCTATACTTATTGATGCTTGTTTTTCATCTCAACCTTTCAGCTCAGGACGATTATCTTTACGAAAACATCTCGGTTGCCGAAGGTTTATCGAGTTCTAGTTTTAATCCATTTCAAAATATTTATCAAGACCAATTCGGATTTATGTGGATTGGGACTACGGACGGTTTGAACCGTTATGATGGATATGATTTTGTTATATACAAAAATATTCCCGGTGATTCTACAACTCTTCCCTCAAGTAATATTCAAACCATAAACGAAGATGCGGATGGAAATCTTTGGATTGGTACTTATAGTAGAATGAGTATGTTCAACCGAGAAGAGAATGACTTTACAACTTATCCTATTGATCAAAGCAATAACACTTCCCAGCAGGATGTTTCAATATTTCGTTCATTTGTCGATTCTAAAAATAATTTTTGGATTACAACTCAAGGCAGAAGTGCTCAAAAATGGAACAGTGTTGAAAAGAAATGGGAGATAGTACCAGTAATGATGCAGGTGGAAGGAATTGATACTCTCGTAAAAAGTTCGTCCGCTCCTGCCGTTGCAATAAATGAACTGAAAAATGGGAACTTGCTGATATCGACTTTTAATGGGGGCATTTATTATTATAATGAAAACAGAAATTTATTTGAGCCGTTTAATTTTGCCGGCAACACTATTCCTGTTGGTATTGTGGATATTTTTGAGGATAGAGGAGGTAATATTTGGCTTGCCGGCAGAGAGTGTTTAATTGAATATAATCCTAAATCATTTAGCTTCGACTATAAAACAGATCTTGATCGATTTAAATCTATAGCCGGTGAGGCTTTCTATTTTAATATCACTGAACTTGAGGATGGCAATTTTCTTCTAATTTCTATACCTCATGGAATCGTAAAATTTAACCGAACAACCGAAAAATTTGAGATAGTTAAAATCGGCGGTGAACTCGAACAGCGAGGAGTCGGAAAGTTCGCATTCAATAAATTCATAGATAAATTCGGTGTGTATTGGATAGGTCTTGCTGATAACGGAATATTAAAATTTGATCCAAACAGAAAACCATTCAGGCATTATACTTTCCCAAATGATAATCCCAATCAAACTGTTCGCCCTTTAACTACAGGTTTAATAGTAAATAAAAACAACACAAATGAAATTATAATTTCAACTGATAGATATGGCTTTTTCAAATTTAATATTGAAAACAGAGCTATGGAACAGATGAACATCCCAATCCCATCAATTTATACCGAATCCGCTAATGTTTTTTCAATTGTTCTAGATGAACAGGATAAACTTTGGTTTTCAAACTCACCAAACAATATTTCAAGTTATGATTTGAAATCCGGGAAGAGCGAAACATTCAAAATTTTGATAGACAGCATGAATACCGGCGGAAATGAATTCATAAGAAGACTTGAATACATCCCTAAAAACAAACTGATTATTTCCTCCTCTATCGGTGGATTTATTTTTAATACAATAACAAATGAGTTAGAAGAACTACCAACAACTATGAATAGAAAATACAGTGATCAATTTATTGATAAGATTAAAAAAACATTAGAGACAAACGAAGTTGTGGCTTCGATGATTAGAGCAGGTGAATCGGTTGAGCTGACACAAAATTTATCAATCGATAAAGAAACAGATTTTCTGATTGTCTGTATGGGCGAAGGTCAGTATCCTAATGGCATGTTTGATTATGGAGGAATTTCAAAATCTTCTGGCGAAACTGTTTGGGCAATGGATGAGATCAATAAATCCTTTCATGCTTTGGGAGGTTACAAAAACCGCTTGAGTATTCAAACTGTCAAACTTCAGCCCGGAGACTATACTGCCTTTTTCAAAACTGATGTCGGTCATTCATATGATAATTTTAATGTTCATCCGCCGTTTAATCCTGAGTGGTACGGAATCCAGGTTGTTAAAATTAATTCTGAAAATATCAACGATTTGAAAGCACTAATCGAAGACGAGGAAAAAAATAATAATGTCCCGGATGCATATAGTATATCTTATGTTTTGAGCAGCAGAAAATATCCTAGCGATTTATGGCTCGGAGCAAATTCCTTGGGACTTATTAGATACGATTTGACAAGCGAAAAGTTCAATCAATTCCCTTTAGATATTCATAACACTTCCAGTTTCGTCACTGATTTAATTTTTGAGGACAGCAAAGGTCGGTTGTGGATTACTTTAGCTCCTTCAGGGTTCTATCGGTTCATTCCGGAGAAAGGTGAGTTTATTTCAAATGCCTCAATACCCGATTTACCAAATGCCGGAATAAATGGAATAACAGAAGATTTTCAAGGAGGTTTATGGATAAGTACAACCGGAGGTATAACGAAACTTACCGAACATGAAGATGGAAGCTGGTCAACATCAAACTATGATAGCAAGGATGGTGTTACGGGAGGCTTTGGACGGGGAGCAGTAATAACAAACGATGGTGAAATTCTATTGGGAACTTTTAACGGTCTAACCGCATTTTTCCCAAGTTCGGAAAATACAAGCGAACCAATTCCCGTCATTTCAAATATTAATATTTCGGATAAATCAATAATTGATGCTAACTCCGAAATTAAATTGGAAAAATCAATCTATGAAATTGACCAATTGGATTTATCTTACGTTCAAAACGATGTTTCGTTCGAGTTTTCTTCTCTGCATTTTTCGCGCCCGTCAAAAAACAGAGTGAGTTATAAACTGGAAGGATTTAACGAGGATTGGATTTTTACCGATAAAAACTTTGCATCATTTACAAACCTCGACCCTGGTCAATATACATTGAAGATAAAAGCATACAGTGGATTTGGAGTCCCCAGTTCTTCGGAAAGATCATTGGTGATCAACATCGCACCGCCATGGTATAGAACTACTGTTGCATATATTGCTTATGGATTTCTTTTTATCGGATTAATTTTTGGCATTGATCGACTTCAACGCCATCGTTTATTAAGAAAAGAAAGAGAACGTCAAAAAATTCAAGAAGCTGAACTGCGGGCAATTGCGGCAGAGGCACAGGCAAAAGCAGCCGAAGCCGAGAACGAAAGAAAATCTCGAGAACTTGAAGAAGCAAGACAGCTTCAGTTATCAATGCTTCCCAAAAAACTGCCGGTACTCCCTAACTTGGATATTGCTGTCTATATGAAAACCGCGACAGAAGTCGGTGGTGATTATTACGATTTTCATGTTGGAATGGACGGAACCCTAACAGTGGTCGTCGGAGATGCAACCGGTCATGGAATGAAAGCCGGAACGATGGTAACAGCAGCAAAAAGTCTGTTCAGCACACATGCTGCAAATCCCGATATTCTGTTTACCTTCAGTGAAATCTCAAGATGTATTAAACATATGGATATGCATCTTTTAACGATGTGTATGACAGTTCTGAAAATTCGGCAGAATAAATTGAGAATGTCAGCCGCCGGCATGCCTCCGACTTTGCTTTTTAGAAATGAAACAAAGCAATTGGAAGAGATAACCATAAAGGG
This sequence comes from uncultured Melioribacteraceae bacterium, assembly GCA_964499285.1. Lineage (GTDB taxonomy): Bacteria > Bacteroidota > Ignavibacteria > Ignavibacteriales > Melioribacteraceae > JAGFIY01. The sequence continues at coordinate 50,105 of CAZCLA010000022.1, forward strand.
AATGCCCTTAGGTGCAGTCGAAAAATTTCCATATACAATGAGAGAAACAGAACTTAATGCTGGTGATACAATATTCTTGATGAGTGACGGCTTACCGGAACTCTTTAACGAAGAAAAAGAATTGTACGGATACGAACGAGTTCAAAATGAATTTCAGAAAATTGCTGATCGTAAGCCTGAAGAAATAATAAGCAAATTAAAATCAAACGCATCCGATTGGATCGGCGGAGGCGAACCGAATGATGATATAACTTTTGTTGTTATTAAAGTGAAATAAGATGATGCCTGCCCTCCGAACTTGTCCAACTTTGTCGGAGTTTGTTTTATAACGAAGGAGGGATATAACAATTCTAGTAATAATGGTTAAATGAGAATGAGACAAATAAAAACCAGATATAATTTATACACAATAATGCTGCTATTGGTTTGCTGCAATATTTCTTTGCAAGCTCAGGAAAATTTGCAATTTAAAAAACTAACAACCTTAGAAGGACTCTCTTCAAATAGTATTTCTGATGTACGGCAAGATAAATATGGTTATCTATGGATTATTACCGGTGAGTTGCTAAATAGATATGACGGTAAAACTTTTAAGGAATATAAAAATGATCCTGATGATTCTACCAGTTTGGCTAAAAACCGATTATGGGAATTGTTTCTGGATAAAAATCTAAATTTATGGGTCAATGGAAATGACTTTATTTCAAAATACAATTACGCTGATGATTCGTTCACCAATTACCCAATAAGAAATGTTTTTCAAATTGTCCAAGATTCGTACGGGGAATTCTGGCTCACCAAAATTGAAGGAACATTCCATTTTAACCCTGAAACGGGTGAAATAAATCCGATTAAACTTGCAATTGATTCTTCAATTGTAACTTCGACACGGTTTGGTGCTATTAATGAATTATCTGACGGTACTTTACTGGCACATCAAAGCCGAATTGGGCTTTTCGAATTTAACCGGGATTCTAAAATATTCAGCAAAGTAGATTGGGGTAATAGTGATATTTTGGAAAAAGAAGAATTTGTCTTTTACATTATCGACGATACTCTTGGCAATGTTTGGTTAAATGGGTTTAAACTTATCAAGTATAATAAGCAGGAAGATTCTGTTTCCATATATAACTATGGTGCTGATGAGAGAAAATTTATAAGTAAAATTGGTGAAGATGAAAATAAAAACCTATGGTTTCAAGAAAGATTAAACGGTAAGTATGTTTTTTACAAATTGAATCCATACAATGATGATTATAAAATTATTGATAGCGATAATGGATTGGATGACTTTAATTATTCTTCATTCTACATGGATAGAAATGGCATATATTGGATTGGAGGTTCAAGAAATGGGTTATTCAAAGCAGATCCTTCCATCGAGCCTATCGAATCTTATAGATCCGGAGTTACAGGGAACTATATAATTGAAAGTGATTCAATAAGATGTATTTATAATTCTCCATTTGACCCTGATGTAATTTGGGTTGGCACATACAAATATGGTCTTTATAAATATACCGAGTCAAAAAACAGATTTGAAAAGATCTCATTGAAGTTTAATAAGCCGGATGAAGAGGATATAAGTAACGCTATAAATGGTATTTATGAAGATTCAAAATACCTGTGGTTTGGAATTGATTATGTTGGCTTGTGCAGACTAGATAAATCCAATAAGAAATATAAAATATATTACCACGATGAATACGGTATCGATTCAATTTTGCCATTCTTCATTAATAGAATAATAAGTGATGACAAAGGTAATTTATGGATTGGCGGGAATGGCGGGATTTCTTATTTCAATGTAAGGGAAGAAAAATTCACAAATTTTTACCCGCATCAGTCAAAAAGTTATAGTAGTAATCTTTTAAATGAATTCAGTAACTATGAAAAAAATAATGAAATGCTTTATGGTATAACTGATGCGGGTGATTCAACATTTTATAGTGAAGAATTTACTGTAAAAAGTACGGCAAGGTTTTTAGTACAATCCACTGGTGAATTATGGCTCTGGATAAATAATGCATTTAATGATTACGGATGGATTGAAAACAGCAGTGGGGATACGGTTTGGACCTTGAAAGATTATCTGTCTACGATGAGAGTCGGATATAAAACAGCCTTTCAAATGAAGCTTGACGCTATCACTCTTGAGCCGGGTAAATATACACTGAATTATATTTCTGATAGCAAGAACTCTTCCGGCTTATTATCTGAAGTAGAAGAGTATAAAAGAAGATATGGGATTCAGCTTTATGATCTCTCATTCGATAATTTTCAAAGATTCCAAAAATTGTTAAATGAAGAACTTGACAGGGATTTACTGAGCGGGTTTGTAGTATATGATCTCCATTTAGATAATAAAAATCTCTGGGCAACAACAAGTAACGGAATCAACAAGCTTAATTTACAGACTCAAGAAATATCATACTTTAAAAATGGGCCAATATTAGATTACTCTGATGAATATTTCAGTAAAATTCTAGTTCAATCTGACTCGACATTATGGATTGGTTCGGATGATGGACTTTGTCTCTTCAATAAAAACGACGGTTCCGTAAAATATTATAATCTGAAAGATGGTTTACCAAGTAATACAATCTTTTCAATGGTTAGGGATGATTTGGGCAATATATGGCTATCTACAGAAAATGGTATATCTAAGTTTATAAACAGTAATAATCCTTTCCCTCCGAGATTTATAAATTATGATACTCGTGATGGACTCAATTCAAATACTTTTAACAGGAACTCAGCCGTCAAATCCGGAAGCGGGAAACTATATTTTGGTTCAAGTTATGGTATTAATTCTTTTCTACCATCGTATGTTAACAGCACAGAACCGATTGTAGGTATTACAAACCTTTATATTAAAAACAACGAAATAACTGTTAATAGTCCCAATACACCTCTTAAGAAAAACATATATGAGACTGATAATATCATTCTTGAATATGAACAGAACAGTTTCGGATTCAGCTTTAATTCATTTCATTTTTCAAGACCAAGCAAGAATAAACTTGCACATATGCTGGAAGGATTCGATAAAGATTGGATTTATGACAATAAATCAAACGTAACATATACTAATATGGAACCGGGTGAGTATACGTTTAAAGTTAAGGGATCCAATGGTGACGGTTTCTGGAATGAAGAAGGAAAATCAGTTAAAATCACAATCTTAAAACCATGGTACACCACCTATTGGGCATATTTTGGATATATCCTTGTTTTTGGATTGATTGTTTTTGGAATTGACCGGGTTCAAAGAAAACGCGTTCTTGCAAAAGCGAGAGAGGAAATGAAAATTAAGGATGCCGAACACCGGGCTGAAACTGCAGAGCTGCAGGCAAAAGCAGCAGAGGCACAATCGAGAGCAATAAAGATTGAAAATGAAAGAAAGACAAAAGAACTTGAAGAAGCTCGCCAGCTTCAGCTTTCAATGCTTCCAAAAGAAATCCCTCAGTTGTCTAATCTTGATATTGCGGTTTATATGAAAACAGCAACAGAAGTCGGCGGTGATTACTATGATTTTCACGTTCATTTGGATGGGACTTTAACTGTTGTTCTCGGCGATGCAACTGGACACGGTATGAAAGCCGGAACAATGGTAACCTCGACGAAAAGTTTATTTAACA
>CAZCLA010000023.1:0-53373 GCA_964499285.1 uncultured Melioribacteraceae bacterium
CTTTCTTTTCTCTCAAGATAAAATCTAATATTCATAAATAATGTCCTTACAATTCTCAATTAGAAAATACGCTTTTTAAAAAAATTATTCAATTATTCTCACAATATTCTCACAAATTAATGCTATAATAAACGATCTTATTCAGATAATAATAGATTGTGAAAAATTTGAAAAAATTTGTAAGCTATTGTAATAAAATACTTTAAATCATCTTCAACGAATTCGGATGGACATAGAAAGACAATAAAATATTATAGGGGGGACTCCCGCCACCTCCACTCATATTTATATAATTCACTTCAATCAATCCCTAATTTACTATCCTCTCCTTTTTTACTTAAATGCAAAATTCTTGTTTTTTCTTATGGGGAAATAATGCATATTTAACTGTATTTCTGGCGGGTATTTTATTTACATTATTTTCTCACTCTTTAGGAGGTAGTTATGCTCAAAGAGTTCAAGGAGTTTGCGGTTAAAGGTAATGTTATCGATATGGCAGTCGGTATAATTATCGGTGCAGCGTTTGGTACAATTGTAAAATCAATTGTTGCTGATGTCATTATGCCGCCTATTGGTCTTCTACTCGGCAACGTAGATTTTTCAAATCTGCACATCGTACTTAAAGAAGGAACCGTGGTCGGTCCCTATGCAACTATAGCAGATGCCGCAGCAGCAGGTGCGGTTACTCTCAATTATGGAACTTTTATCAACACGGTAGTAAGTTTTATTATAGTTGCTTTTTGTGTTTTTCTTTTAGTTAAACAAATCAATGCTTTGAAGAGAAAAGAAGAACCGGCTCCAGTGCCGGAACCGACAACCAAAGAATGTCCTTATTGTTTTTCGGTGATTCCAATTAAAGCAACGAAATGCGGTAATTGTACGTCGGATTTGAGTTAATCACTTCGGCGGGTGCTATAAAAGTGCCCGTCATTATTTTCTTTTTCTGTCATTGTAGTTCATTAATATCGAATCCTGTAACTCAAATTCCATAGGCAGCATATCACTCACTCTTTCTTTAGCCCAATACCCGATAGTCTCAATCATAAATTCATCAAAATACCTTCCTTGTTTATCAAATATAACGGAATCTGCGTGCAACTTGATCCATGAAATCTGAATCTCAGTCGGCCACAAGAAAGAAGGAATCTTTTCGTCAAGTTCTCTGTCATAGCGGACTTGAATATATTTTTCCGCAGAAATTATTAATTCATTGGATAAAGTAGAAGTCGACACTGCAGCTTCTATATAGAAGGGTTTTATGATAAAATTTTTATGTCTTCTCGTAGGATTGGTGGATTGATTATAGACTTCAAATCCATGCTTTGTAAAGGTAATTGTTGAATCGTACTCAAATTTGTATCCATCATCTGTTTTCTCATTTAAATCAATCAGCAACATGGTTGAGTCTCTACCGTTCATAATGTTTTCATAGCTATCTGCAATTGATTTAAGAAAATGCCTGAGCGATCCTGCATATGCTTTTATCCTGTTGTTAGTCCACATTTGTTCTTGCTCATAATTTGCCGGACTCAGTTCAAAGAATACCGGTAAGCCTGCAAATTTTACACTTGAAAATCCTTTCTCAAAATATTTCATAAAAAACAATAACTCGTAACCTAATGCCGTGTTAATTATTTGGATCGGCTGCCGAGATATTGCTAACAAATTGCCTTCGTCGTTCAGCTTAAAATCAATGTAATATGGATTAAGAATTCTACAGCTGTCTGCAAATTCTCCATATCCTAGGAGATGTTTTTTAAATATCTCATAATTTTTCTGCCATTCCTTCTCACTCATAGTTTTTACATCTATTTCCGGCAACTCAAATGGAGAAGGTACCAGAGCATGATTCACGACGTAATTGTACGATTGTTGAATAGATATATCCTCGTGATCATTTTTATAGGCGATGTGCGAGAAAATCAAAACATATCTTCCAAAAGGAACATTTTTAATTCGGTACTCTCCATTTTCATTGGTAGTTGTTCCTAATAATGTCTTTGCTATATAAACATTAACGTCTTTTAACGGAAGACCAGTCAAACTGTCCTTTACTATTCCAGAGATAGAGGCTTGAGTGTGAGGCTGTGCATTGAGGCTAACTAACCACGGAATTAATAGTAGAAAAACAATAACGGAATTGCGCATTTTTATTTTTTAGTAATAATTAACTATCCTGCTTTGGGTCGTCGACACTAAACACCAAAATACTTTCCGAGCTGACTGTGCTAATAAAATATTTTCCTTGCGTACTTTTATTAACTGGAATAATTATTTCGGGATTTGTCAATAACGCTTCAGTTTTATATACATCATCATCCTTTGGGATAAACCAAATACTGCCGTCAATAAGTGTAATAGTTTTATTTTGACGATCGATATCCCGCACAAAGTGAAGATAACCTTCGTTGAACATCATTAAATCCGGTTCAAACAAATTTCCGAAAGTTACATTCACTTTTGAATTTCGGTTGTAAAAGTAACCGGATCGTAAATTATTATCTATCACCAAAAGTATTGGAGAAGAATTTACGGCAATTGTCAACTGCTTTGATCTAAGCACTAAACCGTTGGAGAGGGTGATGGTGTAGTCGTTAACATTTGAAATCGTTGTCTGAACGTACTGAATTTCTTTATAAACATAGTCATACTGTGATGAGCTGCAGCCTGAGACAATGTACATTAAGAGGATTAATATTACACACGTTTTTTTCATCTATTTAAAGCAAGCTTATTCGATTTGCCGGTTTAACTTTTATTGCAATTCCGCTGAAGGGAAGAATTAAAGTTTCTTCAAGATTTTGCGGTACAATTATATCCGGTTTGGAAGCCCAATCATTTAGCGCTTCAACCGCATCATCAAATAATACTAAATAGCTGCTTCCGTTCGAAAGCTCAAGCATTCGGTTTACTTTTGAGAAATTTTTTATGAAAGCAAGTCTGCCGGTATCATAAACCAATAAATCTTTACTGTCGGCAAGCACGAGTGATTTAGAATTCTTAACAAGCGTTGCCCCTATTTTTTGATTTTTTATATAGGCATATCCTGTCGGTTTATCCTCGTCAAGTATTAGAAATAACTTAGTCAAATTGAGTGCAGTAATTCGTTTGTCGAGTCTTAAAGTCGGTCCAAGTTTTAATTTAATATAATCATTATTTACGTCTGTAATTAACGAGCTGTAGTAACGTATTGTCTGATTAGGACTAGTTATTTCAGGCGAGCATGCTGAAATTAGGAAAATTGCCGACAATGAAAATATCAACAATGCTTTTTTCATCGTTTTTCTCCCCGACTGTTTTAATATTAAGTTAAATTAAAATTTGCCAAAATACAATCCAAATAGTGAGCTGCATTATTTGTTTTTATTCACAATATAAACGCCCGAAATAATCAAAGCCATTCCTACGAAGTGAATTAGACTGATAAATTCTCCGTCAATTATTCCCCACAAAACTGCTGCGATCGGAATAATGTAAGTAACTGTGGATGCAAAAACTGGAGTTGTAATTTGAATTAATTTATTGAAAAGTATCAATGCAAGAGAGGTTCCAACTGCGCCAAGAATGAAAAGGTAAAGTAATGCTAGTGGTGCCGACACGTTTGTAGTTAGAATAACCATAAAATCCGAGAACACTAAATACATTATTGCCAACGGACCTATCGTAAACATTGCCAGCGAAGTAAGGACAACGGAGTTGAGATGAGGGAAATATTTTTTGAGTAGATTTATATTTATTCCATAAAAAAGAGTCGCTAAAATGACAAAGAGAGCATAGTAATTGAATGTTCCGAAATTACCTCCGCTCCCAATAAAACTTAATGCACCGGATCCGATAAACCCTAAAAATAAACCGGCTGTCTGATATTTGTTCATTCCGGTTGAAAAAGCTAAAACTCCTATTATCAGCGTAAATATGGGAGTAAGTGCGTTCAAAATTCCGGCAAGCGAACTGCTTAATCCGGTTTCGGCAATGGCAAATAAAATTGCCGGGAAAAAATTTCCCAGTAATCCTACCAGAAGAAACTTTTTCCAGTCCCTTGCAAAGTAAGTTCTTAGCTTTGTTAATGCTATAGGAAGAATAACAATGTACGCGAAAAAAATCCTGATCGTTCCCACTTGAAGGGGAGGAAATACATCCAGGCCTTTTTTAATAAGAATAAATGAACTGCCCCAAATTATTCCGAGTAGAATAAGAAGGAGGAAAGGTAAAGCCTTGTGATCGGAGTGTTTAAAATTCATTCGGGAATTATATTAAATATTCGTCAAAAACAGAAAATTAATTGTTCTTTAGATTTTCCTTGACGAACTACGAATCTTTTCGTAATATTAGCATGAAATTTACGAAACTTTTCGTAAGAACGATCGTCTCAATTATCGTAAATCAGGAAAGACAATGAAAAAAATTCGAAATATTAAACCAACGGAATCGGAACTAGAGATTCTAAACATTCTTTGGCAAAACTCACCGGCTACGGTTAAATATGTAAATGATGAGTTGAACAAATCCAAAGATACTGGCTATACAACGACCCTAAAATTGATGCAGATTATGCACGAGAAAGAACTTTTAACTAGACAGCGTGAAGGGAGAAGTCACCTTTATTCGCCTACAATAGAAGAATCTGAGACAAAACAAGCAATACTTGATAAAATGCTCGAAACTGCCTTCGGTGGATCTGCGGGAAAACTTGTGATGCAGGCGTTGGGCAACAATAAAACGACTTCCGAAGAACTGCAGCAAATAAAAAAAATGATTGAAAAATTAGAGGAAAAGAAATGAATTTTATCAATCAAGTATTTGATTCATCGGTAATATCCGCACTGGGCTGGGCAATTGTTCACTCGATTTGGCAAGGTGCTGCGGTGGCAATTTTGTTGGGTGCTGCACTGCTCTTCTTATCACATAAAAGTGCGAGACTTCGTTATTTACTGGCGGTTGGTGCTTTGTTAATTCTTACGGCATTCAGCGTAAAAACATTTATATATTATCAGTCGGAATACTCCGATGATGCCGCAAATGAGTTCAATTTTATAACTTTATCTTTTGAAAATAATACGGATTCTGAGATTCAGTCGAGCGGTTCAGAAATAAAGGAAATCTCTACCTTAAGTGAATTCTTTTCCGAATTCAAGTCTTACTTTGATAAACATTTGCACCTTGTTGTGTCCATATATTTAATCGGTTTACTGTTTCTTATGTTAAAATTAATGGGGGGATTAATTTTAACAATAAGATTGCGCAATTCTGGTGTCTCAAATCCGGAACCGCATTTTCAAAATTCTGTTTTCAAAATTGCCGAACGTTTGGGAATCAAGCGCAACATTGAACTGCTTGAATCGAAATTAGTGAGTATCCCGGTTACAATTGGGCAGTTAAAACCGATTATCCTTATGCCAATCGGAACTCTCACCGGAATTCCGTCTTCACAGCTTGAAGCAATATTAGCTCACGAAATTGCACACATCCGTAGAGCTGATTACTTGATAAATATATTTCAATCAGTGATTGAAGTTTTGTTTTTCTTTAATCCATCGGTTTGGTGGATCTCGGGAATAATTAGGGATGAAAGGGAAAACATCTGTGATGATTTAGCAGTTGAAGTATGCGGCGAATCTTTAACACTCGTGAAGGCGCTTGTTACAGTAAGTGAATTAAATTATACAAACAAAAATTTGGTAATGGCAGCTTTAGGAAATAAAAATAAATTATATAGGAGGATAAATAGAATGACGGGGGGAAATAAACTAAAATCGTCTGCAAACAAATTGTTTGCTGTTTCGTTCGTAATGATCGCTGTGATATCACTCGGTTTTTTTTCTTGCGGTACTTCCAATGGTTATGATCTGAATTCGAACGATAATTATCAGTATGAACAGAATTTTGATGCTGAAGAAACAAGGTCGGGAGAAGTTGAGATCGAAATGAAATCAGTAAATTCAAATGAAAATGTGGAAGAAAAGACATTTGAATTTAATGAAATCTGGAAAGGTGAAGATACTAGATGGAAGGTCAGCATGCACGATAATGAAATTATTGAGCTGTACAAAGACGGAAAATTAATTCCAAAAAATGAATATCATGTTTATGAAAATCTAGTCTTCAGTACTGTGGCTGAATTTGAAAATGAACTTGATGAACTTGGTGAAGAAATGCTTTTGGTTGATAAGGAATTGTCAAAAGCACGAAATAAGCTGAAAGAGTTTGATTATGAAATCATCGCTGAAGCCGGAGACACTTTAAGAAAGTCAATCAGCAAACTCAAAACTCATTTTAATTCGGAAGAATTCAGAGAAGAAATGAATCAGTTGAAAGATGAGTTGAGAAAAATACGAGAACATCCACCTAAAATTAAATGGGATAAGGAAAAGTTCAAAAAAGAAATGGAAGAACATCGAGAAGCGATGAAGAAAATGAAGTTCGAAGTGCAGTTCGATTCGGAAGAATTTCAGAAAGGGATGGAAAAATTATCGAAATCTTTGGAAGGTCTGGAAATAGAAATTCCCCACATCGATATACCGGATATTGAAATTCCCGAAATTGATATTGATTTTACCGAATTGGAAGAAAGTATGAAACAGTTAAAAGTTGAGCTGTCTAATTTGGATATCGATATGACCGAGTTAAAACAAGAAATGAAAAAGATGGATAGCTTTCTGAAAGAACTTAAGAGCGAAATGGTTAAAGATGGACTGGTCGAAAAATATGAAAAAATAGATCATTTGGAACTCAACGAAGATAGTATGTACCTCAACTACGATAAAGTGCCGGATCATCTATTTAAGAAGTACAGAGAAATTTACAAAAAACACTATGGCAAATATCCGGATGAGGAACAAAAGTTCAGCATCCTAAGATAAAGTATCCGTTTTGAGAGCCGCTTCAAGCGGCTTTCTTTTTGCATTCGATTGGGGGAAGAGCTATTTTTGTACTGAGGCGCATATTAAAATTACTAACCTAAATACTATACTTGCCGGAAAATTATCCTAAAGGATTTTCCCGCATAATTTAAGAGAAAAGTCTTTCAGCGGGATAAGTCCATCCTTACTTTCATAAAAATTAAAAAATAATTCGAGGACAAAATGAATTTAAATTTATATGGCTGGGATAATTTTTTCGAAGCTCAATTAACTGAAAAGGATAGAAGGGATTTTATTCCCGGAAGAATCACTGCAGAGAATAAAACAAACTATAAAGCAATTACCGATAAAGGTGAGATTATTGTTGAGCTGACGGGGAAATTAATGTTCACTCTTTCGACAAATGAATTTCCAAAAGTTGGTGATTGGGTTTTAATAAATTATTTTGAAGGCGATAGAGGAATTGTTGAATGTATACTAAATAGAAAAACTAAACTATCAAGAAAAGCTGCGGGAATTAAAACTGAAGAACAGATTTTTGCCGCAAATATTGACTGTGCGTTAGTTGTTCAAGCTGTTGATAGAACTTATAACTTCAATAGGCTTCAGCGGATGATAACAGCCGCCGAACAGAGTAATTTGAAAATTATTGTAGTTCTAAGTAAATCTGATTTGTGTACTGATCTTGAGACTATTAAGAATCAAATTGAATCTGAATTCCCAAGAATAACGGCTTTATTTACAAGCATATACGAAAGAGATAGTTATAGGGAGGTATTAGCGTTTTTGATTAAGTCACAAACTTATATCCTAATTGGAGTGTCAGGGGCGGGAAAATCGACATTGATCAATAATCTTTTCGGTGAAGAAATAATCAAAACTCAGGAAGTAAGATTGAATGACGGAAAAGGCAAACATACAACTACACGACGAGAATTGTTTGTTCTTCCAAATGAGAGTATTTTAATTGATTCACCTGGTATCCGTGAATTTCAGTTGTGGGAAGACGAGAACTCTTCAACCGGGCTTGCCGGATATTTTGGAGAAATTGAAGAAAAATGTAAATTTAATGACTGTTCTCATTTACATGAAAAAGGCTGTGCCGTAATTGAAGCCGTAAACCTGGGAATTATTTCCGAAGCGAATTACAATAATTATCAAAAATTGAAAAAAGAAATTGATTATCTTAATACAAGACAGGATCAATTTGCTCAGTTAGAAAGAAAGAAAAAACGAAAGCAAATTAATAAAGAAATTAAGAGATTCTATAGTTTAAAAAATGGTAAACGTTCTTGACTTCAGTTAGCAAAAAACTATACAACACAGCATTTTTATTAGCGTTGATAACAATATCCTATAATGTTGTGGAAGGAGTTGTATCAACTTTTTTAGGCTTCAGTGATGAAACTATCGCTCTATTTGGTTTTGGAGTCGATAGTTTCATCGAAGTAATTTCAGGTATCGGCATTGCTCATATGATACTTCGAATAAAGAGCAACGATAACTTAAAACGTGACGAGTTTGAGAAAACAGCTCTGCGAATAACGGGAACCGCATTTTTTCTGCTCACTGCCGGATTAGTAATTACTAGTGTATATAATATTGCTGTCAACCATAAACCGGAAACAACATTTTGGGGAGTGATTATTTCCTCAATCTCGATATTGACAATGACAGTTTTGATAAAAGCTAAATTGAATGTCGGTCGTAAACTTGATTCTCCGGCAATTATTGCAGATGCAAATTGTACAAAGGTTTGTTTATATATGTCATTAATTTTACTTGCCTCAAGCGGACTCTATGAGATTACGGGAATTGGTTATTTTGATTCAATTGGTTCCTTGGGACTTGCCTATTTCTCTTTTAATGAAGGAAAGGAGTGTTTCGAAAAAGTCAAATCCGAAAAACTTTGCTGTGATGATCATTGCGCATCTTGATCAAAAGTAATGATCAACAAAAATGAAAGTCATAGCTATTTTTTATATTTTAATGCAAACAGACTTACAATGAAAATGAAAAAAATAATTTATATTATATTATTAGCAGCCGGCTATTCAACCGCACAACCGATTATTCTAAACGGTTCAATTTATGAAAATGAATTTACTCGCGAGAATAAAATAAGCGGTATAATTTCGTTTATGAATTTGAGTGAGGAAAATTTAATTGTCGCTGTTGAATTTGCAAATAATCCCGAAAATAATAAGGAATTTTTGCGTGGACCCGGTTTTGGCAGACAGTTAAAAGTTTACAAAGGAGTTTATGAGCAAGACGAAAACATAATATACGGCAATTATTCAATACTGTTTTATTATTCAAAATCCGGAAACCTCAATGACAAAACTGCCCTTCTCGTTCAGTACAATAATCATTCGGAAAAAGAAGCCGATCTAAGAGGTTTGGGGATAACATTTCACGAACTTGATGATGACTCAAACGGGGAATACATTGAGATTGATATAGAACTTAAACCACTTTATTTACAGAATGAAATTGAATCGCGCAAAGTTTATCTGAGAAAATAAATGAATCAAGTTACACTAAACCTTCCGCAAGTAAAAATTGATGTCGCTGAATCTGAACAACAGAAAGAAAAGATTTATCATGCAAGATTCAAAATTGAATCAAAGGAAATGAAAAATAATTCACCACAATCTGTAAAAGATTATGATTCGATAAAATATGATTATGAAGATGATGCAATTATTATATATGCTGAATCCGATGAGGAAATTATTGCTGCACTTTCGGTAAATTTTTTCCAAGCACCGGTAAACGACTTTCTTGCAAAAAATTTTTTAACAGAAAAATTTTTGGAATACGGCGATGGATTGAGTTATTCGTCCAATTTAATTGTAGATCCAAAATGGAAGGCAACTGCAATCCTCGGAAAACTTTTGAATGCGTTCTATCATATTTTACGAAGAAAAAATATTAAATTCGATTTTACCGACTGTGCGCCTTCGCTTGTTCAATTTTATGAACATCTCGGCTACAGAAGATATAAGGAAAATTTCTTTGACGAGAAAAAAGGTTTTCGAATTCCATTGGTTCTTTTAGTTGAGGATTTTATTTACTTGGAAAAACTTAGATCACCATTCACAAAAATTGCTGCAGCTTCCTCAAAAGATGAAAATATTGATGAGTGGTTTAATGCAAATTTCCCGGCTTACATCGGAGTTATGAGCGAAAGAATGATGCCGATGAAGGACTTCTGGAGTTTTCTTGCAAATAGAATAAGTGATGATTCGGTTCCTCTTCTAAAGGACCTAACTGATGAAGAAGTTAAAAAATTTCTGATGAGCGGCATAGTTCTCAAAAGTAAAAAAGGGGATCGGATTGTTCGTAAAGGTGATATCGGCAACGAACTTTTTGTAATTCTTAAAGGAGCGGTCGAAGTACTTGGATCAAGAGATGGGAAAGAATTTCCGATCGCAGTACTTGGCAAGGGAGAAATTTTCGGTGAGATGGGATTTTTAAGTCAAACTGAGCGTTCAGCGGATGTAGTTGCATTGTCTGATCTCGAAGTACTTGTAGTTAATCAATCTTTTCTAAGAAAAGCAATGAACTCAATGCCGAACACAGCGAACAAAATTCTATTTAATCTTTCTATAATTTTATGCGAGAGACTGAGGTCAAAAACGAAATCGATGGAAGATGAATTTACATCAAAAGTAACTGATGGTGAATAGCTAAGTCTTTATAGTTTCGATAATTCCTTTTCTATGGTCTCAACTTTTTGTTTTGCATCCAGATAATCATTTTCAGCTTTTTTGAAATCGCTTGGCGAAATTAATTTTCGCTCGTGCATCTTCTTCGCATGCTCAAATTTTTTCAAAGCCTCGCTCTCAGCCGACTTTGCGTTCTGTAATTGAGCTTTCAATGATGCAATTTTGACTGAGTTATTCGGGACTTTCGATTCGACTTCATCTCTTGAAGTAATTTCACTTTCTTCTGTTAACTCGTGTGCTGGTTTAACGGATTCGTCTTGTTCAGAGGTTTTCTTAACGGTTACAGAATCCGCTCTCGATCCTGTGGTTTCAACGGATGACTCGTTTATGATCGGTGCTTTAGAATTATTTATCAAGTCGTTCGTTTGGTCGGTGGTATCATTTTGCATGAATAAAAAATAATAGCCACCGGCAATTACAACGAAGAGTAAAGCAAAAATCGGAAATAAGACTTTTGACTTTTTCTTATCTGATGTAGATGAATATTCGTCTTTAATCTGTGATAGGTCCACTTTTTGAGTTTTATCAGAACCGCTTCCCAGAATTATTTTCTGTGTTTTGAAATCTTGTTTCTGCGGTTCTCCGAGAATAACTTTCTTTTCGATTAGACTCTGAGCAAATGCTTTACCTCGCTGAAACCTATCATTCGGATTTTTGGAAAGAGAAATTAAAATTATTTCGTCAAGCCACTTTGGAACGGTTGTGTTCGATTTACGTGCAGGTTGAGGAGTCTCATCAAGAATTTTTCTTATTACCGTTAACGGGTTATCAGCTTTGAAAGGAACTTCGCCGGTTAAAGCTTCATACATAACTGCACCAAGTCCGTAAAGATCAGATCTTCCGTCAAGCTCTTTCCCCTCGGCTTGTTCCGGACTCATATATTCGGGCGTTCCCATAATGGTTCCGGCTTGCGTTAGTTTTGTCTGTCCCGTCGTTCTAGCGATACCGAAATCCATAAGAACCGGTCTGCCCTCGTCAGTAATAAAAATGTTCGAACTTTTGATGTCTCGGTGAACAAGTCCTTTTGAGTGAAGGTAATCAAGAGCGTCGGCGATTTTTATGGAAGTGTTTACTGCAAAATCGGGCGAGAGTTTTCCGTTTTCTTTAATCTTTTCTTGAAGATCTTTTCCGTATAGAAATTCCATGGCAAGAAAATGTGTGCCGTTTTTTTCACCCTCGTCGTATATTGTTATAATGTTAGGATGGCTTAATTTTGCTACTTCCTGCGCCTCACGATGAAATCTTGCAAGATATTCTTCGTCATGGGTGAAATGCTGGGGTAGTACTTTTAACGCAACTTCTCTTTCTAAATTTTTTTGAATGGCTTTGTAAATTATTGCCATTCCGCCTCGTCCTACTTCTTTTATTATCTCATATTTTTCTGAGAGATCATATTTTATTTTTTCTTCGGGTTCAAGATTCTCACGTATTTTTTTATCACTCGCAAAACCGCCTTCGACGCTATCCCAAAAGAGTGATGTTGTAAGTTCTTCAGGTGATAATCCTTCGATTAGTGCCTTACCACATTCTTTGCAATTTATTGCAGTCGAGGAATTTTCTTTTCCGCAGTGCTGACAAATTATCTTTGAATCACTCATTTAACTAGTTCATCCATGAAAAAAAAATGATAGAAATAATCAGCAAAATGATAATTGTAATTAATGAAACGGTTAATTTTGAAAACTTACCTTCCTTCTTCTCCCTCGGCGGATAGTTATATTTTTTCTGAAGTCTTCCCTTTCTTTCGATAGAATCAACTTCGACCAAAACAACCGAAATATTATCTGTCGAGCCACTGTGAAATGCATCTGAAATCAATTGCTTCGCAGCCTCTTCCAGATCCTTTGTCTTCTCAAGATAATCAACAAGAAGTTCGCTCTTATCCTCGACTTTGTTTGTTATTAATCCATCGGAGCAGAGTAAAAATAATTCACCGGATTCTAACTCTTCATAATCTTTATCAGTTGGGAAAATATCCGGTTTATCCGCACCTCCGTCGAGCGATTTTGTTAAATAATGACTGTACTGCTCGATCATGCTCTGGGGAATTTCTCCTTCATTCTCGTTTTTGTAATCTTGAATATAAGTATGGTCAACTGAAATCTGCTCGATTTTAGAATTATGATATCGGTAAATTCTGCTGTCGCCTAAATTTCCCCAAATATATTTACCGTCGACAAGTAAGAGAGCCGTCATCGTCGTACCCATCCCGGCTAATTCTGGTTCTGTTGAAATACGAGCGTACAATTTCTTCTGAGATTCGATAAAAACTTCGTTAAGCAATGGCTTTAAGTCAAGGATAGAAAGATCATTATTAACTCGATTTTCCAAAATTGACTCTGCAGTATCGATTACAATTTTACTTGCGATCTGTCCGCCGGAAACTCCTCCCATACCGTCGGCAACCGCAAAAAAATAACTATTGCTCCCGAGTTCCAACGCTGCAACGGAATCTTGATTATTATCTCTTCTTCCAACGAAGGTTTCTGCATAAAATTTAATGTGCGACATTTTAGAATGTCCTTTTATTGGATGTATTTCAACTTCAATTCGCCAATGCGAACTTCATTGTCGAAAGCGATTTCCTTTTCACCACCGTGTGGAATTTCGTCTTCATTTACCATAGTTGGATTAGTTTCGCTCAGATTTTTTATGAAGAGTTTTTTATCACGATAGATCAATTCGGCGTGTTTTCTGGAAACCGTTTGAAGATCAAGTTGAATGTGTGCATAAGCTCTTTCTCCGGCAACCTCGTCTCGTCCTATCGTTACAATACTGCCCTCGGGTGTGGGAAATCCGGCGACTCTTATCGGCTTGCCTCTGTCACGACCGGTTAAGACAATGAATTGTCCGGGAATAAATTTGAGAGTTTTTTCGGTAGGCGCTGCAATTTTTATGGTTTTGAATTCGCTTGTATCTTTTTTCTCTTCCGGTTGAACTGATTCTTTGGTTGCAGACTTTTTAAAAAGGTTTGAAAAAAATGATTTCAATGACATTTGCTTCAGCCCTCGTTTTTTGATAAAAGTTTATTTATTTGCGGTAACACGTGTAAGCAATTTATTGAAACAATATTGAAAAATATTTGTTTAGAATCAAACTTTTGTAGACCTAAAAAAAAGATTGTGATCGTTGAAAAATATCATTTTTTGGCTTTTTTTTCATTGATTGCCATTCCCGTCGTGAATGTTTATTTTTGGATAATCTTGCCACGAGGGTAACAAATGCTGAAAGTATTTTTTTTAAGCATATTTTTATTTGTATCTATAACTGCACAGACAGTTAATTATTTATCGACATTTCCTCAAGAAAATTCGCAAAGAATAAATAATATTACTGATTTCGAAATATCCGGCGAAGGGAATTATTTTGTTGTCGATCAAAGTATTGACAAACTTTTAATCTTCAATTCAAGCAGCGAAGTGATAAATCAGATCCCTAAAGAAGGGAGCGGTTTTAATTTTGATAAAATTACTGCCATTGCTCTGGATTCGCACAGTAACATCTGGATTATGGATTCTGGAAGAAAGAAAGCAGCTGCATTTGATAAAGAGGGAAATAAAATTATTGAGTTCGGTAAAAGCGATGGCTTAAGAGGTGCTTTTGATACTCCAATAGATATTGCCGTTGATTTGGAGGATAATATTTATATCGCTGACTTAAAACAACAAAAAATTCTAAAGTTTTCAAACTCCGGAATTTTTATTGGCGACGAGTTTGTGTTTAATCCGATTAGTATCAGTGCAAGCGGATCTAATAGAATTTATGTGCTTTCAGAAAAGGACGAAAACGATTTTTATGTCATCTCCTTTTCGCCCGATCTAAAAGAAAGAAACGAGATAAAAATTTCAAATCTGCAAGAACCGGTTTCACTTTCCGTAAGTAAGTATGATGAAATCTATATCAGTGATAAAAAACAAAACAAAGTTTTTATCTACTCCTCAAATGGAAATATCAAGAATGAAACAATCGGAAATCCAAGTTCTTCAAAAGGTCCCGGGAAGTTCGTTAATATTCATTCCATTAAAATCAAGAACCATAACAACGAAAAAGATTTTTTCTACGCTGCAGATGAAAATTTTAATTATATCCAGCAATTTGAGATCAATCAGTTGAGAGATTTCGTTCCTTCTTCTACAACCTCATCCTTCCAAGTTGAAGGTTATAATAAACTTCAACTCGGCGACTTCGAGAGAGTTTTTATGGATGAGAATTATCTATTTGTCCTCAAAAATGATAAGACTTTATCGGTTATCGAAGATGGGAAGGATATTTCGGTTTTAAACATGAGCGAATTGTTAGAACTTTCTTCAGTAGTTGTGTCCGATAATTATCTGTTTGCTTCGGATAGCCGCGGTGGGAAAATATTTCTTTTTGATTTTCGAATAAATAAGCTTGTCAATGTTATTTCTGAAAATGAGGTCCCAAATTTATCCTCACCGATTTCAATAACAAAAGTCGGTGATCAAATCTTTGTACTCGATTCTGAAACAAGACAGTTATTCAAACTTTCGGGTGACGGAAGATTTTTGGGGACTGCAGTAGACTTAGCACTTTTACATAATCAACCAAAAATCTTAAAGAACGATTACACCAAAAATGTTTATATCCTTACCGAAAACTCAAACTACATTTTTGTTTATAATATTGAGGAATCAAATCTTTCACAAATACGACTTCCGTTTTCTTATAGTAAGTCAATCTTGGATTTCGCAATAATCAATGAAAAACTTGCTGCGGCATTAACCTTCCCAGATTTAAATATTGTTTTGATGGATAACTTTGTGGAGGAATTCGCATTTCTTTCGAAAGGAAACGGGGTAGGTGAAGTTCCGGATGCATCGCAGATGTTTTTTAATCAAAAATCGCGTGAGTTTATATTAGTTGATAATCGTTCAAAAACAATTTATACAGTCGGGATTAGACTCAAGGACGAGGAGTTACTTAAGATCAAAATAAATGATCTCGGTTATGCAGAATTAATTGTGAATAAAGCAGTATCGAACAGCGGACAAATTCAGTTGTTTAAAAGGATCTCAGGCACTGAAAATTTTGATCTCGTAAAAACTTTAAGTGATTCAAGTTATGTAATTTTTGATGAAACCGATGAGCGGGTTGAATACGCTGTTAAAATTGAAGAATCAGATTTTTCAAATGTTGTTGAGGATAATTTTACCTATGCAAAATCAATAAAAGACGAATTGCCATATAAAGCAATCGGAATTTTTCAGAGCTTGGTTGAACTTAATCCCGCAATAATAAATTCTGAAATTAAAACCATATACCGAAGCGAGATTGATGTAGCGAAAAAGGAGCAAAAGTATAATAATGCATTGAAACTGTTAACAGAGCTTCAAAAACTCGAACAGGAAAATTATGTTATATACATCGAAAAAAGTGAGCTGTATGAGAAAATAAACCAGCTAAATAATGCTGTGCGGGAGATTGAAACTGCTGTTGATAAGTTTCCACAAATCCCAAGTCTTGTATATCGATTGATTGATCTGAAAAAAGATGAAAAGAAATTTGATGAAATATTAATTATTGCAGAAAATTCCCTTCAGCAGTTTTCTCAAGATGAAATACTTTATTCTTATCTAGCCGAAGCAAATAAAAATTTGGGAAGAGTTGATGATGCGGCAAGATATTATAAAATGCTTGCTCAGAGATATAATTCTGAGGAATACTACATAAAGTTAGCCGATATTTACGAGAAAGCCGGTAATTATGATGAAGCAATAAAAGTTTATGAGGAGATAAATAACAAAGGTCTCGGTACATCAGATTTATATGCCGCAATAGCTAGCATGCATATTGGGCAGAATCAAACAGAAAAAGCTCTCGAGCAAATTCAACAAGGTTTAGCTATAGATGATGAAAATCCTAATTTACATTTCTTCCTTGCAGAAGTTTACTTTATACAAGGCAAGATGACCGAAGCAGAAAAATCTGTAAACCGAGCAATTGATCTGGACGAAAATTCTGCCGAGTATTATATACTCCGCGGAGATATATATAATGAAAAAGGCAATATCGATGAATCGGTTTATAATTATGAATCAGCCGTACTTATTGCTTCGGACAATATTGAAGTGTTAAAAAAACTCGGTATGATTTACCTGGAAGAAAACAAAATAGATTACGCATATAAACATTTGACAAAAGCCAAATCAATTGATCCCGGTAATAAAGAAATCATTGAATTGTTCGAAACAGCCGAAGCTAAAAGAGAAGAATTAAATGCACTTCGGGAACCGGTTGAGTTCAATTATATCGAAGTCGGAGAGATTACGTCTCAGAATCTTGATTATTACGATAATAATTATTTCGGTTCTGTAACTATTTTCAATACTAGAAATTTTTCGCTGAAAAATTGTGTGATCGAAATAAATTGTGGAAAACTTTCAGCGCGCACGGTTTTTATAAATGTGGATACTATATATCCAAACGAGTATTCAGAAAATTATTTCGAATTTCAGATCGATAGAGAAATGTTTGAATCAATTCCTCGAAATACAAAAACTGTCCCAATGGAATTTCTTGTAAGATATAATTTAAGTTTAAGTGGAGAAGTTCAGACAAAAACCTCTCAAACGTCGATTGATGTAAAAATTATAAAATGAAAAAACTAAATATTTAGACTATTTTTACGATAATAGACATTATAAATTATAAGCAGGATTATGAAACAGTCCACTGAGACTGAAAATAATTATAACATTACGCAGCTAAAGAAAAAGCTGACCAAGCTCGAAGAAGAAAATGAAATTTTAAAAAGAGTTTCGAAAATTAATACCGATCTCTTCGAATTGGTTCCAACCGGATTGTACCGCACAACTCCTGATGGAAGGATTCTAAACGTCAATAAGGCATTTTGTGAATTGCTCGGATTCGAAAATAAGGAAGAAGTAATCAATCTAAATGCGCTGGATTTATATGAAAATCCGGATCATAGAAAATCACTAAACGAAAAGGTATTAGCCGGGGAATCACTTGCGGATTATGATGCTGTTCTTAAGAGAAAAGACGGCCAAAGGATCTGGGCAAAGATCACCGCTCAAACAGTGCGTGATAACGAAGGTAATGTGATTTTCTATGAAGGAAATATCCGAGATATTTCTGAATTGAAATTTGCTAATGCGTTACTGAAAGAAAGCGAGAATCGATATCAATTAGTAATTGAAAAAGCTCATGAAGGAATTTATATAATTCAACAACGATGTTTTGTTTTTGTAAACGAAGCTTTTTCTAATATGCTTGGTTATAAAAGGAATGAACTGATTGGAAGAGATTTTATAGATGTTCTAGCCCCTGATCAAATTGAATTAGTTAATTCAAGATATCGAAACCGGTTAAAAGGAATAGAGCAACCAAAAAATTACGAGATAAGACTTCTACATAAAGCCGGAACCATAATAACAGGAATGATGAGCGTAGATATAATCGATTATCAGGGATCGCCTTCCACTTTTGGTGTGATTAAAGATATAACTGAAAAGAAAAAAATCGAGGATCGTTTACGTGAAAACGAAGCATTGTATAAATCGTTGATAAATGCCCCGGATGATGTAATATATGTTTTAGATACTAATGGAACTTTCTGCGATGTAAATGAAGCGATGTTAAAAATCACCGGCAAAAAAAGAGAAGATATTATCGGCAAACACTATAGTTCTATTTTTGAGGAACAAAGTTTTAATATTACAAA
The DNA here is from genome assembly GCA_964499285.1 of uncultured Melioribacteraceae bacterium. Lineage (GTDB taxonomy): Bacteria > Bacteroidota > Ignavibacteria > Ignavibacteriales > Melioribacteraceae > JAGFIY01. The sequence continues at coordinate 18,297 of CAZCLA010000023.1, forward strand.
AACTATTATCGAAAAAGTTAAGAAAGAGAAAAAAGCATCTAGAAGCGAGTCATCACGCTTCGACAGAACTTGGGATAACAGTTACAATCCGATATTTACAGATGCCGGCGAAGTTGATAAAATAGCGGTATTCTCAAGAGATATAACAGATTATATAATAATTCAAAACTCACTCAAAGAAACTGAAGCCGAACTCAACGGTGTGATTGCTTCTGTGCCGGATGTACTGTGGAGCAATAAAATTGATGAGAACGGAAAATATCTATATGCATTTTATTCTCCGGTTATTAAAAACCTAACGGGTAAATCCTACAAATACTTTGCAGGAAATCCGGATAATTTCTGGAATATTGTTCACCAAGATGACGTGGATGGAATAAAGGCTAAATACAAAAAATGCATGAATGAGCTATCCGAGTTTCACGAAAATTTCAGAATTAAACGTGCAAACAACAAATTTGGATGGATAAGGGCGACAGTTCATTTTGAGAAATCAGATAAAAAAATAACAAATGTTTACGGATTGTTCACTGATATAACCGAACAAGTAGAAACAAATCTCATGAACAATGCACTTTACGATATCTCCGAAGCAGTCAATACTTCTGCGGATTTAAATTCATTGTTCAAAAAAATACATTCGATAGTTAAACAGTTGATGCCGGCGGATAATTTCTATATTTCACTTTATGAAGAAGAAAATGATCTCATCTCGTTTCCGTATTATGTAGATCAATATGATGAAGCACCGCCACCAACAAAACCGGGGAAAGGGCTGACTGAATACGTAATATTCAAAGGCAAGGATATACTCGTCAATAAAGAAATGGATGAGAAGTTAAGAAAATCCGGTGATGTTGAGCTTGTAGGAGAACCCCAAGCAATCTGGATGGGAATTTGTCTAAAGCTTGAAAACAATTCAATCGGTGCAATGGTTCTCCAAGATTATGAAAATGAAAAAGCTTACGGAGAGCGGGAGAAAAAGATTCTCATATTTGTTTCGGAGCAGATTGCTGCTGCAATTGAAAGAGTAAGAACTGCGGAAAAACTTAGAAGGAGTGAACGCGGTTATAGAGCTATTTATGAAAATGCACATGACGGAATAATAATTTTTGATCCGCATAAAAGAGTCATTCTTGATGCAAATCTTCAAGCTGCTGTTTTGTATGGATTTAATCTGGAAATACTAAAGAGCGTAAGACTTGAAGCGATAATTCAAAATGATGTTCTCAAGAAAATGATGAAATCATTAGTTTCCGAAGCCGGAAAAATTGTGAGTGTCGAATCCACTTTTGAGCAGAATGGACGTGAGAAAATATTTATAGAAAGTAATCTATCCAGAATAAACTACAATGGCGTCGATGCAGTTCTTGCAATTCAGCGAAATATTACGGGGCGAAAGAAGATTGAGAATGAGCTTAAAGAATATATTGAAAAATTAGAACTGACTACCATACAGCTTGAAGATAATTCCAGAAGACTGCAAAATCTAAATAAACAGCTTGAGGAAAGTAGAGAGGAATTAAAAATTCTAAACTCACAAAAGGACGTATTCTTCTCAATTATTGCTCATGACCTCAAAAGTCCTTTTACTTCTTTGCTTGGCTTCACACAATATCTTATTCAAGAATATGATTCGCTAAGTAAAGAAGAAATAAGAGAGTTCACATTCAATATTGATAAATCGGCGAGACATGTTTATAATCTCCTCGAAAACTTACTTCAATGGTCGAGAATTAAAACCGGCAGAATGGAATTTGCTCAAGTAAAAATCGATATTCATGATATTGCATCGGAAGTGATAAATCTTTATCAGCCAAATGCGATGAGAAAGAAAATAAAATTAATAAATAGTGTGCCATCCAAGATTGTTGCCTTTGCTGATAATTATATGATAAATACTGTGTTCCGAAACTTGATAGCAAATGCAATAAAATTTACTAATGCAAACGGTTCAATTACTGTTTCGGCAGAAAGGCAAGGAAATAATGTTGAAATTAAAATTCTCGATACCGGGGTTGGAATAGCTGAAGAGGATATCGAAAAATTATTTAAAATAGACGAACATTATACAACAATAGGCACAGAAAACGAAAAGGGAACCGGATTAGGTTTGATCCTCTGTAAAGAATTTATAGAAAAAAATAGCGGAACAATTAGAGTAGAAAGCGAACTTAATTCGGGAACAACATTCATTATTACCCTACCGGCACCAGTTAAATAATTTTTTCTTCCTTTCATTTTTCCTATAATTAGTCATGAAAATTTCCAAGTATGTATTTTTATTTATAATTACGATTGCTCTTGCAGCGGCTTTAATTTTTCTTCCGGAAGCAAATGAAATTCTATACGGAGTCGCGATTCTTCTTTTCGGGGTGTTAACTTTGGAAAGGGGAGTAAATAAGCTTGCCGGATCATTCCTCAGGAAATTTCTTAAAAGAACAACATCAACGATTAACAGAAGTATTTGGTTCGGGATCATTTCTACATCTCTGCTTCAGTCAAGCGCTCTTGTCTCATTGGTTTCGATCTCGTTTTTAAGTGCAGGACTTATAACGCTTATATCGGGAATAGGTATAATCTTCGGTGCAAACATCGGAACGACGACCGGTGCGTGGTTGATTTCTTATCTCGGACTAAAAGTAAATATTTCATCGTTCGCTTTGCCAATGGTGGTGTTTGGTGTGTTATTTCTGTTGCAGAGAGGAAATTATCTAAAAGGAATAGGCGGATTCATCGCAGGTGTAGGGTTTCTCTTTCTCGGTATTCATTTTATGAAATTGGGATTCGCTACTTATACATCATCAATTAATTTAGCTCAATATGCATTACCGGGATTTTGGGGAGCAATAGTTTATGTTGGTTTTGGTATTTTGATTACGATTCTTATGCAATCAAGTCATGGATCACTTGCTATAATTCTTACGGCACTTTCATTTGATCAAATAACATATCACAATGCATTGGCTCTCGCAATAGGAGCAAATATTGGTACGACATTCACTGCATTCTTAGGAGCTCTCGGTTCAAATGTGGAAGGTAAGAGATTGGCAATTGCACATTTCGTGTTCAACTTGATCACTGGTATTATCGCAATTGTGTTTATAAACCAGTTTCAAATAGCTGTTAATTTTTTAAGCAGCAAGATTGGCATTGAACCCGATGATTATGTATTAAAGCTTTCCATGTTTCATACTATGTTTAATTTAGTCGGTGTTCTTATTATGCTTCCTTTCATTAAAAATCTTGCCTCCCAGCTTACAAAAAGAGTCATGGACCGAACTAAAATTGATATTTCGGAACCTAAATATCTTAACGAATCTGTTTTGAAATATCCGGAATCGGCAGTAGCAGCACTCCTTCTAGAAACCCGCCATTTATTCCACAACGCCTTCGAAATTATTGCGCATGGATTGAATCTCCATAGAACAGATATATTTTCGGATAAAAAGCTTAAGCAGATTGTCTCTAGTTCAAACAAAGTGATGATGGTAAATATTGACGACATATATTTCAGAAAGGTGAAGTCAATCTATAATAAGATAATTGAGTTTGCTACAATCTCGCAGAGCGGAATAATGGAGGAGAGATACGTTAATAAAATTCACGAGATTAAAGTTGCGAGCAGATATATTGTTGAGATCGTTAAGCACATAAAAACTCTTCAACCCAATTTTGCAAAGTATATTGTATCAGATAACGAGTACATCAATAAGGAATATAACATACTTAGACAAAAAGTCGCAAAAGCAATGCGCGAAATTTACCGTTCGTATGATACGGAGAATATTAATCAACAATACGATAAACTCTCAAAACTCAAAAGGAATGCAAGGCTTCATGATGTTTTACTGAACGGGGGTCTGGATAGTTTAATTCGTGAGAAATTAATATTGACAGAAATGGCAACGTCTTTGATGAACGACAGTGGTCTTATAAAACGAATAATCGAAAAATTAATTGAAGTTGCAGAACTGCTTTACTTCGATAAAGATACTGTGCTGCTCACAGAATATCATAACGAATTTGAGCAATCGGACGAAAAATACTTCGATCAGTGACCTAACAATTTTTATTCTCAATCGAGTTATGTTAATACCTAAAATCAATTCATAAGCTGCAATAGTTCTTCATTTATGCCCTCGCACAATTTTCAACTGAATGCAACAATTTGTATTTTCCCTCGGTATAATTTGTTTTCGGATAAAATATCTTAAAAAAGGGAGGTCAAATGAAAAATATTTTGCATTCAGTATTGCTTGCTATTTTGTTGTCAGTAAGTTTAGCGCTTAACATATTTGCAAGTGAAGGAGACAAGGTCGAAAATTTTGTTCTAAAAGATTATAACGGAACCGAACATTCTCTTAGTGATTACAAAGATTCAAAGGCAATTGTAATACTTTTCGTGGCGACTCAGTGTCCGGTCTCCAATGCTTATAATTCAAGAATGGCAGCCCTTCATCAAAAATATTCTGAAAAGGAAATTGCTTTTGTAGGAATCAATTCGAATAAGCAGGAGAATGCAGAAGAAGTAAAAAATCATGCTGAGGAAAACGGATTGAACTTCACGATTCTCAAAGATCCCAACAATATTATCGCGGATAAATTCAATGCTCAAGTGACACCGGAGATTTTTGTTTTGAGTCCCGATTTAGAAATTCTGTACCACGGACGAATAGACGATTCGCAGCGAGAGAAGGAAGTCACATCCAATGATCTCGAGTCCGCACTTGATGCAATTCTTGCCGGAGAAGAAGTTAGTGTTAAAACAACCAAGGCTTTCGGATGCACGATAAAAAGAATCTAATCATAATAGTAATAACAGTTTTATTTTTTGCCGTAGGAAAATTAACGGCACAGCAGCAATCTGAAATAAAACTTATTGATAAATCAGAACTTGAAAAAATAATTGAACAAAGAGAGGGAAAACCTCTCTTTGTCAATCTGTGGGCGACTTGGTGTGTGCCATGTCGGGAAGAATTCCCGTCACTTATAAAATTAAGCGAAAAATATTCTGGAAGGATTGATTTAATTGCTATAAGTGTCGATTATCCGGATGAAATCGAATCTAAAATAATCCCATTCTTATCCAACTTTAATGTAAACTTTCCCGTCTATGTTAACGGTTTTGAAAGGCAAGAGGACATGATAAATTACTTAAATGAGAGTTGGTTTGGATCTCTGCCGGCGACCTTTATCTACGACGATGCAGGAAAACAGCAATTTTTTTTAAACGGAAAAGAAGAATTTGAATTTTTTGCCGAAAAGATCGAAACACTTTTGGAAAAATAGAGTTTGAAAAAACAATAATTTTGTCTTAAAGAACGAGACGATATTCCTCCTTATTGTCAACTCGCACGCATCTTACCGAATATGAATTGGAATCTAATTTTGCTATTTTTTTAAAATTGATTAAAACTTGATTAACTGATGCGGAAAAAAGCCTCCTTAGTTGTTGTATTCACGACTGTGTTTATTGATTTAATGGGTTTCGGAATACTCATCCCAATTCTTCCAGCATTTGCCTCAAGAAATTTGGGAATTACTGATACCGAAATTGGAATTATTGTTGCATCTTATTCTTTTATGCAATTTTTATTTAACCCGATCCTTGGTAAAATTTCAGATAGAATCGGAAGACGACCGATAATTCTTGTAACACTGCTTATCACAGCAATTTCTTATCTGATATTTTCGATTGCAGAATCGTTTATTATTCTTTTACTCTCAAGAATGTTTGCCGGGCTTGGCGGAAGTAATATAAGTGTTGCTCAAGCATATATTGCTGATATAACTTCAAAGCAGGACAGATCGAAGGGAATGGGCTTGATTGGAGCTGCATTCGGACTTGGTTTTCTTTTCGGTCCACTAATCGGGGGAATTCTGGCAAAATTTAGTTATGCTGTCTGTGGTTACGGAGCAGCAGGATTTTCACTCCTTGCTTTTATCTTTGCCGTGACCTCACTTCCGGAATCTCTCAAAATCAAAAGCAGTTTGGATGTGAAAATGAAAATCACATTAATCGATTTTGCATTTACACTTAGAGTACTTAAAAACAAAGTGCTTGGTTTATATGTGATCATATTTTTTATAGTTATTTTCTCGATGGCAAATATTTACGGTACTTTCGCGATACTCGGATTAAAACATTACGGATTCACGGATCAACAAAACGGCTATTTGTTCGGAATTATAGGATTGGTCGGAGCAATTATGCAGGGATATGCAGTGAGAATAATTGCAAAAAAATTCGATGACAGAACCATTTTGCTTTCAGGTATCTTTTTCACGATTCTGGGCTTAGGTTTTCTTCCGTATGGATTTAATTTTTTTGGGATGATTTTTGTTGTTATTATCCTTGCAATTGGGACGGGAATTCTTCAACCTGCATTGTTGAGTTTAATTTCGAGATTTGCACCTGATAAGAAACAAGGTGCGGTTTTGGGTGTAAATCAATCTCTGTCTGCTCTTGCTCGTGTACTGGGTCCTTTATGGGGAGGAATAAGCTTTGATATTCTTGGCTATCAAGCACCATTTTTGACAGGTGCGTTCTTCACTGCAATTGCATTTATTGTAGCATATTTGTTTATTAAACCACAAAAAATGGTAACTGTAGAAAATGTTTAAAATAAATAATTTAGAAATTGATAAAGCGCTGCTTCTGGCTCCAATGGAGGATATTACGGGTGTTCCATTCAGAAGGTTGTGTAAGGAGATGGGTGCAGATGTCGTTTACACGGAATTTGTAAACAGTGACGGTTTGATTAGAAACAATAGAAAAACTGCCGACAAAATGAAAATAACAGAATTCGAACGTCCGGTTGGAATTCAAATTTACGGCGGCGAAATTGAACCGATGGTTGAAGCAGCGAAGATTTCCGAGAAACTAAAGCCGGATATAATTGATATTAACGCCGGCTGCTGGGTAAAGAAAATTGCAAAACGTGGGGCGGGTGCTGGTTTACTGAAAGACCCTAACTACATGGAAAAAATGGTTAGATCAATAGTTGATGCTGTTGATATTCCCGTTACGGTAAAAACACGACTCGGTTGGGATGAAGAAAATATTTTCATTCTTGAAATCGCAAAAAGAATTGAAGATGCCGGTGCAAAAGCTCTTACGGTCCATTGCAGAACTAGAAGTCAAGGTCACAGCGGGGACGCGGATTGGAGCTGGATTCCGAGGATCAAAGAGGTTGTTGATATTCCTGTTATTCTTAATGGTGGAATTTTTTCCCCTGAAGATGTCAAACGCGCTTTTGACGAAACAAATGCGGATGGAGTGATGATTGCACGAGGCGCCATCGGAAATCCTTGGATTTTTGAACAAGCTAAAGAATTACTCGAAACAGGTAGCGTGAGAACTGAAGTAACTCACACCGAAAGAATTGAAACAATCCTGAAGCATCTCCGGTATGAGTTGGAAGAAAAAGACGAACGACGAGCAATTATCCCGTTTAGAAAATATTATACGGGTTATCTTAAAGGATTGTACAACGCATCAAAAATTCGTCAGCAGATTATGCAGATTGTTACATACGGAGATTTGGAAAAATTACTATACGATTATTTGAAAGAACTTGAATCGCACGATAATTTGATTTTATCAAATAATGATATCGAAAAAAATTGAGTTCAAACAAACACAAGTCTGCTAGGATAATATCCGTGCTGCTCGTTCCGCCTTCGGCTTTGCTGCTGATTTTTGTTTTTATAGCGATAAAATTTGCACAAAATATTGAATCGCGTTTGTTGATAATTGGAACCGCATTATTATTAGGATTTCTCTTGCCGATTTATATTTTTTTTCGCTTAAGGCAAAACGGAATTATTGATGATAATGAAGCCGAGATTAAAGAACAACGGAAACTTCCTTACATAGCCGCCGGGTTTCTATGTCTAGTTTCAATTCTCATATTGTACTTTATTACACCTTATGAAACACTCGCAATAAAACTTTGGTTAGTTTATTTATTTAATGCAATTACGATCTTTATAATTAATCGATACTGGAAAATAAGCGCCCATGCTCTTGGAGTTATGACTCCAATATTTTTTTTAATTTACTTCCTCGGCATTTATTATATACTTTTATTTCCGATCATTATTTTGGTTGGATGGGCGAGATATTATTTGAAGCTTCATACAATCCCTCAAATTTTTTGGGGAAGTGTTCTAGGAATTGTTAATGTATTAATCGTCTTTAATTTATTTTAGGTGAAATATGTCCTTCAAAAAAGATCTGATAAAAGAACTTGAATTGTTTGCCGATATTCTTGAATACAATGGCGAGAACAAATTTAAAGTTGCTGCATTCCGAAATGGTGCAAACAACATTCGACGGATTGATCAAGATATAAAAGCAATGTTCGAAGATGGATCCTTAGCAGCAGTTAAGGGAGTGGGAAAAGGGCTTTTATCTTTTATTGAAGATTTTATTGAAAACGGTACTTCAACAGAGCTTACAGGGTTGCTCGATCAAATTCCAGCGGATGTTATTGAGCTGTTTAATATTCGAGGAATGGGAGCACGAAAGGTTAAGCAGTTAGTTGAGGAATACGGAATAAAATCAATTGATGATTTGGAGCACGCTTGCAGAGAAGGAAGGATTTCCGAAATAAAAGGGTTTGGTGATAAAACAGAAGCAAAACTTTTAACCGAAATTGAAAAAATAAAACAAAGTAAAAACTTCCTTCATCTTCACAAGGCTCTTAAAATCGGCAATGAGTTGACTGAAGAATTGCAAAAAATGAAATCAGCAAAAGAAATTTACCTCTCTGGAGAACTTAGGAGAATTCGGGAAGTGATTTCCAAGATAGAAGTTGTTGTTTTAGTCTCTAACAAAAGTGATATTTTAAGTGAACTGTCTAATTCATTTAATATAAATAAGATAGAGTCCCTATGTGACTCGGATCGCGTTGAATTATTATCGTATGCTCCGATAAAAACCGTGTTATTCTTAGTCGAAAATGCAAGTTTGCTCCCCAAAATATTATTCCTTTCGACGGGTGAGGAAAAATTTATTAATGAATTATCCGACAAATCAAAAATAAAAGGTAAATCAGAGGAAGAAATATTTAAGAATCTCCAAATGCCATTTATAATTCCCGAAATGCGGGAGCAAGATTTTTTTACTCTTCCGGAGCATCTTAGAAAAAACACTTCACTTTCCTTGGATGACTTTAAAGGATTTTTCCATTTCCATACGACTCATTCGGACGGAATGAATACTCTTGAGGAAATGGTGAATGCTGGCGCAGAATTAGGATTCAAATATTTTGCAGTTTGTGATCACAGCAGAACAGCTTTTTATGCAAATGGTTTGGACGAGGATAGAATTGTAAAACAGAGGGAAGAAATTAATGAGTTTAATAAAAAGAGCAAAGTTAAAGTATATCATGGAATCGAATCGGATATCCTAAGAGATGGTTCGCTCGATTATGATGAAGAAGTTTTAAGAAAATTTGATTTTATAGTTGCCTCAATTCACTCGATATTTACGCTTTCGGAAAATGAGATGACAAAGAGAATTATTAAAGCTGTCGAAAATCCTTACACAGATATACTTGCGCATCCGACGGGCAGACTTTTGCTTTCGAGAGACGGTTATAAAGTTGATATACAAAAAGTAATTGATGCTTGTGTTGCAAATGATGTTGCTATTGAAATAAATGCAAGTCCATATCGTTTGGACTTGGATTGGAGAAACATATATTACGCCCGAGAAAAAGGATGCAGATTTTCTATAAATCCCGACGCGCATTCTGTTGAAGAAATTGATAATATAAATTTCGGAATAGCTGTTGCGAGGAAGGGAGGGATTCAACCGGCGGAGATTATCAATTGTTTTTCTGAAAAGGAATTCAATAAACTTATAAATAGAAAAGTAAAAAGAAACTAACGGGAGCATATTATGGATCTAAAAAAATTGATTCGTGATGTAAAAGATTTTCCCATTGAAGGGATAGTTTTTAAGGATATCACAACTCTCTTGAAAGATTCAAAAGGATTTGTCGATACTTTAGAAGAACTTTATAACTATAGTAAAAACAAAGGAATAACAAAGGTTGTCGGCATTGAATCGCGCGGTTTCGTTTTTGGCGGAGCACTAGCTGCAAAATTGAATGCCGGGTTTATTCCCATAAGAAAACCGGGTAAGCTGCCTGCTGAAACAGAATCGGAAACTTATCAATTGGAATATGGCACGGACGAAATTCAGATTCATAAAGATGCACTTGCTCCCGGGGACAAAATTTTACTGCACGATGACTTACTTGCTACGGGTGGTACGATGAAAGCTGCGGCTAAGTTGGTTGAAAAATTAGGAGCAGAAGTCGTCCAAATTTCCTTTGTAATCGAGCTTGATTTTCTTAAAGGTAGAAACTTGTTGCAAAAGTATGATATTCATTCATTAATTCGTTATGATTCTGAATAATTTAGTTCTTTCCAAAACTTTGGAGCAATTATTACGACAAATTCGCCTTTGATTTTACTTTGTGATAGTTGCTCTGATAAATCTCTTGGAAATCCTCTCATACATTCTTCAAACATTTTGGTAAGTTCCCGGCAGATCACAACAAATCTATCCGGCATATAATCAGAGAGTTCACTGATTAATTTCTCAATCCTATATACTGATTCGTAAAGTACGATAGTCCTTGTCTCTTTGCTTAATTCAATTAATTTTTTCTGTCTTCCTTTCTTTTGCGGGATAAAACCCTCAAAAACAAATGAATCTGTCGGAAGTCCTGAAATACTTAATGCTAATATTGCTGCATTTGCCCCGGGAATTCCAACTACAGGAATTTGGTTTTTAATGGCTTCGTTGACGAGCCTGACTCCCGGGTCAGAAATACAAGGAGTTCCCGCATCCGAAGTTAAAGCACAATTTTCGCCATTTCCAATTCTCTTAATTATTTTTTGTAACGAATTCGTTTCGTTTCTTGCATTTAATACAACTAAGGGTTTTTGAATTTTGAGATGATTTAATAATTTTGATGATTCGCGAGAATCCTCACAAAAAATAAAGTCAACAGATTTTAGTGTTTCCATTGCTCTTAAAGTTATGTCACCTAAATTTCCGATGGGTGTTGCGACTATAAAAAGTTTTCCGGGTTCCATTTTTCCTCTTATTTATCAAATTGCTTATAAAAAGATTTATAAGTATTTTTAACGAATATAATACAAAAAAGAGATATTAACCATGAGAATTGGCATTCCCAAAGAAAGAAGACTTGAAGAAAAGAGAGTTGCCTTAGCTCCTGCTGGAGTTGATATTTTAGTTAAATCCGGACACAGTGTCTATATTGAAACCGAAGCTGGTGAAGGAAGTCATTTTACTGACGAAGAATACAGAGCAGTTGGTGCAACGGTAGTTTACGAGCGTGAAGAAGTTTATCAGCGTTCGGAATTGATTGCAAAAATTGCACCTTTAACAGATGAAGAAACCGGAATGCTGCAGGAAAATCAAATTTTATTTTCGTTTCTTCATTTAGCTGTCGGAAAACAGAACATTATCAACACTCTTCTTGATAAGAAAATTACTGCTATTAGCTATGAACTTATTGAAAAAAATGATGAGCTTCCTGTATTACAAGCGATGAGCGAAATTGCAGGGCAGTTAGCCGTTCAAATGGGAGAAAGATTTTTAGGTAGCCACGTCCAGAACGGACGAGGAATTTTACTGGGTGGTTTAACCGGAGTTGCGCCTGCTGCTGTTGTTATTTTAGGTGCAGGTGTTGTTGGACTAAATGCAGCACGTGCAGCTTACGCACGCGGTGCTCAAGTTATAGTTCTTGATAAAGATCTCTATCGACTAAGAAGAATTCAAAACATTTTGGGAAAACATATCACGACAGTTGCTGCTAACCCTTATACAATAGCAAGAGGATGCAGATTTGCGGATTTATTTATCGGCGCAATTCAAGTAAAAGGAGAAAAATCTCCACATCTTGTATCCGAAGAAATGGTTAAATCAATGAAGAACGGTTCGGTATTAGTCGATGTTGCTATTGATCAAGGAGGGTGTATCGAAACAAGTTATCCGACGACAATTTCCGATCCTATATTCATTAAGCATGATGTAATTCATTATTGTGTGCCGAATATGCCCACCTATGTTTCAAGATCGGCAAGTTATGGTATGACAAATGCCTCAATTCAATATATTTTAAATATTGCAGACAATGGATTAGGAAATGCAATTTTGGGAGATGACGGACTTTCGAAAGGAGTGTGCATGTATAATGGAACTTGTACTAATAAATCTATAGCCGAAACTTTTGGATTGGAGTATAGACGGCTTCACATTTTTTCAACAAACTAGGAAACGATTAATTTATGACACTCGATGAAACGAAAATGTCAAAACCGAAGAGCGCGGTTTGGCTTGATAAGTATCGATCAAAATTAGTTTCTGCAGAAGAGGCAGTTAAAGCTATAAAAAGCGGCGATAAAATTGTTGTTCAGCCAGGATGTGCGGCTCCGCTTGAATTGATAAGAGCTATGGTTAAACGGAAAGATGAATTGTTCGATGTTGAAATTTATCATATTCTTGTTGTGGGAGATCTTCCATACACTCATCCCGGAATGGAAAAACATTTTAAACACAAAGCTTTTTTTATCGGCGGCAATACAAGAAAAGCTGTTAACGAAGGCAGAGCCGAATTCATTCCGATATTTCTTTCAGAAGTGACGCTTCTGTTTAAGAAAGGTATTATAAAACCAAATGTTGCACTTATTAATGTCTCGCCTCCTGACGAGCATGGATTCTGCAGTTACGGAATTGATGTTGGTAATATAAAAACTCCGACGGAAAAATCAGATATAATTATTGCGCAAATAAACAATCAAATGCCCCGAGGATTGGGTAACAGTTTTATACACATTAACAAGATAGACTTTATTGTTGAACACAGCGAAGCCTTGATGGAACTTCCTCAGGTTGATCCTGATGCCAGTGAAGAGGTGCTAAAAATTTATGACGATATAGGGAAACATGTCTCGGAGATTATAGAGGACGGTTCAACTTTGCAGATGGGTATAGGTGCAATACCAGACGCGGTTTTGAAATATCTTAAGGATAGAAAAAATTTGGGCATTCATACCGAAATGTTTTCCGATGGTATAATTGAACTCGTAGAAGAAGGAGTGATAAACGGTGAAGAAAAAACACTTCATCATGGAAAAATTATTGCAGGTTTTGTACTTGGCACTAAACGCTCTTATGACTTTCTTGATAACAATCCCATAATAGAATTTCATCCTCAGGAATATGTTAATGATCCTTTTGTGATTGCGCAGAATAAAAAAATGGTTGCAATAAATTCTGCAATAGAAGTCGATCTTACTGGACAAGTTTGTTCCGATTCAATCGGAACAAAATTTTACAGCGGCATAGGGGGACAGGTAGATTTTATTAGAGGAGCTGCCCATTCGGAAGGCGGCAAACCTATAATTGCGCTCCCATCGGCAACTAAAGATCTGAAGATAAGTAGAATAGTTCCGACGTTAAAGCCGGGAGCAGGAGTCGTTACTTCGCGGGGTGATGTTCACTATATTATAACAGAATACGGAAGAGCAAATTTGTTCGGAAAATCTGTTCAGGAAAGAGCACGAGCGTTGATAAGTATTTCTCATCCTAAGTTTAGAGATGAACTTACCAAGTTTGCTAAAGAAACTTATTATATTTGAGTTAATTTATGACTGCTATTATCGGAGACATACACGGATGTTTTTATACGCTTGAAAAACTCTATAAAAAAATTTTGAAGAAGTATAAAAACATCCCGGTTTATACGGTCGGTGATTTGGTAGATCGAGGAAACTTCAGTTTTGAAGTATTAAATTTTATTATAGAAAATGATATAAAGTTTACGCCTGGCAATCACGATTATATGTTCTATCACTTTTTCCGGGATCCGGAAAGTGTTTTTGCAAAATCTTGGATGTTTAACGGCAACGAAGCAACTCTGCTTTCATACGAAAGCAACGGAGATGCAATCTTCAAGCATATCGATCACATTAAATCACAACCGCTTTATTATAATCTTGAGGACTGTTTCATTTCGCATGCGGGAATTTCTTATCAATACGCGAAAGCTCTTAACGAAAATGTAGAGAATAATATTGAAACTCTCAGAGATTACTTATATGCTGATCATGCAACTGATAAAGGTGTTCTATGGACGCGCGATCAGCTTTTGGACATTGGTAAAATACAAGTTGTCGGGCACACAAAGCATCAGAAAATTACCTATGATGAAGATTCGGATTCGGTCTATATCGATACAGGTGCTTGTGTTGGTAACAGACTAAGCGCCGTAATTGTTGATGCAAATAACATTGTTGATACCATAGATGAAAAAACTCACCTCGATGATATTTTTTAATTGACACTGCATCAAAAAATTAATTTGGGCAATAATTTTTCTCAGCAATAATTCAAATTGTTTTTTTTTATCAATCTATCTATTTTTCGATGTTTTCAAACATAAAGTGAGGGATTATAGAAAAATTATCTACATTGTATATTCAGTTAAACTACAGGTACATTTATTAAAGCACGAGTTCAAAATTTATTTTATACGGGAATTAGTTTAACTTTCTATTCCGCACTATTTTTTCTATTTATTTTTTCCACAGGGTTTACACAGCATGTAAAATCACCGGTGGATGAATACCGTCTTTTTGTATCATTATTTAATTATTATTCCCACTCAGAAATACTTCAACCGATTGAACCATCTTTCGGTGAACTGAAAATCCCAAATAATGGATATGAGAATTCAGCTATTTTTGCACAAGATTCCACTGAATCATCAATAGTCGATTCACTTTTTGCCGATTCTCTTTCGCGACAGATTCTTGATAGTCTTATGTCCGACTCTGTTTCTGTTCTGGATACCACCGAAGTTGACAGTATGGCTATTGATTCAACTGCAAGGTTAAAATATTTCAGACATCAAAGGGAGGACACTTATTACACTCCTTTCCGCCAGAAAAAGAAATCCAGTTTTTTTGTACAGCCCTCTAAAACCCTTTTAAAAAGAACAGTTGAACTTGACTCGACAGGCCAATTTGTCATTATCAAGGAGGAAATTGCCGGTAAATTGGTAAAACCGGTTCTCGAAATTCCGCTTGAAGAATATATCAGACTAAGAATGAAATGGGGAAATCGGGAACTGTGGGAACAAAAAGGTTATGCTTACGAATTAAAATCCGGAAAATATGAACTTGAAGAACTAATATCGGATATAACAAATATTGCAATTCCACTTCCCACAACCTCATTCTTAAGCATTTTCGGTCCACCGGAAATAAATATCCAGATCAGAGGTTCGGTTGATATTCACGGCGCGTGGCGTAACGAAACAACCGAGGGATTAACTGCATCGCGTCTTGGAAATACCAAAAATGAACCGGACTTCAGTCAAACGGTTCAAGTTAACGTTAACGGAACCATAGGCGATAAACTTACTATCAAAGCAGATTGGAATACTGAGCGAGATTTTGAATATGAAAATCAACTTAGCTTGGTTTATACGGGTTATGAAGATGAGATAATTCAAAGTATAGAAGCCGGAAACGTCTCGCTTCAAACCTCACCTTTAGTCGGAGGAAGTGAGGCTCTCTTCGGTATTAAAGCGAGAATTAAGATGGGACCTCTTTCTTTGACAGCTCTTGCATCTCAGAAAAAGAGTGAGGTTGAAGAAGTTTCGGTCACCGGCGGATCGGAAAAAAATGAGTTTGAAATACGAGCGCACGAATATTCGGAAAATCATTATTTCCTTGATCAAGTTTATGCCGATACAAGTGCCGACAAAAATTTCTTCTCGCGTTACTATGGATCATTCGTCTATTCACCAAACGATTCTGCAAGGTTCTACAAAGTTAAAGATATTGAGGTTTGGAAGACTTACTATGGTTTATCTCAGCCGGGAAAGGAAAGAAGAGGACGAGCATTTATAGATTTACCTCGCCGATCATATAACCAAGATCCGATCGAATATTATGATGATTTGAGAAATCAAGAATTTGTGACACCAGATCCTGCGGAAGAGGTTATCGACGAACGATTTATTCGTTTAACTGAGGGATCTGATTTTGAACTCCATGCTGAAACTGGTTACATAACGTTCAATTCACAGATTCAAAAGGATGAGGCTGTGGCTGTGGCTTATCGTATTGAGGGTCCTGATCCTGGATCTGCTTCTGATGATTTATTTTACGGCAACTTTATCACGGATGCTCAGAACGATACTAGTGTTGTTATGGTACTCAAATTAATCAAACCTCGAAATTTAGCACCTCAATTCAGAAAAGCATGGAAACTCCAGTTAAAGAATATCTATCCGATCGGTGGAAGAGATATAAAGGAAGAGGGATTTGTTTTTGATATTAAATATGCAATCGACGGCGCAGACCCAGTCCCGGAAGTGAATGGTGTAAAATTGTTGGAAGCTTTTGGCTTTGATAAAACGGATAATACAGGTACTGCTGCCGAGGGAGATGGAACGTTCGACTATTTCCCGAGCAAGACAATAATGCCATCAACAGGTGAAATCATTTTTCCGGTGCTTCAACCATTTGGCAGGCAGTTCCCCCCAGTTCTGGGTGAGGATAAAGTTTATCAACTGATTTATGATACAACAAAAACATTCGCGAAACAAGACCGAGAGAAAGATAAATTCCTTATGGTTGGTGAATATTCGGCTTCAGTTTCTTCAACATTCAATATTGGTTTTAATGCGGTGGAAAATTCCGTGCGCGTTACTCTTGGAGGATCGGAACTTAAAGAAGGAAGCGATTACCGGGTAGATTATAATATCGGACAGATTACAATATTAAATGATGCTGCTCTTGTTCCCGGAGCAGATCTTAGAATTACATACGAAAAAAACGATCTCTTCCAACTTGCATCAAAAACTTTGCTTGGTCTTCGTGGTTTATACGAATTCGATCAAAAGACAACTCTGGGATTTTCATATTTGAATTTAAATCAACAAACATTAAGCGAAAAAGTGAGAATAGGGGAAGAGCCACTCAACAACTCGATTATGGGTGTTGATTTTCAGACGACTCAGGAACTGCCATTCCTAACCAAATTGATGGATAATCTATATTCAACTTCTGCACCTTCAAGCTTTTCACTTAAGGGTGAATTTGCATATATGAGTCCTGACCCAAATACCAAAAAGAGTACTATCGCGGGAGATCAATCTCAAAGTATTGCGTATGTGGATGATTTTGAAGGAGCAAAGAGAATAATTCCAATGGGAATTGGTTACGGAACTTGGTCGGATATTTCAATTCCTAATAATCTTCCCGTAATAGGCGGAGATCCGGATTCGCTCATTATGAACTATAAAGCAAAAACTTTCTGGTATAATGCACTCCCTTCCGATGTTACGGTTCAGCAGATCTACGGTGATCGAAAATCAGCTGGTAGAGACGAGAATCAGGTTACTGTGCTGGATTTTGTTTTCCGACCTGATGAACGTGGTACTTATAATTATAATCCCGCACCCGATTTTGCTGAAAATAAAGTAAATCATTGGGGCGGTATGATGAAACCGCTTTCTTCCAGTGCAAACAATTTGATCGAAGAAAATATTGAGTTTATAGAATTTTGGCTTCACTTGGATGGTCAAGCCCCAAATCCGCTCGATTCAAAAATATATATAGACATCGGTCAGATTTCGGAAGATGTTATACCGAATAGGGTATTGGATACTGAGGATAAAAATCTGAATGATTTGATAGACGAGGGTGAAGATACCGGTCTTGATGGAATGCTTGATGCTGAGGAACGTGCTTTTTCGGGCGCAAGTTTTTCAGATCCGAGCAACGATAATTTTCAGTTAGGCACAGGTTACGACGTTGAAAGTTATGTAAATATAAATGGAACGGAAGGGAACGCTGTGCTAACAGATTTGGGAAGGGTTCCAGATTCCGAAGATTTGAACAGAAACTATACTTTGGATAGGGTTAATAGTTATTTCCGTTATCAGATCCCGATAGACACAACCAGAGGTCAAAATGAATTAATACAAGGCGGTGGAGACAATGGATGGTATTTGTTTAGAGTTCCGTTAAAAGATTTTCATGAAACATTCGGAAGTCCGAGTTTTTCGCTCATTGAATTCATCAGGGTGTGGATTGCAGGAGTTGAGGAAGAAGTTCATTTAAGAATTGCAGAATTCAATTTTGTGGGAAATCAATGGCAGAAAGTTCCTCGCGGCGAAATCGATCCGCGCGAGGATGAAACACTTTTAATTTCTACTGTGAGTATTGAAGATAACCCGGAATATTATAGCCCTCCCGGTGTTCAGCAGGAAAGAGATTTGACACAGCCTGATGAAGAGGTTTATAAAAACGAACAATCTTTAAAACTTACTATTAATGATCTGGGCAAAGGAGATAAGAGAGAAATAGTAAATTATCTTTATAGACCTCTTGACTTGTTCAATTACCGTGAGATGAAAATGTTTATTCACGGTGATCTCGATTCAAGCTTTGGAAATGTTTCCTACTTTAATAATCTTCAGGATTACGGTGCGGACATTTATTTCAGGTTCGGAACCGATACTTTGAACTTTTATGAATATAGAATGCCGCTCAAAGCCGATTGGCACAACCTCGAATTTGTTTTCAGCGAACTGACCGCAATTAAAGAACTCCGTGACGTTGATTCTATATCCACTGATTCACTCTTTCAACTTCCTGTTACTGATAAACCGGGACATTCCTACGGTGTTTTAGGTAAACCGACATTAACAAAAGTGACGTATCTCCAGTTCGGAATTGAAAATCCGGTGCTTCCCGAAAATGGGGGAAGCCCAACAATAAGCGGTGAGATATGGCTTAACGAACTGCGGGTGCTGGGGGCTGATGATACTCCGGGATGGGCATACACGGCATCGACTTCAATTAACTTCGCTGACCTGCTATCGGTTTCGGCAAACGTAAGCCAAACCGATCCATATTTTCATAAACTTACTGAAAGATTTGGTTCCCGTCAGGATAAGACAAGCTGGGGAATTTCCACCACACTCGATATCGAGAAACTTGTTCCGTTCAATATATCCGGGAGTAATATTAAACTTAATTATTCTCGAACTGAATCAATCTCGAAGCCTTTGTATTTACCCGGTACCGATGTCCTTGTCGAGGAGGCTGCAAATCAAAGAAAGATTGATTTGGAAGGAAAAGGCGCAACCACAGAAGAAGCCGATAAAGTTACAAACCAACTTATTTCTGATACTTACACACTTCAAACCAGCGACACTTGGGCACTAACTAATATGTCAATAAAAATTCCTACGAATGATTGGTACATCAGGGATTTTATTAACGCACTTTCATTCAGTTTTACTTACAATAAAACTTTCAGCAGAAACCCGACAACACTTAACAGTGAAAGTTGGATCTGGAATGCCAGCGCTAAATATAATGTTTCCTTTGGACGGGATTATTATATTGAACCGGTAGATATTCCGGTTCTCGGATTTCTTTTCGGTTTGTTCGATAATTATTCCAAAGCAAAGTGGTACTTTACACCACAGTCATTTGGGGCTTCGGTTACCGCTAAACGAAATAGATCTTTTACGCAGACAAGAACTATTGGTGTTTCTCCAAATATTAACAGGGATTTTATTACGACTCGTTCCGCGCAATTCGGATGGAAATTATCCGAAAATTCTTTGCTTAACTTGAGTTTAAATTACAAAGCTGATGTGAATGCATCATTAGCATTTCTTCTGACAGAAGGAGAAAATGAAAGAAGTGAAGGAGAGATTTGGAATGACATTTTTGGAGGCGTTGGTTTCGGTCAAGCAAACCGTTTTACTCAAACCGTAGATATTCAGAGTAAACCGGCTCTGCCTGCTGTTTTTGATATCGATAAATATATTACTCTCACAGGTGGGTATGCATCTACTTTCACGTGGCAGCGTGATTTCAGACAAGAAGAACTTGGAAGAAGCGGACAATTTTCTTCCCGCTTTCAGGCTAGTTTAAATGTAAGATTGAAGCCGATTATGGATCCTTTATTTGCCGGAATTTCAGAGGCTGATTCAAAAGCACCTGCTCCTCCTCCTGCGACGGGAAGAACACGAAACACAAGAGGAAGAGGAACTGAAAGAGGAAACGATTCCGGAGAAACCGACCTTGACGAAGAAGCAAAGAAAAATAATGACGAAAATCTTCAAAATGCTGAAGTACAAAGCGATACATTAGATATTCCGATTGTTGAGGATACCGGTCCGTCTATATTTACAAAAGGATTAAATTTCCTTGCACTGACGGTTAAGTATATACTTTTCGATTATGATCAGATCAGATTTAACTTCAGTCAAACCACATCCAAAGCAGGCTCAGGTTTAGCTGCAGATGGTACAGGTTTTGGAAATTTTTGGGGATTCAAACAAAACGATAACGAAGGTCCGTCAAGATTATTTATGCTCGGCTTTTCACAGGATATTGGTCCGCGTGCACCCAACGGACAGTTGACGGACAACTTTTCGCACAAAAATAATTTCGACTTTAAAACATCACGACCTCTGTGGGAAGGTGCAAATCTTGATATCGATTGGAAAGTCGGCTGGGGAGTAAACAAAACTACATCGCTTGAAACTGATGAGCTTGGGAATGTTTCTATAAATAACATTACGGCAACCGGAACTTTAGATAGATCTTTCGTCTCTTTGCCGCAAGTTTTTTTCCTTCCGTTTGTCGAATCGGGCATTGCAAAAGTTGCGCAGCTCTATGACAGAGAAGCGGAGAACAAAAACGAAAGTTTAAGTAAAGCATTTGTAGAAGGAATGGAATCGATACCATTGATTTCCAAAATACCAGGTTTTTCTGAAGTGATGCAGTACATTCCACGCCCAAACTGGAGTGTTAGCTGGAGCGGTTTGGAGAAGATTTCAGTATTCGAAGGGATTGCGAAAAAAGTCTCGTTAAATCATGCTTATCAATCATCTTATTATGAAAGTTGGAAGATCAATCCGGACGGTATTCAAGAAACACAATCTCAAAAAATTTCATATGGGTTTAATCCATTGATAGGACTTAATCTTACGTTCGATTCATTTCTTGGAGGTGATTTATCGGGCTCGGTTAAATATTCAACAAAGTCTACATACGATCTTGGTTCATCAACTAGAAATATTACAGAGACATTCACTAAAGATATTAGTGTAACTGCAAGTTACCGCAAAGCCGGATTTGAACTTCCTCTCTTTGGAGTGAATCTTAAAAATGATTTGGAATTTTCATTCTCGTTTTCAACTGGACAAAATTCAGTGGTTGTATATGAAATGGAAAATTTTGTCGAGGAAGGTAAACCTCAAGACGGAACCACTCGAATAAGCATGGAACCGAGGATTAAATATGTAATGAGTTCAAAAGTAACATTATCACTTTTCTACAAACGAACTTCGGTTGAGCCGGAAGGTGCTTCTAGAATTCCAGCCACTACGACCAACGAAGCTGGGCTAGATGTGAGAATTTCAATACAATAATTTGTTTAAATATTAATCATACAAGGGGTTTGATGAGTAATTTTAAGTTGTTATGGGTTGATGATGAAATTGAGTTACTTCGCTCGCACATAATTTTTCTTTCAGAAAAAGGATATGAAGTTGATACTTCGACCAACGGAGAAGATGCCGTCGAGGAAGTTAAGAAAAATAACTATGACCTGATTTTTCTTGACGAGATGATGGCTGGTATGGGCGGTTTGGAAACACTGGCGCGAATAAAAGAATTGAAACCTAACGTTCCCGTTGTGATGATTACAAAAAGCGAAGAAGAAAGTTTGATGAACGATGCTATCGGGAGTAAAATAAACGATTACCTCATCAAACCGGTTCAGCCTTCTCAAGTTTTGATGTTGTGTAAAAAGCATTTGCAAAGTAAAGAAATTTCTGGTCAATATGTTGCAAAGGATTATCTGCAGGACTTTAATCAAATAACTCAAAAACTTAACTTCGGTCTCGATGCAGAGGAATGGACTGATATATATCTCAGACTTATTAATTGGAGCAGAGAACTTGACGTTCACCCGGAGATTAATCTCAGACAAACCTTATCCGAGCAATTTAAAGAATGCAACAAAGAGTTTAGTAAATTTGTCGAAAAGAATTACAAATCATGGGTCTTAGGAGAAGATGATTATAACAAACCGACACTTACAACTGAAATATTAGATAAATATCTGTTTCCTCATATTACTTCGGAATCAAAAGGTCCGGTATTTTTCTTCGTGCTCGACTGCATGAGAATCGATCAATGGCTTGTTCTTGAAAAGCATTTATTCGAGTTTTTTGATATAGAAAAAGAATATTATTATTCAATTCTTCCTACCGCAACGCCTTACGCAAGAAATTCATTGTTTGCTGCTTTATATCCATCAGAAATTGAAAAGTATTATCCGGATTTGTGGAGTACTAATCGCGACGATGAAAAGAGTCAAAATAAATATGAAAAAGAACTGCTTCAACGTGCTCTCGATAAACGAAATATAAAGTTAAAGAATGAATTGAAATACATGAAAATTATCGATCCAGAAGTGGGCAGATCATTTGAACAGCATGTCACTTCTCACAAGAAAACTCATTTGATGGCAGTTGTCGTTAACTTTCTTGATATGATTGCTCATGGAAGATCAGATAGTGATCTTTTGAAAGAAATCGCTCCGGACGAATCCGCATTCAGGTCGCTTACGAATAGCTGGTTTACTCATTCGTCACTATTCAGCACATTGAAAAAAATTGCAAAAATTCCTAATTCAAAAATTATTTTAACGACGGATCACGGAAGCATACGAACTTTACGCGGTTCTAAAGTTTTAGGAGATAGAGAAGCATCAACAAATCTAAGATTCAAATTTGGTCGTAATTTAAAAGTTGATGATAAACATGCGGCTTTTATAAATAACTCTGCAGATTATAAACTCCCAACGCGTGGAGTTACTCAAAGTTATATTATTGCAAAAGAAGATTATTATTTTGTTTATCCTACCGATTATCATAAGTATCTTAGTCATTACAAAGATACATTTCAGCACGGAGGAATTTCAATGGAAGAAATGATTCTGCCGGTTGTAACAATGAGGAGTAAAGTATAGGTTTTTATGAAAATTCAGGAGTTTGAAATAATTTCAAATTCAGAAATGGATACAACAGAAGCTGCGGCAAATTTGGCTGATCAGATTGAAGAGGGTGATATATTTGCACTTATTGGCGATTTGGGAGCAGGTAAAACTACATTTATTAAAGCAGTTGTTAAATCTATTGGGATTGATGGTTCAAACAGTCCGTCATTTGCTTTGGTAAATGTCTATGAGGGAAAGAAAAAAATATATCATTTTGATTTTTATAGAATAAACAAAGTTGAAGAACTTTATGATATTGGTTTTGATGAATATCTGGCGGACGAAGGAGCAGTTAAATTCATTGAATGGGCTGATCTTTTTCCGGAGCTATTGCCGAAAAGATATTATCAAATCAAATTTGTTCAAGTAAATGATTCAAAAAGAAAAATAATTTTAAAACATGTCCAAAACTGATCTACCAATATTATCGATTGAAACTTCCGGCAAATTGTGCAGTACTTCTCTGTTAATTTCACCCGAGGATTACTTTGAGATTACTATTTCACAGAAACATGTTCATTCCAAAAAATTGCTTTCGCTGATTGATATCTTGTTGTCACAAGCTGGTGTAATGTTGCATGAAATTAAAAATATTGCTGTTTCTATGGGCCCGGGTTCTTTTACTGGTTTGAGAATCGGTCTTTCATCAGCAAAAGGGATTGCTTTCGGAGCCGACCTTCCATTGATTCCCGTTCCCACATTTGATGCATTTGCTTATCAAATTTCCTCTATTGTTATGGAGGATGAGTTTGCAATCGCAAACAAAGTGAATACTGAAGAGATATATTTTGCAAAATATAGAAAAAGTAATGATGGCAGACGGATTGAATCAGAAAAAATAGAATTGATAAATAAAGTAGAACTTTTCAAATTGACAAAAGGTTTAAAGGTTTTTGGTGATACAGCCGATAGTCAATTTTCATCCCCAAATGCATGGGCGGTCGCTAAGTGGGCTTATTTATTTGGGAAAGATTTAGTAACTTCTAACTATGATTTATTAGAACCAATGTATTTAAAAGAATTCAAAATAAAGGTGAAAAAATGAGAAAATACTTCGTTTTTATGCTTTTTCTTTCATTTAGTCTTCTATTTGCTCAAGAGGGTAAACCCAAGATAAACGTTCCGGAACAGTTTTTTGATTTCGGAGATATTCAGGAAGGTGAGATTGTTTCTCACGATTTCGAAATTCAAAACACAGGTGATGCTGAGCTTCAGATTACGCGAGTTAAGGCATCATGCGGATGCACTGCCGCTCATCCCGATAAAGATGTTTTAAAACCCGGGGAGTCGACAAAAGTTAAAGTTGAATTTAATTCTGCAAGCAGAGCCGGAAAACAAAGAAAGCATGTTTATGTTTTCTCCAACGATCCTGAGCAGCCTCAAATGAGATTGTCATTTGCCACATATATTAAAACTGCAAAAGATAATCCTGATCCGAATGCACCTAAAATAAACTTTTCGACAAATCAATATAACTTCGGTACGGTGAAAGAAGGTGAAGTTGTTTCTGGTTCGATAAAGTTTGCTAATGTCGGCGGCGGAGATTTAACCGTACTTGATATTAAATCAAGCTGCGGTTGTGCTGTGGCTGATATTGTAAACAAAAACATTGCACCTGGAGAAACTAGCGAATTAAAATTTGATTTCGATACGAAAGGCAGGACCGGAAAACTTACACGAACTATTACAGTGATCACAAATGATCCGACTGTTCCGCAGCAGGTGGTAACACTGTATATTAATATAACACCAAGAGAAGCTTAATGGGCTGGTTCAAACGGTCAAAGCAAAATATTTCACCAGATAGTATTAAAACCGATATCCCGGACGGGCAGTGGATTAAGTGTAACTCCTGCGGTGAAATAATTCATATAAAGCAACTCGAATTGAACCATTGGGTTTGTCTTAAATGTGATTATCATTTCCGAATCGGAAGCGAGGAATATATTGCGCTTCTTTTCGATAAAGGATCATTCAAAGAATACGATAAAAAAATGAAATCCGGTGATCCTCTTGATTTTACTGATACAAAAAAATATAATGATAGAATAAATGCAACTATCAAAAAATCTGGTCTTTATGATGCTGTGAGAACCGGAATTGGTAAAATCAACGAAATGAAAGTATCATTCGCCTGTATGGATTTTAAGTTTATCGGCGGAAGTATGGGATCTGTTGTAGGTGAAAAAATTGCGAGAGCAATCGATAGAGCTTATGAACAGAAAATCCCATTGATAATAATTTCTCAGAGCGGCGGCGCCAGGATGATGGAAGGTGCGTTTTCTCTAATGCAGATGGCAAAAACTAGCACGCGTTTAGCAAGATTAGCTGAAACAAAGATTCCTTACATTTCAATTATGACTGATCCAACAACAGGAGGAACCACGGCAAGTTATGCGATGCTCGGTGATTTTAATCTTGCGGAACCAAAAGCATTAATTGGTTTTGCAGGTCCCCGAGTTATTAAACAAACCATCGGTAAAGATCTTCCAGAAGGATTTCAAAAAAGTGAGTTTGTGGAAGAACACGGTTTCATAGATTTTATCGTACATAGGAAAGAATTAAAGCAAAAACTAACAAAGCTGATCGACTTAGTGAGCTGAGAGATTTTCTCGGCTCACGCTTTTCTAAATTTTTTCAACATCTTAACTAAGACATCCGAAGCATAATCAATTTCTTCAAATGTATTTTGCGGCGAAAATGAAAATCTTATTGTTCCTTGAGCGTCCTTGCTTTTCAAACCCGAGGCAAGAATCACATGCGATGGTTTAATAGTCCCCGAGGTGCACGCTGAACCGCTGGAACAAGCTACTCCGTTGATATCCATAAACATTAATATTGATTCAGAATCATTGTTGTAAATTTCATTTTTTAGTGTGAGAGATAAAATATATGGCGAAGCTTTTTCACCTCCGTTAATTAAAATCCCTTCTGAATCAAACTCTTTCACGTTGCTCAAAAACTTTTGCTTAAGTTCTCTAACAATTTCAAAATTATCGTTAATCGATTCTACAGAAATTTCTGCAGCTTTGGCAAAACCCATAATACCTAAAACATTTTCAGTTCCGCCGCGGCGATTTCTTTCTTGACCTCCGCCAATAATTAATGATGTCATCGGTGTTCCGTTTTTTACGTAAGCAAAACCTACACCTTTCGGTCCGCCGATTTTATGTGCCGATGCGGATAGTGCATCTATTCCAAGTTTTTTTACATCAATTTCAATTTTACCGAAAGCCTGTACTGCATCTGTATGAAAATAACAATCGGGATCCGAGATAATTTTTTTTAATTCAACGATGTTATTTACTGCACCGGTTTCGTTGTTGACGAATATTACTGACGCTAATGATGTTTCTTTGTCAATTCCCTTTTGAAGCTCATCCTTTTCAAGCATCGAATCGTGATTTAATTCTAATTTTTCGATATCGTAACCCAATTTGCTTAAAGCATCTGCACTTTCGATTATAGCTTTGTGCTCGCCGCCCGTAATTAGAATTTTTTTTCTTTTCGTTTCTTCAAAATTAACT
Source organism: uncultured Melioribacteraceae bacterium (assembly GCA_964499285.1). GTDB lineage: Bacteria > Bacteroidota > Ignavibacteria > Ignavibacteriales > Melioribacteraceae > JAGFIY01. The sequence continues at coordinate 44,982 of CAZCLA010000023.1, forward strand.
TTGGCAATTCCATTTAAAACGTAGTTATCAGCCTCGGTTCCGCCGCTTGTGAAGTAAATTTCCGATGGATCGGCATTTATCAAATATGCAAATTTTTCCCTTGCTTCTTCAATTGCAACTCTTACTTTCCTGCCGTAAGAATGTGTCGATGACGGATTGCCAAAATAGTCATTAAGATAGGGAAGCATGGCATTTATCACTTCCGGATGAATGTGAGTTGTTGCTGCATTGTCAAGATATACTTTCATAAATTGCGCTGGTTTGGGGTTAAGCTTACATCCCCAAAAGTGATTCTTTCAATTTTGTCATTATTTTTTAATAGCAAATATCCATCCTCGTCGATATCATAGAACACGCCGAATTTAGTCTGGTCACCATCCTCGATTTTTATTTTTTCACCGAGGTGTTTACTTCTCGACTTCCAATCGTCAAGGACTTTTTCTTTGCTCGATTCGAGATCAATCAACATTTCTTCAAAATTATTAAGTAGTTCGCTTAACAATCTTTCCCTGCTTACAGTTTCTTTACACTCTCTTTTTATCGAAGTCGGTTTGATTCTATAGTCACCATTAAAAGCTGTTTGATTTACGTTTACACCGATCCCGACAACAACTTTTTCGATCTTGTTGCTTCTTGATGATGATTCAATCAATGTTCCCGCTGTTTTTTTGTCGTTTATCAAAACGTCATTGGGCCATTTAAGAGTAACGTCCAATTGATACAAATTGTTTATTGAGTGCGCGATTGCAACGGCAGTTCCAAGATTGACTAGATTTAAGTTTTTAATATTTTCTTTCAATAATATGGAAAAAGTTAGGTTTAACTCGCGCGTGCTTCGCCAATCTCTGTTTAATCTTCCTCTGCCTTTTGTCTGCAGTTCGGCAAAAAGAACAGTCCCATGTTCCTTGAAGTCATTTGAATTTAAAAGCAGAGAGTTTGTTGACTCAACTTCATCTATATAAATGAAATTTCGCCCGATAATTTCGGTATCAAGTTTTAAGTCGAATTCTTCGATATTAAATGCTGCTACTTCCATATAATCTCCCGTGAATAAATGACACAGAAAGCGTCATAATTACTTAATAGCGTCAATGTGTCACTAAAAATGTCAATAATTTCATAAGCAAATTATTTAGTTAATATTCCTCTAAGTTATTTATTTACAATAAGTTACGTCAATTTTTATTGTCTTGGCACGCCCTTTGATAATGTTTAAGCAGAAATCAAAAAAAACAATAGCAAAAAGGAGGATACCATGAGAATCGTAAAATTTGATCCCGTAAGAGAATTTGAAAATATACAAAATAATTTCGAAAGATTTTTTGGTGATATCGATCTCGCACCATTCAAACATTTCACACCAAGTGTTGATGTAATTCGTGAGAATGATAAAATTGTCATCGAAGCGGAAATGCCCGGTGTTAAGAAAAATGATATCAAGATTTCGATTAAGGATAATGTTTTAACAATCGAAGGTGAAAAGAAATTTTCTGAGGAGAAGAAGGAAAAAGAATATTTCCGAAGTGAAAGAAGTTTTGGATCTTTCAAACGAAGCTTTACATTACCCGAAGATGTTGATGTTGAAAAAGTGAACGCTAAATATGAAGATGGAATTCTTTCATTATCGATGAATAAGATTGAACCAAAACAACCGGAAGTGAAAGAAATTAAAGTTAACTAAAAATCGGATTGCGGCAGTTTTCTGCCGCTTTTCATTTAAGGAGGAATTGAAATGGGAAAGATAATAGGAATTGATTTAGGTACGACTAACTCTTGCGTTGCCGTAATGGAGGGTAACGAACCGGTTGTTATACCGAATTCAGAAGGAGGAAGAACTACACCTTCAGTAATTGGTTTTACTAAAAGCGGTGAAAGATTGGTAGGGCAGCCGGCAAAACGACAAGCGGTTACCAATCCGAAGAATACAGTCTTCTCTATTAAAAGATTTATGGGAAGAAGAAAGGATGAAGTTGCACACGAAATTCACGAAGTTCCTTACCAAATAGTTGAAGGCGATAACGGAACTGCGAGAGTTAAGATAGATGATAGAGTTTATTCACCCCCGGAAATCAGTGCAATGGTTCTTCAAAAGATGAAGAAAACTGCAGAAGATTATTTGGGTCAGGAAGTAACAGAAGCAGTAATTACCGTCCCGGCATATTTTAATGATGCTCAGAGACAAGCGACTAAAGATGCCGGTGAAATTGCCGGACTTACGGTTAAAAGAATTATTAACGAACCAACTGCTGCTGCACTTGCTTACGGTCTTGATAAGAAAAACAAAGAACAACTGGTTGCAGTTTATGACTTAGGCGGTGGAACGTTTGATATTTCGATCCTTCAGTTGGGCGATGGTGTGTTTGAAGTGAAATCTACAAACGGCGATACTCATCTCGGCGGTGATGATTTCGATCAGAGATTGATAGACTATTTAGCAGACGAGTTCAAGAAGGATGAAGGTATCGATTTGCGAAAAGATCCTATGGCACTTCAGAGACTTAAAGAGGCTGCCGAAAAAGCAAAAATCGAATTGTCTTCATCAATGTCTACTGATGTTAATCTGCCCTTTGTTACTGCAACTCAAGACGGTCCAAAACACTTGAATATAACAATATCACGTTCGAAGTTCGAACAATTAGTTGATGATCTTATTGAAAGAACTGCCGGGCCTTGTGAACAAGCAATAAAAGACGCCGGAGTTTCAGCTTCGCAGATAGACGAAGTGATTCTTGTAGGCGGTTCAACAAGAGTTCCGAAAGTCGTAGAAACTGTTAAGAAGATATTCGGCAAAGAACCGCACAAAGGTGTAAATCCTGATGAAGTTGTTGCGGTTGGAGCGGCTATTCAAGGCGGTGTTCTTTCAGGTGATGTTAAAGATGTTCTCCTTCTTGATGTAACTCCGCTCTCGTTAGGAATCGAAACACTCGGCGGTGTTATGACGAAACTTATTGATGCAAACACAACAATTCCTACAAGAAAGAGTGAAGTTTTTTCAACGGCAGCGGATAGTCAGCCTTCGGTTGAAATTCATATCCTTCAAGGCGAAAGACCGATGGCTCAGGACAACAGATCGCTCGGAAGATTTCATCTTGACGGAATTCCCCCTGCACCTAGAGGAGTGCCGCAAATTGAAGTTACTTTCGACATTGATGCAAACGGAATCTTAAACGTTAGTGCAAAAGATAAGGCTACTAATAAGGAACAAAGCATTAGAATTACTTCGTCCAGCGGTTTGAACGAAGAAGAAATTGAAAAGATGAAGAATGCGGCTAAAGAGCATGCTGCTGAGGATAAAAAGAAAAAAGAATCAGTTGAGGTTAGAAATCAAGCAGATAATCTTGTCTTCCAAACTAAGAAGCAGATCACTGAATTGGGTGATAAAATTCCGGCTGATGCAAAATCAAAACTTGAAGCAGAAATTACAAAAGTAGAAGATGCATTGAAAACAAACGATACTAACACAATAAAATCTGCAACAGAAAACCTAAATAAAGTATGGGGTGAAATTGCTCAGAATCTTTATCAGCAGCAAGGCGGACCTCAAGGTGCACCTGGTGCGGATCCAAGTGCCGGTCAAAAGTCGGACACTTCAAGCGAAAGTGAAGGCAAAAAGACCGATGGCGATGTTGAGGATGCATCTTATGAGGTTGTAGATGATGATAAGGAAGATAAATAATTAAGGAGGATGATATGACAACAGAAAATAAAGAAATGGTAAAAGTTGAAGGGAAAAAATACAATGAGTGGGATGAAGCCCTGAAGAATGAAAATTGGGTTCCGCCTCTGGTTGATATTATCGAAAGCGAGGATAATTATCTGCTAATCGCAGATATGCCCGGTGTTGAACGCAATAATATCAAGATAAAAATTGAGGACGAGTATCTAATTCTGATGGGAAGAATTGATTACGATAAAATGAAGAATCAGTCTTATGTGTTGAAAGAAAAAAGTCTCGGCAACTTTTATAGAAAATTTAAAATATCCGATAGCGTTGACGATAGAGACGTAGAAGCTAAATATGAGAATGGACAGTTAATGATAAGATTGGCTAAGAGTGAGCGGATGAAAACAAAGATAATCTCCATTGATTAACTTTCCCACTAACTAACTGAAAAGTCCGGTTTATGCCGGACTTTTTTTATTTCCCTATACCATAATTTTTCAGCATTTTTAACAAGCCTTGGTAACTTAAACCTAAATGTTCTGCTGCTCTAGTTTTATTTCCCCCGTAAGAATTAAGAACTTTTTGCACAAGCCATTTTTTTGCACTATCTAGCTCTTTTATAGTTAGATCGTGGAAATGATATTTGTACTTACCGTTAACAGAATTAATTTTTGAATAATCGAGCAGCAATTCAATAGGAGTTCCGCTGTTTGGAAATAAAACCCATTTTTGCGCAAAATTTGAAAGCTGTCTTATATTGCCCGGCCAATCGTATTGCTTAAGAATTTTCAATTCATGGCTGCTTAATTTTTGTGGAGATGTTTTAAATTTTTTCGAGAATTTATTTATAAAATGCTGAAGAAGAGGTTCAAAATCTTCCATTCTTTCTCTTAACGGAGGAAGATTAAGTTCAACGTTGGATAATCTATGAAAAAGGTCCGACCGGAATAAATTATACTCAATTGCGTCGTGAATATTTCTGTTTGTTGTCGAAATTATCTGAACGTCAATCTTTGTTTCTTCGGTGCTTCCGAGTCTTTTTACTGTTCTGTTTTCAACACTTCTTAATAACTTTGCCTGAAGTTCTATCGGGATTTCCGTTATTTCATCTAAAAATAAAATCCCTTTATCTGCAATCTCGAATAAACCTGCCTGCGAATTTCCCGCCCCGGTGTAAGAACCCTTTGTGTAACCGAAGAGTTCTGATTCAAACAAAGAACTAGAAAGAGCGGGACAGTTTACCGGAACAAAAGGTTTATTGTTTCTAATGCCGCTTCTGTATATGTATTTTGCAAGCAGTTCTTTTCCGGTTCCGCTTTCTCCGCTAATTAAAATATTAACGGGTACTGCAGCGGCTTTTTTTGCATTATCCAAAATTTGCAAAAAGACTTTCGATCTGCCAATCATTAAATCAGCTTGATCAATTCCGGTCTCTTCTGTGAGCTGCGAGGTCAGTATTTTATTCTCTTTCTCCAGACGTTCTTTCAGCTTTATGTTCTCGAGTTCCGTTTGCTGATTTTTTAAAATCTTATTTACAGTTGCATATAACTCGCTTTCATCATATGGTTTCTTTAAGATATCTTCTACACCTAATTTTATGGCTTTAAGTATCGATTTTTCTTCGCTGTAGCCGGTTATCAATAAGTACTTTAACAATGATTTGCTGGTTCTTGTTTTTTCAATTACCTCTAAACCGCTGGAACCGGGGAGTTTCAAATCAACAATCGCAAGATTGAATTTTTCATTTATTAAATGACTGATTGCAGCTTCCGCACTATTTACGCAAATAATTTCATAACCCATTGATTTCACCGCAAGCCGTATATTTTCTAGCGAATTTTCTTCGTCGTCTACTGCAAGTATTTTGATTCTTTCACTCATGTCTGATAATGATTTATTGGAATTGAAATTATAACTTCGGCTCCTTCAGAAGTATTCTTAAGCTGTAATTTTCCGTTGATGGAGTCAACTATACGTTTTACGATCCAGAGACCTAAACCCGTACCCTTTCCTTTTTCTTTTGTTGTTCTGAAAGCCTCAAATGCACTTTTTAGAATTTCGGCATCAAATCCGGTTCCCGAGTCCCGGACTTTTATGATACCGAAATCGTTCTCTGAATAATAGTAGACTAATATTTCCTTCTTTTTGGAATTTGATTCAAGAATTGCATCTTTAGCATTAAATAAAACATTAGTTAAAATTTGGCTCAGTTCAGTATAGTCCACTTTTAATTTAGAATTACTTTTTATTTTGACGGTTACATTTATGCCTAACATTTCGAACTGTTTCCCGAACAGCAGTATCCAATCCTCCCATGCTTCCTCAAAAGTGCAGAAATTTTTTTGCTCACTAAGTTTTGAGGAAATAAGAAATTTCTCGACAATTACTTTAGCCCTTTTTGAAGCTCGTTCTATCAAATTTATATTTTCCGAATCATTTTCGTCTGTTCTATCTTTTGCCTTTAATCTTTGAGCGCTGTTAAGAATTGCACCGATTGGACTGTTTAACTCGTGTGCGATGCTGCTTGCTATTATACCCACAACCGCAAGTTTTTCTGCTTGTACAAGTTTCGCGGTTGTCTCTTCCAATTCGTCTTTTTGCCTGCTAATTTTCCTTGAGGCAGTGCGCATTGTTTGTCCCCAAAGAAATATGATAAGCATCAACAAAAAAGAAACACTCAATGCAAGAATCCACATTGTGTCAGTCGAAATTCGTTTATGCCATGGAATGTAGGCTAGATTGTAAAAATATGTTCCTTCCGAATTGACTGAATAGAATTTATCCGAGAGCGGCAGATACTTCAATTCTGTGTCTATCGGGATGGAAGCCAATAGTTCAAAATCGTTGTTATATATGAAACTGTGTTTAGTGTTAACCAATATTTTTTCTCCGATCAGTATCGTTTCTTGTCCTTTGATGAAACACCGAATGTCGTTTAATTTCACTGACTTAGTGAACCAGTCATCAATTCTATTAAACGGCAAAACCGCGATATCACTTTTCGGTGTGTTCATTATTACAGTTTCGTTTTCGAAAAAAACTGTACTTAGTCTTACCGGAGAATTATATCTGTGCAGGATTTCACCATTTTGAATGTTCAGTTTAATAATGCTTCCGTTTGCTGTGTCCTGTTTGCTTCTGTGATATAAACCTATAAAAATTTCTGAATCGAACGCTTTCGAAATTTTCGTCCAGTTGTACTCACCTCCAAGAGATACTTTCCAAATTTTTTCGCCCAATTTGTTTAAAGCAAAAACATCCGAGGTAAAATCATCTGAATAATCGGGATTGTTTTCCTCCGGAGAGTCTGAATTTATATTTGTGTAAGCGGTTTCGTAGGGAACTATTTTTTCAATTCCTTCGGATTTATCGGTATAAAAATATGTGCCTTTAGAAAAATAAAACCCGTTCGAAACACCGCTTGAAGAGGCTACCAAAGCAATTTCAGATTCCGGGGAAATGTTTTGATCAAGTAAACCAATTGTATATTCTGCTGTAGGGTAAAACCACAAAAGTGAGGATGTGTCGATATCGATTGCAAAAAAACCTCTTACGCTTCCTTTACTTGGATAATTTGAAACAACAGAAATTATAAGTTCATCGTTTGCATCATCGTCAAGGTTGAGATAAATGAAATCAAATTGATAAAATTCTTTCCTTTCGGTATAGATAGTGTAAATTGATTTTTTGTGATTTTCAGCCCCGAAATTAATAAGAACCAACTCAATCCTGTTTTCAAAAATGACTGGTACGATCAATTCGTCAATGTCATCTTTATCATAATCGTAAACAGAAACGTTTTCAGAAAACCTGCAGGAATCCAAATGGAAGAAAACATTATCGATATAGAAAAATTCGGGAGAGGCTATTCGAAGCTCGAGTTTTTTTGAATCTTTATCGATTCTAATCCAAGCATAAGATATTGAGTCGGATTCTACAAAGTCTCCTTCATCCATCAGGAAAGTGGAGTGCAAAAATTTATCTAAAACAAGTTTGTGTGTCTCGCCCTCATTCTGTGCCGAGGTGATTTGCAGAAAGCAGAAAAATTGAACAACAACTACTAAAAGTTGAAATGTTTTATTCATACGGGGAAAAATATACGGTTAGCAGTAATTATATGCAACGAAAAAGTTATGATTTCCACGCCCCTCGCCCAAAATTCCGCCCAACTATAAACTTAGTTTATAGTGAATGTAAAAAGAGTTTATAAATGATATAATAAAGCATCATTTTTCTTGCTTTGGAATGATCAGCTTTGAGCTGTTCAATCATCTTTTCGGTGAGATTTATTTTGTGCTTCTTTCAAATGCTTAATGAATTTGCGAATTTAATTAAATATTGCAAATCGATTTTGCTGAAGCTAAGCTCAGTTCAGCTAAGGACTACGGTTTTAGTGTTCGTTGCGTCCAGGATTAGACTATTTATCAATTTGCTTTGCCCGCGTAAGCGGGGTCGATTTAAAATTATAAAAATGATATGGCAGCAGCAGAAGAATTATCATATCGGTAATAAATATCTGAAAACATAAAAAAAATTGCCGTTGACTTCAGTCAACGGACTAAAATAGAAAACAAAGCCATCTGGGCTTTAGCCCCATTTTTGCATTTAATGGGACTAAAGTCCTTAAGGGTTTGAGATTTCATTATCCCGTGGCTGAAGCCACGGGCAATTCAGACCTTATGCTACACAGTCTAAAGTGGACAGCAAACAAAAAGAGGAACAAATAAA
>CAZCLA010000024.1:0-49793 GCA_964499285.1 uncultured Melioribacteraceae bacterium
AGGAAGAGATTCTTTTTCTTCATTGCTTACTTTTTGAGGAGTCGTGTTTTCGACTGTTATTTTATACAGAGATGCTTCATCTTCGTTTTCGGGATTCCAATCGAAGTAGAGCGAATTTCCGTCTTCCGACCAAAAAACATTCTCCGGCGATGTTCCAATCCACACAGGATCGCGCATAATTTTTTCTATCGTAAGTTCGTTCAATGTTTGAGCGTAAATCAGCGACGAAAAGAATAAAAGAAAAAGAAAACGTATCATCGTAAAACCTTATTTATTAGACAAAGTTATTAATGTTACTTCGGGAGTCGAATTATAGCGAACCGGTGCGAGCGACATTCCGAGTCCTCGGTTTACAATCATAAGCATATTGTTGAACCAAAAATCTCCGCGCACATATTTTGTTTCTATCAACGTGGGAGTAAGATAAATGAATGGGAATATAAACGAGACCTGTCCTCCGTGTGTATGTCCGCAAAGAAAAAGATTGTAACCGTGTTTTTCTGCCGATTCAATCAAATTTGGTCTCGGCTGGTGAGTAAGAAATATTTTAAACTCTGCGTTGTTTCCTGCGGCAATTACGCTGTCCAAAGTTGATTCGTTTATTCTATCGGAGTAAGTGTAAGTTATGAATGTGATTAAAACATCGGCGCCATTTATGTTTACTGTTTCGTGTTCGTTATCACCCATCTTAACATTATATTTTGCGAGAGCATCGATTACTTCTCTTCTGCTCCGGAGAATATCCCAGCGGTAAGCCCAATTATCATGATCGCCGACACAAGAGTAAACACCGTTTCGTGCTTTAAGCTTACCTACAGTCTCTGCAGCTTTGTTAATATAATTCGGGGTGTTAGTTATCATATCGCCTGCAATTAAAATTAAATCCGCTTCAATCGAATTTGCAGTTTGGATGTAATGATCAAGACGTTCCCTGCCCGTGTATCTGTCAGCTTGAATATCCGAGATAAGGACTATCTTTGTGCCGTTCAATTCACTCGGAATATTTTTGTTCGAATATTCTACGATTCTTGTGGACACATAATTATGATCATAATAAACGCGCACTGGCACATAAACAATAGAAGCAATCAAAAGAATAAAAATAAATTTAGCCCAATAGTTGTTTATTGTTTCTTTTTTATTCTTGAGGACAAGTTTAAGCGGAGTTATGATAATGTTAAGAGGAATTAGAATTACAATATTCTGAACGAAAATAAGAAGCATAATCCAAAAGGGATAAACAAAAAAATAATCGAAGAGAGTATTTTGAGGAGCCTGCAGCGTTTTTGAAGGATCGATCTGCGTGTAGAGCAGCGCTCCGAGAGCGCTTAATGGATATGAATAATGGAGTAGCGAGTAGAACCACATAATTCGCCGCCGTGTTTTTTTCTTCAAGCGCGGGAATAGTACCCTAAGAGAAAATGCTATCTTTAACACAAAATACAACTGGGTAAGGATCAGAAGTATAACGCCGAGCAGAACAAGAGTTGAAAATGACATAAATCAGATTTCGGATTTTTTAATTAATTGTGAGTTAAGAATTTTTTCTTCCGCCGAAAAATCAATGTATGAATATTTTTCTTTAAGACGAAAAAGATATTCAATCTGTTTTTTTATGAATGTTTGATGCTTTTCCGAATGAATATTTCTCGGTCTATGATTAACCGCCGAAACCAATTTTGAAATATCGTCGCATGCAGCCTTACACTCCCCGCTAAAATATTGCGAACTGAATTTTTCCCAGATATAATCTGTCGCGATTTCGTTTGGATGAAGTAGATCCTTCTCAAAATATCTGTAGTCTCTCAAATCATCGATCAAAATTTCATACGAAGGAAAATAATCGCAAGCCCGGTAATTTTTTATTACCTTGTTTAAGGCAAGCAGAAGTGTTGCTTTGCTCAATTGATTGTTAACCGCTCCTTCTTTCCAATGACGGACGGGACTTACCGTAAATATCAACTTAACTTTTTTGTTAAGTCCTCGTATTATTTCAGTAATTCCTGCTGCTGCTGTTATAGTTTCATCTAAAGTCAGTAGTTTTCTTATAAATTTCTCCTGCGGAATTTTATGACAGTTAGAAACAACTTGTCCGGTCTCCTTCAATTCGTAAACAAACGCAGTACCGAATGTAATGATTATTAAATTTGCGTCTCTTATTTCTCGGCTTGTTTCTGAAGTTGTTTTGTTTATTCTCAGCAAACATTCATTGTGATCATGATGCGAAAAATCGGAATGATGAAAAAAGCTGTGCCACTCCGATTGATCGAAGAAGAGATCATCTTTGGTAAAAACTTTATTAGAGTCGATGATTTTTATTGAGTTTAAAATTGAAACCGGATTGTAAAGCACCCCGAAAGGATTGGGAAAAACCCGGAACTTGCACTCTAAAAAATAGTCTGCAATGTTTTCAGCGAAGCATGAACCAAAAGTTATAATTTTATAATTGTGCTCGATTTTAAACGAGGGATTTTCCGGAAATATTTCTGTTCTAAACTTCATATCTTTCAACCAGCACCAAATAATTCACTTTTTCATCTTGCGATATTTATTAAATTACAATTTAGCATATATATTCAAAAAATTATATTATTTGATTGATTATTTAGAAGAGGAAAAGATGAGAGCAAAAATTTTGCTTCTGATAATTTTTACGGTAGGCTTTTTTTCATGTTCTGAAGACGATGGAGTTGAACCTGTAGATTTTAATCCCAACACAGAAAGCTTTCTTGACGGGCAATGGAGCGGAAGCGGAGCCGACGAAGATAAATCAATAAGCATAACGGCACAGCTTAATGCGCCGCACGATATTATCGGCGGAACAATAACAGTTGATTTTTCGGCATCTATCGAGACAATTGGAATTATAAACATCGACATTGATGGCACTGTAAGTGGAACACTCGTAAATTCTCAGATGAATTTCGGTGCCGAAGATGCAAACTCCGGAAACACGTTCTTATACAACGGTCAGCTTGCAAAAAACGATTCGACTAAAATAACAGGAAATGCACGTGTTCATTATGCTGCGGCTGACACTAACTTTACAATCAGCCTTAACTTAAGCAAACAATAACAACGGAAAAAAGTATTGGAAAAACTGGACTATAAGAAGAGGTTAAAAGAATATTATTCCGCCTCTAAAGATAAATTTGCGATTGTAAATGTTCCCAAGATGAATTTTCTATCCGTTGCCGGCGAAGGTGATCCAAACACATCAAAAAGTTTTAAAGAAGCGGTCGAAATTCTTTATGCATTTGCTTATTCGATTAAATTCATGTTTAAAAAAGGTCCCGAACAGATAGATTACGGCGTAATGCCGCTTGAAGGCTTATGGTGGACCGAGGATATGTCGTCCTTCAGCGTCGAACGAAAAAACGAATGGCAGTGGAAGATAATGATTATGCAGCCCGAAATTGTAACCGAAGAATATTTTAAAAGAGCCGTAGAACAAGTTAAGCTGAAAAAAACTTTTACTAACTATGACAGAATTAAATTCGAGTCATTCCGGGAAGGACTTTCTGCTCAGACGCTTCACATTGGTCCTTTTGAGCAGGAAGGACCGGTAATCGGCAGCCTTCACAAAAATATTCAAGATGGAGGTTACAAGCCGGTTGAAAAACATCATGAAATATATCTAAGCGATATCAGGCGGGCAGCTCCCGAAAAATGGAAAACGATTATAAGGCAGCCGATTATGCCGAAGTAATTTTTTTCACAACAAAATACTTCAACTTACTTTTACCGCATTCTAAATTTTACTTTTTACTAAAGTCTAATTTGATTATTTTCATCGGTCGTTTCGATTAAATCACAAAATATTTGAAAATTCGCAGACTTCATAAATCAATTGGAATTATCCTTATACTCCCCATGTTCGCATGGATGGTTACGGGATTTATATTTTTTATTAAACCGGGTTACGACGAAGCCTACGAGATGCCGCAAATCAAATCGTATCCGGTGAAAGATACTATAGTTGTAATCCCAAATCCCGAATGGAAATCAGCAAAACTAATTAGAACAGTACTTGGAAATCATCTAATCGCATCAACAAGCGAAGGAATAAAAAACATAGATCCACATTCCTATAAAGAAATTCCCGAACCGACATTTGACGAAACAAAAATTTTACTTGATGATGCTCTCTCCGTAAATGCTTCGAGATATGGAAGCGTTAAAGATTTTAAAGATGGTTATTATTTAACATCAACCGGGGTAAAAATAACATTTGATTGGAATTCACTTTCAATAGCGCAATCCGGCAGCGATACGGAAATTATTAATACGTTTTATAAAATTCACTATCTTCAATGGACAGGAATTGAATTGGTCGATAAAGTCCTTGGCTTTGCCGGACTTCTGCTAATCGGGTTTCTGACATTCTTCGGAACCATGCTGCTTTTCAAAAAATGAAAATTATTAAACAAGGAGTGCTAAATGAAAAGTTTTTCATTAATCTTTATTGCAGTCATTTTTTCATTTAATATTGTTTCTGCACAAACATTTTATTCGCATAAAGATCAAGTAAATTTTCTAAATGACATCTCAAACCGCAATGCCGGAATTACAAATCTTGAAGTAATCGGTAAATCAGCCGGTGGAAAGGATATTCACGTACTTACCATCGGAAAGGATAAAGCCGAGAACAAACCCGCATTATTAATCATTGCAGGAATAGAACCCGACGATTTAGCCGGAACAAGTTCTGCAAATTATTTCATTGAAAAATTTTTAAGTGATAAATCGCTTACGGATAAACTGGATACTTATACATTATATGTAATTCCAAAATTATCCCCCGATCCCGCGGAAGGTTATTTTGAGTCGCCCAAAATGTTTTTTCACGGAAATTTATCAAAAGACGATCAGGACCGGGACGGGGCTACTGATGAAGACGGCTACGAGGACGTTAACGGCGACGGGAAAATAACGCTTATGAGAATAAAAGATCATAAAGGCACTTTCACCGAGAATAAGGATCTGAAGGGATATATGAAAACCGCAGATTTAAATTCCGGAGAAATCGGAAAATATTTAGTGATGTATGAGGGATTTGATAACGACAATGACGGTAAGATAAACGAAGACCCGGTTGGCGGAACAGACGTAAACAAAAATTTCACAAACGATTATAAACCTTATACGGACGAAGGCGGTCCGCATCCTTTTTCAGCGGATGAATTAAGAGCCCTGGGCAATTTCGTGTTTGATCATCCGAACATTGTCGCAGTTTATTCTTTTACATATCACAACAACATCTCCGAACCTTGGAAAATTAAGTACCCAACTAAATCCGGCAGTGAAAATTATTTTCAAGCCGATTCGATCGCGTATTCCTCCTTTCTAAAATCTTTTGATAAAACTTTCACGTATAAAGGCGGTAAAAAGAATCCCGGCGATATAAGCGGATGGGCATTTTATGATGCGGGAAGATTTAGTTTTACTTCACCAGCGTATTCATATCCTGAAGTTAAAGATACTTCAAAATCAAAGGATAAGAAGAATGACAAACTGACCAGGGAAGAACTTGCCTATAAATGGCTTCTTGAAAATGAACCTGATAGAATAATGGAGTGGACAAAATTTGAAGATAAACATTTTGTGGATAAGGAAATAGAACTTGGCGGAACCGAACCATTTGTTCTGAATAATCCGCCTTTAGATAGTGTGGATTCGGCAAACAAAAACAATTTTGAAGTTCTGACAAAAATTTTCGGGGCTCTTCCTTTATTGGTAGTTGATGAACCAAAGATTGAAAAACTAAGCGGCAATGTAAGCCGAGTTACGTTCACACTCCGTAACGAGGGAATGCTTCCCACACATACTGTCGTTGGAAGAAGAGTTAAAGCGCTGCGGCCAATTCTCATTAAAACAAAACTAGATAATTCGATGGAGATAAAGACGGGACATAAAATTGAATTTATTGAAGATCCGCTGCCGGGCGGAGCATCGGTTACAAAATCTTTTGTAATAACAGGGAAAGGAAAAGCAGAATTTGAGATCGGATCGCCTTCGGCGGGAATTATAAACATCAGCGTCAATCTTTAAGAGAGCCAAATGAAAGTAAGATGTTTAATTGCGGCACTTGTTTTTTCATTAACACTTCAAGCTCAAGAGCGAATTGAATCTGCACTTAAGGCAATCGGGGCACCGAACAATCCTAAAGTACAGATTGACTGGAACAGATTTTATGATAACGAGGCTGTCGGTGAAATTCTTTACAAACTTAATGATGCTTATCCCGCCATTACTTCACTCGACAGTATCGGAAAATCCTTTTCCGGGAAAAATATTTGGTGCTTAACGATCAACAATCCCAATACCGGAAACGAATTTGACAAACCCGCATTTTATATTGACGCCGCTGTTCATGCTAATGAAATTCAAGCTGTTGAGACGGCACTTTATTCAGCTTGGTTTCTTCTCGAGAGTTATGAAACAAATTCATATATAAAACAGCTTGTTGATAGAATTGTGTTTTACATTATTCCTTCGCAGAGTCCCGACAGCCGAGATATATTTCTTGACGAAGCAAACTATTTTCATCTTCGTGCAGGTCAAATTCCAAGAGATGATGACGGTGATGGTTTGTTTGACGAAGACCCTTACGATGATCTTAACGGCGACGGACACATATCCCAAATGCGCATCAAATCAAAAAATGGAAGATGGAAAGTTCATCCAAAGTACACCTATTTAATGGTGCGTGCCGATGAAGATGAAGAAGGAGAGTATGATCTTATCTTCGGAGAGGGAATTGATAACGACGGAGACGGAAGGTTGAACGAGGACGGAAACGGTTACTACGATCCTAACAGAAACTGGGGTTTCTTGTGGAAGCCAAATTATATACAGTACGGAGCAGACCACTTTCCATTTAGTATTGAGGAAACTAAAATCATCTCCGATTTTATGAAAGCACATCCGAACATACTTGCATCACAATCATATCACAACACGGGCGGATGGCTGTTAATTGGTCCGAACCAGAACCAGGAAGATGTTGTTCATAAGGAGGATATTGAACTATTCGATTATCTCGGCGGATTGGGAGAAAAAATACTTCCCGGTTATGAGTACATTAACACATACAAAGATTTTTATCCAACTTACGGCGACGAAACAAACTGGCATTACGCATCGCTGGGAGTTATGCCGTTTGTAAATGAACTTTGGACATCATTCAACATGTTTAGGCGTAAAATCGAGCGCGGCGAAAGAGATGAAAGCAGCGGTTTCTTTAACGATATGCTGCTATTCGGTGAAGCATTTGTTCAATGGGAAGAATATGATCATCCGCAATTTGGAAAGATTGAGATCGGCGGTTTCAAAAAACAATTTGGAAGAGTTCCTCCATCTTTCCTCCTTGAAGAAGAGTGTCATCGAAACTTTGCGTTTACACTGCTTCACGCTTCGTTTCTTCCGGAAATTGTTATTGATACTCCGATCGTTAATCAGCTCGGCGGTGGTTTGTATCAAATACGAACAACCGTAAGGAACAAAAATTATATTCCCACGAGATTATATGTCGATGAACTTAATAATATCGGCAGACCCGATTGGCTAATAATTAAAAATGCGGATGTAATTAGCGGCGGTTTATCTTCCTCCGAATTTGATTCTAAGTTCGATGAACAGAAATTTAATCCGCATAAACTTGAAGTCGAAAGATTAGAAGGAAATTCTTCCGTAACGGCTGTTTGGGTTATTAGAAAAACAGATTCGGTTGAAATTGAATACAATTCGCTTAAAGGCGGAAAAAAGAAATTAAAACTGGATAAAATTTATTGAAAAAGAGGAAAAATAGATGAACCGATTTATCTTCGCAATTCTTTTGGCCGCTGTAATTTCGCTGCCGCTTAACGCACAAAACGAAATAACTAAATCCGCGCTTAAAGCAATAGGTGCGCCCAACAATCCAAAAGTTCCTATATCTTGGAACAGATACTACGATTGGGCCGGCGCGGTGGAGATACTGAATAAACTTCACAAAGCATATCCCGATTTGTGCGAGCTAACCGAAATTGGAAAATCATACGAAGGGCGTGAGCTGTATGCACTTACAATTACAAATCCGAAGAAAGGTGATAAATTTGATAAGCCCGCATTTTATATTGATGCATCGGTTCATGCAAACGAACTGCAAGCTGTCGAAGTAGCACTTTACACAGCTTGGTATCTTTTGGAAAATTACTACGATGTTGAGTTCATAAAAAATCTTATAGATACAAAAACCTTTTACATTGTGCCGTTTCAAAGTCCGGACAGTCGTGATGAATTCATTTATTCCGCAAACACAGCGAACTCTCCGCGCTCAGGGCAGGTTCCGCGTGATGATGATGGTGACGGACTTTTTGATGAAGACGGTTACGATGATCTCAATGGCGACGGACACATTACTCAGATGAGAATTAAATCCTCAAGCGGAAGATGGAAGACTCATCCGGATTTTCCCGAAGTAATGATTAGATGTGAACCCAATGAACCCGGCGAGTACGAAGTTTTTTGGTCCGAGGGATTTGATAATGACGGTGACGGAAGAATTAACGAAGATGGGGACGGTTACTATGATCCAAACAGAAACTGGGGCTGGTTTTGGCGACCGCACTATATCCAGTATGGTTCGGACAGGTTCCCTTTCAGTCTGCCCGAATCATATGCTATTGGAAATTTCATAAAATCTCATCCGAATATTTTGGCTTCTCAATCCTATCACAACGCCGGCGGAATGATTCTTCACGGTCCGGGCGCAAAGGAAGATAAAACATACCGTGATGATGATAGATTATTCAACATGGTAGGAGAAAAAGGCGAGAAGATAATTCCCGGTTACAGAAATATGACAACTTTCAAAGATCTTTATACTGTTTACGGGGGCGAAACCGATTGGCATTATTCCGGCCTTGGAATTATGGCTTATGTAAATGAACTTTGGTCGACATTTAACATGTTCAGAACAGAAGTTAAAAGAGAAGAAAGCAGTGAAGAAAGATACAAGTTTAACAAATATCTTTTATTCGGCGAGGCATTTGTAGGTTGGGAAGAAGTTGATCATCCACAGTACGGAAAGGTTGAGGTCGGAGGCTACAAAAAGCAGTTCAGCAGGATGCCCCCTTCGTTTCTTCTTGAGGAAGAATGTCACAGGAATATGGCTTTCACTTTGCTTCAGGCATCCTATCTTCCTGAATTGGAAATAAATTTAGTTGATAAGAAAAAACTCGGCGGAAATCTCTATGAAGTGACAGTTGAGATATATAATAACGGAGTTATTCCTACACGATTGATGGTGGATGTCGAAAACAAAATAAGCAGACCCGATTGGATTTCCATCAAAGGCGGCAAAGTAATTTCCGGAGGAATAAAAGAATCAAAGTTTGATACAAATTATTCGGAGCAAAAATTTAATCCAGGGAAATTGACCGTCGAGAGAATTGAAGGGAAATCTTCTGTGGTTGCGATCTGGCTTATTGAAGGAGACGGTTCTTTTACTATAAATGTTGATTCACAAAAAGGGGGAAAAACAAGTAAAGAAATATAAACTTTGCGGCTTTGCCAGAACTTTGGTTTTGTTTTCTCGCAAAAACCGCAAAGAAAGAATTAAACAAGTACAAGTTTAATAGTTCTTTTTAGGAACAGTTGTAAGCCATGTTCCGTATTGAACCTGTTCCTCAAGTCTGCACGACCAAACAAGCTGATCTTTGTAAACCGTTATATCGGGACAACCGTCGCACATGCTTTGTTCCCCCTTTTCTGTAAAGTCAACGGGTTGGATGAACATAATAGTCTGCATATAAGCTTTCATAAACAACCTGAGAGGATTCTTTAAATAAATTTTAGATGCTTTTCTCAATCCCTTATCAAAAGGCCATAAAAGAAGCATCGAGACTCTTCCTTTTCTAGTTAATTTTGGTGTGGCATATGAAAGATAAGTTCCCTTGAAGAAATGATGCATTATCATCATCAGTTCCAAAAACTTTGGTCCTAGGTAACCGTATATCTTCTTCTTAGTGCCTACTCTTTCGGTAAGCAGCCATTTAAAAGAATCCGGTTTGACTGTTCCGTTCAAGTAAGCGGCGGGAGTAAACTCCGGAAACCTTTCTCTAACTTTTTTAAGTACGTCTGTGGAAAGAATATCAACATTTCGTTTTGAATCCGAGTGATACATTATTTCATCCCAGTTAACTTTCTGTCCCCCCGCATACCAATCAAAAGGAAGATTAGGAACAACGTGTCTAAATGCAATAAACACCATTGTCTGAACGATATCAATATTTCTGTGAGCCCAATGAATTAAATCAGGCACATATTGAATTGTATCCTCATACACAGTTGAGTTGAAGGAACATGCAATATTTCCCTCGTCGGCAACCATTCTCGCATAGCGGTAACGAAGTTCGTTCAACTCGACTTCATCTTTGCCCTTCCATTCGGACCCGCGCCCTTGTTTGCTGTCCACATGAAAAGTAAATCCAAACACTCCGGCTTTCTTAAGTTCTTTTAACAGATCCCTTGTGAGAGCTTTTCCGTTTGTGTTTATGATTGGTTTCATTCCTCTGTTTTTAATCTCGGCGACAAGTTCAATAATTTCCGGATAAAGTAGAGGATCACCACCCGCTATAGAAATACAGTCGGATGTACGGTATTTTTGAAAAATATCTAGTTCGTGCTTAACCTCTTCGAATGATTTGTGAACGTTTTCGTTTTTGCGGTAGCATCCGTCGCAGTGAAGATTGCATAATGCAGTCGGCTCGAGCCAAGAAATCGCATTATCGGGCAGATTCCATGGAAGTCTGTAAAGTTTCGTATGATCGATAATCCCATTATTGTTCATTGTACCCTCATTTATAAATAATAATATATTGCCTTCAAAAATAAAGACACATTATCCGAATAATTTAAATACCAAAAATCAACACCGAAACTTTAAAAAATCCTTATTTATATGCAATAAACTAATTTATATCTAAGCCGTGATTATAAATTTGGGAATAAAATATTATTAGCTTAGCGCCATTTTCTGGCATACCATTCCTGTTCGGAATTGTACTGGGTGTGTGCTTTTTGTTGCTTGGGGAATTGGACGTTCTGAAATTTATTCGACTGTTGATATTCTTGACGTTTATTCATTTGCAAATACAAAATCAACAACCAAGTTGGATAAAGAAGAAAGAGAATTGTTTGTAACCAAAAATAGCTTATAACAATTTTCTTCCCGAATTCTTCAAAATCTATAAAACCGTTAATGATAAGCATTCCTAATACAGCAGCGTATGCAGCAATAATAACATATTTTGTTGAAGTTAACTCATAATTCTTAACACTCGAGTAAGCCGATAGAAAAAACATTCCCCATCCGAATGCAAGAAAAGATATAATGATGTTTTGATAAGAGTATGCACTTAGGCTGAAATAAATATTGAAGAAAGGAATTTTTAAACTAAAAAGATGAACTGCACAAACTATAAAAAAGTACACCGATCCTCCGAAGAGCGACCATCTTAATAACTTGTTGTCTATTTTCATCGTCTGCTCGGTTAAATGATTTTGAGCTAATATACCTAATTGAATCCGATGTGGCAAGGTCTCATTTTAATAATCTGCAGCTTTTGTTAACCAATTACTATTAGTTTTCCGATTTGATTACTAAGCATTGTTCTTCGGCGGGATTACATTGAATTATCTCATTGCTTCTTTGTTCAAACGTTCGATATCTGCCGTACTTCTCGGATGACCAATAGAATTCATCTGCTTGTAGTGAATAATATATTGCTCTTTACTCACCCCATTCTGCCAGTTTCCGCTAAACATAGCAAAACCAACTATACAAAAATAGATTACTAATATTCCGGCAAGCACATATTTTCCGTTTAACTTTTTCTTTTTAGGGACAAATTGAAGACTTAGTGTATCTTTAACCGGGCAAACATCAACGCAGCTCATACAAGTTGAACATTCGTCGGAGATAACAGTTTTTACTTTATCTACTTTTATATTTGAAGGACAAGCCTTTGCACACAGGTTGCAGTCGATGCAGCTTATTTCATTCCGCTTAATTTTGTTTGGACTTAGTAAAGAAAAGATTCCTAACAATGCTCCGTAGGGACACAAATATCTGCACCAAAAATTTCTTATGAAAATCGACAGCATAAATAAGACTGCAATGACAATGAGTGAAAATTGTGAGATCTCGGCGAAGAAGTAGTACATTTTCACATCTGCAATTATGTTGTATGGAGAGTCCAAAAAGTACTTAAGCGATAGTTCTGTCATCGATACGAATATTGAAAAAGCAAAAAATCCAAGCAGCAAATATTTCAAACTTCTGAGCGGGTAATCGAGCAACCGGGGCATTCTGAATTTTTTCTTAAAAAGCTTCTTCCAAAATCTGTCCCCGAAATCACCAACCATTTCCGATAAAAAACCAACAGGACAAATCCAACTGCAAAAAGCTTTTCCGAAAATAAAAGAAACACTTATTATCGCTATAAGAATAAAAAACCCCGCAGGATGAACCGGATGAATGGTTCCTGATAAAAAGAAATAGTAAATGCTCATCAACGCGCTTATCGGAAGGAATGCTTCAACACCGGGAGGCCGTTCGTAAAAAGTTGTGGTTCCCCCTGATTCCAAGAAAGATGTGAAAAGAATGAATTCATATCCTATCCATAAAGAAATAATTACAAATAGAATCTGGACGTAAAATCTGTATTTCTGAACCTTAGGCTCGTCGTTTTTTATATATTTTTTTGCCATATTACATAAACAGATAAAAAATTCTGATTATAACTTAATTTATTCGGATGAATTTGTCAACTGAAATCGGAAATAAATGTGTTTTTTGTTGATTCTGCATGCGCTGATTTCTACATTAGTGAAAATCAAATGAAACCGGATAATTATATGAAAGGACTGTTTAGAAAATGAAACGTCATAACGCATTAATTCCACTTTCACATGATCATCATCATGGATTGTTACTTTCGCAGCTTTTAAAAAATGATGCGCCGAAGTATAAAGGACTCCCCACCGATGTTCAAGGAAAAATAGAATACTTAGATAATGCTTATAAGACAGAGTTGAAACCCCATTTTAAAAACGAAGAGGAAATTCTTTTCCCATTCGTAAGAGGGAAAGATTCAAATCTTGACGCATTAATTGATGAACTTCTCGATCAACACATTAAAATCGAACAGCTCTATGAGCAAGTCAAAACAAGCGACGAAAAAATAGATACAATGAACGATTTTGCGCTTCTGCTCAGTGAACATATCCGTCTCGAGGAAAGGGAAGTTTTTCCGTTGATTCAAGAATTATTCGGCGATCAATTGGAAGAACTCGATGGCAAAATCGATGCCGTTAAAAGTGACGATGCTTGCGATACTTAAATATTTCAAATCGCAATTCGTTTTTTCAAGTTATAACAATTTTCTGTTGACAAGCCGCTAATAAGTTCGTATATTGAAATCAGATAATTTATTCTGATTATTATTCCGAGTACTAAAAATCTATAACTTTGAAATGATGTGAAAAAGTGAACTTAAATAGGACATCCAATACCATTTATGTTGTTTAGCAAAAAAACCGAATACAGTATTAGGATAATGTTATTTATGCTTAACAGAAAAGAGCAAATAATATCTGCAGGAACTATTGCAGAAGAGTTGAATCTTCCACGAGAGTTTGTTTCAAAAATTCTTCAGTCACTTTCAAGAGACGGATTTCTTCACTCGAAGAAAGGTAAGGGCGGCGGGTTTACGCTTTCTGAAATTTCTTCTGATAGTAAATTAGCAGAGATTATTAATAGTTACGAGAATAATTCTATTTGGGAGGGTTGTATTATCGGCATTTATGATTCCTGCATCGGTCGAACCTGTCCTCTTTTTGATGATTGGGAAAAACTGCTTACAAATTTGGAAAATAGAGAAATTGAAACGTTGAAAAATTTTTTGTAATAAAATCAGAATAATAATTCTTAATTAAAAAAAAGGAAAAGTTATGAAAAAAATTACTCTACTCCTATTCTTGGCATCGTTATTAATTCTAACATCATGCGGAAACGAGGGCAGTTCGGAAACAGCAACCCGCAATCCGGACGACGCGAAACAGAAGATGGCGGAAAAATTAGGACTTACAGTTTTTGAACTCGAGAACGGTATCGGTCCAATAAAGGAAAAAATTCAATTGGCAGGAATCGACGAAATAAAAGCAGCTTCCGGCAAAGAGGTTTTCGTTGCAAAGTGTGCACAGTGTCACAAACTTGACGAACGTTATACCGGACCTGCACTCCGAGGTGTTACCGAAAGCCGAACGCCTGAATACATCTTAAATATGATACTTAATCCCGAAGAAATGACAAAACGGCATCCCGAAGCAAGGAAAATGCTGGCAATGTACGCTAACCAGATGACTTTCCAAAACGTAACGGAAGAAGATGCAAGAGCATTACTGGAATACTTAAGAAAAGAATCCAAATAACTAAAACCAGGAGAAAACACTATGTTAAAGAAACTCCCAATTATTTCAGTTGCACTGCTTCTTTTAATTATGCTTTCCGCATGTGCAGAAAACGGAAGTAAACCCGGGGCAAGCGATGCCGCGGAAAAAGTTTACGTAGCTCCAGGCGAATATGACGAGTTCTATTCATTTATGTCAGGAGGGTTCAGCGGTCAGGTTACTGTATATGGTCTGCCTTCCGGAAGACTATTTAAGATCATACCTGTCTTTTCACAATATCCAGAAAACGGATACGGATACACTCCAGAAACAAAAGCAATGCTGCAAACCTCCTATGGCGAAATTCCTTGGGATGATGCACATCACCCGGAACTTTCACAAACCGACGGCATTCCGGACGGAAGATGGTTATTTATAAATGCTAATAACACACCTCGTGTTGCAAGAATCGATCTAAGCACTTTCGAAACAAAAGAAATTTTAGAAATCCCAAATTCTGGAGGAAATCATGGTTCACCTTTTACCACAATGAATACAGAATATATCGTGGCATCAACAAGGTTCAGTGTTCCTGTTCCTCAAAGAGATGTTCCGATTTCTTCTTACAAAGAGAATTTCAGAGGAACGTTGTCGTTCATAAAAATTGATCAAGAAGAGGGAAACATGGATTTGGCATTTCAGATTCTGGTTCCGGGCTTCGATTACGATTTAGCTCATGCGGGCAGAGGTCCATCACATGGCTGGGCGTTCTTCACTTCTTATAATAGCGAACAAGCAAATACTCTTCTCGAAATAAATGCCTCGCAGAATGATAAGGATTTTATAGCTGCGGTTAACTGGAAGAAAGCCGAAGAATATATTAATCAAGGTAAAGGTAAAATATATCCATCGGAGTATTATAGAAATTATTACGATGATAACTCTCACACTGCTTATTCGGAAAAGAAAGAGAGTGTTCTGGTTCTTGATCCGAAAGATTGTCCGGGAATTATTTATTATTTACCCACACCAAAATCACCCCACGGTGTTGACGTTGATCCTTCGGGAGAATATATAGTAGCAGGCGGAAAACTTGCAACGGTTATTCCAGTTCATTCGTTTACAAAGATGATGCAGGCAATAGAGAACGAGGATTTTATTGCGGATATGTTCGGAATTCCCGTGTTAAAATATGAATCGGTTGTTGCCGGTGAAGTTGAAAATCCTGGCTTAGGTCCTCTGCATACAGAATTTGACGGAAACGGATTTGCTTACACTTCGGCATTTATTTCAAGCGAGGTTGTTAAATGGAAACTGGGAACATGGGAGGTTGTCGATAGAATTCCGTCTTATTATTCGATCGGACATTTGATGATCCCCGGCGGCGATAGCAAACAGCCATTCGGAAAATACTTGGTTGCTTTGAACAAAATCACAAAAGATCGTTATCTTCCGACCGGACCTGAATTATGTCAGTCTGCTCAGTTAATAGATATCTCCGGCGATAAAATGAAACTTCTGCTGGATTTTCCAACTATAGGCGAACCACACTATGCACAGGCAATTCCAGCGGAAATCTTGATGGATAAACAGAAAAAGATCTTTGAGCTTGAGAAAAACACTCATCAATTCGGAGTAAAGTCAGAACAGGAAACACGAGTTGAACGCAGCGGAAATGAACTTCATATTTATATGACGACGACACGGACACACTTTAAACCGGATAATATTGAAGGTGCAAAAGTCGGGGACAAAATTTTCTTCCATATTACAAACCTTGAACAGGATTGGGATATCCCACACGGTTTTGCTGTAAAAGGAATGAGAACAGCAGAATTGCTGATTATGCCGGGTCAGACCAGAACAGCAGTTTGGGAACCGACTAAGGAAGGAGTTTATCCATTCTATTGTACTGATTTTTGTTCCGCACTTCATCAGGAAATGCAGGGTTACATTAGAATAGGCGGTGTTGGCAGCAGCACGGAGTTAAGTTATAATTAGAAGAACCTATTACGATAAAAGAGAAGTTAGGATTTAGGATGAATGCTGAAAATAAATTATCAAAAAAAAGTATAATAATATTTGCTTTTGGGATGCTGCTGTTGGCGGCATCCTATTTCTTCCCGATTTGGACAATCGATCTTGATGCTCCGCAGTACCCAGAAGGGATGGGATTGAGAATCTGGGCTGATGAAATAAGGGGAGAAAATGAGCACGATTTAAATAATCTAAATAAACTAAATCACTATATCGGAATGAAAGAAATTGATCCTGATGCAATCCCGGAGTTAAAAATTATTCCATTTGTTCTCATCTTTATGATCCTTTTCGGTGCAATAGTAATAATTACGAAAAAGAAAAAACTACTATTAGCTTGGAATATAATTTTAATTTTATTTCTTCTCGTGGGTTTATATGATTTTTATATGTGGGAATATGATTACGGACATAATCTAAATCCAAATGCTCCGATAAAAGTACCGGGAATGGCTTATCAGCCTCCGCTGATAGGTTCAAAACAGCTGCTAAATATTACTGCTGTTTCACTTCCCGGTGTTGGGGGGATTTTAATAGGTGCAGCATTACTTTTATCAATAGCTTCATATTCATACGAGAAATTTATGAAGAAAAGAAAAAAACGTCTTAGTGTAAAATTAGCAGCAGCTTTGATATTATTACTGTTTGCCGCATGCAGCAAAGAACCTGTTCCGATAAATTATGGAAATGATAACTGCGATTATTGTATGATGACGATAATTGAAAACAAATTTGGAACGGAACTTATAACAGGTAAAGGAAAAATTTTTAAGTTCGATTCAATTGAATGCCTTGCCGCGTATGAATCGGAACTGGGAAACAATGAAGTTGACTCAAAGTGGGTGACTGATTTTGCCGGTACCCATCAACTGATAAATCACAATGATGCATATTTTCTTTTAAGCAAACAATTAAGAAGTCCCATGGGATTATATCTAAGTGCTTATTCAAGTGTAGATGAACTCGAAAAAATAAAAAGTGAGTTCGGCGGTGAAAAAATCACTTGGAATGAATTGGTAAATTATGTTAAGAAGCAATGGGAATAAATCCATCTTTTTAATCCATATACTTCTACTCTTATCTTCTGTTTATGGAGGCGAGCTTAAAGTCGGCAAGGGAGAACGGTTTACTTCAATTAAATCGGCTCTGGAATTTGCTTCTCCTTACGATACAATTATGATCAGTCATGATGTTTATAAAGAAAAAAATATTTTGATCGAGAAACCAATAACAATAATTGGAATTGATTTTCCGGTTATTGACGGGGAGGATAGTTGTGAAATATTTACAGTGGTAAGCGATTCCGTCATTATTAAGAAAATCAAATTCATTAATTCCGGTGTAAGTTTTATAGATGATAACGCTGCGATAAAATTAGATGAGGTGAATAACTGTATAATATCCGACAATATTTTTGAGAAGAATTTTTTTGCAGTTTACCTCGCAAAGTCATCTGGTTGTAGAATTCTTAACAATAAAATTACAGCAGAAAAGAAATCCGAAGCTTCGTCCGGAAACGGTATTCATCTTTGGTACTGTAAGGATATAGAAATTAAAGGAAATTATATAAGCGGTCACCGCGATGGTATTTATTTTGAGTTTGTCGAATCGAGTAAAATCAATAATAATATAAGTGAACATAACCTAAGATATGGTCTTCATTTCATGTTTTCGGATAACTGTACGTACTCCCAAAATGAATTCAGTTACAACGGAGCAGGTGTCGCAGTAATGTTCACACGAAATGTTGAAATGACTAACAATAAATTTACGCATAATTGGGGCGGAGCTTCTTACGGAATTCTCATTAAAGATATTACTGACAGCAAGATTTATAATAACACATTCTATAAAAATTCTTCCGGAATATATATTGAGGGCTCAAACAGAGTCGAGATAAATTACAACAATTTTCTGGAAAACGGTTGGGCAATAAGACTGATGGCAAATTCCATGGATAACTCATTCGAGAAAAATAACTTTATTGGTAATTCGTTTGATGTTGCAACAAACAGTACAAGAAACTACAACAGTTTCAATAACAACTACTGGTCGGAATATTCCGGTTATGACCTGGATAGAAACGGAATTGGCGATATACCATATAGACCGGTGAAACTATATTCACTTATAGTTGAGAAAAATCGCCCGACACTTGTTCTTCTGAGGAGTTTGTTTGTAGGAATACTCGATTCGGCAGAAAAAATTTTCCCTGTTTTAACACCGGAAACATTAATTGATAATTTTCCCTCGATGAATAAATTATAATGATTGCTATTTCAGAATTACATAAGTCATACGGTTTGTTGAACGTGTTGAAGGGGATCGATCTTAAAATTCCCAAAAGTAAAATTACTTATATAGTCGGGCCTAATGGCTCCGGCAAAACAACTTTGATTAAGATTCTTCTCGGGTTGGTTAAAAATTATTCAGGTAAAATATTTATTAATGGAAACGAAATTAATGGTGAAAGTTCCTACCGTTCACTAATCGGCTATATGCCTCAACATGCAAGCTTTCCCGAAAATTTAACTGTTAAACATATTTTTGAACTCGTTAAAGAATTAAGAAATCAATCCAATAATCTCGACGAAGAGTTGATAGAACAGTTTTATCTACCGAAAGAAATGAATAAAAGAGTTAAGACACTTTCGGGAGGAACTCTGCAAAAAGTAAGTTCTGCTCTTGCATTTCTTTTTGATCCCCCCATTTTAATTTTGGATGAACCGACAGCAGGACTTGATCCCGTTTCAAGCAGTATTTTGAAGGATAAAATTAAAAAGGAAAATAACGCTGGTAAAACAATTTTATTTACATCTCACATTGTAAGCGAATTGGAAGATCTTGCACAGAATATAATTTTTCTACTTGATGGGAAAATTTATTTTAATGGATCGCTTGATAATTTAATCATCCATACCGGTGAACATAATCTTGAACGATCGATAGCATCAGTAATGTTGAGAAGATCATGATGAGAGACATTGCGAAAATAATAAAGTACCAAATGCACGATAATCTAAGAAGCAAATGGATAATCGGTTTATTCTTGTTTTATTCGGCTGCATCTTATTGGCTTATT
Organism: uncultured Melioribacteraceae bacterium; assembly: GCA_964499285.1. Taxonomy (GTDB): domain Bacteria; phylum Bacteroidota; class Ignavibacteria; order Ignavibacteriales; family Melioribacteraceae; genus JAGFIY01. The sequence continues at coordinate 19,556 of CAZCLA010000024.1, forward strand.
TCTTTTTCTGGTGATTCGTCAAAAGTAATGTTAAGTCTGCTCAACATTACAATTATTCTTAACCCGTTAATTTGCATTGTATTCGGAACGGTATATTTCTATAACAATAAAAATTATATGGTCTTCATGCTCACCCAGCCAGTCAACAGATCGGTACTTTTTGCGGGATTATATTTTGGACTTATCATTCCGTTGACATTAAGTTTTCTGATAGGAGTTGGACTTCCTGTGCTTATTAATTTTAATATGTTCTCGGAATCACTTCAAATTTTAAGTGCCCTTTTATACACAGGAGTTATTCAGATATTTATCTTTACAGGATTCTCTTTTTTTATCGCTGCGGTTAACGAAGATAAATTGAAGGGTTTAGGTATTTCGATATTCATTTGGCTCTTTTTTGGAATTCTCTATGACGGAATGATATTGTTTTTACTGCAGCTTCTTCAGGATTATCCAATTGAAAAAATCGCTCTCGGTTTAATAATTGCAAACCCAGTTGACTTAGGAAGAATTTTAGTCATTCTCGAATTCGACATATCTGCCTTGATGGGATATACAGGAGCTGTGTTTGAGAATTTTTTTGGTAAAACATTTGGGACGTTTATATCATTTCTCATACTTCTGATATGGTTTTTAGTACCGTTTGTATTATCGATACTAAAATTTTCGAAGAAAGACTTATAGCTCAGAATCAATCTTATAATTTATTCATCCGGAAAACTTTTATTGCGAAATTGTACGCAAGAATTAAGTTAGCAGAAGTAATTCCCATCTTATTCTAATAGTTGAAACAATGTTAGAAAATATTAAAGATTAGAAATCTTCTTCTTAGTCTTATCGCTTAAATCTTCCAGAGTTTCTGCCGTGAGCATTTTCAGTGCTTGATCCCTCAATTTTCCCCATGTGTTGTGTACCGGACATGGATTCTCATTGGAACACCCCGGAAAACCCAACACACAATTTTCGAACACGGATCTGCCGTCGATCGCTTCAACTATATCGATGAGACGAATGTCTCTGGGATGTTTATTGAGAAAAAATCCGCCGTTTTTTCCTTTGCGTGAACCGACAATTCCGCTGTCGGTTAAAATCTGAAGCATTTTTGAGACAAATTCTTTCGGCACTTTAAGTTCGGCGGAAACCTCTGCAGCATTGAAAATCCTTTCTCTATCTTTTATTGAAAGAAACAACACAGCCTGGAGCGCTAACTCACATTTTTTTGAGAATATTACAGTCATGATAACCAGAAATATTTTTCCGATTAAATTACAATTATCAAATTAATAATGCAATCATTATTTGAGAATCATAAAAATTTTATCATAAAATCTATCAATTTTTGCTTCATCTTCGAATACGGCGGATAAAGCAGTTTTGCCGAAGAAGGTGTTAATTGCCTTAAAGTAGGGATTTCGTTTGAAAATGATCTGAAGCCGTAAAATCCGTGGGATTTACCAAAACCGCTCTGCTTCACTCCACCAAACGGTAATTTGTAATTTGCATATTGAACAACAGCGTTGTTAATGGCAAATGAACCCGGTGTAAAATTATGTTTCAAACTTCTTATAAAATCAGAATCGTGAGAAAATATATAAGCTGTCAACGGGTTCCCGTTTTGTTTAATAGTCTCAAATATTTCATCAAGTGAACTATAATTTATAACCGGAAGGATAGGACCGAAGATTTCCTCTTTCATTATTTCCATTTCCATATTAACGTTTGTGATTACCGCCGGAGAAATAAATCTTTCCTCGATAACCGAATTGAAGGGAATCTCGTTTATTCCTCCGTTTGCAAGAGCATTTTCTATTAAATCTATCAATCTCTTCGTGTGACGCACGTTAAGGATTCTACCATAGTCTCTGTTAGTTGAAATTTCAAAGATCGATCCATAGTGATTTTCTATTTTTTTCTTGACTAACTCAATAAACGCTTTTTGTTTGTTTGATGGAATTAGAACATAATCGGGCGCAATGCAGGTTTGTCCGCAGTTAATAAATTTTCCCCAAACAATTTTGGATGCCGCATTTAATAAATCAGCGTCGCTGCCAATAATGACCGGAGACTTTCCGCCAAGTTCTAGCGTGGTCGAAGTGAAATTATCTGCCGCTGATTTTGCAATTTCCCTCCCAACTTTGCTGCTTCCTGTAAAATAAATATGATCGAAAGGAAGTGAAACCAGATATCTGCCGGTATCTGCTTCACCTGTTATTAAAGAAATTTCATCTTCATCAAAAAATTTACTAATTATTTTTTGTATTACGTTGACAATTTCAGGACAGAATTCGGATGGTTTTACAATTATACAATTTCCGGCGGCGACTGCCATTGCGAGTGGAGCAAGTGTAAGTAAAATTGGATAGTTCCATGGAGAAATAATCAGCACCTGTCCTTTAGGAACAAATTCAATTTTTCCGGATGTGCCAAAAAGTGTCAACGGTGGTAAAGAGTATTTCGCTCGCATCCAACGGGACAAATTTCTTTTAATATGACGTATCTCGCTTACCAAAGGGAAAATTTCTATGATCTTCGTCTCAGTCTCCGAGCGTGATAGGTCTTTTGAAGCCGCTTTAATAAGTTCTGATTGATTATCAAGGACTGCATCAAGCAGTTTGTTTAATTTTTTCTTTCTGATGTCGGCTGAAGATGAGTTTATATTCAGCTTGTTCTTTTTTTGAAGTAGAAAGACGTTTTCAATTTCCTGATAGCGATTCATTAAAAGCTCTTATAACAACTTTAATTTAAAATAAAAAAGGCGACAAATCTATTCGAAATGCCGCCTAAAAATAATTATTCTTGCTAAAGAATATTAAAGACCAAAGTTAACACCAACATTGACACCTAAAAAGTCTGCATCACTTACAATATTGTAAGCAGCGTTAACATCTAAATTCATGCTTGTACCAAGGGGCATTAAGAAACCGCCGCCGAAAGCAAAACCGAATTCAGAATCTGAAGCATCAACTTCACCACCGCCATATGTAACACCAAAGAGTGTGTATGAAGGGACAGTATAAGAAACAGAAGTTGAATAGATACCTAATTGACCGCTAACATAGGGTTTGAAGTTATCCGGAGCGAAGTAGTAACGAACACCGGCTAAAATCGGAATCATTGAGAATGAATAGTCATCAAAACCAATATCATCTTTCCCACTGAAAGAAATATAGCCAACTGTTCCGGTAATTGATAAGTTCTTGTTTAAATTATACAAGAAAGTACCTGTACCTCCGAATCCCATTTCAGCCACATCACCGAAGTCACCCATAGGTAGTACTAAAGCACCTTGAACTGAAACACCCATTTTTTTGTCTTGGGCAAATGTAACTGTGGAAACAAAAGCAAGAATTAAAAGGACAATAGATAGTTTTTTCATGTTACCTCCCTTAGTTTGTTTGAAAATGTAATAACCCTCTTAAACGATATCAAACAATTTAGTAACAAAAATGTACATTATCAAAGAAAATCGACAGTTTTGAGTACTATTTGTTCTCACTCACAAAAGCACAATTTTGCCGATTTTTCATCAACTAGATTTTATATTCAGGAAAATTATATATTATTAACAAAAAGTGAAAGGGAATAAAATATGTCAATAAAGAATCTCAAACTGTTTCAGAAAAGAATTGCTGTAAGGGCATTAAATATTAAAGATTTTGAGCAGCTTGTTGAACTACAATTAAAATGTTTTCCGGGAATGAAACCATGGACAAAGGAACAGTTTGAGAGTCAGCTTCAAATTTTTTCGGAAGGTCAAATCTGTGTGGAATATCGGGGAAAAATTATTGCTTCGTCTTCCAGTTTAATAATCGATTTCGATATATACGGCGAAGAACACAACTGGCAGGATATTAGCAATAAGGGATTAATAACAAATCATAATCCGGAAGGAGATACACTTTACGGAATAGAGATAATGGTTCATCCTCGTTATCGCGGAATGAAATTGGCAAGAAGACTTTATGATGCACGCAAAGAACTTGCGCGGCAGTATAATCTTATGAGAATTGTAATTGGCGGCAGACTTCCGGGATATTATGAGCACAAGAATAAATTGACGGTGGAAGAATATGTAGATAAAGTAACACACAAAGCACTGTTCGATCCTGTACTTACTACGCAAACTTCAAATGGATTTGTGCTTAAACGTCTTCTTCCCAGCTATATGGAATCCGATAAAGAATCAGGCGGATATGCAACACTTTTGGAATGGACAAATTTAAACTATTCTCCTCACCCGCGAAAAAGATGGCACGTGTCACGCCCGGTAAGAATATGCGTGGTTCAATATCGGATGAGGGCAATTGATAATTTTCAAGAGTTCGGCAACCAATGCACATATTTTGTAGATGTAGCATCGGGCTATAAATCTGATTTCGTACTTTTCCCCGAACTGCTTACAACTCAGCTGCTTTCTTTCGTAGATAATAAGCAGCCTGGTTTAGCTGCGAGAGAGTTGGCAAGTTTCACTGATGATTATCTTGAGTTGTTTTCAAGCCTGGCAGTTAAATACAACATCAACATTATAGGCGGTTCACATTTTATTAACGAGAACGATAGACTTTACAATGTTTCCTTTCTCTTTAAACGAAATGGAGAAATCGGAAAGCAATACAAGATTCACATAACTCCTAATGAAAGAAAGTGGTGGGGAGTTGTGCCGGGAGACAAAATAGAAGTGTTTGATACAGATGTGGGTAAAATTGCAATTCAAGTTTGTTATGATGCGGAATTTCCCGAATTAAGCAGAATTGCAGTGGAAAAAGGTGCGCAAATTATTTTCATTCCTTTCTGTACCGATGAAAGAAAAGGTTATTTGAGGGTTAGATACTGTGCTCAAGCAAGATGTATCGAAAATCAAGTTTATGTAGCAATGGCAGGGACCGTGGGTAATCTTCCTCAAGTTGAAAATATGGATATACAATATGCTCAATCGGGAATATTCACTCCATCCGATTTCGCTTTTGCGAGGGACGGTATAGCAGCCGAGTGTACTCCAAATACTGAAACCGTCGTTATTCACGACGTGGATTTAGAAGTACTTAAGCGAAGCAGAAAAAGCGGAACAACTTTAAATTGGAATGACAGAAGATCGGATTTGTACGAGGTGGTGCTGAAGAAATAATTTTTCATCTGCATTATACAAACGTTGTTATTTCTTCGAAAGATTTTTTCTTTATATCCGGCACTTTTGTTTCTTCGGCAGGATAGCCGGCAGCTATAATCAAAAACGGTTTTTCGTTTTCCGGTCGATTAAGAATAGAGTTAAGAAAATTCATCGGGCTGGGAGTATGAGTTAAAGAAACCAATCCGGCATTGTGAATTGAAGTAATCAACATACCTGTTGAAATTCCGACAGATTCCTTACTGTAGTATATCTTAGTTTTATTTCCTTTGTTGTCAATATCATAAGATTTTTGAAAAACAACTATCAAATGACTTGCTTCTTCGAGGAAGGGTTTATGTTCGTCAGTTTCAAATTTTTTCAAGGCATTTAACCATTCTTCAGGCGCACGTCCTCCATAAAATTCTCTTTCTTCTTTTTCTGCAGCGCTTCTTATCTTTTTCCTGATATCGGGATTTGTAACAATCACAAAATGCCAAGGCTGCTGGTTTGCACCACTTGGAGCCGAAGCTGCTGTTTTTATGCAGTTAATGATTATTTTGTCATTTACCTTTCGGTTTGAAAAGGTTCTTATAGTTCGTCTTTTTTTCATCATATGATAAAATTCTTCGGAACGTTTAATGCTTTCTACCTCCGGCACTTCATTAAAATTATATGAAATAATATTTGATTTGTTCATTCTAAACCTTAAATTTTTCACGAAATTCTTTCATCCCATCCGGCTCGCCGATAATAATTAATTCATCATTTTCGAGGAGCCTTGTTTCACCCTGTGGAACAATTATAGTCGCATCCCTTCTTATACAAGCAACCAAGCATCCTTTTGGAATTTTAACTTCTCGAAGCTTCCGATTAATTAGTTGTGAAGTAAAATTCTCCTGGCTGAGCAGAACATTCAGATAACGATCGTCATAGAGAAGAGTTTCTTTAAGGTCAACGGCATCTTTTGCGTTCATCCAGTCGTGCATAAAATTATCATCATCAACTCTGCCGGCAATCTGAGCGAGAATTCTCAAATGTTGTGTAGGATTATTCTCCGGACTAACTAAAAAGAAAATTGCATTTACAAGCTGTCTATCTTCTTTTTCACCTGAAATTGGGTCGTAAACATTAATGTGGACTCCCTTTTTTGCTCTAAGAAGAACTAGTTCAGGCTGAAAAATATCCGCAAATCTAAAATGAGGGAGTGCAACTTTGTGCGTAACCGGTGTTGCTCCTATCTTAGTTCCTTCAAGAAATTTTACTTTTATCTTCTCGGCACTTAAGGCGATATGAGATTGAAGTTTTTCTCCGGCTAGTTCCGCAGCTTTTTCAAAAATTGCTTCATATTCAAGATCTATAACAGATGCTCTTGCAACAATTTCGTTGAAAGGATCTTCTTTCCTTAATCCCTTTTCTTTAAGTATTCCTCTCAGTTCACTATCCAATCCTGCGTATCTTTGTTGTCCCAATCTTTCAAAAATATGGTAGATTGCACCGCTTCTAATCACACGGTCTTTTGCATAAGTTCTAAACCAGATTGTCCCGAGAATAATTAACGAGATTGTGAATACTGTCGATAGCCATCCCATTGTAAAAATCAGATAGAAGGGTATGACTAAACCGATGATCTGCATCCATGGATAGAAAGGTGATTTGTAACCTGGATCGTAAGATTCAATCTTGCTTTCGCGCATAACAATCACGGCAAGACAAACGAATGCAAACATAAGAAGCTGAAACGCACTGGCGAGCTTTGCGATTTTTGCAGGATCAAGAAGAAGCAAAATTATTACAATTGAAAATACTGTTACGGCTATCGAAAATGCCGGTGTTCCGAATTTACTTAATTGTCTGAATTTTTCAGGCATTATATGATCACGGCTCATTGCCAAAGGATATCTTGATGCACTCATTGTTCCGGCATTTGCGACGGAAATAAATGAAAGCACGGCAGCGATTGAAATGAGTATTGTCCCGGTTTTTCCGAAAATAATTTCAGCAGCCGATGCTGCCGGTGTATAATTGCCGATTAATTGATCAATCGGAAGAACTCCAACCATAATCGATGTACCCAGTCCATAAATAATAACGCTGGTTATTAACGCAAGTATCAATCCTCTTGTTAAATTTCTCTCAGGATTTTTGACTTCTTCTGTAAGACTTGCGACTTTAGTTATTCCGGCATAACTGATATAAACCAAACCGGCAGTCGAAATTATCGAATCCATTCCCGAATCGAATAATCCATTAAAGTTGAAATAATTGATTTCGGGAATACCACCGAATATAAAAACAGCGAGGATGGTTAATAAGCCCACGACCAAAACGATTTGAAAATTTCCGCTTTTCTTCGATCCAAAAAAATTTAGAACTCCCAACGCTGCTGCAATCAGAATTGCTAACGGAATAATTTCGATTTCCGGGAAGAACAATGTCAAGTAAATACCAATACCGACAAGCGCAAAAGAGACTTTTAGTACCAGTGCAAGCCAGGTACCAATTCCTCCGATTGTTCCAAACAACGGTCCAAGTGTTCTGTCAAGAAAGTAATAAATTCCTCCAGCACGGGGCATCGCAGTTCCAAGTTCAATAATGCTGAACATTGCCGGAAACATCGGGATGGCAGCAAGCAGATATGAAATCACAACGGCAGGACCGACTTCGGCAGCGGCAATACCGGGAAGCAGAAAAAATCCACCGCTTAATGTCGTCCCTGTAGCTATTGCGAAGACACCAAGCATACTCAATTCTTTTCTGAGAAGTTTGCCTTTTTTTAACATCTGTAGCCTGTCAAAAATGGATGAACAAAAAGAATATATGTAATATAAGCTTAAAAGTGAAAATATAATTTATAAGTTAATCTGAAATTTCTTCCTGCTTCCGGAAGAACAGATTTTACTCTCGAAAGATGATTACGATACTCTTTATTTAATAGATTGTCGATATTAAAAGTGAAGTTATGAACAGCTAATCTTGAGTTGATGGAATATTGAGCCGATGAGTTTAATATAATATAACCTGCTGTTGGTTCTTCAAATTGGTCTACATTTTTTTGTGCAGCAGCAATTTCGGTGTTTAAACTAAATATGAAATTATCTCTTGTGTATTGAAATCCAATAAATCCTTTTAAAGGAGGGATCTGCGGAAGGTTTTTCCCGTCTTCTTTAAACTTTCCAATGGTGTAAGATGCAGATGCGGTCAATGAATAGACCTGGGATAATTTCCATTCGGCTCTTCCGTCGGCGCCATATATTTTTGCACCGACACCCAAAGTTTGATAAACGGGAAGAAATGTCTGATAGTTTATTTCCGCTGTTTTTCGTGGTATAATAAAGTTGCTGAGATCATTATAGAAAATATTTAAGTTAAAATTAAATTTATCGAATTGATGATAAATAAAAAACTCCGTTCCTATTCCGCTCTCGGAAGCCAAATCTGGATTTCCCACCTCATATGAGTATGCCGCCAGGTGAGGACCCTCGGAAAAAAGTTCTTCGATTGTAGGGATTCTTGATGATTTGCTTATATTAGCCCCGATATAAACGATGTCGCTAAGCGAGTATAGAAATGAACCCGAAAGAGAAAACGTTTCGAAATATCGAGTTCTTATCAAACCGATATCAGCTTGATAATTTTGTTTTTCTGGTTCGATCTTATCCAGATTAAATCTTGCCCCGAGCTCTATGTTTATTCTTCCCAGCGAGATGCTTTCGAATAAAGCAAATGAAAGGTTGTAAAGTTTTGCCGGTGAGGTAAAAACAAATCCTCCGATGTTAAAATCCCGAAGTTCACTGTTAAGTCTGAATGTCCCTTTATCGAATATCAAAAGTTTATTATGATTAAATGTTGCTCTGCCGTTGTAATGCGTTATTCTGAATTCACTTCCTATAGCCCCGTTTGATTCAAACTCTTTATGTCGGTAATAATCGCGCGAAATGTCAAGCTTTATACTTTCGATGAAAAAATCCGTGAAGATGTACTTGGAAGAGAAATTAATGCGATGTTTGTTTATTGCAATATTAACCCCGTTTGGATGTGCTCCTATAAATCCACCGGGGATTCCGTAATCGAGTTCAAATTTTTTAAATGCGATTCCCGAATATCCGTCCTCATAAAGGTATGAAGCTCCTCCGCCGTAATTTAAATTTTCAGAATATGAGTTTTTAAGCAAACCAATTGGAGTATTTAGATCATCGGTTACTCGTCGGCTTAATTCGCCTTTAAGTATAAAATTATCGACAGGTATTTCGGTGATAATTGAGCCAAGATAACCTTTGTTTGAGGATTCACCGTAACCACCGAGAGTCAAGTAAACTTCATCGTGCGGATCAACTGGAATTTCATGCTTAATTATGTTAACCATTCCCCCGATTGTTGTAGATGAGTTTAATAAAAGCTTAGGCCCACGAATTACCTCGATACTCTCAAGATTGAATGGATCAATCGTAACTGCATGATCTGGAGAAGTTGATGACAGATCTATGGACTTGTTACCGTCCTCCGCAATAATAACACGATCGCCGCTCAGTCCTCTTATTACAGGACGAGCCGGAGCCGGTCCCATCGATCTCATTGCTAAACCTGCTTCATTCTTTAATGTGGAAGCGAGAGTCAAACCTAAATTTTTTTCAAGTCTTCTACCCTTAAGTTTATTACCCGAGGCGATTAACTCATCAAACTTGCTGTGCGAATGTTCTCCTGTTACAACAACTTGAGAAATTTCTACAGCTTTAGTTAACAAGGGAAATGTTAATTTTTCTACTTCTCCCAGTGTAAGATCAATTTGATAGTGATTTGAAGCGTACGCTATATGAGAAATATGAAGAGTATATTTTGCAGAATCCAATCCGGCTATTCTGAAATTTCCCTCGTTATCGGTAGTTGAGAAATAATTAAGTTTCTCGACATGTATTACGGCGGCGGGAATCGATTCACCGGATTGTGCATCTATCACTCTTCCAGTTAACATAACTTGTCCGAGAAGTAACGAAGGCATCAACCACAGGACAATTAAAAAATTCTTATATATAATCATCACTGAAATAATTTATTGCGTAGATACTTTAACCGGAAATTTTCCTGATCTAAAATCCGTATGACCAAGATGCATTATAAAAAATTCAATGAATGTTGAACCTTCCGCTTTCCCGCGTAAGTGAAATTCAAATTCTCCTTGGTGGGCTTCGTCCTGAAAGACTTCCAAAATTTCCGGATTGTCTATCTGCCAATCGAATGTTTGATCCTCATCATTCGGTGGGTCTACTATGTTTTCGTCTTCATCGTAAAATTTTACATCAAAATGATCAGAAGCCACGCTAACTAAAGCATATAGAGTATCGCTTGTCTCACCTCGCAGAATAGATGCAACTCTAATTCCGGAAGTTTCAATTACCATCCCAATTGCTTTAAAGTGCTCTTCCTGCGGAGCAACAGGATCATCCTCGCTGCAAGCGTTTATTGAAAGAATTACCAACAAAAATATTAATAAATAAAACTTAAATGATTTGTTATACATTTTTCCTCCCGTTAAGTCAAAAAATAAAATGATTAGATGCCGTACTTATACAGCTTTGGGAGGACCTCGAAGTTTTATCTTATTATGAAATGAACTTTGAAATGAAATTGAGTTGGACTGATTAATAGCAATAGTGGATTCAATAAATGATTCATTTGAAATTTCTATTAAATCCAGATTATAGTTTGTAGTGAAGTAGTGTATTAGAAAACAGATATTCGAATTTGCCCGGTTTATTTCTACTTCAACGTTAGTCGGCTTTTCGAGAGAAACACCGTGCGTTTTTAAGTCCACATTATGAACGTGAAAAACGGACGAAGAAAGCACAAAAATAAATGCCGAAATAATCAGAGAGGTAAGAATTCGAAATGATGCGGTATGTATTTTAATCGGATTCACAATCCTAAATTAGTGAAAAATTAATTCAATTTTCAAGGGAGTAAGATTTAAGAAACTTGGGGGTTCTTTAGTGCAATTTGTGCTTTACAATCCGGACAATAGTTATTACCCTTTAGATCAAGTTCATCAACTGATGTAGAACTAGTCATTACGCAGTAATAGTTTGGACAATGCTGCAGCCCGAATAAGTGACCAAGCTCATGAACAACTTCAGTAACGATTCTGTCACGAAGTTGGTTTATGTTTTCAGGGAGTCCATAAAATTCGTTATCAAGCCTGTGGGTAGAAACAATGGCGCATTTTCCGTTTAATTTTGCAAGTCCGAAAACATATGTAAAAATAGGAATAAATAAATCCACGGAAGTCAAAAGGACGTGATAATTTTCGCATTCTCCTGAAATTGCTTCAATAATCTTTGCCGCGTTGAATTGACCTCGGTCGTAAGAATAAAAAGCTTCGAGATCAATATCTCGAATTTTATTAAGCTTGACCCTAACGCCAAAAATAGAATTTAATTTTGATTGAATTGCTGTGAGTTCACTCTCATAATTAAACTCAATGGTGGATAATGTAAGCAACTCCATATCAAGGACGTTCTATTCCGTAGGCTTTTAACTTGTGATAGATTGTTGTTCTATCAACGCCCAAAATCTTTGCTGCAAGGGAAATATTCCAATCGTTCTCTTTTAACACGTTAACAATATGCTGTTTCTCAATATCCGCAAGAGTCAGTCCGGAACTGATCTGAGATTCCTCATCCTTTTGGAAATAGAAATTATCTTTTGTTAATTCTCTTCCGGTGGAAACAACCATTGCACGTTCAATGGCGTTTTCAAGTTCGCGAACATTTCCGGGCCAGTTTTTTCTCATCAAAAGATCCAATGCCTCTTGAGTTATTCCTTCAATCGGTTTATTCATCTTTCTTCTGTATTTATCAATAAAGTACTGAGTCAATTCCGGGATATCGCTTATTCTTTCCCTTAAGCTCGGAAGTTCGATCAAATAAACCCTCAAACGGTAGTAAAGATCTTCTCTAAATCTTCCTTCCCTTACATCTTCTTCAAGATTCGAATTTGTTGCGCAGATTATTCTAAAATCAGTTTTAATAGCCTCAGTTCCTCCAACTCTGGTAAACTCTTTTGTTTCTATAACCCGTAGCAATTCGACTTGTGTTTTAGGATGTATAGCACCAATTTCGTCAAGGAAGAGAGTTCCTCCATCAGCAAGTTCAAGTTTTCCTTTCCTTCTGTATAAAGCTCCAGTAAACGCTCCTTTCTCGTGACCAAACAACTCGCTTTCGAGAAGCGACTCGCTGAAAGCACCGCAGTTTACCGAAACCATTTGAGAATATTTCCTTTCGCTTTGAAGATGAATTGACTGTGCAACAAGTTCTTTCCCTGTACCACTTTCACCGCGGATCATAACAGTTGTGTTTGTAGGTGCAACAGTTTTTATGGATTCCTTTATCTCATGCATCTTTCTGCTCGATCCGATAATTTCGGGAACCGGCAGAGCAGATTGAAGACTTTCCTTTAATCTTAGGTTTTCATCGGTAAGTATTTTTTGCTTAACTGCATTCTTAACAACATGGCTGAGATAATCGGGGTCGAATGGTTTTGTAATATAATCGAACGCACCGTCCTTCAAGGCTTTAACTGCGGTATCAACAGAGGCATAAGCTGTGATTATCATTACGAGTGCATCGGGATAGATATTTTTTATTCGTTTATGGAGTTCGATTCCGTCCATCCCAGGCATTTTAATATCCAGAAAATAGATGTCGTAATTTGTAATGCTTATTTTTTTTAGCGCCTCGTTTGCATTTTCGCACGAGTCGACATTATATCCGTCTTCTTTAAACCAAGCCGAAAGGGAATCGCGAACGATTTCGTCATCATCAACAATTAGAATTTTAATTTGTGATTGTGCCATTTTATATCATTAATTTATTGGTAAATAGATTTTAAATGCAGCGCCTTTGTTTTCTTCACTTTCCACAGAAATTTTTCCTTCGTGGTTTTCAATTATACCGTAGACTATCGAAAGACCTAATCCGACTCCTTTTCCTTCGTGCTTTGTTGTAAAGAACGGTTCAAAAATTCTGCTTTGAGTTTCGGCGGACATTCCTTTCCCGTTGTCTTTGATCAGAATCAAAACCTGTTTTTGAAGTTTGTTATAATGGGATTCAACAACTATATGTCCGTCTCTTTCAATTGCTTCGACTGAGTTAAGAAGTAATGCAAGTAAAGCTTGTTTTATTTGATTTCCATCAACAAGTACTTCGGGTAAATTTTCTTCGAGATTTTTTTCAAGCCGTATATTGTTTATTTTAAGGTGATGTTCAACAAGCATCAACGAGTTTTCTATAAGCGTATTAAGATCGTTCAAGCGTTTTTCTGCCCTTTCTTTTTTGCTGAAAACGAGCAGATTTTTAATAATGTTGCCGCAGCGGTCGCTTTCGGATTCTATCATTTTTAAATTTTTCAATATCGTCTGGCGTTCTTCTCCATCAAGATATTCTTTGCTTAATTTCCTTTGAATAAGCTTGCTGTAAGTCAGGATACCTGCTAAAGGATTATTCAGCTCGTGAGCAACTGTTGCTGAAAGTTTGCCAAGAGATGCCATTTTTTCGATTTGAACAATACGCTGCTGAGTCTTTTTTAACTCTTCTGTTTTGCTTTTAACTCTTGATTCAAGTTCATCCGACCAAGCCGTTATTTCTTCTTGAGCTACTTTTAATTCTTCCGTCATCTTGTTAAAGGCTTCGGCAAGATATTTCATCTCGTCGTTCATCGAAAGACTAATTTTATAATCCAGATTACCGGCAGAAATCTGGCGAGTGGCTTCGGTTAATTTTCTAACCGGAATATGAACCAAGAAGAAAAGAAGTGTACCTGCGCTGAGAGCCATTACGATTGTAATTAAAAAATTATCTCGCAGCAGACTTTCTTTTTCAGCAGCAATTATTTCGTCGCTTTCTTTAAGGGAGAGTATTACGTCGAAAGTACCTAATATTTTTTGCTCTGGTTCATGATAATGGCACTCGCTGTTCCAGCAGGATCTTTCATTTTTTATGGAGGCAACGACGCCGAGAAATCTTTCTTTTTTTGTGTCCTCAAAAATTCTGATTCTGTCAGCAGTCTGGGGTTCGGTTAAAATCCGGTTTTCACTTGGATGGCACATAAAGCATGATTCGTTCTTCATATCAACTGTTTTGTTTTTTTCATCTTTGCTTGTTGAGAAAACGATTGTGCCTTGCTTGTTGTAGATGCGGATTTTTTCTATTCCTTTTTGCTCCGCAATTTTATCGATGATATGATATGTGTCCTCTTTAAAATTAGCGAGCATCGATTTGTGTGTCGATGCTCGTATAAGTTCGCTTACTCTGTTTCCGAAATCCGCAATCAGTCTTTCATAGTTCGACTGCTGGTAGTTTATATGAATAAGAGTTACGGTTGTTGTTAAAATCAACATCAATAGTGTAATCAATATAAAGATTCTAAAACCTATTAACCGTAGTACTCTCATCTTGCACCTGTTTCCTATTCCAAATGTAGAAACTTTCTACAACAAAATAAAGATATAACTATCTTTTTATTCGGTCAATAGGTATTCTTTTACTAATTTATCCCAGTTCTCAGAATCTATCTCACGTGCAAATCCTGGAATAATTTTACCACCATCTTGAAGAACAAGGTCTGGAGTTCCTGTCATCTTCTGGTTAATAGATCTGACGGTTTCTTTAAGCCAGGCCATTGCAACGCTTCCTCTCAGAAGGTTTGTTGCGTCCTTCGCGAAATTTTCCGCATCCATTTTAAGAAGCCAGCCGTCAGTGTATGGTGATGTTGTCACAAGTTCTGGGTTAGCAAGTACTTTCTCATTTATTTCAATAACTCTGCCGCTTACCGGTGCAAGAACCGAAAGCTTCTTTCCGTTTACCATAAGGTCAATTGTGCTTCTGCCTTGCTGTAATTGTTGTCCTACTTTAACAGGGACAACAGAACTTGGAACACCGATAAGTTTGCTTGCAAAATCATCTAATCCGATTTTAATCTTGTTGTTTGATTCAACTGCGGCCCAAGCATGTCCTTGATGATAAAAGTAATCCCGTGCTAATTGAAACCAGGAAACGAGGGTTAGCTTGAGATCCTCAACAATTGCGGGTGCTGTCTTAAGTAACGGTTTTCCATTTATATATCGCAAAAAGAAAACGAAAGTAATTAAGAAGAAGATTACCGTTAAATAAGTCGCTCCTTTTGATGCAAACAGATCTACATATTCAAATTTTTCCATTTATCTAGTCTCCTATGATGCCGATGTAATTGATATTTTTTCTTTTCTGCTTTCTTGTTTTTCGTTGAGTACTGGCATTCTTACAACAATCCATCGCAGAACAACAATTTCTAAGAAAATAACTGCAAGTGTCAGTTCAATCTCCTGCCAACTTGGATAATATCTTTCTGGCAAGTTCCAGTTAAATGCTATAATCGTAACATTTAATCTGTTGATAACTATGCCTATCAATGTCAAAATTGCTGCGGCACGTATTAAATTGCCTTTTCTGTGTCTAACACTATATGTGTACATTGCCATCGGCAATAAAGTAAAGAAGAGCATTTCTGAAACGTACCATAAGCCGAGAGGTGTATCGAGGTAATGCATGCTGTGACTGTGAAAGAGAACAACAATTTTTAGGAAGAAATAAACATACATTACGATTGCGCAAATTTTTCCAAGTCCGAAGACAATATCGTTGTGTGTATGATGATGTTCGGGACTGATTAAATTTCCGAAAACACGTTTACTTATACTTCCTTCAACTATTACCATCGAAAGACCGGCAAAAATACTCGATACGAAAAATAATATCGGAATAAATTCCGTGTACCAGAGAGGATGAAGTTTACTCTTTGTCATAAGGAATAAAGCTCCAAGACCAGCCTGGTGAAGCGTCGAAAGAGTGATACCGATAATTACAGTTGCAAAAGTAATTCCGTGCAGCCATTTCTTAAGTTTTTTGGAACCAAACCATTCAGCAATTGCTGGAGAAAATTCCAAAAATTCAGCAATCATGTATAACATAAAATGCCAAGCAACTAAGAACATGACCGAATTCATACCAAGGGAATTACCAATAATTGGGTTTATTACATTCCAAGGTTTACCTAAGTCGAGAAGAAGAGCTCCTGCATAAAACATATATGAAAGTAAACCGTTCAGCACAGTGATTCGGACAATTGATTCGTACTTTTTCATTCGGAGTATGTAAACCATAAAAGTTATGACATAAGCACCGCCTGCAAATGCAACCCCGGTTATAACGTCAAATCCGATCCAAAGTCCCCACGGATATTCTTGAGATAAATTAGTTACCGAACCAAGTCCGTCTTTGAACCTAAAGAAAGCAAGCACTGCTCCTAAGAAAATAATTGTAGCAGCAATAAAGTTGAAAGGTGTAAGAAGTTTTCCCTTCGGTTTTAATTCATTTAGAAAGAATTTCAAGAAATTCTTCGCGTCGCGTTTAAGGTCTTTTTTCATATTATTCTTCATCTTCCACCTCTTCAGTTTTTTTGCTTTTCCACTTAGCTGCTGCGGCAATTCCTAAAAGGAACGGCGGAAGCAGTGTTTCGATTACGGGAACTCCATGTAAAAATCCGGTAGTTGTTTTGGGAAGAGCTTCCGTATCCAATTCGGTGTTGAATCCAAGCTCTTCAAACGGAACCGGAGAAATGTAGAGATAAGAAGTTCCGCCGACAACATCCTCACCGTAAATTTCGTGATGGTAATCGTCCGGATTTTGATAAATTCTTCTCTTTGCTTCTTCAAGAAGTTCGCGTCTTGTACCGAAGACCAAAGCTTCGTTCGGGCAATTCTCAACGCAGGCAGGAAGTTCGCCTTCTTTCAATCTTTCGGAACACATTGTGCATTTTTTAATATTCGGATTGTTGCTGCCGTATTCAAACTTAGGAATGTGGAAAGGACAAGAGACCATACAGAATCTGCATCCCATGCATTTATCCGCATGCCAAATCACAGGTCCCTCTTTTGTTTTTTCCATAGCGTTTGTTAAACAAGCGGCGGCACAAGCCGGCTGGTTGCAATGCATACATTGCTTTTTGACGTAAACTTCACCTTTCGAGGTTTCATATGCATTGATCACAGTTAGTTGATCAACAGACGTCTTTCTTTCGACATTAACTTCAAAATCGCCCGGTTCGAAATCGGGATTTCCGTTTGCCTCCAAGCAAGCATATTCACAGCTTTGGCAGCCTTCGCAGCGGGTGATATCAATAAGAATTGCTTTAAACTCCTTTTTGTCGCTGGGTTTGCTTGATCCTGGTTTCGATTTAGCCGTAAGCGGTATAGTCGAGAGCCCGATCAAGGAAACAGTTTTAACAAAACTTCGTCTATCCATTATAATTCTCCCAATATTTGTATTTTCATTATTCAGTTTTTTCAAAAATATTTTTCTTTAATAACTTCCCAATCTTCTTCGCTGATTTTGGTAATGAAATTATCTACAAGCTCACCGCCGTCATTAAGATAACTTCCACTAGCATAACCAAGAAGATCATCGAAAAGTTTTTGGTTAACAAACTGTGATTGCTGAAATTTCATGAGGTTCTTTAATTCTCTTTTAAGATTTCGCGGTTTAAGTTTGATTACCCAAGAATCGGAGGCTTTTTTTGCTGAAACAGATTCCGATTTAACTCCTTGATTAACCGAAATAACTTTTCCGGAAATTGGGGATACTTGCGATATGGTTCTTCCTTCCTGTCCGATATCCCAAAGTTGATCTCCCTGTTCGATATTATGCCCGACAGCAGAATTAACTTTAATTGAAACATTCGGGGAAAAAACCTTCGAAATAAAGTTGTCAAATCCGACATATGCATATTCATCTTCAACTAGTACCCAGCTGTGTGTTGGATGATAATATTTAAGATCATCTTTCCCTATTGAAACAAGGGCTTTATCGGGGTCGAGGAAAAGAGGTCCCGATCGTTTTACGACCAGCTTTTCCTGACGTTTTTCCTCTTTTCGCAGAAAAAAATCGATTGTGAGGAAAACGATTAACGATAAAATTAAAATTGCAACAACCATTTTATTCTCCTTTGTGTTGTTTGCAAATGATGAATCAATAGAAGTGCCAAATTCCAGCATTTTCTTAACTTGTTGTTTTATAAGAAGTTAACCGAAAGGGAGACTGTTCGATGATTGAAACGCAATGATGCGAATTTCAACAACATCTTGATGGTTGGACTTAAATCATTATAAATAAACAAATTAGCGGTGTTGCAATATTCATCATATTGAGGAATATTTCTACACCATTATTTTGCTACTTTTCGTACGCTTTTAAGCCTTTGTGCTTACCAATTCGCCTTTTTGTTTAAGCATTTTCTGAGGGATTGATTGTTCAATAAGTGATTTGAAAGCATCAATCATATTTTTTTTGAGGTGATTCCGCTGGACAATTAAACTAACTTCTCTTTGAGGATAAAAATCATCGAATGGTTTTACCATAGGATTTTTTTCTTTGGAAAGATTACCGAGTGCAAGTTCTGGGATAATAGTCATACCTTCTCGAGTATCAACAATCTTCATTAAAGCATCTATTGAGTGGCTTTCATAATAGAAATCTTTTGAAGAATTCTTTCGCATTTTTGCCGAGCAGATATTAATTACCTGGTTGCGAAAACAGTTTCCTTCTTTTAAAAGCCAAACATCGTCGAGTGATATTTCATATGAAGAAATTTTCTTTTTCTTATAAAGTGTGTGATTTTGCGAAGTGTATGCGAACAAATCTTCGTAGAACAAAGGAAAGGTTTTCATTCCCTGAACATCAAAAGGCGTTACGATTATTCCGGCATCAAGTTCTCTTTCTTTAAGTGCGGAAATTATATCTTCAGTAACTATTTCTTTTATTTCAAGTTTAATTTCCGAATAGTTCTTCGTGAACTTATTTATAAAAAACGGGACCAAATACGGCGCCACCGTCGGTATAATACCAATTCGTAAATTTCCCTTCAGTTGTTTTTGGGATTGCGAGACTATATCCTTTAATCTGCTTATTTCTTTTATAATTATTCTGCTCTGCTCAATCAACTCTACACCGATTTCAGTAGGGATTATCGGCTTTTTTGTTCGGTCAAAAATTTTTACTCCCAGTTCTTCTTCCAAATTTTTTATTTGAATTGTTAATGCAGGCTGTGTTATGAAAAGTTTATCGGCTGCCGATTTATAGTTTCTCTGCTTGTTTAATTCAAGCAGATATTCAAGTTGTTGCAAATTCATAGTTGTTATAAAATTTATTTATGAGCAAATAAATTTAATAAATTTGATTTATGGTTGTCAAATCCATACCTTAGAACCGATCACAGTTGTACGACAAAAGCTAATAATAATAAGGAGATAAAGATGAATAATAATAAGATAGGCTTAACGACTCAATATGCAGAGATGCTCTCGGATGCATTGAACAGACTGCTTGCAGATTATCAGATTTACTACCAAAATCTTCGAGGACTTCATTGGAATATTAAAGGTAGACAATTTTTTACTCTTCATAGCAAATTCGAAGGATTTTATAATGAGGCTGCGGAAACAATAGATGAAATCGCCGAAAGAATCTTAATGCTTGGAAGCGTTCCTTATCATTCTTTTGAGGACTATACAAACAACGCAAAGTTGAAAGCCGTTAAAAATGTGACGGAGGGTGAACAATCGGTGAAAGTTGTTTTGGATAACATGCAGTCAATTCTTGAATCTGCAAGAGAGATATTCAAGAAAGCCGGTGAAATTGATGAAGAAGGCACCGCTTCTATGATGAGTGATTTAATTTCGTACCACGAGAAAAATATCTGGATGCTTTCAGCATGGCTCGGTGAATAATCATCATTATATATGATTTATTAAGAGTAAATAATAACAATTAGTCCTAAGCAGTTTCGAGATGGGAAAAAATATTTGGGGAAGTAAATAATAATCCTCATTTTGAAACTGCGGGACTTTTTTTTCAAATATCCCGTCATAAATAAGATAAGTTCACTTCAATTCCGTAATTTTGCACTTATCATTTCGGACTCAGAAATGCGGAATGCGCTTTCAAAAATTTTTATAAACCGCAATCTTACACTGCTATTCAGCGGACAGATGATCTCTCAAATGGGAGATTCAATGTTCATTATCGGAATGATGTGGCTGGTGTTGGATTTAACCGGCTCCAAAACAGCAATGGGTACCGTTGCTTTTGTTTCTCATATTCCAAATCTGGTGCTGGGACTTTTTGCGGGAATTATCGTTGATACCTTCAACAGAAAACGAATAATGCTCGCTGCAGATATTCTAAGAGCAATAATTGTTCTTGCAATCCCGATTACTTTTTTTCTTGATGTTATAAATCTTGCAGTAATTATGGGCTGCTCATTTCTGCTTTCACTATTTGCTTCGGCATTTAATCCTGCCCGCGATTCTATTCTTCCTGTCCTTGTGGGAAAGACTAATTTACTTAGGGCAAATTCTGTAATACAAGTTTCAAATTACATTGCAATCTTACTTGGACCAATAATAGGCGCTGCAGCAATCACCGCTGTTGGGGTTGTTCATCTTTTCACGATTGATTCGCTTACATTCATTTTATCATTTGCCGCAGTTCTTTTTATCAAATACAAACCGAACGAACTTATTGAAAAGGAACAGATCAATTTAAGGAAGCATCTTAAAGATATTATTCATTATGTTCGCGAAAAGAAGAAATTGAAAGTTCTGCTAGGATTAACGGCGGTCAATAATTTTTTTATTATGGGTCCTGCAATTGTAGGACTGCCGATATTTGTTAAGGATATCTTAAATGAAGGAGCCGCAAGTTATGCAATTGTTGAAGCTTGTTACGGAATTGGAATGATTCTGGGGAGCATACTTGTTAATTATGTGAACAAGTTTATAGGAAAAGGTAAAATTTTATTGATAGGATTGATTTTTGACGGGATAACTTTTGCAGTGCTTCTTTTTATTAATTCACTTCCGCTCTTAATGCTTTCGATAGCATTT
Source organism: uncultured Melioribacteraceae bacterium (assembly GCA_964499285.1). Lineage (GTDB taxonomy): Bacteria > Bacteroidota > Ignavibacteria > Ignavibacteriales > Melioribacteraceae > JAGFIY01. The sequence goes on from CAZCLA010000024.1 coordinate 40,630, forward strand.
CATGCAATTGGAATTCCTTTCATAGTTGTTGCGAGAACTTCTTTAATTCAGGAATGGACGGATGATAAAAGACTTGGCAGAGTTTTCAGCTTGGTTAATATTGCAGTTGTGGGAATGACGGCTTTGACAACGGGTTTTACCGGCATACTTGCAGATTTTGTATCGATCGATATCATTTTTGCAATTTTTGGTACAGGTGGAATGCTCTGTGGTATTATCGGATATTTGTATAAAGATCTACGCGAAGGGTAAAACTGAAACAATTTCTGAAGTTTATCAATTAATGAATTGCAATTTAGTGTCGAATACACCTAAATTTTATCATAGAATAATTCGAGTGTAAGATTATTACAGTAAAAAAAATATTAGCACTTTTCTTACTTTTATTTTTACCACAAATAGCTGCTGCACAGGAAAACGATAATTATTCGCTTTTTAAGGATCTCGTTGTAAAATCTATCGAAAATATTTTTGCAGAATACGAGAGAAATGGGTTTGATTCGCTCTCATTCAATTCCGTACAGAGTTATTCTTCCTTGAATTCAGAAGCCCAAATTTATTTTTTCAAAGCCGGTCTGCTTACTTCTTCCGTTAATAGAACCGGGAAACATTTTGAGTATTCAATAGATAATGCAAAAGTTAATTATGATGAAATTTTCCGCGACGGATTTTTGGGCGGGTTTATGCTCGTGCGAACCGCCGAACTAAACGGTAATTACATTATTAAAGAAAATTCGAATATCGTTAAAGCCGATACATTTATTGTTTCTATAACAGATACAACATCTCTTGAAAACAAATCGAAGTTGGAGAATCCATCACTTCATTTCACACAATCCGAATTTCCCCCGGAACCGTTCTTTTCGGGATTGCTGGAGCCGGTTATCGCGGTTGGAACTTTTGTGGTCTCACTGTTGTTATTCTTCACCGTAAGAAGCAAGTAGATAAAATTAGGTGTTTGATACCGTTCGCTATTTAATTATTTTTGTCACCAATATTTACAGTGGATTTATGAATAAACTTCAATTTATTACAATTATTTTATTTGCTGTATTAGCCGCTGCATGCGGAAGCAGCATCGATACAACAACAATGTCTGCTGATGAACATTTTGCTTATGCAATGTCGCTATACGACGATGAAGATTATGAGGATGCACTCGCTGAGTTTCAGGCAATTCTTCTTCAATATCCCGCAAACCCGGTAAATGACGATGCACAGTATTATCTGGGAATGACATATTTTCAACGAGGGCAGTATTTACTCTCAGCATACGAATTCAGCAAGTTGATTCGCGATATTCCCGCAAGTCCGTTTGTTGTAGATGCACAATTTATGCTAGCGGAATCTTATTTTCAGCTTTCACCGCCATATCAGCTTGACCAAGTTTACACAAAAAAAGCTATCGAAGAATTTCAAGCTTTTATCGATTTTTTCCCGACCGACGAACGAGTTGATGCCGTCGAGATGAAAATAAACGAAATGAACAAAAAACTGGCTGAAAAGCAGTACAGTGCTGCAGTTATTTATGAAAAAATGGAATACGATAATGCAGCAATCGATTATTACAACAAGGTTATTGAAACTTATCACGATACAGAATTTGCTCCGATGGCGTATTATAACAGAATTAAACTACTTCTTTCCAACAATAGAGAAGAGGAAGCCCTCCGCGATATGCAATCGTATTTATCGAGATATCCAGACGATAATAATGCGTCGGAAATTCAATCACTTTACGATGAAATTGTATTGGCGGAAAAATAATGTCAAAAAAAACTGTTAAAGAATCTATGGTCACAATGACTGAACTTGTGCTTCCCAACGATACCAATCAGCTTGGTAATCTTCTCGGGGGTAAGTTGATGCATTGGATTGACATTTGCGCGGCTATGGCTGCTTCAAAACATTCGAACAGAGTATGCGTTACAGCCTCGGTTGACAAAATTGATTTTATTCAACCCATAAGATTGGGAAATGTGGTAAATTTGGTTGCATCGGTAAACAAAGTTTTTAATACTTCCATGGAAGTTGGAGTTAAAGTTTACCGAGAATCGCACTTGGAAGGGACACGGGTTCATGCCAATACTGCATATTTAACATTTGTCAGCGTTGACGAATTTGGCAAACCTGTTAAGACAAATGAAATTATTCCAGAAACCGATGAAGAAAAAAGAAGATACGAGGAAGCCGGGATTAGAAGAAAGAATAGACTTAAATCACGCCGCAGTAAATAGTCTATTTATCTGCCTTCTATTTTTTTCAACGGAAATTTCAGCACAGTTAAGAATCAATGGTTTCGGGAAAGCGGATATTTTACCTACCTTACCAGGATATTCCTCTGTTTACCTTACCGATTATAATCTTGACGGGATGAACGATCTCGTTCTGTTTTCGAACTCGACAAATAATTTGCTTCTAATAGAATCTGGAAAAACGGGATTCAAAACTCCTTCAGTAAAGTTTTTTTATTTTCCAATAACTAATCTAACTTATCTGAAGCCAAGGAAGAACGAAACAGATCTTCAAATATTTGTTTCAAGAAGAGAACGTTTGGCGGGATTAGTTTCATTTACAACTTACGGCACGCTTCAGCTTCTTAATATGTACAAATTTGATTCGTATCCTTCATCAATTCGAACAGGAAATTTTTCCTCTCCGGACAGAATTGAGGCGCTAATTTGCGGCGATTCGTTTTCCGGTATTTCACTTCTCCAAGAAAAAAGCTTGCAGCTTAAGGAACAAAAAATTGTTGATAACGGGATTTATTCCGGACTGGAAGTTATAGATTTTGATTTTGACGGGTTTGATGATTTTGCCGCCGTCGATGAACTAAATAACTCTTTGGTGTTTTTTTATAATGATCAGTTTTTTCAATTTTCTGAAAAAAGAAAAATAGAATTTCACGAGACTATTACACGATTATCGAAGATTGATTTTAATAAAGATGAGTACTCAGATCTTGCTTTAGTTGCAGGAAGTTCTGTGAACGTCCTCCTCGGGGATTCGGTTTATTCATTTAAAAACAGTTTCAAAATTAAACTCGATGTCATGCCGGACAAAGTTTTATTCAAGGATTTCAACAGTGACAACATCCCGGATTTAATTTTTACTTCTAAAGAAGATCAAAATCTTTATTTAGCATCAGCCAAAAATGAAAATGAATTCACAGACAAAGTACCAATAATTATTGGCCGTAGCATTACAGATTTAAAAATGATAAGAAACAAAATTGCTGCCGTTAGTTCTAAAGGCGAGATAATTTATCTGGATAATCTTATTCAAGAAAATTCGAATTTCAATTTTTTCGTTGGGAACAGTGCGGATAAAATTTTGATTTTCGAGTCAAAAAACAAAAAATTTAAAGATCTGATTAGCATCGATTCAGAGAACAGCAATGTAAATTTATATTTCAGCCGGTTATTTCAATTTGGAAGTTTCAAATCATTTGAACTCAGCTTTCCGCATAAAAAGAAGATAATTAATACTACTCGCGATAGTGTTAAGACCATCTACTTCTTTACACAGGGAAAACGTCTGCTTGAGATTCTTAAAATAGATCAAACTAATTATAAAATTAATCTTGAGAAAAGATATTCGGATAATCCGATAATCGATTTAACTCATGGAATAAGAGAAGTAGATTCCACTCAAACAATTTTTGTCTTGGTTGATAGGAACGGAAATCTCGGAGTTGAAAGGTTCGTCTATAAAGATTTTAGATATATAGCTGCAGATTTTGATATAATCTCCGATGAATATTTGGATGCCAAAATATCCTACGATCGAAAACCGTATGTTTTCTATAGCGATACGATGGGAAGTGTTAAAAGATTTCATAAAAAGTATTTGAATGTGAAATATCAGTTTCAAGCAGTTCCGGTGAAGGATACGGTTATTTGGACTCTTCCTCAGACAGGAGTGCATCAATCGATAATTAAATCTGCAAATTCAGAAAAAGTATATCTTCTTTCGATTAAAGGTAATTCATTAAGCTTAATGGACGCAAGCGTCCCGGTATTAAAAGGAATTTCAAAAGTTCTTCCAAAAGAAATTAAGCGGATCGATCGTATTGAAATTTCTGAAATTGACAGATTCGAAAAACTTATTTTGATAAACGATGGATTCTATCTGATTGACAAAGGGAGAGAAATCCGTGAATTTTTGCCGTCACCTTCGATTGAATCCCATAACATCAATGGTTATTTTGTCACTCGTTTATTCGGGAACAACTATTTTGTTTATTCATCCGATAAAACCGGTTTAATCAATTTTTCGGTCATTAAATGAAAATTCTTGTGCGATGTTTACTTATTTTTTTGTCTGCTGGTCAAATTGTAGGGCAAAATTTGGATTCACTTTACAATTCACTGATTGAATTAAACGCTCTTTCCGAAAAGTCATCGATGGAAATTCAATCCCAACCGCCTGTTAAATGCGGCTTTTCGGTTGTTGCTGATGTAAAATTGAACTTCGATAAATTTACTCCCGAACAACAATACACCATTTCAAAAATACTTGACCGTCCTGAACTTCCTCTTTCAATAGTTTCGCCCAAAGGACTTTTTCGCCTACATTATACGCAAACCGGTCCGGATGCGGTTGCATATGATGTAAACGAAGCAGCAGCGGCTTTCGATTCGGCTTATACTTACGAAGTTAATATTCTCGGCTATCCGTCCCCAAGTTCCGATAACGGAGCAGGTGGAGATAATTTGTACGATGTTTATATTAAAAACTTGGGACCAGTTTACGGAATAACTACCCCCGAAACTCATATTGGCAGCGACAGATATACTTCCTATATAAGAATTGATAATGATTTTGATCCAAATAATTTTTATTCGAGCGGGATTGACGGAGTTAAAGTGACCGCTGCACACGAGTTTCACCATGCGATTCAAGTTTCTGCTTATATAAACAGAAGCTCGGATAGATTCTACTATGAGATTACTTCAACTTCGATGGAAGATTTTGTTTATGATACTATTGATGATTATGTAGCTTATATGCCTGCTTACTTTAGGAACACCGATGTTTCATTTTCAAAATCGCAGGGCAACGGATATGATCTTGCAGTATGGAATTTATTTCTTGATCAACGATTTAAAGAAGACGGAGAGAACATCGGGAAAAATATCATTAAAAGAAGCTGGGAAATGATGCCGCAGAATCACGCTGTACGCGCCCTTTCATCTGCAATCGAGGAGGCGGGTTATTCAATCAGACAAGAGTTTAACAATTTCGCTATTTGGAACTACTTTACTAATTATCGAAAAAAAGACGGGGAATACTATAAGGATGCAGCATCATATCCGGCTGTTGTCCCTATGATGAGTACGAATTATAATCCGCCGGAGCAATCATATGTAATAAATTCTTATCCGGTTTCTAACACCTACTTAAGATTTCTTGATGACTCGGAGGGATTTGCCGATACGCTAGTTGTAATCTTAACCGATGCTGATATTGCTGATGCAATCGATAATCCAAATTCGGAAAACACATTTAATTATCTTCTTAGTTCGGAGTATGTTGAAGGATCAAAAAAAATAATTGATAATAAATATTATTCCGCAATCTCAGGTGAAGGAGCTCAGTATATCGGTGAAGCGGATATCTTTAATAATGAAGTAGCCGGAACACTCCAACTTGACAGAGGTGAAATCGATTATGCTTTCCCGCAGCCGTTTAATTATAAGAAACATTCAATATTGAAAATCCCGGCTGCTAAAAGTTTATCGGATCAAGCGGAGTTGAACATTTACACTACCGCAATGGATTTGGTTTATACCGGCAAACTTAAGATTAACACATTGGAGAAAGTTGTGGTTTACTGGGACGGAAAGGATAATAATGGCAACCAACTTCCAACAGGAATTTATATTTATGCTACAAATTCCGGTGATGAGATAAAAAAAGGAAAAATATTAATATTAAATGAATAACTATTCTTTAAAACTAGATAAAGTAACAAAAATTTTCGGAAGAAGACTTATTTTCAATGAAATAAATTTTGAATTTACTCCGGGCAAAGTTTATGGATTAGCGGGACAAAACGGTTCGGGTAAATCTACTCTATCTAAAATTATTTCCGGAATTATTTCCCCGACGAAGGGAAAGGTTAATCATATATTAAATGAAAAAATAATTCCTTCCGAAAAACTTCATAACGTTATTGGTTTTGTATCACCATACCTTGTATTGTATGATGAATTTACCGCCGAAGAAAATCTCGTACATTTTGCAAAAATTAGAGGTTCGAATTATAATAAAACTCAAGCCCATAAACTTTTTGGAGAGTTTAATTTATTCGACAGAAGAAACGATCTGCTGAAAACATACAGCTCGGGAATGAAACAGAGAATGAAATTTTTGTTCGCTCTGCTTCATAATCCTTATTTGATTTTACTGGACGAACCGACATCGAACCTTGATAAAGCAGGTAAAGATAAAGTGTATGAAATAATAAGAGATGAATCGAGAAACAAATGTATTATTATTGCCAGCAACGAATCTTCTGATCTCGAATTGTGCGAAGAGATAATTCAAATTGAGAATTATAAATGATGAAAGCTTATTCATTATTTAAAAAAGATTGGCAGTCGGAATTAAGAACACGCTACGCAATAAACGCTCTGGCAATGTTTATCTTGGTTACTATTTCGGTAATTCTTTTTTCGATAGGTCAGGAAAAAATCAGCGAGTATCTAACAGGCGGATTGCTTTGGGTTGTTATTTTCTTTTCTGCGATGTCAGGTTTATCCCGAGCCTTCGTTTCCGAAGAAGAACGCGGAACCACAATGACGCTTCAGTTTATCGCTTCACCTTCAACTGTTTTTAACGGTAAACTCATTTTCAATCTCGTATTAGTGTTTTTGATGAACATTGCAATTACGCTTTTATTTATAATCTTGTTTGAATCTTTCGTTATAAAAGACTGGGCTCTCTTTCTGTTTGCATTTCTGTTGGGGAACATTGGGATTGCCGTTTCTTCAACAATAATTGCGGCAATAATCTCCAAGGCAAGCGCTAAGGGGACGCTCTATCCGGTGTTGTCTTTCCCCATTCTTCTACCGCTTATACTTACGCTTCTCGAACTCACAAAGTTTGCTATTGACGGGGAGACAATCTCGGAATCATTCGTGGAACTTGCCGTATTATTTTCTTATGATATAATTATGCTGACCGCTGCTTATTTATTGTTCGATTTTATTTGGAAGGATTGATTGTTTTTATCCAACCAACTTTTACTGCAAAATTGTAAATATTTATTTAACTTTATCATTACTATTCACTTCCGGGCAAAACACATATTTTTTAGCAACAAACAACAGGAGATTTGATGAGAACCATTCGTTTACTTTTTCTGGGAATAATTTTTCTTTCCTTTTCACTGAATGCACAACAAGAAAAGTTAACTCAAAGATTATTAAATGAACTTGATAATGTCACAGAAAACGATTATGTGAAAGTGATATTTTTTCTTCAAGACCAGGTCGATATTACTTCAATGGATGAAGAGTTTTATGCGAGGAGAGCCTCAATTGAAGAAAGAACATATACCGTAATCACATCTTTACAAGATCTTGCAGAAAGAACACAAAAAGATTTCAGACAATATCTTTCCGCAAAAGAGTTGGAAGATAAAGTATTTACTTTTACACCTTTCTGGATAACCAATATGATTGCTGCGGAGGTCAAACCTGAAGTAGTTTACGAAGCTGCCTCAAGGTCCGAAGTTATGTACATCGATCAAGATGCTTTACTCGAATGGGATAGACCCGTTTACAGAGAAGCTGAAAATGGATCCAAAAACATTGAAGGAGTTGAAGCTGGCGTAAAAATTATTAATGCACATCTGCTTTGGGAGATGGGAATTACCGGTCAAGGCAGAATAGTCATGGGCATCGATACGGGTGTTGACGTGAACCATCCCGCACTAAGTTATAAATGGAGAGGAAATCATGTTCCCGCAGATCAAGCTTGGTTTGATCCCAACACAGGTTCACCAACGCCAACTGATTGCGACGATCACGGAACTCATACGATGGGAACAATGACAGGTCGTAATGATGCAACAGGTGATACGGTAGGTGTCGCAATTAACGCTGAATGGATTGCCGCTAAAACTATTTGTTCTTCACCCCACACCTCAAATTCTATTGCAGCTTTTCAGTGGGCTATAAACCCGGATGGTGACCCGGAAACAATTGACGATATGCCGGACGCAATAACTAATAGTTGGTGGGATCCAAATTCGCAAGCTGATTTATGCGGACCTGCTAATGTTTATTATGCGACTTTAAATGCAGTTGAAGCAGCAGGAATTGCTGTTGTGTTTTCGGCCGGGAACAGCGGTCCCGGAAGCCAAACTATTACAGCTCCTAAAAATTTGAATACAGACGAAGTTAATATTTGGGCAACCGGTGCGATCGATGGAAATTCTTATTTGGGCGGTAATAATAATCCGATTGCAAGTTTTTCAAGCCGCGGTCCTTCCACTTGCGGCGGTGAAGGCAGTTTGCTGATAAAACCTGAAGCAAGTGCTCCGGGTGTAAATGTCAGATCTTCAGTTAGAGGAACCGGCTATGGTTTTATGAGCGGCACCTCAATGGCTGCTCCTCACGTTGCAGGAGCAATAGCATTATTGAAAGAATATGCTCCGACTTTAACCGGACATGAAATTAAAATGGCTCTTTATAATACCGCAAAAGATTTGGGAACCGCCGGGGAGGATAATAACTATGGGACAGGCTTAATAGATTTATATGAAGCATTTCTCACTCTAGGAACTCCGGATGAAGTTCCGCCGACAGTTATTACCGATCTTAGCGTTGAAGAAGCATCATCGAATTCCTATAAACTTGTTTGGACTGCCCCTCTTGATACATCAAACAAAGGTGTTATTGCTTACGATATAAGGAGTTCGGACACACCAATTAATAATGATGCTGATTTTGATAACGCTGATCAGATTCCTTTCGGAACTCCCTCAGATGCAGGAGAAACAGAAGTGCTTTTGATGGACGGACTTCCGTTTGATGACACAAAGTATTATGCGATTAAATCAAGAGATATTTGGGATAATGTTTCCGCAATGTCCAATGTAGTTGAAGGAACAACACTATCTGCGCCATCGATGAACGTAACCCCTCAGCAGA
>CAZCLA010000025.1:0-28908 GCA_964499285.1 uncultured Melioribacteraceae bacterium
GGATTTTTGATTTTAGCGAATACAACCGGGACTTTTACCGATCCGGTTGATGGTACGCCCCAAGCAGATGATACCGATTTAAGTGATAATGCCGGTCAGGTTAATGTAGCTCACGGAGTTGAAACATATTCTTTCACCGGGCTTACACCGGAAACACAATACTTTTTTAAAATTTATCCCTATACAAATTCCGGAAGCGCAATAGATTATAAAGTTGACGGCACAGTTCCAACAGCAAATGCTACGCCTACAACACTTTTGCTAGTTGAAAACTTTGATTATGCAGCAGGGACACTATTGACTAATAATGGATGGACAGCTCATAGTGGGGCAGGTACTGAAGCAATAACTGTAAATGATGGTGGTTTAACATTTGCAGATTATCCTTCTTCTGGAATTGGGAATGCAGCATTAGTTGATAACAATGGCGAGGATATAAATAGAAGTTTTGCCGAACAGTCTTCTGGGACTATTTATTATAGTTTTTTAGTTAGAGTTGATGGGATATCGAATGACTATTTCATCCACTTAAATAAGAGTAGTAGTACATTTGCTGCTCGTGTGTTTATACAAAGTGCGAGCGGAGGTTTTAATTTTGGAATATCAAATTCTACCACAGGAATTTATGGTTCCACAGTTTACTCTACTGGGGTTACGTATTTATGCATAGTTGAATATGATTTTACAACTGAGGATGTCAATTTATGGGTTAGCAGCAGTGGTGTGCCTGCTTCAAAACTTGATGCAGGAACACCGGAAGTTTCTACAACTGGATCTGGTCAAAGCCCATTAAATGCAATTTCGCTTAGACAATATAGTTCTGCACAAAATATTATTGTGGATGGAATAAGAGTCGCAACTTCTTGGGCACAAGCCCCCCTCCCTGTCGAACTCACATCATTCACTGCAAATGTGTTTGACAGCAAAGTAAATCTTCGTTGGCAAACCGCTACTGAGGTTGATAATTACGGTTTTGAAGTACAGCGTTCAGCGTTCAGTAATCAGCGTCCGGCTAATTGGGAAAATATTGGGTTTGTTGCCGGGCATGGTAATTCAAACTCACCTAAGAATTACGAATTTACGGATTCCGAATTACCGAATTGTGATGCGGTAAGTTACAGATTAAAACAAATCGATATTGACGGCGCGTATGAGTACTCAAACGAAATTGAAGTAACGCTCGAAACCATTCCGGCAAAATTTGAACTAGCGCAAAACTATCCTAATCCTTTCAACCCGGTTACAAAAATTCAATATTCCATTCCGGCTGTCATTGCGGGCGAAGCGAAGCAATCTGTAAATGCAACACTGAAAGTATATGACATAATCGGAAGAGAAGTTGCCGTGCTCGTAAACGAAGCAAAAGAAGCCGGCATTTACGAAGTTGAATTTGATGCTTCAAAACTTTCAAGTGGATTGTACTTTTATTCACTAAGCACATCCGGTAAAACAATAACGAAAAAGATGATGCTTCTAAGATAGTTAAGGCAGAAGTTAGGAGACAGAAGTCAGAATTTTAGAATCCCGCAATTATTTAGTTGCGGGATTTTTTTTGAATTTAATATTCCCTTTTTCTTCAGAGTTAGGATCATAAGTCGCTATTGCCCAAAACTTCAGCAACAGAATAATAAAATCACAAAAATTGAAGGACTTTAGTCACACAAAATGGAAAAAACGGTATATACCTGAAAGCAATCTAAAGCTTACGGTACTGACGCTTATTTTAATCATTGACTTAAAAGTCGGAGCAATTCATTATTTATGCAGCAAACTATAAAACTAACGGCAATTATATTAATTGATATTTAATATTAACATTAAGGTTAAAGATTAGACTTAAGTAAATTTTATTTAGTAAAAAATCTTTTCTGAAACAACCTGCACAATTTGGTAGTTTTAATTTGTTGAATCTAATCGGACTTTTAGTCATCTAATGACTAACGAATAATTGATAACTACTTTAAAAACGGAGGTTAAGATGTCAGAAGAAATTAAAAGCGGTATTCCATTGATAGGTGAAAAGATGCCGAATGTAGCTGTGCAGACAACTCACGGAATGAAGAATATTCCAAACGATTACAAAGGTAAATGGCTTGTTCTTTTCAGTCACCCCGGTGACTTTACGCCTGTGTGTACAACCGAATTTGTTGCTTTTGCAAAACGTGCGGAGGAGTTTAAAAAATTAAATGCCGAACTTGTAGGTCATTCTATCGATCAAGTGTTTTCGCATATCAAATGGGTTGATTGGATAAAAGAAAATCTCGGGCAGGAAATTCCTTTCCCTGTTATTGCCGATGATATGGGAAGAGTTGCGATGAAACTCGGAATGATTCATCCCGGTAAAGGGACAAACACGGTACGTGCGGTATTTATTATTGATCCAGAAGGAATAATTAGATTGATGATTTATTACCCGCAGGAAATCGGAAGACAGATAGACGAAGTGCTCCGCGCATTGAAAGCTCTGCAGATTTCCGATTCGCAGAAAGTTGCTATGCCCGAAAACTGGCCCAACAACGAAATAATGGGAGACAAAGTAATACTCCCTCCGCCGAAAGATGTTGTAGGCGCTCGCAAACGCGAAAACGAAGCCGAAGGTTATGATTGGTGGTTCAGGTTTAAGAAACTTGACAACTAATAAGTGATTATTTTCGTTTTAATAATCCCGCAATTTTTCAGTTGCGGGATTTTTTATTTAACATTGACTTCCTGCAACCTTTAACATGCAACTTGTAACAATTCTATAAAATTTAGTTTACAAACGGGGTTCCTTTGCTGTGGTCTAATTGAGCAAAGAGATTTTTGATTGGCTTGATCAAATTTTCAGCTTGATCGCGTTTATATAGTTTAAACTCCTCGCGGTTAAAAACCGAAGCAAGTGAGTGAATTGCTTTGTATATAATATCTGCAACATTATTTTCCTCAGACCAAACATCGGCAGGAAGAAGAAATACAATATCGAAAGCTGAGGTTTCGGCAATTTGAAAAAGTTCGGCTTGACTAAGATTACGCAGACTCATTCCCCTATCAAGTCTTCCGGCTTTTTCTCTCATACTCAGTTCTTGACTCATTCTCTGTTTTAAGAGTATGACCGCCGCAGATGTTGGGATTTTAATTTCAATCATAATTTCTTCCGTTTATCAATCCTATTATCGAACAATTCTAACAATATTTTAACTGTTCAAATCAGTAAACAACTAAAGTTATAAAAAGTTCTGTTAACGAGTAAGTATTGTCTAACTATTAAAACAATGTCCAATATGCGGAAATTTGTCCCGAAACAAATTTATAACTCGATCTGTCACGAGAAGTAGAACCAACTGAAATTTGTCCGGAAAGAATTAGATTATCCATCGGACGGTACACGGCGTTTGCTCTTCCCTGCAGAAGAATAAAATCATCAGCGGGAATGTAGCCGAACTGCCCACCCAAGTAAAAATCAAATTCTTCACTTTTTTCAAGATCGGCATCGAACCATAAACTATGTGATTCATAATTTGCGGGAGAATAATAGTAGGGAGAATCATATCTCCAGTTTCTGTAGAAATATTCGTAGCCTGCACGGAGATACTCGTAAAAGTATCTGCCGATTCTCAGCTCCAAGTTATTTCCGGCATTATCATCAGAAACCGAGATATATTGAAAGTTGGTTGAAAACCGTAAACCAGATTTATGCTGGTAGTATCCGTCAAATGAAAGAAGACTCGCCAATAATCTTGTGTCAATAAGATATGGTGAATAAAGGACAACAGCTGCATCGGTATTTAAATAATATCCGTTCAACCTGAAGAGGTCTTTCTCTTCATAAGTAATATAAAGTTCGCTTTCGTTCAGTGTTTCCCCGGTTGAATTTATTGTTCCGAAAGCAGTTCCGGCTCTGAAATGATCTGTAAGTGTCAGAAAAACATGTCCTTTAAACGTAGTAAACGTTCTGCTTCCCGTAAAGAAATCACCGTTTTCCGCTTGAATGGTTAGAATAGAATCATTAAGACTTGAGGCTTTTGCATTTAAGTGGGTTTTATGAAACGACATTCCAAGAGCAAGCCATTGAACGAGCCCGAGTTCTAATCTCGCACCATACTTTGAAAAACGAAAACTTAGATTATCTGAATAGAAACTTAAGTCCGGTGCTAAACCCACATAATTGGGGAAAGTTGCAAGTATTGCATTAAGTCCTGTGATAGGAAGCCAATCCAAACGCTGCTCAACCATTGCGATCTCAGTTGAATCAAGATCCCACGTTAAAAGTGTATCATATACGGCTCTTGCAGAATCGTAAAATTCAGCTTTTGCATAAGAATCACCAAGATACAAACGGGGTTCAAACTCAAGTGGTTCTTCTTCAACAAGTCCACGGAAAGCCTCGACTGCTGCCAGCGAATCACCGAGTGCATATAAAACTTTTGCACGGTTCAATGATGCTTCGTACATATAACCATATGATAAAACTTCGTCATAAGTTGAAAGCGCCTGTTCATAATAACCGGCACAAAATTGCACGTCACCATATTCTTTAAGAATTAAATTATTTGGTTCAGCTTGACTCAGGTAGTCTTCATAATAAGGCAGCGCTCCGACACAATCGTCATCCATAACAAGTTCGCGACCTTGATTCAAAATTTCATAAAGTCTTTCTTCCTCGGCGCGGAGCCTTTCAAAATCTATCCTTGATTGAAGTACAGCTATCTGATCATAATTCGGATTTATTTCTTTTGCTCTATCGGCATAAACTTGAGCTTGATCATAATCTCTATCTATAAGCATCAGAGAACCCAATGCTATAAGTGCTTCGATGTTCTCGGGGCGTGCTTCGATCACATTTTCCAGGTACTCTCTTCCCAGCTCAATATCCACGTTATGCCAAACAGAAAGCTGTCCACGGAATAGCTGATAATCAAGACTGTTAGGATAATCTGCGAGTAGTCCGTCCATAATAACGATTGAACGGTCAAAATCCCTGTTCCATGCGGCAACTCTTGCATACTGAAACCGCAAAGCCGGATCGCTTTCATCGGGCACTTGCGAAAAGTAAGTATCGAGAACATAAAATGCCGAATCGTATTCTTCCAATCTTGCATAATAATCGGCAAGATTTTTTACTGCATCTCTATCCGTAGGATTTTCTTGAAGGCGGCTTTCATAGACTGCAATTCTTTCCCTATAAACTTCGTCTCTAAATGTAGTTACAAAATCAAGCTTCTCATCATATCGCGGATCGTCATAATTTTCTACCCCAATAATTTGAAGCTGCTGTAGTGCTTCTTCCATTCTTTCGGCTGCAATAAGTTCATCAACAAGTTTAAAGCGGGTCTCAATATCATCGGGTCTGCTTCGTAAAACTCTATAATACCTGTCAATCGGAAATTCTTTCTCGAATGAGCGCGGATTTTGCTGAGTAACGTAAGCCTGGTTTCGTGCTAAATCCAAACCATCCTGAGCTTCCTTGAAAAACGGTTTAAAACTTAAGGCTTTCTCAAAAGCGTCTTCAGCATTTCGATAATTTCCGAGCCACATTGTAAAATATCCGTATCGGCTCCAAAGACGCCAATCCTCAGGATAGCGTTCAACATATATTTTTAGCCATCGTTCACCTTTTTCGATGCTTCCTGTGTGGGATAGAATTTCGGTGTATCTAATCATTTCATCAGGAGAAGCGTTTGGATCGAGTTCAAGATATTTATCATACCAAAGTTCTGCAGTCGGCCATTCTTCAAGCCAGCGGTAGCTTTTTCCTATTTCCAGATAATTAATTGGATTTGAAGGATCAATTGCAATCTCTCTTTCGTGACCTTCAATTTTTTTACGCAGTTGTGCATGCCAAACTTTAATTACCCTATTCAGATTATTTTCAACCTCAGCAATCTCATTCGGTTTTGCCCATTTGCGGGCACGCCTGAAATCGAGAACCGAATTTTGAAACTGTGAGCGAGCCTCGAAGGCCAGCCCGCGAAGATTATAACCATCTGCCTGCTGCGGATAAGCTGAGATATACTTATTAAGAAGATCTATCGCTTCGCCGTAACGCCCGGCAGCCATATGCTGCTGAGCCTGTGTTTTTAAAGCATCTTCCGGTTTTTGAGCTTGTAAATTTTGAAATGAATAAAGGAATGAGAGGAAGAAAAAAATCTTCAAAAAATCCGAAAAAATATTTTGTGTTAACCGGTTAATAAGAATATCCACATTTGTGAAAAAAGATACATTTATGATAGCAATTTCTCTATTTCCGGCAAACTCACAGAATTAAATATATTAAAATAACAATAATAGAATAAATTTTATACTTCCTTCTCCTTCAGCATCAAAATTGGAAGTAGATAAACGGTTTAATATCAGCCGACTTAAACTGCGCAACCAGCCAAACAAGCAGAGTAAGAAGAGCCGCTTTTGCCGGAAGTGGAAGAGCAGTAATAAATTCCTGTGTTTTTACTTCAACCTTCATCGGCATAAAGTGAAGTATATATCCCAAAATAATCAGGCCAAAAACTACAGGATAGGCTACGACAAACTGCGTGAACACTTCACCTTGGAAGTAATACAAAATTTGATTTATCATATCAATCGACATTTCGTGAGATTGCGCTCTGAAGAAAAGTAGCGAGAACATAAAAATATGAAATGTCATCAATCCTCCGAAGAACCTATAAATCCTATTTTTGTTAATCTTTTCAGGAATCCTAAAAATACGTTCTATCGAAAGCGCCGCTCCTTGGATAAATCCCCAAATTACCATGCGCCACGAAGCCCCATGCCAAAGCCCGCCAAGCAGCATTGTAAGGAGAAGATTTACGTAAGTTCTTGAAACTCCCTTTTTATTTCCGCCAAGCGGAATGTAAAGATAATCCCGCAGCCAGCTTGATAATGAAATATGCCATCTTCGCCAAAACTCGGTAACAGAAGATGCTTTATAAGGAGAATTAAAGTTATCGGGAAGTCTAAATCCGAGAAGTAAAGCGAGACCAATAGCCATATCGGAATAACCTGAAAAGTCGCAGTAAAGCTGCATTGTATAGCCGTATAAAGCCATCAGATTTTCTACTCCGGTAAAGCGAGATGGCCAGTCAAAAACTCTATCCACAAAATTTATACTTATATAGTCGGCAATAATTGCTTTTTTGAAAAGTCCTGCCATAATCAAAAACATAGCGCGTCCGATATCCGCTCTGCTTACAAAAGTTTTCTGATGAATCTGCGGCAGAAAATCAGCAGCTCTTACAATCGGACCTGCAACAAGTTGAGGGAAGAATGAGACGAAAAACAGAAAGTCGAAAAAGTTTTTTTCCGGATCCAGTTTATTTCGATAGACATCAATCGTATAACTCATTGACTGAAATGTGAAGAAAGAAACTCCAACCGGGAGGAAAATATCAAGCATATCGAAAGTTCCCGCACCGAGTTCATTCAGTGTATCGAGAAGGAAATTAGTGTACTTAAAATAACCGAGAATACCCAGATTAGTTATCAAACTTAATACAAGCAGAATTTTCTTCTTCCCGGCAGAATCGCTTGTATAAATCCACTTTGCGGCAAAGAAATCTATCAACGAACTTATTATAACAAGAACGAAAAATATTCCACTCGATTTATAATAAAAGTAAAGAGAAACTGAAAGAAGAAAGAAAACTCTCGCCCGTTTCGAATTAACAAATAGCTGACTGAAAACCAGGACAAAGAAAAAGAAGAACAAGAAGAAGCCGCTGTTAAATAATAGCGGCTCTATTGGATCGTATGATAAAACTTGCAGTAATCTATCGAAAAATGATTCCATTGTATTCTTCCTAAGTAGTGAAGAACTTGTTATCTATGTTTGTTGTAGGCATCCATCAAAGCTTCAGTAAGAAGATCTGCAACTTTTTGTGCGCCTTGTCCGTTAAAGTGAACATAATCTTTAAATGCTAAAGGCGGGTTTGCATTTACCCAGTTTTCCATCGAATTTTTTCCGCCCATCGCATCGAATAAACTCCAGAAAGCAACGTTTGTTTTCTTTGCGACATTTTTTTGTGCATCCAATAACTTAAGTACAGTCGGATCGGTTTCAAAACCGCTTCTTGTTTTTTTCGCTTTATCATGAACGCTTATCATAAGGATGCTGGCGTTTGGAAATGCTTTTTTAAATTTGTCAACAACCTTAATCATTTCTCTTTCGTACCAGCCATAATCGGATTTAATCGTACCTGCTGCATTCAAACCAAATTCAAGAATAATAAGTTTATAATTTAACAGCCTTCCGAACTCACGTAACGAGGCATCGTCAATTTGTTGTAAATCCACACCGGAATTTCCGCGAAGCGGGAAATTATCAACATAGATACCGTTTCCGCCTTCGAGACTAACGCCGTAAAAATTTCCTTGTCCTTTCGATTCAAAATCCATTTTAAATGAAGTTGCTGAAGAAGCGCTCACGGAAGATTCGTTTATTCCTTTGCCGGACTTTAATCTTACTGACTGTGCGGCTCCGTTATTTATAGAAACATTCACTGAACCGGATGCATCGCTATAAAAAATTCTTGCTTCATCAAATGATTTAACCGTTCTATAACGTCGTGTTGTTTCATATGATACCCAACTTTTACTTCCGGGTATTGCAACTGTTCCGGCAATTCCAAGCGGAAGGTTTTTTGGATTGTTTGTAAAAATTGAAGCATCCTCAAAATTATCGGAAAAGCGGTGTTTAGTTGTCTGTCTGAACTGAATATCTTGTGATGTGATTGATAAAAATCCCACACCTTTTCCGCCAAATTTATCTTGAAAATTTTGCCTAATATCCGCAGTAACCAAATCACCCTCTATAACTGAATCCCCGAAATGAGCAATTCTAACTTTAGTGGATTTTGTTTGTTTGAGTGCATTGAAGAAATTTTTAAGCTCGTTCACATTTCCTGTGATTACAGATTTACCGGTTTTAACGGTTTGTGATGCAGTGTAGTTATCTATTTTTTCTCTTTCCGAAGAAATGAAATCGTTTAATACATCACCAGCAGCCTCAACGAATGGAATCGATGCGTAATTGACATACGCTTCTTTTTGATCAATAATTAACGAAGAATTATCCTCATCAATCGAATCTTCTTCAGGATCGGGTTTTAAATCAGAAAATATATCAACGTGTTTTACTTCTATTCCCAGAATCGACATCTCTTTCGGTGCAAATGATAGAATGAACGAGAACACGATTGTTAGAAATATAAGCAGTGTCGGTTTTTTAAATTCATTTTTTACTTCGAAATCTTGCATTTATCTCTCCTTGTATTTGCTATAATTTACATACCATTTTTTCTTAAAATTTTATCCACTTCCTCCGCCCAAATTTTATAACCGTTTGCGTTAAGATGTGCTCCATCATAAGTGACTTCCGGTTTTAAGTAGCCGCCGCGTGAAAGTTTCGAATTAATATCGATAAATTCAATTTGATTTACTTTTGCGAAGTTTGAAAGCATTTCGTTTAATTTATCGACTTGTGTGTTTCTTTCACCATTGTATTTCGGAACATCCAGCTCAGGTCTATTTGCTTCGAGCCAATCTTTTCCCCAATCTCTTCCGGCATAAAGTGTGGATTGAATAACCGGAGTAATTTTATTTCGTTTAAGCTCTTCGATGATTTTAATATAATCTTGATAGATGGTTTCAACCGGAATCCAGTTATAAATATCGTTCAATCCGCCGAGTATAAAAACTATTTTCGGTTTCAGTTTAGTCACGTAATAAAGTCTTGCTGCAAAACCTGCAAGAACATCACTTACTATTCCTCTTTCAACAACATTCGGTCTTCCAAGAAGTTCATTCCAGTTTGCACCATGTGTTAGTGAGTTGCCGAGCATTACAACATCGGCTTGTTTCAACTTATATATATCATATAGATCAAGCTGAAGTTTATAATTCGGGTTTGTGCGGAAATTTGATGATTGAGCTTGTACCAAATCTGCATTTATCAAACACAAAAGAAGAAATGCAAAAACAAGACCGATAGTCTTGTTATTGTGTTTTATGAATTTCACTTTATAATCTAATTTTTTGTTGAACATCGGCAATAATTTTGAAAAAACCCTCTATGTAGTGTAAAACCTATAAACAAAAAGAATGCCAGCAAAAATCTTTGAAATCTGCTTAAAAATCAAGAAAACTATTTCAGACTGTATTATTTTGAGAACACTCTCAATTAAAAACAAAACTATTGATTTATATCTTGCACACTTTTTTCATTTTCCAAAATTTAAACTTCCCCGTTGCCGGAGTTCCCGTTCTCCGAAACCAGAGGATTATCATCATTCTTTTCTTCCTGATCAAGGTTATCCTTGAAGGCTGATATCTTTTTTTGCAGTGACTTTTCCACTCCCATTAGCTGAGTTATTTTTGCGGATAACTCTTCTTTTTCCAACTGAAGTGACGAAACCGATCTTCTAGTTTCATCTTGCTTTTTAGTAAGTTCTGAAAGATGCTCGTTCAAATCTCTCAGTTTATCCTCAGCATTTCTAAGTTCGGTTATTGTTTCGGTTTTCTTAATGTTTGTTTCTCTGTAATTCTGACTTGACATTGTAAGCAGCTGCTCTACCTCTTTTTCCATCTCGGATTTTTTTACTGTCAAAATTTCAATTTCCGATCTAAGTTTTTCCAGATAAATATTTTGACTGTTTTCTTTTTCCTTGAGTTTTAGTATCTGCTCGCGAAGTAAAGATTCTTCTCTTTTAAGGATATCAATTTCATCTTCGATGTTGTTTCTTTCCTTCGAAAGCACTTTTACCAATCCGCTGTATTCGGCAAGCTGCGCTGTTTTCTCATTTAAGATTTTTTCTTTCTCCGATAGAAACTTATCTTTAATCAACACTTCTTCTTTTAAACCGCTCAGTTTTTCTTTTGAGGCGTTAATTTCCTCGGCAAATTTTTTAAGAGTTTCTGAAAACTTCTTCTCCACTTCTATTTGACTTTCTTCAATCTCGAATTTTCTGTCTTCAGCTTCCGAGATTTTCTTTTTGAACTCTTCATACTGTTCGGATAATTTTTCAATCTCTTCTCTGTGCTCAAGTGCATCTTTTTGAATCTCGTTCTTTAATCTCTCTACATCGCTTATTTCGTTATTAATTTGATCTTTACGTGTTTTTGCTTCGGAAATTTTGCTTTCAATCTCCTCAAGTCTTTCGTTTGCCAAAGTTATTCGTTGTTGTACATCGTTCAATTTTTTCTGTTCATCAACTAACTCCTTTGTCATCTTTTCTTTCTTTGCAGAATATTCACCGAAAACTTTGTCCTTTTCGTTCAACTGAGCGACAAGAGCAGAAACATTTGATTCAATATCAATTTTCAATTCTTCAGCTTTTGAGATTTTTTCATCTAGTTTGTCCGCCTTGCTTTCTTTTTCAGAAATCTCTTTCGTTAAATTATCACGCTGTTCCTTTAGCTCGGCAGTCTTCTCACTAAGTGATTCAATCTCGATAGCAAGTTTTTCGTTTTCTTCCGTTAGAATATCATTTCTTTCTTTTATGATATTTGATTCGGCTTCGAGTTCCGAAAATTCTTGTTTCGCCTTATCAAGCCGGTTCATTATATCTTCGTCTTCTTCGCGAAGTCCGGTTAAATGCTGTTCAACTTCGTGAAGCTCCTCGTCCACTTGCTGATGTTTAGATTGGAGGTTTGTGATCTGAGAATTTAGTTCATCAACCAGTCTTTGCTTCTCTTCGAGCTGGTCGATAAAAATTTCGTTTTCTTCTTTATAAGTTTTGTTCCTCTGTTCAACGTCGGCGATGTCCCTTTCGTATGTTGAAATTTTATTTTCGAGATGTTCTCTAATCTCCTCAAGATCTTCAATTTTTTGGTTCAGTTCATCTATCTTTTTTGATTTCTCATCGATAGATGATTCCATATTTCTAATTCTAGTTTCGAGTTCACGCTCTTCAACCGAGATTTCAGACAATTCTTTTCGTGCCTCGGAAAGTTTATTCTCAAAATCTTCATGAGCTTTCTGCTTTTCAAGAACAGTGTGAAGGCGGTTTTTCAATTCATCGTTTTCGGCGATTAATTTATCGATTTCTTCCTGCGCTTTTGATGAAAATAAACCCATTTTCTACTCCGAGTTAAACTTAAAAAGCATTATTTTTGATACTTCTTTATAAATTATAATAAAATAAGAAAATATGTCAATTATTCATAACACTAGTTATGTCATATTTTAATTTCGATAACATAAAATCCGAAAGCAGAAAGTTGCTTAAACTTGCCATTCCAGTATCAATCGGTCAGTTGGGACATGTTATGATGGGCGTTGTTGACAGCATAATGGTCGGAAAGGTAGGAGCAGCTCCCTTGGCGGCTGCTTCGTTAGTAACTGGCTTATTCTTTTTAATTCTTGTGCTCGGTTTTGGAATGACTATGGCAATTCCGCCCCTTGTTGCTTACGACAAAGGCTCCGGAAATATAAAACAATGCGGAATTGTTTTAAGAGAAGGATTTATTGTCAACACTTTTTATAGTGTTTTTCTAATGATGATTATAATTCTTGCCGCAGACCTAATTCCATATATGAATCAAACTCCCGAAGTGACTTCATATGCAGTTTCTTACATGAAAATACTTGGCGCATCCGCCGTACCGATGATTCTCTTTCAAAATCACAGAAGCTTTGCTGAAGGATTATCGGACGTAACTCCGCCGATGCTAATTGCAGTGGCAGCAAATTTTCTTAATGCGTTCTTAAATTGGATTTTAATTTTCGGTAACCTTGGTTTTCAACCGCTGGGTTTGGACGGCGCCGGATACGCAACTTTTATCACAAGATTTTTAATGATGCTTTCCATGTTCGGATATGTCCATCTTTCCGGAAAATATAGTCATTATTTTACGGGACTACGCACCCGTAAAATCGACATAAAAATGATAAAGAAAATAATCCGATTGGGAATCCCCAGCGGTTTTCAGCACTTTTTTGAAGTTAGTGCATTTTCATTTGCCGCAGTGATGATAGGGTGGATGGGAACGATTGAACTTGCCGCGCACCAGATTGCATTGAATCTTGCTTCGGTAACTTTTATGATTGTGATGGGAATTTCGAGTGCGGGAACGATTCGCGTTGCAGAGGAAGCGGGAACACACATTGTCGCGCGAGCAAGAACTGCCGGATTTACCACTCTGCTTCTTTCAGCTTCTATTATGGCTTGCAACGGAATTTTGTTTTTCCTCCTTCGAAAAGTGCTGCCGGAGTTTTATATTTCAAACGCAGAAGTAATAGAAAAAGCTTCTGTTCTGCTTATAATTGCGGCTCTTTTTCAAATATTTGACGGAGTTCAGGCAAGCGGTCTCGGAATCTTAAGAGGGTTAAAGGACGTAAAAATTCCTATGATAACAACATTTATTTCCTATTGGGCAATTGGGATACCGTTAGGTTATTTTCTCGGTATAGTCATTGAACTTAATACCGTCGGCGTCTGGATAGGATTGATGACCGCATTGGGTCTGGTAGCAGCAACCCTATCACTAAGATTTAACTTTTTGAGTAAAAATATTTTATATGAATGAGATGGAAAAAGAGAAGGACAAAAAATTAATATGTGTTGATTATGACGGAACTTATACCGAGTCACCCGCACTTTTTGATTTTTTTATTAAAAAAGCAAAGGAACTTGGATTTAGCGTAATCGGATGCACGATGAGATACGAATATGAAAAAGATGAAGATCTTATTCATTTCGAGCAAATGGTAGATAAACTATATTTCAGCGAGCGTCGTGCGAAGAAGAAATACTTAGAAGATCTTAATATAACTCCGCAAATTTGGGTTGACGATACACCCGAATGGCTTTTTGTTGATTCGATATAATCATCGCATAGTTAAGCCAGCGGATTTATTCTGAAGCAAAGTATCTCTCTTTATGAATTTCAAAAGAACTTAACAATTAGTTTACTCAGATCATCAATCTCTTCCCGTATTAAAATATTCAAGCGCTTCGGGAATATGAGTTTTAATGTTGTCAATTCGCGTTTGGTCCGATGGGTGAGTGCTTAAAAATTCCGGGGGTTCTTGTCCGGCTTTTAGTTCGGCCATTCTTCCCCAAAAGTTAACAGCTTCGTGAGGGTCATATCCCGCCATCGACATAAATATTAGTCCAAGATGATCCGCTTCGCTTTCATGCGTTCGGCTGAACGGAAGTAGCACACCCACTTGTGCACCAAGTCCAAAAGCAGTAAGCCAAAGATCCTGTGTTTGTTTCGGTTTATCTTTTAAAGCTACTGATAATCCAATTCCCCCAAGTTGAGTCAGCAACCCTTGACTCATTCTTTCGGCTCCATGTTCGGCAACCGCATGAGCAATTTCATGCCCCATAACAACAGCCAATCCGTTCTCGTCTTTTGTGATCGGTAGTATTCCTTCGTAAACAACAACTTTTCCGCCGGGCATACACCAAGCATTTACTTGATCACTTTCAACCAAATTGAATTCCCATTCATAACCTGCGAGATGTTCAGACATATTGTTCATTTCAAAATACTTTTCAACTGCTTTTTGAATCCGCGTACCGACTTCTTTTACCATTGCTTTGTTTGCTGCATCTTTGCTCAGTTTATTCTCGTCAAGAAATTGATCATATTGTGAGTAACTCATTGAAAGCATTTCGGAATCGGACATTAAATTCAATTGACTTCTTCCCGTTATCGGTACTGTGCTGCATGAATTAAAAAACAACGCAAAAACCAAAACAACCGGAACTAATAATAGTTTTATATTTTTCATAGCTGCTCCGAATTTCGTTTTAAGTAACTGCATATAAAGTAGTATATTTTTCAGAATAAATAAATGGAATAAACTGCCGGGAAGATTAATCTTCCTCTTCCAAAACTCCTTTCAAATAGTCTTTGTACATCGAGTTCGGAATTTTGGCAAGAAGTTTTTCGTATCCTTCTCTTGAAATAAATTTATTTTTGTATGCGATCTCCTCGATACATGCAACTTTTAATCCTTGTCTGTCCTCAATAACACCAAAAAAGTTAGATGCTTGAAGAAGTGCTTCGGGAGTTCCGGTATCAAGCCAAGCGACGCCACGTCCAATAATTTCCACATTAAGCTTATTATCGCTCAAGTATTTTTTATTAACATCAGTAATTTCAAGTTCGCCTCTTGCCGACGGCTGAAGGTTTTCGCTTATCTCCACAACTCTATTGTCGTAAACATACAATCCCGGCACGGCAAATCTCGATTTTGGCTTTTCTGGTTTTTCTTCAATGGAAATTGCTTTCCCATTTTTGTCGAATTCAACGATGCCGTACCTTTGTGGATCCGTAACACGGTAGGCAAATATTGTTGCTCCTTCATTATGATTATCAAGCGCGTTGTAGAGAAAGCTGAACTTGCCGTAAAAAATATTATCGCCGAGGATTAATGTAACATCATCTTTTCCGATAAATTCTTTACCGAGCAGGAATGATTCTGCAATTCCATTTGGAGCCGGCTGAACTTTGTATTGAATATTCATCCCCAGATCGGAACCATCTTCAAAAAGTTTTTGATAAAGTGGAATGGTTTCATCGTTGGATATTATTAGTACATCTTTTATCCCCCCGAGCATTAAAAGGGAGAGCGGATAGTAGATTAGCGGTTTATCGTAAATTAGAGCAAGTTGTTTGCTATAAACCTTTGTAATTGGATATAGTCTGGTTCCGGCACCGCCGGCAAGAATAATTCCTTTCATATTTTTCCTATTTTCTTACTTTTATAAATCCCGAAGCAATCAGAACTTCGTCTTCATTATATATTGAAAATTTATATTCCCCTTCCTGCGTGAAATAATACTTGAAAAATGTATCGCTCCAAGTAGATTCTATCTTATACTTTTTTGATTCTACATATTCATCATATTCAAAAGTATGATTCTTTTTTCGCCAGATGTTTACCAAAATCTTTGATGTGTTTAAGGGCTTATCGTTTTTTATGTATACATAGACCTGTTTGCCGTTGGCTCCCAATGCAACCGATTGGAAAATGTTCATCGGTTTTCCCGCTATAACAAGTTCACAGAAATTTACTTTACTGTTTTCATAATAAAGCGAACTTCCAAAACTTTTGGGAACAGAAACTCTCGCTCTTTCATTTATTGTAATAAATCCTTGAGCAATATTGTTCTGTTTGGAATCTTGAAAATAAACAAGATACTTTCCTGCTTCATCGAAAATATATTCAACCGCGATCCACTTTCGAGGTGAATCAATTTTTATCGCTTTGCTGTCATAGGGATAATAATTATTATTCTCGAACCTGTCGAAAAAGAGATAAAGAATAGGAGACGGCAGGTATTGCTCTCCGTTTTTTAAAAGTATGTGCAATTCGGTACCGCCTGAATCGAGCTCCCAGACAAGTTTAGCTCCCACGGGATCACCGCTGTTCGAAAAGCTATCGCAGAAAAAAATCTGCTGTGCCTCAGACTTCATTGTAAAAAGCAATATTATAAAGATTATATTTAGATACTTCATTGATTTAGGCTATGTTGTGGAATGCCGCAATATAACGAATAGTATAAAAATATGTGGTTTTACAAATATTTTCTTTTAACTCATTAGAATCATATGAACAAATTATTCTCCGATTTAGTTATTGTCGAATTAGCAAGTGTGCTTGCCGGTCCTTCAGTCGGGATGTTTTTTGCGGAATTGGGAGCCACAGTAATTAAAGTCGAAAATCCAAGAACAAATGGGGACATTACTCGAAGCTGGCACACAAAAGACGAAAATTCTCAATCTGATATTTCAGCTTATTTTTCGTGTGTTAATTGGGGAAAGTATTCGATTGGACTGGATTTTAATAATTCAGATGAATTTAGACTGCTTAAAAAATTGATTGAAAAAGCCGATGTAGTGATAGTTAGTTTTAAACCAGGCGATGCTAAAAAACTAAACCTAGATTATGAATCCTTTTCCAAGATAAACGAAAAAATTATTTATGCTGAGATTAACGGATTTGGAGAAAATGATGAACGTCCGGCATTTGATGCCATTTTACAGGCTGCTACTGGTTTTATGTCTATCAATGGAACTGATCAGACAGGTCCATTGAAAATGCCAGTTGCATTAATAGATGTACTTGCCGGTCATCACCTCAAAGAAGCAATATTAATTTCACTAATTAACAGAATGAAAACCGGAATTGGTGCTAATGTTAAAACATCTTTATTTAATTCGGGTATTGTCTCATTAGTAAACCAAGCAGCAAATTTTTTGTTCACGAATAAAATACCAAAACGAACGGGATCCGAACATCCCAACATTGTTCCTTATGGATCGATTTTTACGACATCCGACAATGTTGAAATTGTGTTTGCTGTAGGTACCGATAATCAATTCGCAAAATTGTGTGAACTACTGGATTTGAATTATTTAAAAGATGATAAAAAGTTTTCAACTAATAAAATGCGCGTAAAAAACAGAAGGGAGCTTCTATTAATTTTATCGAAAAAACTGAGCGGAATGAATTCTGAAATACTTTTACCAAAACTAGAGGAACATAAAATTCCAGCTTCCAAAATCAATAATATTGAAGAAGCAATTTCGTCCTATGTATCAAAAAATCTGTTGAATAATCACAGCGGTCTTCGAGGGATAAAATCTATTGCTTTTGAAAGTGATTCGATTAAACTTGACAAAGATATCCTTCCGCCACCCCATTTCAACGAACACCGAGATTTTATAATAAAAAATTTTATTGATTGATCTATCAGCTTTTCCAGAATGCAGGCGAAAAGATCAAAAGAATTGTGAACAATTCCAATCTTCCCATCAACATAAGAAATGAAAGAAACCACTTGCCAAGATCAGGGATATGCGCAAAATTTTGTGTTGGTCCAACGGATGATATAGCGGGACCAACATTACCGAGCGAAGTAGCAACCGAGCCAAATGCTGATTCAAAGTCTAACCCGAAAAGCGACATAACGAGTGTTCCAACCAAGACAATTCCTATGTAAAAAAGGAAGAAAGCAAGAATGTTTGAAATTATATCCTGCGAAACAGCATTTTTGTTGAACCTAACTCTAATTACGGCACGGGGATGAACAAGTCTTTTCAATTCGCTGAAACTGTTGCGGATAAGTAATTGATGTCTTACTATTTTTATTCCGCCTGCTGTTGAACCGGCACAACCTCCTATAAATAAAAGCATAAAGAAAAGAAGTTTGAAAAACGGTCCCCAAATTTCATAATCTGCCGTAACATATCCTGTAGTCGTAACAATCGAAACCACCTGAAACAAAGAATTACGAAAAGATTCTTCGATTCCGTAAATATCAAGTATATAAATACTCGCAGCAATTAAAATCGAAAAAGAAATGAGAATTTTTACATAAAACTTAAACTCGTCATTTTGCCCGAACACCGAAAACTTTCCGTGCAGCCCATAATAGTGAAGCGAAAAATTAACTCCCGCTAAAAACATAAAGAAAATAATAACATAATGAATAAACGGAGAATCATATGCAGCTATACTTGCCTGTTTAGTAGAAAAACCTCCGGTTGCCATTGTGGTTAAAGAATGATTTATTGCATCGAACAATGACATTCCTCCAAGCATAAGCAGAAGCGCTTCCATTCCGGTAAGAATTACATAAATTCCCCACAATCTTTTTGCTGTTTCACGAACCCTTGGGTGAATTTTATCTTTTGTAGGTCCCGGCACTTCGGCAACAAAAAGCTGCATACCTCCGATTCCGAGTATTGGCATAATAGCAAGCGACAGAACAATTATTCCCATTCCCCCAAGCCATTGAGTTGCGCTTCGCCAGAGAAGTAATCCTGGAGGAATTTCTTCGATGTTATTAAGGATTGATGCACCGGTTGTTGTAAATCCTGAAATTGTTTCGAAGAATGCATCAGTGTAATTTGGGATTGCACCATGAATTACAAAAGGAAGTGCGCCGAAAAGAGAAAGTATTATCCAGCCTAGCCCCACAACAATATAACCTTCCCTTCGTCTTATTTCGGGATCTTTCTCCTTGGTAAAAAAGAAAAGAAAAGAACCAATTATTGATGTTGCAGTGCCTACGCTTACTAAAACGATAACATCATTAGCCCCATAATAAATCGAGAACGGAATACAAAGCGTCATAAAAATCCCTTCCAAGATCAGAAGGAACCCGATGATATTTGAAATGACTTTAGTGTTTATCATTTATTGGAAAAGTTTTTCTGCTTTGTTAACAGCACCGGGAAGAGCAAACAATACAACTTTATCTTCCGCCTGAAGAATTGTGTCACCAACAATAATATTCGCTTCATGATCTCTGATATAACCGCCGAGTATTGCGTTTTCCGGAAACTTAAGTTTTTTAACTGGCTTCTTAGTAATCTGCGAACCAGCCTTTACGTTAAACTCATAAACATCAGCGTCAATTCCCTGAAGTGTTGCAACAGAAATTACATCGGACTTTCTGATAAATCTCGAAATATTATTTGCTGCAATCAACTTTTTGTTTATCAAAGAATCCAAGCCGATTGTTTGAGTAAGCGGGATATAGTCAACATTATCGACTTGAGCAATTGTTTTTTCGACCCCGAGATGCTTTGCCATAAGGCAGGTAATAATATTAGTTTCGGCATCATTTGTCACCGCGATAAATGCATCCATATCTATTATGCCTTCTTGAGCAAGCAAATCAAGATCACGTCCATCGCCTTGAATTACCAATGTTTTCTGAAGATAGTCCGCTAGGTCCGAAGTTTTTTCCTCATTCGATTCGATTAATTTTATGTTAGCTTCGTTCTCAAGAAGTTTCGCGGTTTTTCTTCCTATTTTTCCGCCTCCGAGAATCATGATGTTTTCGATCTTAGTCTCAACTTTTCCCGAAAGTTTAAGAATTTCAGGCACTCCGGTTGAGTTAGTTATAAAAAATATCTGATCGTTCGGCAATAAAATATCCGATCCCGAAGGAATAATTGTTCTAATACCGCGGTGAATTGCAACTATTCTAAAATCGAGCGAACTGTATTCCTGTGCAATAGTTTGAAGTGTTTTTCTGCTGACAGGAAATTGCTTATCGAGCTTAATCCCGAGAAGGACGAGTTTTCCATCTTCGAACTCTATAACATCGGTCGCTGCTGCTCTTTCGATAAGTTTATATACTTCTAAAGCTGCTAGTTCTTCAGGATAAATTAAGTGATCGATCCCAAGACTCAAAAACATCTCCTTGTGATCGGTAGAAACATATTCCGCGTTGCTCACCCTTGCAATAGTTTTATTTGCACCAAGTTTTTTAGCGAGAATGCATGTGTTGATATTTACGGATTCTGAAGAAGTTACAGCCACAACCAGATCAGCATCCGCACATTTAGCTTCTTCCAAAACTTTTATAGAGGTAGAAGAACCGTAAATTGTTAAAACATCAGTAGAAGAATCAGTTCTGTCAAGACTAGATGAATCCACATCGACTACAACAATGTCGTGTTCTTCGGATGAGAGTTGTTTGGCTAAATGATAACCAACTTCTCCCGCACCGGCAATTATTATTCTCATATACAGTAAATTTTAAATAGTCAGCTAAAGTTAAGCTTGTTTACTAAAATTATCCAATGGATTTCGTAATTTGTGATTGCTGACTATTTTACTTAACAATAATATAAACCAATAAATGGCAAATCTACATATCGGAACATGCAGTTGGAAATATGATTCATGGCGGGGAATAATTTATCCGGTAAAGGGAGACATAAATTATTTAAAAGAATATTCGCAACACTATAATAGTGTTGAGGTGGATCAGTGGTTTTGGTCGCTTCATGCAAAGAACAAAATTGCTTTACCCGATCCTAAAACCGTGACTGATTATAACTTATCAGTTACTGATAAATTTAACTTTACGATAAAAATGCCGAACAGTATAACACTTACTCATTTTTACAAAAAATCTAAAAACGATCCCTTGATTGAGAACGATCATTTTCTCTCATCAGAACTACTAGAACAATTCAATCAAAGCATTATTGCTATGGATAAAAAGATCGGCATGGTTATGTACCAGTTTGAGTATCTGAACAAAAATAAAATGAATTCGCAGATAGATTTTCAATTTCAATTTGTAAATTTTATGAATAATGAAAATCATAAATATCCGACGGCAATCGAAATAAGAAATCCCAATTATATAAATGACGATTATTTTGATTTCTTAAATGAAAACGAGATTTACCATGTTTTTCTTCAAGGTTATTATATGCCAAACATTCTTGAAATTTACGAACAACACAAGAAGAAAATTAAAGGGAAAACTGTTATTCGTCTCCATGGACCTGATAGAAAAGGAATTGAAGAATTGACCGGTGGAAATTGGAATGAGATTGTGAATCCAAAGGACGAAGAGTTAAGTAAAATAGCCGAAATGATATACGATTTGCTAAATCGCGAAGTAGAAATTTATCTAAATGTAAACAATCACTATGAAGGTTGCGCCCCGAAAACAATTGAACGGATAAAAAGCTTATTAAAAGAAATTTATTAGAATCAAAATAAAGGAGAGTTTGATGGAGAGAAGAAAATTCATTATTAAAGTCGCGGCTGCAGCTGCTGGATCGACGGTACTCCTTTCATCATGCGGAAAGGATGAACAGAACAAAAGTGCCGCAATAATAAACAGAAAAACCTATGAATGGAAAATGGTAACAACATGGTCGCCGCATTTCCCTGTGCTTGGTGAAGGAGCTGATGAACTTGCAAAAACGATTGAAATCATGTCCGAAGGCAGAATTAAAATTCAAGTTTACGGCGGAGGCGAGCTTGTTCCCGCTCTCGAAACATTTGACGCAGTTAGTCAGGGTCTTGCGGAAATGGGACATTCAGCCAGTTACTATTGGGCTGGTAAAGCTCCGGCTGCGCAGTTCTTTACTTCTGTTCCTTTCGGGATGAGTTCAGAAGATACATACAGTTGGTTTTTTGACGGCGGTGGGCTGGAACTGTGGAATGAAGTTTACGCACCGTTTAATGTTACAGTTTTCCCGGCCGGCAACACCGGATCACAGATGGGTGGGTGGTTCAACAAAGAAATTAAAAGTTTAGCGGATTTGAAAGGATTAAAAATCCGGCTTCCGGGAATCGGAGGAAAGATCATTTCAAAAGCAGGTGCAACTTCTATTCTTTCACCCGGTGGCGAAATATACACTAACCTCGAACGCGGTGTGATTGATGCTACGGATTGGATTGGACCTTATCACGATTATCTTATGGGTTTTCATAAAATTGCAAAATATTATTATCATCCAAGTTGGTCGGAAAGAACGGGAGTGGTTGAACTGATTTTGAATAAATCTGCTTATGAAGATTTACCGAATGATCTTCAAGAAATAATTAAATCAGCAGCTCTCGCGGCAAATCAGAAGATGCTTTCTAAAATTGATACCTTAAACTTAGAATATTATGAAAAATTAAAAACCGAAGGGAAAGTTCAGTTCAAAAACTTTCCGCCTGATGTTCTTGTAGCATTCAAAAAATATTCGGATGAGGTAATTGCGGAAATCACAACGTCCGATCCGATGAGCAAAAAAGTTTATGAATCCTACTCGGCTTTTATGACGAAGATTGAAACTTGGAACAAGATTACTTCGCTTTGACTTAATCAGGGGACGGTTCAACCCAGTTGCCGTCCTCCTTAATTATTTCTATAAGTTCGTCAACGGCTAATTTTGAATCTACACTTTTCCTTACAACGTTCTGTCCTTTATAAAGAGTTATTTTTCCCGGGCCGGATCCGACATAACCATAATCAGCATCCGCCATTTCACCGGGACCGTTGACAATGCATCCCATTATTCCAATCTTAACTCCTTTCAGATGT
This sequence comes from uncultured Melioribacteraceae bacterium, assembly GCA_964499285.1. Classification (GTDB taxonomy): domain Bacteria; phylum Bacteroidota; class Ignavibacteria; order Ignavibacteriales; family Melioribacteraceae; genus JAGFIY01. Next base: position 22,785 of record CAZCLA010000025.1, read on the forward strand.
TCAGTGCGGGAACGAATCTTGTTTGTCACTTCCACTAAATCAAAAAGTGTCCTTCCGCAGGATGGGCAAGCGATGTATTCTGTTTTTGAAATCCTTACACGCGAAGCCTGTAAAATTCCAAAGGCAGTCGCGTTGATAAAGTTTTCTTTTATTGCCGGATCACAATTGTTTACTCTCAGAAAAATTCCGTCGCCGAATCCATCAATTAATAGAGCACCGCAGTCAGTTGCAGAATAAAGTCTGAACTGATCTTTTGATAAACCATTATATACTCGTTCGATTACGACAGGAACGTTTATTCGTTTATTTCGCAGCTCAAGAAAGGCTCTTCTTTGTTCGGGCATTCCATGTTTGTTGTTTGTACTCAAAAATAGAACAATCTTTTTTTCTCTAATATTACTTTCAAAATCCGGACTTAAAATGTCACTACAGTTTACTCTAACAAAACTAATAATGTCCGATAACTGTTCGTCCTGCAGTTTTGAATATTCAATCACAGGGTAACTGTTTTTTTTCGATTTTAAAGTAAGCCAATATTCATGATCAAAAATATAGTGGAGATTTTCGGGCGGTTCTATATTCAATGATTTTGAGCCGAGATATAGATAATCGCAGGCAATATCTTTCATCGACCATTTATCTAGATTTGGAAGATATTTGTAACCGACCTCCTCAAAATCCGGGTAACCTATGTTTACTTTTCGGCTGAAATCTATTATAACTCTCGGCACATTGGATCCGCCGGTGTTAAATATCTCATCGGTTATAATTCTGTTGTATGAAAACGGGTCGTGACGATACTCGCCGATCGATGGAATCGGTTTGTGATCGGTTCGTGTTTTATATCTTTCGGCAAGTTGAATTGCTACTGGGGCTTCGGCTTCCGGTTCTTCTGTCAGCGAAACTCTTATTGTATCGCCGATTCCATCCTCAAGAAGCGCTCCTATTCCCACTGCTGATTTTATTCTTCCGTCCTCTCCGTCTCCTGCTTCCGTAACCCCGAGATGAATAGGATACTGCATTTTATTTTGGATCATTGTCGCGGTGAGTAATCTGTAAGCCTGCACCATCACTTGAGTGTTGCTTGCTTTCATTGAAAGTACAATGTCGTAGTAATTTAGATCCTCGCAAATTCGAACGAACTCGAGCGCAGATTCAACCATTCCGAGCGGGGTATCTCCGTAGCGGCTCATTATTCTATCGGAAAGCGAACCGTGATTTGTACCTATTCTCATCGCGGTTCCGTACTCTTTACAAATTTTTACCAACGGTGAGAATCTTTCGCGGATTCTTTCGATTTCAGCTTCATATTGATTATCAGTATACTCAATCTGTTGAAACTTTTTCTTATCGGCGTAATTGCCGGGATTTACCCTAACTTTCTCGACAATTCTCGCGGCTTCTTCTGCTGCATTCGGGGTAAAATGAATATCTGCAATAAGCGGAACTTTGTAGCCGCGTTTTTTCAATTCATCTTTAATGTTTTTGAGATTTCTTGCTTCGTTTAAGCTTGGCGCGGTTATCCTAACATATTCACAGCCGGCATCAGCCATTCGTATAGTTTGCTCAACCGTAGCGATAGTATCCATAGTATCGGTAGTGGTCATACTTTGAATTCTTATCGGGTTATCGCCGCCAAGAGGAACATCTCCAATATTTACAATTCTTGTTGTGAATCTTTTATATTCTGTTATGCTGCTGCAGTATTTTTTCATGTTGTTAAATTTTCTTTCCGGAAATCAAATTAGATTTATGACAATTTGAGCAAATCGGTTCGCAGCTTGAGGATTTTGCCCAGTTATAACTTTCCCGCTCACAACAACATCTTGATCGACATAAACAGCTCCAGATTTTTCAAGTTCTTTTTTATCTTCCAGAAAACAGGTTGCTTTTATTCCGGCAAGCAATCCCATACGAGCAAAAATAATAGGAGCGCTACAAACCGCTGCAAGAAATTTGTCGTGTTTTAGAAACTTGTTTATTACTTCTTTAAGAATCGGATTGTTCCAGTAAGTTTTAATCCCGTCTCCGCCAATTATCACAAATGCATTAAAATTAATCGGGTGAACATTATACAATTTTACATCGTTCTTTACTTTTAGTCCGTTTGATCCGGTACAAATCCCGTTGCTGTCGGAAACAACGAAAACATTAAATCCTTTTCTTAAAAAAGCTTTTGAAACGATTAAGTACTCCTCGCCCGAAAAGTCTTTTGCGGCTAAAAAAAGCAGAATATTCTTTTTTGTGTTCATCTATTTCATCTAAATAACAGGTAAAGATAATTAAAAATCCAAAATGTTATTAAATTAGAGTTGTGTTAATCTGTTTGTTGTTTCCATTTTTTATTAAAAAGAACCTCAGATGAGAATTCCCGAAGAAAAAATCGAAGAAATTAGAAATGCGTCGAACATAGTCGATATTATTTCAAGCTATGTTCAGTTGAAAAAACGAGGTAAAAACTTTGTCGGGCTCTGTCCCTTTCACCAAGAAAAAACTCCATCATTCACGGTAAGTGAAGAAAAGCAATTATTTAAATGTTTTGGGTGCGATATCGGGGGAAATGTTTTCTCGTTTTTGATGGAATATAAAAATATTTCCTTCGTAGAAGCAGTGGAAGAAGTTGCTGAAAGTTTGGGAATTAAAATTAATTACCAACAGCAGTCGTACTCGGATCCTTCGGGACTTGAAGAACTTTATGAGATAAACACGATTGCCGCAAAATATTTCTCAAGCAATTTATTTAACAGTGATGAAGGTGAAACTGCGAGAAATTATTTGAAGAAACGAAAAATAAAAACACAAGTGCAGCGCAGTTTCGGGCTTGGTTATGCTTTTTCGGAATGGGAACACTTTCTCCAATTTGCAAAAGACAATAATTTAAATCTTTCAAAAGCTAAACAACTTGGGTTAATAGACACGAAAGACAACGGGGGTTTTTACGATAAATTCCGAGGAAGGATAATCTTTCCTATTTTTTCACCCAATGGAAGAGTGATTGCTTTTGGCGGACGAATTTTGGATCCATCGGCAAAAACAGCAAAATATCTTAACTCGCCGGAATCTCCCATCTATCTGAAAAGAAGATCGCTTTACGGTCTCTATCATTCAAAGGATGAGATAAGAAAACTTGATAAAGCTGTTCTGGTTGAAGGCTACATGGACTTAATTGCTCTCTTTCAGCAGGGAATCAGAAATGTAGTAGCTTCATCGGGAACGTCGTTGACGACTGAACAAGTACAGCTTCTTTCGCGGTACACAAAAAATATAATTGTACTTTTCGATGCCGATTCAGCGGGTCAGGCTGCGGCTTCGAGAAGTATTGAGATTTTACTTAAACAGAATTTTGAGGTGAAGGTTGTAACGCTCCCGGATGAACATGATCCCGATTCATATATAAACGAATTCGGGAAAAGCGAGTTTGAAAATCTACTTAACAACGCAAAGAACTTTCTTGAGTATCAGACCGAAAAATTCAAAAAGCAGGGAGATCTTGACGATCCGCAGAAAGAGACGGAAGCAATTAGGGAACTGGTCAGAATTATTTCGTTTATAGAAGATCCACTAAAAAGGAACATTTATATAAAATCCATCTCACGAAAATTCGGGTTGAGAGAAAAATTGATCGAATCGGAACTTGAGAAGTTTATATCACAGAACAGACCAAGACAGTCAACTTCAACTCAGCAGAAATTGAAACCGCAGATAAACGGAATAAAAACAGATTCCAAAATTCGTGCGGCGGAAAACAAGTTCGAAAAAGAGATTATTACTTTACTTCTTGAAGGAATCGAAGAGGTAATGGATATTATTTTCGATCATATACTTCCTGATGAATTTATTAATCCGGTGTACAAACATGTTGCTGAATTAATTTTTGAAAATTATAAAAAGGATGTTTTTTCGCCTTCTATTATTATCGAACAAATAGAGGATGAACAAATCAAAAATTTTATCCTTTCGTTATCATTAAACAATGAAACCATCAGCACCCGTTATGGAGATGATTTTTCAAGCAAAGAAGTAACTAAAAGAAACCTGATAAAATATGCCGATGATATTGCAATGCGTTACAAAGTATTGAAAATAGACGAACAACTCGAGATGAACAGAAAAAAAATTGCTTCGGGAATATCGGAAGAAGAAATTCTGGAACTGTTTAAACTTAATTCGGAATTAGAAAAAGAAAAGAAAACAATGCTTGAAGAGCATAACGGGAAATAAATTTAATTATGAACTTCAATCCCGCAATATATGAGATAAACACGCGTGTTTGGATTAACCAATTCAGAAACAGCAAAAATACGGCAACTTTGCTTGATGTGCCGATAGCTTACTGGAAAGAACTAAAGGCAAAGGGCATCGATATGATTTGGTTGATGGGAATTTGGGAAACGTGTTCAAGCACTGTGGAAAAATACTGCTTTGAAGAAAATCTAGTTAAGGAATATAAACGCGCCTTAAAGAACTGGAAAAAAGAGGATGTGATCGGATCCCCATATGCAATAAATAATTATAATATAAATCCCGTGTTCGGAACAACTGATGATTTCAAAAAAATCAAAGAGATATTAAATGATTTAGAACTTAAGCTGATTCTTGATTTCATCCCAAATCACTTTAGTGCAGATACTGAGCTTCTAAAAACCAATCCTGAAATTTTCGTTTCTGCCGATTATGAATACTATCTTGATGATCCGCACACATTTTACAATCCTTTTCAAGAAGAAAGAAAAATCTTTGCGCATGGGCGTGATCCTTTCTTCCCGGCTTGGCAGGACACTGTACAGATAAACTACTTCAGCGATAACGCTCGAAAATTTATGACAGAAACTCTGCTTGACTTAACGGAACTTTGCGATGGAGTCCGCTGCGATATGGCAATGCTTGCACTTAACAATGTATTTAAAAATACTTGGGGCGGAGTTCTTAAGAAAATGGGTTTCGACAAACCCGAAGAAGAATTTTGGCGTTCAGCGATTTCAGAAGCAAAAAGAAAAAATCCAAATTTTATGTTTTTGGCGGAAGTATACTGGGAACTTGAATGGGAACTTCAGCAGCTCGGTTTTGATTATACTTATGATAAAAAACTTACGGATCGTATCCGAGTTGGTGATGTTGAAGAAATTAAAGAACATCTTACCGCAAACAGTTTGTATCAATCAAAGTCTATCAGATTCATCGAAAATCATGATGAGCAAAGATCGCTTACACTGTTTGGTAAAGAGAAAACAAGAGCCGCAGCCGTTTTAATAAGTACATTAGCCGGCATGAAACTTTATTTCGACGGACAGTTTGAAGGGAAAACTGTTAAACTGCCGGTTCAACTCGGCAGAGAACCTCAGCAGCATATAAACAAGTGTATTGTGGATTTTTATGATAAACTTCTTGTTATCTGCAGAAACGACATTTTTAAAAAAGGTGAATGGAAACTGCTTTTCCTGGAATCTTCTTGGAGCGGTAATTTATCGTATAAAAATTTACTTGCTTGGGAATGGTCGTACGATAAAGAGAGACGACTTGTGATCATAAACTTCTCGGATCATACTTCGTCATGCAGGCTGAAACTTTCGCTTAGTGATTTCCCGGAGCAAATCCAAATGATTGATTTGCTTGATAACGAACTTTACATAAGAAGCAAAGAGGATATTGAAACAATCGGGCTTTATGTTGAACTCGATCTTTTCAAGTCACACATTTTTTCATATTCATTTTAATTGATTTAGCTTTAATTACCGAACACATCGGATTTTCTCAGCCAGCCGGTTAAACTGAATCTTTGTTTTGTTGAAGGAAGAACTTCGTGATAGATTTTATCGCTTCTAAAACAAACGAAAGTTCCCGCGTTTGGAATAATATCTTCATACTTTCGATCATCTTTATAATCGTAAATTCTTAAAATGCCGCCGTATTCTTTTCTCCATTCAAAATTAAGATAGGTTATGCAAGTTATCATCCTTAACTGCTGAGAAATAAATTGGTCCAGGTGACGTTTATAAAATCCCATTGGTGGATAGACTGCAAAATGTGCTTCAAAATTTTCTAATGCTAAAAAGAATTCTCGATTAAGAAAGATTCTTAACTCATCAATTCTACTAAAATAAATATTCTGAAGTAAGGAAAGATT
>CAZCLA010000025.1:29008-33390 GCA_964499285.1 uncultured Melioribacteraceae bacterium
TTTTTAAGCATACAATTCTAGACTAAATTATATACTACTTCAATTCCCTAAATAAAATATTTTGTTTTACTTATAATATTCTGCGAATTAAATTAGCTGTCTATTTTGGAGTGAACATGCTTATTCTTTGGTCTGGATTTATTGTTTTAATTCTGCTCCTTCTTTTGTTGGATCTTGGTGTATTCCATAAAAAAGACAGTATAATTTCGGTAAAGTCTGCAATGTTGTGGACGGTATTCTGGATTGTGCTGGCTCTTCTCTTCAGTGTGTTTATTTATTTTGCATATGAAAATAATTGGTACGATATAAGAAATGCTGCCGGATCAATTTATTCCGGGAAAGATGCCGTCATCAAATATATTACCGGGTACGTAATTGAAAAATCATTAAGTCTTGATAATATATTCGTGATCGCAATAATCTTCGCTTATTTCAAAATACCAGCCGAATATCAGCATAGAGTTTTATTTTGGGGGATTTTAGGAGCTCTCGTTTTGAGAGGCGTAATGATACTCCTTGGAACGGTTCTTATTCAATCTTTTGAATGGATGATTTATGTTTTTGGAGCGCTGCTTATTTACACTGCAGCAAAGATGATGTTCAATCAAGAGGAAGGGTTCAAACCATCGGATAGCAGAGTTTTTAGATATATTAAAAACAAATATCCGATTGCTGAAAATTACAAAGGACATAATTTCTTCGTCGTAATCGATGGGAAAAAACATGCAACCATTATGCTGGTCGCTCTTGCATTAATTGAAAGCGCAGATTTACTTTTCGCGGTGGATTCTATTCCGGCAATATTTGCAATTACCGTGGATCCATTTATTGTTTTCACTTCAAACATTTTTGCAATTTTGGGATTAAGGTCTCTTTATTTTGCTCTTGCAGCGATGATTAGAAAGTTTTATTATCTAAAAACAAGTTTGGTAATTATTCTTTTTTATGTCGGAATAAAAATGCTGATCTCAAAAATTATTCATATATCTCCGATAATATCATTGGTAATAATAGTTGTTGTTATTTCGGGTGGAATAATTTTAAGTATAAACCGTACCAAAAAATTGCAAGAAAATAATTTAGATCAATAAAAATTTATAGACTTGATAAGAACACTTTTTTTTATAAATTTCAGAAAATTTTTTTACAAAAAAAATAAGAGCTGTTAAATAATGAAAACAAAATGTCCTGTATGCGGCAACGAAATTCAACTTCCGAAGGGAACTGTTATTAATGACACTATCGACTGTGAAGAATGCGGAACCGAACTAGAAGTGATAAGCGTTAATCCGCCCATTGTAAGTCAAGGTTTTGCCGACGACGAAGATGAAGATTGGGATGATTAACTAAATCTTTTTGGTTCTAAAGAGCTTCTTCAAATTAATGCCTTTCAATAATTTCAATAAAAAACATTAGCCGATTGTGTTGGTTCTTTCTACATTGTAATTTGAATTTTCAATCATTACTCGTGTCTATATGAACTATTATCTTGGAATTGACGGAGGCGGCTCAAAAAGTAAAGCCGTCTTGTGTGATAAGAATCTCGAAATACTTTCCACTTTTCAAGCCGGTCCTTCAAATTTTCTCAAAGTAGGCTTAAAAGATGCCGCGAAAGAAATAATGAGTTTGATCTCGGCGGCAACACACGACTTGAAAGGCTCACAGCAAAATTTAGCTGTTGTAATAGGAACAGCAGGTGCCGGAAGAAAAGAGAATGTTGAAGATTTTACTGAAGCGTTGAATAAAGAAGCAATGAAAAAACGTATTGGACTCAAGAACATTTTTATTACCGGAGATATTAACATTACACTCCACGGTGCTTTTGAAGAAAACGAAGGACTCATACTTATAGTCGGCACCGGTTCAATAATTTACGGAAAAACTAAGAACGGCAGCGAGATTCGTAAAGGAGGATTCGGCAGGCTAATCGGAGACGAAGGTAGCGGATATTCAATCGGAAAGAGAACAATTAACTTTCTTTCCAAATCCTTCGACGGAAGAATTATTCCAACACCGTTTTTCGATTTTTTAACTGAACGATTAAATATAAGTGATTCGCCCTCGCTTATTAATTCCATCTATAAAAATAATTATGAAATATCCAAAGCCGCTGCTCTCACAATCGAAGCTGCTGAACTTGGAATGAGAGAAGCCGAGCAAATACTAAGCGAGGAAAGCGATGAACTAATCGTACTTATAGGTTCATCACTTAACGAGTTCAGCTCAAAGTCAATTAAATTATGTCTTTCCGGCGGATTGATTGAACAAGAAAATTTTTATCGCAATATGCTGATTGAAAAAATTAATAAGTATTTCCCACAGGTAAAACTAACCGAGCCAAAATATTCCCCTGAATTTGGAGCTGTGCTTATGGCGAAAGAATTATTTGGAGAAACGTAAACATTGAGCATATACAAACGAAATGCATGGACTTGGATCCCATCACTTTATTTCGCAGAGGGACTGCCTTACGTTCTTGTTATGACGGTTTCCGTTATAATGTATAAAAACCTCAAACTTTCAAATACTGAGATTGCACTATATACAAGCTGGCTATATCTTCCTTGGGTTATAAAACCGTTGTGGAGCCCTGTTGTCGATCTTCTGAAAACTAAACGTTGGTGGATAGTTTCTATGGAACTCGTTTTGGGCGCAGCTTTAGCAGGTGTAGCCTTTTCTCTCCAGACAGAATCATTCTTTCAATACTCGCTTGCGTTTTTCTGGCTTATCGCGTTCAGCTCTGCAACTCACGATATATCGATTGACGGATTTTATATGATTGCTCTAACAGAAAAAGAGCAGTCTTTTTTTGTGGGTATAAGAAGCACTTTTTACAGAATTGCAATGATTACAGGACAAGGGTTGATCGTTATATTTGCCGGACTTTTTGAAGAACATCTTTCAGATATCAAAATTGCGTGGACAATTACTTTTTTAATTGTAGCCGCTCTATTCTTGATTCTTTTCCTTTATCACACATTTATTATTCCTAAACCTATAAATGATAAAGCGGTTAGATACACTGATAGTTTTTTGAAAGGTTTTGTCGAAACTTTCATTTCATTTTTTAGAAAAGATAATATTGTCATTATTCTTCTCTTTATTCTTTTTTACAGATTAGGTGAAGGGCAGCTCGTAAAACTAGCTGCACCATTTCTTCTTGATAATTTTAATGCTGGAGGACTTGAACTGAGCACCGCATCTGTCGGCTTTATATACGGAACAGCCGGTGTAATTGCATTGGTGCTAGGCGGAATTCTCGGTGGAATTGTTGCTTCGAAGCACGGGCTAAAATTTTGGTTCTGGTGGATGCTTATCGCAATCAATATACCTAACGTTGTTTATGTGATTTTAGCTTTTCTTCAAACACAAAACTTTGTGCTTATAGTAAGTTTCGTGTTTATTGAACAATTCGGTTATGGTTTTGGGTTTACCGCATTTATGCTTTATTTAATTTATGTTTCTCAGGGCGAACACAAAACATCTCACTTTGCAATCGCCACCGGATTAATGGCGCTTGGGATGATGATCCCGGGAATGATAAGCGGATGGATTCAGGAGATGATAGGATATAAATTATTTTTCGTCTGGATTCTCATCTCTACGATTCCGGCATTTATAATTTCATATTTTATTAAGTTTGATCCTGAATTCGGAAAGAAATCTTAAATGCGTTTATTATTAAAATTATCCTTTTACTTAATTGTTATTCTAGCTTTATTTTTCATTCCGGTAAATCTTACAAAATATCAGTCGAGGGATGAAATAATTTACACATCGGTTTTTGATCTGACAGAGCAGGACACGGCTTGGGTTGAATCCCAATTGCAGAAACTTTCACTTAGAGAAAAAATTGCCCAAATGGTTTTTCCTTATGCGATGGGAAGGGATACTAATGTTTATAAATCAAATTATGCGAGACTTACTAAATTAGTCATTGAAGAAAAGGTCGGGGGGATTTTATTCCTTCAAGGTGATATTAAAAACCAGATTGCAATTTCAAACAAACTGCAACAACTTTCCGATATTCCATTGCTGATCACTGCCGACTACGAACACGGTGTTGGAATGCGGCTTGAGGACGGTGTTAACTTCCCTTTTAACATGGCTGTTTGTGCCGCAGGCGATCCAAACTTAACTTACAAAATGGGAAAAATTATCGGAAGCGAAGGACGGGCACTTGGTGTTCATCAAAATTTTGCGCCCCTTGTAGATGTTAATCATGATCCGAATAATCCGATAATTAACATACGTGCATATTCATCTGATCCGTACTTAATTTCTGCACATGCAACCTCCTTTATTCGAGGAATGAAAGAGGGAAAAATGTTATCCACCGCAAAACACTTCCCGGGTCATGGAGCAACTGACATTGATTCGCA
>CAZCLA010000025.1:33490-42915 GCA_964499285.1 uncultured Melioribacteraceae bacterium
TTAAAATTCTATTCCCAAGCAGAGGCGGCTAAACTTGCTGTTATTGCAGGCAACGATATAATTCTTTTCCCTTATAAGGAAAAGGAATGCATCAATGGAATTGAAGAGGCAGTAAACCATGGAGAAATTACTGAGGAGAGAATAAATAAATCGGTGCGGAAAATTTTGGCCGCAAAAAAATGGCTCGGACTCAACGAGAATAAACTTGTTGATCCGGTTGAAGTTGAAAAACAGTTGAATAAAAAATTTCATTACAGACTTGCCGACGAAATCTCTGAAAAATCCATTACTCTAATAAAAGACGAAGCGGGAATAATTCCGATAAATCCCAATGATTATTATGCAACAGCCTCAATAATATTAAGCGATTTGAAAAATCCCCCTAATTATTTAATAAAAGATCTCGTAGAAAAAGATTTTAATTACACTCGCAGCTATGTTCTTTCAACCATCAGCAAAAAAAATGAATACAACAAAGCATTCGATTTTGCATCGAAGGCAAACATTATAATCCTTTCGGCTTTTGTAAACGTAAGAGATTTTCAAGGGACGATAGACATCAATGAAAACCATTTAAAATTTATTAATCGGCTAAAAGAACTTAAGAAACCCATAGTGTTCTTGAATTTCGGCAACCCTTTCATACTTAGTAAATTCCCCGAAGTCGAAACGTATCTTGCTTCTTTTGGCGGCGTGGATGCAAGTCAATCTGCAATGATGAATGCAATACTCGGCAACAGAAATATAACCGGTAAACTACCAATATCAATTCCGGGAACTGATTTCGAAATCGGCCACGGTATTATAAAGAATACCGACAAACTTTTTGTTCCTAAAATCCTTCCCGATTCATTATATGATTTTACCAGAATTGATGATTTGATGAACGAATGTGTTAAGGATTCTGTTTTTCCCGGAGGCGTGCTGCTTATCGGCCACAGAGGAAAAATCATTTACGAAAAAGCATTCGGACGTTTTACATACGATAAGATTTCCCCGGAGATGACAACAAATGCTATGTTCGACCTTGCTTCGGTTTCTAAAGTAGTGGGAACAACCTCTGCAGCGATGATGCTCGTGAGCGAAGGCAAAATTAATACTGAAGAAAAAGTTTCATATTATCTTCCCGAATTTGCAAACAATAAAAAGGAAAATATCACAATAAAAAATTTATTACTGCACAATTCCGGACTTACTTCTTGGAAACCATTTTATAAAAAATTCGATACTGCCAGTGAAGTAATAAACGATATTATGAATTCGGGTCTTGAGTACGAAACAGGTTCAAAAACTTTATACAGCGATTTGGGAATGATTACACTTCAAAAAGTGATTGAAAAGGTAAGCGGCAAAACGCTGGATAATTTTTTAAAAGATAGATTGTTCAAACCGCTTAAGATGAAAAGAACAATGTACAACCCACCGCCGGAATTCTGGTACTATTGCCCTCCGACAGAGGTTGATAATTACTGGCGGATGATGACACTTAAAGGAAAAGTTCACGATGAAACCGCATATATTCTCAATGGTGTTGCAGGACATGCAGGTTTGTTCTCAACAGCCCGGGATCTTTCTACATTTCTCTTTACTCTTTTAAACAAAGGAAGGTATGATACTCTGCAGTTGTTTGATCCAAAGATAGTTGAAGAATGGACAACAAAACAATCACGGAACAGTTACAGAGGTTTGGGCTGGGACACAAAATCCCAATCCGGATCGTCTGCGGGAACAAAATTTTCGGATAGTTCGTTCGGACATACTGGTTTTACGGGAACTTCGGTTTGGGTGGATAAAGGAAGAGATTTATTCGTTATTCTTTTGACCAACAGAGTCCATCCTTCACGAGATAATTCAAAGATTATAAAATTCCGTCCTCGGCTTCACGATGAAGTAATAAATGCAGTAGATTATTTCACACAATAATTTTTTCATACATATCGCTGGAGCTTAAGTACCTCTCCTTAAATTTATTCTTTTTATTAAATTTTTTCGATTCAAGTCAATTGTTTATTTCGCACGTCTAAAAATCATATGTTTGTAATATATTAAAGCTGTTTTAGGTATTTTAAATCAATTAGAAAATATATTCTAACGGAGTTTTGATTATTGGAAAAAGTAATCGAAGTAAACGGGCTGACGAAAAAGTTCAAGAATCTCATCGCCGTAAACAATCTTGATCTAAATGTTTATAAGGGAGATGTATTCGGTTTTTTAGGTCCTAACGGCGCGGGGAAAAGTACAACAATAAGAATGTTGTTATCGTTAATCTCTCCAACTTCAGGGTCGATCAAAATTTTCGGCAAATCGCTAAACAAACACCGTATCGAAATACTCCGAAACATCGGAGCAATTGTTGAGAAGCCTGACTTTTATCTTTATATGACTGCGTACAAAAATCTTGAACTGCTCGGAAAAATTTCCGGCACTGATACATCCGAAAAAAACATAATGAAAGTTCTTGAACTTGTAGGTTTAAAAGACAGGTATAACAGCAAGGTAAAAACATACTCCCACGGTATGAAGCAACGGCTTGGGCTTGCTCAGGCATTGCTGCATGATCCGGATTTAATAATTCTCGATGAGCCTACGACCGGCTTGGACCCGCATGGTATTAAGGAAATAAGAGATTTAATAATTTATTTAAGCCGAGAAAAAGGTAAAACGATTTTTCTTTCCTCTCATATTCTGAAAGAGATTGAAATAATCGCAACGAGAATGATCATAATTGATAAAGGTACAACAAAAATCGAAGGAAGCGTCGAAGATCTCTTAAATGATCATAAACTTACAGTAACATTTGATGTCAACGAAAGCGAGCGGTTCAAAACTTTTCTGAATGAAACCCAATGGAAGAGTTCGTTCAAAGAAATCGAGAAAAACGGGTTCATATTTCAGCTTACAAAAGATGAAATTCCTATTCTAAATAAAGAACTTGTTGAAAAAGGGTTTAATGTCAATTCGATTGTACCGAAAAAATCACTTGAAGATTACTTTTTGAAAATAACTAAGGGGACCACGGAATGATTTCATTAACCCTAATAGAACTTCAAAAGATCTTCAAAAAGTGGAGAACATATATCGGTTTTATCGCGATCGGTGTTCTTGTACCAATAGTTCAGACCGCCCTGTACTTTGAGGGAGAGGGTTACATAAAGTTTGCCACACAAAATCTGCAAAACTCTTTTATGTTTGTAGGAAATCTTTTAAACGGTTACTTGATCGCAAACATAATCCTGCAGGCATTGTTCATACACATCCCGTTCTTGGTCGTGCTTGTGGGCGGCGATCTGCTGGCTGGGGAAGCAACAGGAGGAACATACAGAATGCTGTTAACGAGACCAATATCGCGGTTTCAAATTATAACATCAAAATTTCTTGCGGGGGTTGTTTATACAAACCTTCTCCTTCTTTGGCTTATGATATTAAGCCTGGGGGTAAGCATACTCGTATTCGGAACAGGTCCTATGATTGTCTTGAGAGATAAAGTTTATATTTTTGCCGAAAATGATATTCTATGGCGGTTTTTGCTAGCATATTGTTTCGCTTCAATTAGTCTACTTTCCGTATTTGCTTTATCGTTTTTCTTCTCTTCGATGGTTGAAAATGCAATTGGTCCAATCGTTGCTTCAATGGCGGTAATAATAATTTTTCTAATTGTTTCTGCACTTCCGATTGAAGCACTTAAAGTAATTCAGCCTTTCTTGTTTACGAATTATATGGTCGGATGGCGCGAGTTTATGGTTGATCCTGTAAATTTATCGAAAACTGTTGAGTCGGGGCTAATTCTTTTTCTACACATTTTCGGATTCTATTTAATTACCTTGATTTTGTTCAAACGAAAAGATATTCTTTCCTAAACGAGAATTGAAATGAAAAAAACATTATACTTTTTGATTACTGCCTTTTTATCAACAATTGTTTCATATGCTCAGGATAAAAATCCTAATGAAATTTTGAATAAAGTAAAATCAGAATTCCTTAAAATAAATGACTATTCGGTTTATGCAATTATTAATGTAGACGTGGATTTTTTGAAAGTTCCGGAATCTAAAGCAACGATCTTCTTTAAGCAGCCCGATAAAATGAAACTTGAATCAGAGGGTTTTGCCCTTTTACCAAAGCAAGGGCTGGATTTTTCACCGTCAAAATTACTTCAAGAAGATTACACTGCGATATACACAAAAACCGATACACTCGACGGGGAGAATACTGATGTTGTTAAAGTAATTCCCGAAAGCGATTCGAGTGGAATAATATTAAGCACGTTGTGGATTGATGAAGATGAATATATAATCAAAAAAATTGAATCGACTTCAAAACGATCTGGAACTTTTGAAATACGTCTCTTTTATGATAACAAAAGTTTAAAGCTTCCTTCAAAAGTTTCTTTCATGTTCAACGTGGCTGATGTTCCCCTCCCAGCTTCTCTCACCGGAGATTTTGATCAAGAGAGTGAGAAGCCAAAAAGGAATAGGGAAAAGCAGATGTCCGGAACTGTTGTTGTTACTTATTCAAATTATAAAATTAATATTGGACTAACGGATAAATTCTTCGAGGAAGAAAAAAGGACAACTAAATAATTAATTCGAAATGCAAAAGGATCTAAAAATTGCAAGCTGGTGGGAACCGCAATCAAATGGAAAAATACTCTGCACTTTATGCCCGCGATACTGCACAATAGGTGAGGGACAAAAAGGTTTCTGCTACATCCGAGAGAATATCGGCGGCAAACTTTATGCAATTGGTTACGGAAGACCCACAGGATTTGCAATAGATCCTATTGAAAAAAAACCTCTAACTCATTTCTTCCCGGGAAGCAGTATCTTAAGTTTCGGAACCGCGGGATGTAACCTCGGCTGTAAGTTTTGCCAAAATTGGACAACCAGTAAATCGAAAATTGACGAACGAAATTCTCTCAATCATGTTTCCCCCGAAGAAGTTATATCTCTCGCGAAAAAACATAACGTGAATTCTATAGCTTATACTTACAATGATCCTACAATATTCGGCGAGTACGTCATTGATGTTTCAAAAATTGCTCGCGAAGAAGGAATTAAAAACGTTATGGTCACTGCTGGTTATATCGATAAAAATGCACGAAAGGATGTTTACAAATATATCGATGCCGCAAATGTTGATCTAAAAGCGTTCACCGAACAGTTTTATCACAAGCTTACTTTTTCTCACATTCAAGATGTTCTCGATACTTTGATTTGGCTTAAAAATGAGACCGAAGTTTGGTTTGAGATAACAACATTATTAATTCCCGCCGAAAATGATTCCGAGGATGAAATAAACAAAATGTGCGATTGGATATTGGAGAATTTGGGATCCGACATACCTCATCATTTTACTGCATTCCATCCGGACTTTAAACTTCGTGATAAAGAAAAAACTCCCGCGGAGACACTTATTAAGGCAAGGGATATCGCACTTCATCACGGGATGAAGTATGTTTATGTTGGAAATGTTTTCCATGAAGAAGGTCAGACAACGTATTGTCCCTCCTGCGGAACAAAATTAATTCAAAGAAACTGGCACTCGATTAATTCTAACAAAATTGTGAACGGCAAATGTTATAAATGCGGCACCGAAATTGCCGGTGTTTTTGAATAAATTTTCAGAATTAAAAAAACCGCACTCAAAAAGAGATGCGGTTTTCAATTTTCGTTTTGAATGTTGCAATTAATTTTTTCGCGGAATCAAAAAATATGCGCTCAGCAACAGCATCATTGTTAGTTGAATTGCTATCGGTGTAGCGACAAGATTTCCTTCTAGTAAAGCAAGACTTAACAACCCGAATTTAATTCCGTAATAAACCAACTTACTTGCAGCAACACTTAATAACATTGCGCTGAATTTACTCTTAAATTTTTCTCTTAAATAAAAAAACAGCCAAGCATTAAATGTAAGTTCACCTATAATTAACAATGATTTAATAAATACCGGGTGTGACGAAATTAAAAAAGAAAACAACGGAAGCGTTGCAGCAATAATAAACGCATTTTTCTTGGATGTGTGGGCAATTGCTAAAATGAGCATTAACCTCATCGGTTCCAAATAGTAAACGGGAAACGCAATCATATGAGAAATTGCCGGAACCAGATAAATAAAAGTAATCGCAGATATATCGAAGATAGAACTCTTAATTATCTCCTTCGATACACGGTTTGATATAATTCCCTGCATTTTTTATTCCCCCTTCAGTTTCTCTTGAAGTAAAGATAATAAATTTATATTTTTAATAAAATTTTCAGACCTTATTGTCTAAATTTATTTTGGGGTATAAATGAGACGAAGAGAGTTCTTCAAAAAAAGCATTCAAGCAGGAATTGCTGCAGGGACTTATTTAAAATTCGGCGACAAACTAAATCTTTTTGCAAATACGAAAACTGCTCCCGACGAAATTTATGATCTTGCAGCGATAAAAGGCGGTGAGCCGGAAACAATGTTTGACTTAGGGATTAACTCTCTGGGAGGAATGAAAAATTTTGTCAAGCCGAATCAAACCGTTGTTGTAAAACCGAATATCGGATGGGATACATCCCCCGAAAGAGCTGCCAACACTAATCCAAAACTTGTTAGCAGAATTGTTAAACAGTGCTTCGATGCGGGAGCCAAAGATGTTTATGTGTTCGATCATACTTGTGATAACTGGACAAAGTGCTACTCAAACAGCGGCATAGAAAAAGCGGCGAAAGAAGCCGGTGCAAAAGTTGTACCCGGGCACACGGAAAGTTATTATCACAATGTTGAGATAAAGCAAGGTAAAAGATTAAAAGAAGCAAAAGTGCACGAACTGATTCTTGAATCCGATGTCTTTATAAATGTTCCGGTTCTAAAAAACCATGGAGGAGCAGGCGTTACCATAGCAATGAAAAATTTAATGGGAATTGTTTGGGACAGAGGATTCTGGCATAGAAACGATCTTCATCAATGTATTGCTGATTATGCGACATTGAAACAGCCGGATCTTAATATAGTAGATGCTTACTTCGTGATGAAAAGAAACGGTCCCCGCGGCGTATCAAAAGATGATGTTGTCACTATGAAATCGCAGATAATTTCCACCGACATTGTTGCTGCTGATGCTGCGGCGGCAAAACTTTTCGGACGCGAGCCCGAAAATGTTGATTACATAAAGTATGCTCATGATATGAAAGTCGGAACGATGGATTTATCCTCGCTCAAAATCAATCGAATAATGTTATAGCAAATAATGAATTGGAAATTGATAAAAAAAATAAGAGTGATAATATCTCTTGTTTTTTTCTTATCTATAATTATTCTTTATCTGGATTTAAGTTTTTCGCTTCAGCCGGAATACTCTGTTTATCCGCTTTTTCTTCAATTTATTCCTTCATTCCTAAAATTTGTTTCGATCGGACCTGTAGCCGGAATCGGATTCATCCTTGTTATGCTGTTTACTTTTCTTTTCGGCAGAGCATACTGCTCATCTATCTGTCCGCTGGGAACTCTTCAAGATATTGCAACCTATCTTCGAATGAAGAAAAAAAGAATCAAATTTCCGTATAGAAAGGAAAATAAAATAACACGATACGGATTCTTAGCTGCAGCAGTTATACTTTTTATCCTCGGAATTTCGTTTGGATTGAACTTGCTTGATCCTTACAGTAATTTCGGAAGGATCATTTCGAATCTGTTAAGACCGGCGGCAATCGGAATTAATAATTCAATAGCATTCGTCCTCGAATCAATAAACATCTATACAATCTATCCCTTGGAGTTTAAGGGAATTAACACAACCGGGTTTTTATTCTCGTTTTTGTTTCTTGCTTTGGTTCTGTGGATGAGTATTAAATATGGAAGACTTTATTGCAATTCAGTATGTCCAGTCGGAACATTGCTCGGATTTATATCAAAATATTCTCTATTCACTATAAAAATAAGTGATATAAATTGCTCGGGCTGCGGTGCGTGCGGAAAAGTTTGTAAAGCTTCTTGCATCAATACAAATGAAGAAACGATCGATTATTCAAGATGTGTTATGTGTTTCAATTGTTTCACGGTTTGTCCTTCTGCAGGACTTGAATATAAGTTTAGATATTCTCAGAAAACGAAACCCGTATTGGAACCAGTCAACATAAGTAAACGAAATTTTATAATTCAATCAACAGTTTGGTTATCAGGCGGATCGTTAGCTCTGAAAGCTCAGGAAAAAATTCTAGTTTACAAAGAAAACAAAATACAGGAAACCAGAGAACTTGCAGTTTCTCCTCCCGGTTCTCTTTCTATTGAGAATTTTACCGATCACTGCACCGCTTGTCATTTGTGTGTTGCTGCTTGCCCCACGCAAGTGCTTCAGCCTTCATTTTTAGAATATGGATTCTTAGGCATCCTTCAACCAAGAATGGATTACATAAAAAGTTTCTGTAATTATGATTGCACGGCTTGCACCGATGTTTGTCCAAGTGGGGCAATTCTGCCTCAAAATGGAGAAACCAAAAAACTTATTCAACTTGGCAAAGCCTCATTTATAAAGGATAATTGTATTGTTTACTCGCTAGGAACTGACTGCGGGGCGTGCGCCGAACATTGTCCCACAAAAGCCGTAAAAATGGTGCTCGATGGGGAAGAAAATAAAAATGCTCCTCTTATCGACGAAGAAATTTGTGTGGGATGCGGTGCGTGCGAGTTTGCCTGCCCGACAATCCCATATAAAGCCATTTATGTCAAAAGCAATCCCGTTCACCTGGCTGCTAAATTACCAAAGCAAGACGCTTTAGAACAGCCCGATCCGGAAGAAGCATTTCCTTTTTAATTTTTTTGAATCGAATTACATTTTGAGGAAACCAATGTTTCCAAAAGCATTTTGACGAAGGGATTTAATAAATAATTGCCAAAACTAATAAATAGATTCTTACATTACGGTTTCCATCCTTCAGGAACGCGGACAACGACAACTTCGCCCGTTGCAGTTACTTCTCCCTTTGCAGATAGATTGACCGAAACTATTACTTTCTTCCCCTTTAATTCCTTTACTTTTGCTCTAAGTTCAAGCACACAGTCAATAGGTGTAGGCTTTACATAGTTCACGAGAAGCGAAGCAGTTACACAGCGGGGATAAAACTCCGGTTTATTTCCGGATTTAATTTCTTCATTGTATAAAGCCGCCGCTCCCGTACCAGTAGAGTGGCAGTCGATTAACGAGGCAATCAATCCGCCGTAAACAAATCCGGGAACAGAAGTATGATGAGGTTTAGGTTCATAATAGCTTACAGATTCATCCCCATCCCAATAACTTTTAATTTGGTAGCCTACTTTATTTTGAGTTCCGCAGCCGTAACAATGGCTGAAATCCTCGGAATAGAATTCTTGAAAAGCTTTTTCTTTCATAAAAATTCCTTGTGTAATTAATCAAAAATTTGCCCGAAAATATAACTATGCGGCATGAATATCAAAAA
>CAZCLA010000025.1:43015-49123 GCA_964499285.1 uncultured Melioribacteraceae bacterium
TTTTGGCTTTTCACATTCTTTTTGGAGGAATGTGGTTTGTGAATCTTGTAATAAATGCAATACTAAACAAAAAGACAAAAGACGAAATAGATTTTTCCGTAAAGAAAAACATAATTTCCGTACAACTTGTTCTAACAAAAATAATCGGAGCTATCGGAGCCGGGGGCATTTTAATTACAGGAATACTTTTGGTTAGTCAAAATCCGGGATATGGATTTTTCGTGTTCAGCGCAAATCATTGGCTTGTAAGCAAACAAATAATAATGGTTATTCTTCTGGTAATGATTTTTGCAATGATTATCCCACAATCAAAAGCACTAAGAAATGCGGCGCTTGAAGCCGATAAAATGAATGATGATATTGAACAGAAACTTTCTAAAGTGAACACTACTAGTTTAATTATGAACATTTTGGTTGTGATAAATATATTATTTGCCTTGTCGCACAGGTTTATGGGTTAATGAAAAAAATTGCAATTCTCGGGTCAACCGGATCAATAGGAACAAGCACTCTTGATGTTATAAAAAACTTTCCGGAGTTATTTGAAGTAGGTTTCCTTACGGTGAATTCGAGAACAGATGATTTGGAAAAACAGCTTAAGGAATTCAAACCGGGGGCTGTTGTAATTAAAGATAAAGAAGCGGGAGAAGCATTTAAATTAAGCACCGAATTTAAAGGTATTATCCTTACCGGTGAAGAAGGATTGCTCGAAGCAACAAGAACTTTCGATTATGATATTCTGCTTTCAGCACTTGTTGGATTTGCAGGGCTGGCACCGACAATCGAAGCAATAAAACGCGGCAAGAGAATTGCTCTTGCTAACAAGGAAACTCTGGTTGCAGCAGGTGAAATTGTGGTTGATCTTGCGGATAAACATAATTCGGAAATAATTCCCGTGGATTCAGAACACAGTGCAATATTTCAGTGTCTTATCGGTGAAAAAACAGAGTATATTTCGAAAATAATATTAACTGCTTCCGGAGGTCCTTTTCTTAACACCGCTTATGAAAAGTTAAAAGTGGTTACGGTTAAAGAAGCATTGAATCATCCCAACTGGTCGATGGGGGCAAAAATAACAATCGATTCAGCTTCGATGATGAACAAGGGTCTGGAAGTTATTGAAGCACATTGGCTTTTCGGGCTGAACAAAGAAAGGATACAAGTTCTTGTGCATCCGCAGTCGATTATTCATTCGATGATTGAGTTTATTGACGGATCGATAAAAGCACAATTAAGTATGCCCGATATGAAACTGCCGATTCAATACGCGCTTTCTTATCCGGAGAGATTGAATAAAAGCTATACCGACACAAACTTTTCATCGATAAAAAATCTTACTTTTTTTGAACCAGATTTCAAAAAATTCGAATGCTTAAAATTAGCTTTCGATGTTATGGAACAAGGCGGCACTGCCCCTTGTATATTGAACGCCGCAAACGAAATTGCGGTTGAAATGTTTTTGGAGGGGAAAATTAACTTTTTGCAGATTCCCGATGTAATAAAATCTGCACTCGATATGGTTGAAAATTATTCCAGCCCGGAACTCGAATCCATAATTGAGTGCGATCGCTTAACAAGAAAATTGCTTAAAAAAGAAATGAATTAGGAGTTTATAGATTAATGGATTATATTTTTTATTTTGCCGTTACAATCGGCATACTGGTTTTTGTTCATGAACTTGGTCACTTTCTTGCAGCAAAGATTTGCGGTATGCGCGCCGATGTTTTTGCTATTGGTTTCGGCAAACGACTTATGGGATGGAACAAAATTAACGGGTTTTCTTTCGGTAATCTTCCAAAAGATTTTGACGGAGAAGGACACACTGATTATAGATTAAGTATGCTTCCTTTAGGCGGTTACGTTAAAATTGCAGGAATGGTTGACGAAAGTTTCAACACCGATTTTGCTGATAAAGAACCGAAACCTTATGAGTTCAGAGCAAAACCCACTTACCAGAAGTTGTTCGTTATAACTGCAGGCGTAATGATGAACCTTACACTTGCCGTTCTAATATTTTGGGGAATTAATTTTTACCAGGGTAAACTTGTTAGAGAAACAACAACTATAGGTTTTGTCGCCGAAGAAAGTATCGCTAGTGAGGCGGGATTCCAAACCGGCGATGATGTGATTTCAGTAAACGGAAAAGAAGTATCGAACTGGGAAGAGGTTCTTAACGGAATTTTTATCGATAATATCGGAAACGAAGTAAACGTAAAGGTCCTTAGAAGCGATAATGAAGAAACAGTTTCGCTTCCATCTAAATTGATTGCCGATCAATCTCAGCAGGGAATATTTTTAACCTCGGCATTCGTTAAACCTGTCATTACTAATGTACTTGAAAACTCTCCCGCTCTCGATGCGGGAATTGAACCGGGAGACGTGTTTCTTGAACTTAACGGCATTGAATTAAACTCAAGATTTGAGGCAACCGAAATAATTTCATCAAATAAAGAAGTTGAAATTCCGCTCGTAATATTGCGGGGAGAGGATACAGTTTACACGGTTGTTACTCCGGGATTTGAGGGAATGATCGGAGTGGCTATCGCGGACGGAGCTTATCTTGGTCCTTACAATTATCAGACCTACGGATTTTTTGAATCGTTTACACAAAGTATTACAAACATCGGGCAATATACGGTTCTTACCTTTCAGCTTTTTAGGAATGTAATTTTCGGAGATATTCAGTTCAATCAAGTGTTCGGCGGTCCGGTAAAAATCGCAAAGTTTGCAGCAGAGTCAGCCGATACGGGTATTGTTTCCTTCCTATTCTTTTTGGCAATGCTGAGTTTAAGTCTTGCTATTATAAACATACTTCCGTTTCCGGTATTAGACGGCGGGCATATGGTTATAATTATTATTGAAGGAATAATCAGAAAGGAGCTTCCTGTTAAAATAAAGGAAGGAATTCAATTTGCCGGATTAGTAATGATACTAATGCTTATGGCATTTGTAATCTACAGTGATCTGATAAGTTTGTAGAAATTTATATTACATCTCACTATTCAGGTAATGATATGGAACTGTGAAATTCAATATTTCTGCAATCTTTATATCCACCGGATCTTTGTAAATGTTTTCATCTTTAATGAGAAGAAATAAATATCCGTTATTTGCCAGATTAGTATTTCTCAAGAACTGATCAATCCCAACAATACTTTTTAATGCTGTCGCACCAAATATTCGTTTGAGTACAGGAACAGCAAAATTGTATAAATTGACAGCCAGACCGGGATACGAAACCTCTTCAAATTTTTTCTTTTTGGCTTCAACGAACGCAGAAGGAATATTTAGAATAGGGTGAAGAATTTTCTTACACTCAATTTTAGATACATTTATCCCCATCTTATCAAAAGTATCTTCATCAAATGAGTGTATATGTTGATGGTGTCCGCCGGATTCCTTGTTTTCTGCTACTGTTTCAATAGATTCGTTTGGAACTGTAATAACAACTGCCTTTTTGGCAATTCTCAGTAATTCATTCGTAGCCTTTTCCAAATCTGTAACGTGTTCGAGAGTTTCGCTGCATAAGACAACATCAAATTCTTCATCATCAAAATCCATATTCTGGATATCAATCGGCTTAGTTTTTAAACCGTAAATTTCATTTGCTCTTTTACATGCTTCTTCAGAAAGATCACAAGAAATAACATCTACATTGAATAATTTTTTAACGAGTGCAGCTTTATACCCCTCTGCACCACCAATGTCAGCAAATGAATTAAATTTTATTTTAGATAATGTTTTTAAGATATTGTAAGTAACAATTATCCTGTTAACCACATATCTTTCACTATTTAAGTCCCTAAATCCATAAATAGGCTGATGCGCAAAAAATACTCCTTCACTATCGGTTTGTCTAAACCTTATATTCAACCATTCTTTTGTTTTCGCTAAATCATTCATTACTATCTAAATCTAATTTTTGGATAGTTAATATGCTCAATTCCAAAATAAACTTCAAGCATATTATAAAGCTATAGATAAGTACCTATTTGACTATTATATTAATAACCATTATATTTATTTGTTAAATCAATAAGAAAAATAATGATTTATATTAATAATAATTTAAGGATAAAAACATGAAAATATTTAATAGTCTTTTTGTTTTTCTAGGATTATTCATTCTAATGAGTTGTAGTAATTCTGAAATTAATTCACCCGATACTTCTAACAACAAACTACTGAAAATTCCGATTCCTGATGATGTAAATGGCAAAATTGTAGAATTTAAAGTAATAACTAATAAGTCAAAGAAAAATGCTGCGTCTATGTCGGTAAGCTCGTCACTAGAGGATCAGTACCTAATAGACGATTTTAACGGAGATGGTATTGCCGATGTAGCTGTTAGAAGAAATAATCTATTAATTATGGACTATAATCGAGATGGTGTCTCCGATCATTCTTTCACTTTTGGCAATGGTAATTCTGAACGCGGATATTATAATACAGATGGCGGGATTGCTATTGTGAGAGGAAATGCAATTTATATAGATGATAATTTAGATGGGATAGCTGATCGTTCTTTTACATTTGGCAATGGTAATTCTGAATCGGAGTATTTATTAATGCGACCAAGTGGAATTGCCGTGAGAAGAGGTAATCTAATAATATGGGATTTGAATATGGATGGCATTCCTAACTCAAGTTTTACATTCGGATATGGTGACAGCGAAGATCAATACTCACACGCCCCTGTTGTTTTAGGTAGTTCGGGATGGGGTTTAAGAAGAGACTATACTTGGTTTATATATCCTAGTGGTACTTATAGCTATGGCTTGGGAAATCAAGAAGATGGATATTTCTTTGGAAAATTTAAAGGCGGCTCAAGCTATTATGAATGTGCGATTTTAAGATACAACACATTCTATTATGACAACAATAATGATGGTCAGTCCGATGGATCCTTTAGTTTTGGAACTGGATTAAAATAAAATGATTTTTCTATATATTTTTGTTTTCCCTTGCAATGCTGAGTTTGAGTCTTGCTATAATAAACATACTTCCGTTTCCGGTCTTAGACGGCGGGCATATGGTTATAATTATTATTGAAGGAATAATAAGAAAAGAACTTCCTGTAAAAATAAAAGAAGGCATTCAATTTGCCGGATTAGTAATGATACTTATGCTTATGGCGTTTGTAATCTATAGCGATTTGATAAGTTTGTAACCATCAAAGAATAATTAAGATATATTAGGGACAAGTGTCGCCACAGATTGTTTGCGAGGCTTGTCTCTTCTTAATTAAAGATCCAAGCACAAGTTAAGTTAAAGTTTTTAGTTCTGCAATTAACCCGAAATTCCATTTTAAGATGGAGCAGCACAAATCTTTCCCAACCCCTCATTTTAGTTTACGTTTAGCAATTTGTATTACAGATAAATTTGTATAGAATAAATTTAACGTTGACTTTTGTTTTATTTATTCCCATTATAATAAAAGACTTAACTGTTCTTTTTGATTTTACATCTGAGGATTTACTCCTCAGGTGAATTGAAGAAAAAATTGAAAAAGAAAGGGTACTTAAGAAAGCAAAGCTAAATAGATTTATATGATGAGGTTAAAAATGTTTGTTAATCTACCTTACCTAATTAACCAGAAATTCCATCTCCAGAAGAATCAATACAAAATAAAATTGTTTTAGCAAAATGATTATTCAGCGAGATATTTGAAAATGAAAAGTATTTTTAAAAATGAAAACCTATCGATTTTTAAAGAGGCAAATCATGAATTATAAAGTGTTAATAACAATAATAATTTTTCTTCTTTCCTCGCTTTTATTAACAGCTCAAGACAGTCTTTATCTCTATACGGTATTTCACGGTGAAAATGACCAGGACCAATTTGGTGTTGTTGAAAATGTGGGAGATGTAAACGGAGATGGATTTGAAGATCTAATTGTAGGAGCCCCTGCCTATATAACCGGAGCTGTATCATCAGGCTATGCAAAACTTTATTTCGGAGGAGCTGATTTCGATACACTGGCTGACATGACATTCCGTGATTATGAAAACAAAAAAGGTTTTGGTTATACTATAGCCGGTAACGGCGATCTTAACGGCGATGGATATTCAGATTTTGCAATAGCCAACCCATACTCTGGAGACTTT
>CAZCLA010000026.1:0-47946 GCA_964499285.1 uncultured Melioribacteraceae bacterium
GGTAAGGTCCTTGAACACCATCCTGTCCTTGAAACTGATTTGTATTGAACTTTCCTCTGGAGCTTGCCAATGCTGCTGCTGCATTAAAGTTATCCAAGATTGCTTCTGCTTTCAATCCTTGTAGTTTTCTGTCAAGATATCCGAATTCGCCAATGTTTGCTTTCATATCATAATCGCCGAAAGTTCCGATAGCATTTGGATGACGAACTTCGATAAAAACTTTATCTAATTCATCCAAGCTTTCGGTATTGCCCTCGGGCTGAATGGGTGTGTTTTCGTCGGTAAGAGCGGCAACAATTTCGATCTCTTGGGATAGTCTTCCCGAGAGTTGTAATCTAAGTCCGCTGTTGACAGTCAGATCACGATTTGTACCGACAGTAAATCCTCTTGTTATAGATCCGCTGCGCTGAATACCTTTACCGAAGATATCATCTGAACTTAGCGATGATAAATCGGATCGCAGAATACTTATCGAATCGTTTGATGTTTCATCATATGCTGTTACAAGTGTTCTGTTCCTATATTCTTTACTCAATGATAGATTTAGAGATTGATAAGAAACGAATAAACTATCAAAAATGGAATATGAAAGTGTATCGGAAAGAGTAAGGAAACCGTGTTCAAAATTTATTTCATAATCATTACCGGATATCAATCTTTTCCCTACTATTACTTTTTCAGAAAATGGGACTATCGAAATTGAGCTCAACAAATATTTATTCTGAAAATTTATTTTAAATGTGTCGGTTACGCTTTTTGTTATCAATTTGTTTTGAGAATAGCTATTTGAGGCAAATGCCAATATCAAAACAAAAATGAGAGAAAATATATTAGAGAATTTTTGCAAATAGTTAGGAGATTTTTCTTAATTAAAGAAGAAATCTAAACTGTAAGTAAATTTATTACAAGGTATTAATAAAACCGATTAAAAGCTTAATCTGCGCTATTCAAACCTAAGGGCTTCAATCGGATCAAGATTTGCGGCTTTGTATGCCGGATACGTTCCAAAAGTGACACCTATAATTACACATAGAAGTACACCAATAATTATCCAATCCAACGGAATAGCAACCGCAGCATTGAGAAATGAACCTGCCAAATTTCCTGCAATAACCCCGAGTATTATTCCAATGAAACCACCGATCTGTGATAAGAAGATAGCCTCAAATAAAAATTGAAAAAGAACATTTGATTTTTTTGCTCCCACTGCTTTCCGGATTCCTATTTCTTTAGTTCTTTCTGTTACCGTTACCAGCATAATATTCATTATACCGACACCGGCAGCGAGAAGTGCGATCATGCCCACAACTATTGATCCGATGCGCGTACCTGAGGTTATATCGTTTATCTGTTCAAGTATAGATGCATTTGAAAAAATACCAAAATCGTCATCCTCCCCCGGAGGTACTTTTCTAATTATGCGCATTGCTCCCGTAGCGCGGTCAATAAGATCATCATAAGATTCTTTATTCCAAGCGGTAACTGTAATGTTTATGCTTCGGTTCCGTTTTCCATAAATGTTCTGAAAAGTAGTGATAGGTGTTACTGCAAAGTTATCCTGGCTCTGACCGAAAACCGCTCCTTGACTTTCGAGCACACCGATCACCTTAAGTTTATAACCATCTACTCTTAATTCCTTGCCAATCGGGTCTTGATATTCAAACAAAGTTTTAGCTACATCGGCGCCAAGTATGACGATTTTTTCATAACGGTGCAAATCTTTTTCGTTAAAAACTCTTCCAGAGGCAATGACCCAATTATTGTTTTCAAAAGCCTCATGGGTTGCTCCGCTGAAGGAAACATTTGGATTGGTTTCCTTGCTCTGATACTTAAATACTTTGCCAAAATTCCATTGTTCAGCCCCAATAGATTTTGCTTCGGGCAGAAGTGTTTTCAAGCGTTCATAATGTTCAATAGTAATATCTGCTCTGTTTCTATATTTGGCTCTTGCTGAGTGCCCACCTTCGAGCATAACGGGAAATTTTTGAATCTGAAATGTATTTTTTCCAAGCTGTGAAACTCCGGATTCTATGCTGTTCTGAAGCATTTCGATGACTGTACTGATGGTAATAATTGAAAAAATCCCCACAACAATTCCCAAAATTGTAAGCGAGGATCTTAACTTATTTACTCGAAGTGAGCTTAAAGCGAGTCTTAAAATTTCCATTTATAACACTATTTTAGTTTCCCCATCATTTCAACTATTCGTATCTTAACGCATCAATGGGATCCAAATTAGCAGCCTTATATGCCGGATAAGTACCAAAAGTAACGCCTATAGCAACACATAATGTTACTCCAATCACGATCCAATCAATTGGAACAACAGCTGCAGCCTGCAGAAAACTGCCTGCAATGTTTCCGACCAGAACACCAAGAAAAATACCAACTAATCCACCCAAAATCGACAGTGTTATTGCTTCCACCAAAAATTGAGTCAGAATGTTCTTTCTCTTTGCCCCGATTGCTTTCCTAATTCCAATTTCCTTTGTTCTCTCAGTCACCGATACAAGCATAATGTTCATAATACCAATTCCCGCGGCAAGCAGAGCAATGCCTGCAACAACGAACGCACCAATTCTGACGCCGGCAGTTGTATCATTAATTTGATCGAGTATAGCTTGGTTCGTTCTTATTGTAAAATCATCAGGTTCACCTGGGGGAACTTTTCTTATGGTTCTAAAATGACCAGTAGCAATTTCAATTAGCTCTTCATAATCCTCTTTTCCGAAGGAAGAAACAGTGACGTTGATGCTGTTGTTCCGCTTCCCATAAAAATTTTGGAATGTTGAAAGAGGCATAAGAGCAAAATTATCCTGACTCTGTCCGAAAAATGCTCCTTGACTTTCCAGCACCCCAATTACTTTAAGCTTGTGTCCGTCAACTTTTACTTCTTTGCCGATAGGATCCTCAAACGGGAACAATGTTTTTGCAACATCCGCTCCAAGAACTATCATCCTCTCGCTTCGTTCCAAATCGCGATAATTATATTCTCTCCCATCACCAACTGTCCATCCGTTATTTGCAAATGCTTCAGGCGTAGTACCGGATAAACTGACATTAGGATTTGTCTCTTTATTACCGTACTCAAACCGTTTGCCGAATCCCCACTGTTCGGCTCCAACTGCTTTTGCGGCTGTTAAAGATTCCTTAAGTCTATAAAATTCTTCCAGAGTAATATCGCTTCTATTCCGCATCAACTTCAAGCGTTCTTGCCGCGACATTTGCACAATGGGCCACTTTTGAATCTGGAAAACATTTTTCCCTAAAGCAGAAACTCCATCCTCGATGCTTGATTGAAGCATACTAATGACTGTGCTAATAGAAATTATGGAAAAAATCCCAACGATTATTCCCAGCATAGTTAATGTTGAACGCAATCTATTAGCGTGTAACGAAGTCATAGCGACTTTTACAGTTTCGGTTATTTTCATTATTCATACCTCAATGCGTCAACAGGGTCCATCTTTGCAGCGGTATAAGCGGGAGCAAATCCCGATAGTACTCCTGTCAATATCGAAATTATTATTGCAAGAAATACTGCATCAATTTGAACTGCTGTCGGCAGAAATTGATTGATAATAAAACTAGTGAGAACAGCTAAACCTAATCCGATTGTTCCTCCTAAAAGACAAATAACCGCCGATTCCGAAATAAACTGCCCGAGTATTGTACGCCTCTTAGCGCCAATTGCTTTTCGGATTCCAATTTCTTTTGTTCTTTCTTTAACCGAAACGAACATAATATTCATAATACCAATTGCCCCAACGAAAAGTGAAAGTCCAGTAATAAATAATCCTGCAATTTGTATAACACCTATCGTGCTATTGATTTCGGACAACAGCCCTTCTTGTTGATTGATTGAAAAGTCGTCGGGCTGATCATAAGACAATCCTCGAACGCGGCGCATAATACCTATGGCTTCTTCCTTAACGGGTTCAACCATAGTACTGTTTGGTGCGCGGACGTTTATTGTAATGCTACCGAAAGATTCTCTCTGAAGATATTTAAAAACAAATCCTATTGGGACAAAAACTTGATTATCGGGATTGAAATTTCCCATAACCCAGCTTCCTTGTTCCTCAAGGATGCCGACGACCTTCAATTTTTGACCTTTCACCCGCACATAATTTCCTAAACCATTTTCCTGCGGAAACAATTTCTTATATACTTCGCTGCCTAAAACTATTACGTTTCTGTTTCCGTTGCTTTCAAGCTCATTGAAAAATCTACCTTCCGCCATAACCAAGTTAGTTGTTTCCATATAATTGAAGGTGGTGCCGGTAATATTTATAAATTCTAAGGCTTTGTCTTCATGTTTTACGGTTTCTCTAGAAAACATACTTGGTGCAACTGCAAGAGGAAGTTCGGCAAGGTTTACAAATCTTTCATAATCCTCCATGTCAAGATTTTTTCTGTTTCTTAATTCCCACCAAGGAGTGTCGTTAGTAAACCATGCCCATTTATCTATATAAAGATTATCCGATCCCAAAGACGAGACACCGTTCTGGAACGCAAGATCAATCCCTTTAATAGCAGTGGACATCGTAACCACCGCCCAGACTCCAATGATTATTCCCAGAGTTGTCAGGATTGATCTCACCTTATTTGCTCTTATAGCTCTAAAGGAGATTAACAATCCCTCTTTCAACTCAAACATATATGAATTCATAGATGCATCCTCTCTTTAAGATTGCAGCGAAATACCGTTACTTTTTGTTTCAACTCTATTCGAAACCGGCGTATCGCTTTCGATTAAACCGTCTCTTATTCTTATGATTCTTGCAGCGTGTTCGGCAATATACTCTTCGTGTGTAACAAGAATAATAGTATTTCCCTGTTGATGTAGAAGATGAAAAAGGTGCATTATATCTTCACCGGTTTTGGTATCAAGGTTTCCCGTGGGTTCATCGGCAAGAATTATCGATGGATCGGTAACAAGTGCTCGTGCAATCGCTACTCTTTGTCTTTGTCCTCCAGAAAGTTCGTTCGGCTTATGATCCATTCTATCACCTAGTCCAACCTGTTCAAGTGCTTCCTTAGCTCTTTCTCTTCTTGTATGATAAGGAATTCCTGAGTATATCAACGGAAGCTCTACATTATGCAAAGCATCGGAGCGCGGAAGTAAATTAAAAGTTTGAAACACAAAACCTATTTGTCTATTTCTGATTACAGCAAGTTCATTATCGTTCATGTCACTGACATTTACGCCAGTAAATTCGTAGAGACCCTTAGTCGGTGTATCCAAGCATCCCAAAATATTCATCAATGTAGATTTACCTGAACCTGAAGGACCCATGATTGCAACGTATTCGTTTTTATCGATCTTGAGGGATACATCGGCTAAAGCATGAACTTCTTCAGAACCAACTTGATAAATTTTTGCAATATGTTCTATGTTAATAATATTCATGTTTTATCCGTTATTTAATTTTCACTAACCGGTTCTTTGCTTGTAGATCCACTTCCTTTTCTAACCGAGACATTTTTACCGTCTTCCAAATCTTTGGAGATTGCACGGTACGGACCACTTACGATTTTTTCCCCACCTGAAAGTCCTTCCATTATTTCGACATAATTATCGTCGCTTATCCCTGTTCTGACTTTTACTTGTTTTACCGAATTATTATCAACCACGAAAACAACTTCGTCCGATTTTTTAGTTTTTCCGTTTGTTTTTGAATTGTCAGAAACCGCAATGACGCCGTTTCCTTCTTCTTCATTCGGCTGTTCTTCAACTTGAGGCTTTTCAACTCTAGCAGTAACGCTTTGAATTGGAACTGAAAGTACGTCAAAACGTGTTTCTGTCTGAATATCCGAATCGCAAGACATTCCCGGTCTAATATTTTGATCGGGGTCCAGCAATCTAATCTTTACCTCAAAGTTAACTACCTCGTTTTGTGTACCAAGACCTGTCGTTTTTGCACTATTGGCTATTTGAGTAACTGTACCTAAAAACATTTTATCTTGGAAGGCATCAATCTCAACTTTTGCCGTATCACCAATTGAGATAAGTACTACATCGTTCTCATCGACTTCGACTTGAGCCTCGATTTTGCTTAAGTCTGCTACTGTCATTAAATGTGTTCCTTGACTGAACGAACTTCCCAGAACACGTTCGCTCAATTCAACGTTCAATGCAATTATAGTACCGTCAATTGGAGAATATATAGCAGTTTTTTCGAGCTCGACTTCAGCATCGTTATAACTTTCTGTAGCTTGCATAACTTGTGCTTTTTCCGCTTCGTATTGCCCTTGACTTTGCAGGAACAATGCCTCGGAAGATTCAAGTTCTTTATCACTTACTAAGCCTTTTTCATATAATCCTTTTATACGTTCGTATTCTAATTTAACCTGATTAAGAGCTGCTTCTCTTACTTTTAAACCTGCTTTTGAAGCTTCGAGACTAGCGCGTGCGCGGTTTCTTCTTGCAATATATTGTTCAGGTTTAAGTCTTATCAGAAGTTGACCCTTCTTTACAATATCGCCTTCCTCAACGGGCAGATCAACGATCTCCCCCGTAACTTCCGGACGAAGTTCAACCTGAAATTCAGGATTAATCTTTCCGGTTGCGGTGACCACTTGAGTAATGGTTCTTGATGTAACCTCTTCTGTTTGTACTGTAATTATCTCTTCTTTATCACCGCTGAAAGCTAGAAGACCTACAACTACAATCAGCAGTAACACTATTCCACCTAAGATAAATACTTTCTTTTTAGATTTTTTGGATTTCCCTTTCCCCATTATATATATCTCCTTTAACTGTTTCCTTTATTAATTTTCATAACGAGTAAAATCAAGTTTTCCGAGGTAATTGAGGAGTCTTTCCCTCGAAATATGATAATTGAACTCGGCATCAATTCTTCCACGCTGAGCTTCTTGATAGTCCCGGTTAGATTGCAGAACATCCAGTATAGTTGCTGAACCGAGGTTGTATCTTTCTTGAGCAATTCTTCTGTTTTCACTTGCAGCATCAACGTTTTTACTGCTGACATCCAAACCTTTCATTGCCGCTATCAAATTCAAGTATCCTTGTTTAACCTGAACTTTTATGTTTCTCTCAAGAACTAATAAATCTTCTTCAGCATTTTTTGCAGAAATTTCTGCATACTGAATTGCGTTCTCTGTGTTCCAACCGTTGAACAGATTCCAGCTTAAGGTTAAACCGAGGCTATAAACCTTTCTATCGAACAATTTTCCGGGTTCGGTTGCGGATGTAGAAAATCCATAATCGCCGGACAAGCTTGGAAATAATCCGCCCATTGCGCTTGTAATTCTCGAATCGCGGCTTGCGAGTGTAAGCATTTGAGCTTTATAATCTTTTCTATCATTAAGAGCTTGCTCAACTTTTTGTTCCAAGTTTTTGTAATCCGACAGCAGCTGCTCAGAACTTTGTGCTTCGAAGCTCGGCATCTCATATATGTAATCTTCCAAAACATCCAGTGCCAGATAAGTAATCAGAGTATTCTTTGCGACATCAAGCATGTTTTCTGCCTCGATAAGACTTAACTCTGCATTGCCTAACTGCACCTGCTGATTGTAAACATCTGCCAGAGGCACAGAACCCAGACTATTCATAGCTTCGACCGTCTCGAAAAACTTTTGATTGTAAACAAGATTTTCTTTTCTAACTTCGACGAGAGCTTGTGCTGCGAGAATATTATAATAATACTCAGAAGTTTGAGCGATAATATCTTCTTTTAATCTATCCAAACTAAATTTAGCTGCTTCAAGATCATTTTTACTTGCTTCAAGATTTGCATAGTTGGTCAAGCCATTAAATAATGTGATTCCGCCGCCTGCCCTCAGTGAATAATTCCGAGTATCGTAGCTGCTTTCGGGAACATCTTCCAGATTACCCAAGAAGTTGACCTGCTGTCCTCCGGCATCCTGAGTTTTTGACCAGCTCCAGCCACCCGAAACTCCAAGAGAAGGAAGAAATCCGCCGTATGCACTTTTTACATCCGATTTATTTCCCATTAAATTATTATAACTTTTAGCCAGTGTTGAATTTCTTTGAAGAGCTATGCTTATTGCATCTTCCAACGTTAGTTTTTTCTGTGCGATAACAGTAGAACTAATCGAAATAGCTATTATCAAGATTAAGCTAAAATATTTTTTCATTTTTACTCCTTAAGTCGCTCAAAAATTGTAATTCCCGCAAAACTTTCAACCGTTTGACGTACGGTTTCGCAAAAAAGTTACAACTTGGCGATTATTTTTTTATCAGAAATTTTGATTTCATTACTTTTGAGACAATTTTTTATATAAAGATATTCCAATGGATATTAAAATACTGTAGTTAAATATTTGACCCGAAATCTTGGTTCTTCAATTTCAGCATGAATTGGTATGCGGCTTCGTAGTCGTTTTGAATTTCTCCTTCCAATATTGCTTCCTCAATTGCTTTTTTAATCTCACCAACTTTTTTTGAAGGAGGAAGTCCGAATTCCTTCATAATTATTTCTCCGCTCACCGGCGATTGGAATTCGCGAAGCTTATCTCTCTCCTTAACATCTTTTACCTTTTGCATAACCTTTTCATAATTATCGAGATATTTCTCGACCTTTTTGATATTCTTGCTTGTTATATCCGCTCTGCATAATGTTATCAAATCGTCAAGATCCTCTCCGGCAGAGACTACGAATCTTCTGATTGCCGAATCAGTAACTTCATCACTAACCAGAGCAATTGGTCTTAGATGAAGACGAATAAGATTCTCGATATAATGAAGTTTTGAAAGCGCTAATTTCATCCTCTTAAAAATCGGTTTCATCATTCTCGCACCCAGCTCTTCGTGTCCATGAAAAGTCCATCCAATTCCTTCGATAAATTTCTTTGTTCTTGGTTTTGCAATATCGTGAACCAGCGCAGCAAAACGAAGCCATATATTATCGGTTTTAAGCGAAATGTTATCTACAACTTGACAAGTATGAAGGAACACGTCTTTATGATGATAATCCTTTCTTTGTTCAACGCCTCCCAATTCTGCAATTTCCGGAAAGATTATTTCCATTACACCGGTATCGTAAATATATCTCAATCCGATTGAAGGTTTAGGTGAGGCAAGGATCTTCATAAACTCATCTGTAACTCTCTCTTGCGCAATAATTCTTAATCGTTCGGCAAGTTCTCGAGACGCATCCAGTAAACTTTTATCAATATCAAATTGAAGTTGAGCCGCGAACCTAAATGCTCTTAATATTCTGAGCGGATCGTCGTCAAAAGTTGCTTTGGGATCAAGCGGGGTTTTGATAATTTTTCTTTTTATGTCATTAATACCATCAAAAATATCGATTATTTTCCCAAACTTTGCCGGATGAACTGCAACTGCAATTGAGTTGATTGTAAAATCTCTCCTATTTATATCGTCTATAAAACTTCCGGTACTTACCTCCGGGTTTCTGCTATCATGAGTGTACGATTCCTTCCGTGCACCCACAAATTCTATTTCGTATCCCTTATAGTTAAAATGTGCTGTTCCAAAATTTTTAAAGATGCTTATATCTCCGACGCCAAATTTTTCGGCGCATTTTCTTGCGAATGAAGGCCCATCTCCCACAACCAGAATATCAATATCGGATCGATTTCTATTCAAGATTATATCTCGAATAAACCCGCCAACAATATAAACTTCTAAATTTTTCTCCGAAGCTGTTTCTGAGATTACGTTAATAAATGGTAATGATTCAATTTTTGATTTAATGTTTTTCAACACACTATTTATTCCGATAAATCGTGTAAAATAAACCAGTTCAATAAATTTTCCGATTCAGAATATTTTTTATTCAATTCCGAATCTTGATCAATTATTTTAGTTTTCGTCAGTAGTTGTAAAGATTCTTCATAATAATATTTACTGTTCAAATATTCACTCAACTCATAAATTGCTCTGCTCTCAAATGTGGTTTGAGGATCCGGAATATCATTCAATTTATTTAATAAATTAGTGACATTTTCATCGAGAAACTTACTCAATGAGATAAGTGACGGAATCAACTGCAAATCATTTTCCTTCTCATATAGATCAGATAAGATTATATATTTATCAAACTCGCTTCCGTTTACGAAGTTATTTATAATTTCGGAATCCAAACTAATAATTTTCAGCCATCTGTAGGAGGTGAAAAAGTATTCATCTGTAGGTGGATTATCATAAATTTCTTGCAAAAGAAATTCAGCTTTTTCTAAATCAGATAAACGAATAGAATAAACTGCTAAAGTCAACTTTAGATCATACTCGTATGCTGTTTCCTTAAAATTATCGAGGTTATTCTCAATTATTTCTACCGCGTCGTAATACCTATTCAATTTACCAAGCGATAAAATCATTCCCCTAAGTGAGGAGTAGTTGTTTGTATTTTTAAAAATCCCGATGAATTTTTCGAGAGATAATTCATATGCTCCCGTCGAATAATGATACCATGCTCCCTTAATTTGATTAGCAGAATATCTCACACAATATTTTGTGAAAATTGAAGGCCTCCCGAAAAAATAATGAGATTCTGCCGACGGAAACTTATATTCCAGACTGTCGAGATAATCATAATATGCATTTTGAATTTCGATTATTTCTTTGTCAAATATGTTTTCAAAATCTCCGTTGGAATAGAGTAATTTTATTTTCCCAATCCCATATTTTTCCTTCAAATATTTTATGAAAGAACCGGCATAAATATATGAAATAGAAGAAGTTGCCGTGTAGAAATTTAATCCGGTGAACAAATTGTTGATATTGAAATTATAACCATTAGCTCGTGCTAATTTTGCCATATAATCAACAGAGTGACCTGCATATTCATTTTCAAATGCCATCGCAAATCCTTCGATAATAGCAGGATTAAAATATTTAGCAACCTCAAAAATGCTCCAGCCAAATTCTGATGCAAATAAATGCGCGATCTCATGTTTCAAAGAACCTTCGACTTGCTCCCGATTGAGAAAAATTTGACTCAGCCAAGGTTTCGCAACATTAGCGTTTCCGGCTCCGAAGAGTCCTCTTTTCTGAAATGAGTCTTTAAAAATAAATGATGTGATCTTCTCAGAAGGTTGGGAGTCCATTTCATAGACTAAACCACTGTAATGATACTCGTGCAATAAGCCTAAATAATTTATATCCTCTTTGGAAATAGTAGGATCGGCAAAAATTTCAAAATGCTCTGTGGTCAACTGTTGAGATAACACTTCTTTCAATCTATCGGAATTGGTCGCAAAATTTAAGCCGGGTTTAGCAAATTCAAAAATCAGGACTAAAATGATGAAACTGAATTTTGCAAAAATAATGGGGCTGCTTGATTTTATATTTTTAATTCTGCCCACAAAAATGAGAAACAAAACTGATAATATGAGAAAATAAAATCTGGATAAAACAATTTGGGAGGTAATTTGAATATCTTCATCATAAATAGTGCCTGGGAAAAAACCTACGATTGGATTGAAAAAATAAATCTGAGAATAATTATAAATATCCCACACGGCCGTCAGCAGCAGAAATAACCAAATTAAAGTGAACAAGAAATATCCCCAAAATCTCGAGTTACTTGCAACTATAACAGCAACTGAAATCGCCAATAAAATTGAAACAGGAGGAATCAAGAAATAGAATAATATAGTTTTGTCAACCGGACAGCCTTGAACGAAAATTGTAGAAATTAAACCAAGGATAAAAACAATGATATAATTGAGAAACGAATAACTGACTGCTTTTTTTATCCCATCCCAAATGCTTTTTGATTTTGATCTAAAATGAATTGAATAGATCCCGGCGATGAAGGATTGAATAATGCTGTTTACTGCTGAATACTCGTAACTTAAGACATTTGTCAAGGGGAGGTTAAGCAGATAAAGATTGATTGCGATAGATATTATCAACCAAATATTTATGGTTGAGAATATTTCTTTCGATTTCATTTTTATCAGAACTCTTCTGTTTTCAATCTTTGAATATCAGCGCCCAACGAACGAAGTTTTTCTTCTATTCTTTGATAACCTCTATCGAGATGATAAATTCTGAGTACTTCAGTTGTTCCTTCCGCAGCAAGTCCCGCTAATACTAGTGACGCGCTGGCTCGCAGATCGGTTGACATGACTTTTGCGCCTTTCAGTTTCGTGCTCCCTTTTACAATGGCGCTGTTATTCTTAACTACTATACTTGCTCCCAGTCTGTTCAACTCAGGAATGTGCTTGAATCTGTCCAAATAGATTGTGTCTGTAATAGTCGCCTCACCGGAGCATTGTGTCATATACGCAGTCCATTGAGCTTGTAAGTCTGTCGGAAATCCAGGATAAACCGCAGTCGAGATATCCACAGCAACCGGTTCATCGGGAATTGAAATAATCTCTATTAAGTTATTATTTACAGAGAATTTAACCCCCGTATCCTCCAGTTTAGAGATCACTGCAGTTAAATGTTCTAAGTTGTTGTATTCAATAGAAATATTGCTTTGAAGCATAGCTGCTGAAAGAAGCAGCGTACCGGCTTCAATTCTATCGTCAATATTGCTCAATTCGGCAGCTTTCAGATCGTCAACCCCTTCAATATGAAGCACCTTTGTCCCGATACCTTCAATTCGTGCTCCCATCTTCACTAAAAAATTAGCGAGATGAGTTATCTCAGGTTCGATTGCAGCGTTGGAGATCACGGTTTCCCCTTTAGCAAGTACTGCAGCCATAAGAACATTTCCGGTTGCTCCGACAGTTGAGACATCAAAGTTGATTCTTGCTCCTTTTAATTTTTCTGTTTTTGCAACAATGTACCCTTCTAGTAATTCTATTTCCGCTCCCATTTTTTTCATTGATTCGAGGTGAAGATTTATGGGCCTTGGACCCCAAGCACATCCTCCGGGAAGGGAAACTTTTGCTCTGCCGTATCGAGCGAGCAGCGGTCCCAAAACATAGACTGAAGCACGCATTTTTTTGACTAATTCATACGGTGCCATCTGAGTATTAACTGATGAGGTATCTACCTCAATTGCATCATCTGTAAAATCTATTTGGGCACCGAGATGCTGCATCAGTTTACACATTGTGTGAATGTCGTTCACTTCCGGAATGTTTGTTATTTTATTTTTCCCGGAATTAAGAAGTGCCGCCGGTATAAGAGCTAAAGCGGAATTTTTTGCACCGCTTATTTTGATCTTTCCGCTAAGTCTTTTGCCGCCGTGAATTAAAAATTTATCCAATTTATTTTTCTACTTTAATTTTATAAGAGTGCCGTTATGACCTGCAATTATTATTTTCTTCAGAGGTGTAACCGTAATGTCAGTTAGAAGAACATATAAATTAGTTTGTAACTGTTTCCAATCATCCCCACCATTCTCAGAAATAACCAACGTACCGCGGGAACCGACTGCAATGATAAACTCCTCCGAAATATATTTTACTTTCTGAAGACCGCTGATACCGCTCAATGATCTTTCCTTCCAACTCGAACCTCCATTTTCCGTAATAAAGACGGTTCCTCCGCCTCCGACAACCGCGCCGTTTTTTGCATCGAAAAAATCAATTGATTTCAAGTACTTGTCCGTAAAACTCTCTTCTGTAATCCAAGTAGTTCCACCATCAGAAGTAAAAAGCAAAGTCCCGTTTCTGCCGACAATAAATCCTTTATCGTTGTTTACAAAATGAATGTCGAAAAATGTTTCGGGATTATTATGAGTGAGAATATCCCAAGTAAACCCCGAATCGTGGCTTCTTAAAATCGTTCCGTTTACGCCGATTGCAAAAGCGGTTTTATCGTTAATAAATTTTATTTGAAGCAAGTTTTCTTTGGTTCCGGAATTGACTTCCGTATATGAATTAAATTGATCGTAAGAAAAAAGAATAATGCCGTTATCACCAACCGTCACGCTATTGCCTGCTTTCGAAACATCAACATCCTGAAGATTAGCGGATATATTTACATCAATCTTCGAAAATGTGTTTCCGTTATCAACGGTTTTAAATAATCCTCCTCTATCCCCAACTGCCAGACCGTAACTATCGTTCACCATTTTAATCGCGTTTACATTCCGATTAATACCAGAATTGAGGACGATAAAATTTGCATACTCAAGTTTGC
The DNA here is from genome assembly GCA_964499285.1 of uncultured Melioribacteraceae bacterium. Lineage (GTDB taxonomy): Bacteria > Bacteroidota > Ignavibacteria > Ignavibacteriales > Melioribacteraceae > JAGFIY01. The sequence continues at coordinate 14,060 of CAZCLA010000026.1, forward strand.
GGCTATCGGATTCGAATAAATTTTGTATACTATATTTTTTCAGTTCATACAACGAATCACTTTTAAGAAAATTACCGGTTTGTATATATGCCAAATAAACAATCGAAGCAACAAAAAGAAGAAGAATCGAAAATCCAAGAACTGAAAAAACTTTTTTTCTTTTAGGATTGGGATGTTTGTGCCTGAAGATTTCTGATTGAAGTTTCGCTAAATGATTTTCTAGCTCAATTACATCTCTTAAAAAAAGATCGCAGTTTTGATAACGCTCGCCAGCAACCTTTCTCAGCGAAAGATCAACTACCTTATCAACCTCTGAAGTGACACCGGAAATAAATGATGAAAGTTTTTTAGGATTTTGCTTCAAGTGAGCATCCATCACTTTGTACTCATTCTCTTCGTAGAATGGAGGTTCGCCTGAAATCATTTCGTAAAAAGTGCAGCCCAAGGAATAAATGTCACTTAAATGATCAACATCTTCGCCTCTAATTTGTTCGGGACTCATATATAAGACAGTGCCGATTTTTGAACCGGTTTTTGTCACGCTTTGATCAAACAAAGATTTCGAAATCCCAAAATCCATTATTTTTACAGCCCCGTCCTTGTTTATTATAACATTCGAGGGTTTTATATCTCTGTGAACAAAACCTTTTTGGTGCGCATAACCTACACCCATAAGAAGTTGTCTAAGAATATAGACCGCATCATTAACGTGAAGTTTTTTCAGTCTGTGAATAAGTTTTTCAAGACTTTCTCCTTCTACATATTCCATCACTATTCCCAAAAATCCGTCCACTTCAAGAAAACCGAAAACAGTCACAATTTGAGGATGAATCAACTGAGCTTGATGACGTGCTTCTCTTTTGAATCTTTCAACTGAATTTTTTTTGTGAAGAATTCTGGAATTAAGAACTTTTATTGCCACAAACCGATCTAAGCGGACATCATAAGCCTTATAGACAACACCCATCCCGCCTTTACCAAGAACGGAGACAAATTTGTAGTTCTCAATCGTTTTATTTATTAGATCTTCCATATACTCGAAAGTAAGTGGCTGAAGAATTTTTTAAAAATAAAATATAAGAAAATTGGCGGTCATTGTTTCGAAGTAAACCAAAATTTGTAAAAAATCACATCACTATTTATACACTTTACCCTTCTTTATCGTAAGTTACGATTTACGCAGAAAAAGAAATGATAATCATTTCTTTGGGAATTTGGAGTGAGATCAAATTCATTAATTCCACATTCGGAAGATAGGACTTAAAATTATTTTTTAATAATATAATAATAGCAGGCTATTCTGTCGAAGTTAGCAGGGAATAAATAACCAATTCTATTGAATATCTTAGTGAAATGGTTTATTTTTGTAGTTTTGCGAGAGTGGCGGAATTGGCAGACGCGCTAGACTTAGGATCTAGTATCCTTTGGATGTGGGGGTTCGAGTCCCCCCTTTCGCACCACATGCGCTGATCGTTTTTTCCCCATTTGAAGTTTTTTTCATTTTAATGAGGCTAAATTGGATACAAAAGTAAACGTACTATCAAATGTAGAACACGAATTGGAAGTTACTCTTTCATATGATGAAATATCGAGCGAAATAAATGACGCATATAAAAAGGAAGGGAAAGATATTTCTATGCCCGGGTTCAGAAAAGGAAAAGTGCCTATGCATATTCTTAAAAAATCCTTCGGAGATGCGATTGAGTACAAAGCCAGCGAAGATATAGCGAACAAAAAATTTTGGGAAGTTGTTGAAGACATGAAGCTTGAACCTATAAGCACTCCTTCGATGACGGATTTGGATTTTGTACGCGGCGAAAAATTATTCTTCAAAATTAAATACGAAGTTAAACCTGTTCTCGAACTTAAAGATTATTCCGGACTTGAAATCGAGAAACCTATTTTCAAAGTAAAAGATTCAGACATCGAAGCTGAAATCGAACATATAAAAAAATCAAAAGCAACTTTTGAAGAGACTGATACTGTAGGTGATAAATTCCATAGGATTACTGTTGATCTTCAAAGATTAGATAGAGACGGTACGCCGATAATAGGCAGCAGAAGTGAAAACATTGCGATTGATCTCTCCGATCCAGGCGTTTCACCCGCAATTGTTGAAGGGGCACTAGGTAAAAAGACGGGAGAAAAGTTCGATTTTAATTTTGTAGATGAACATAAACACGGTGAAGAAACTCATAAAGAAGAGTTTTTCTACGATGCAGAAATAAAGAAAACCGAAAAACTAGTTTTCCCTGAAGAGAATGAAGAATTCTTTAAAGGTGTTTCTAATAATAAAGCTGTAAATAACGATGAGTTGAAAGTTCACATCACGGAAAACTATCAAAAATATTTTGACCAACAAGCCGACAGCATTTTTAAAAATAACCTTCTTAAAAAAGTTGTGGATAATAATGAATTTGATCCCCCGAAAGGTTATGTTGATCTGCTCGCAACACGAATGGTAGAGTCCGAAAAAGAACATGCAAAAAGTCACAATCATCCAACAATGAACGATGATGAACTTAAGAAACAGCTTTATCCAAGAGCTGAATGGAACGCTAAATGGCAGATTATAATGGAACAATTGGCGGAAAAAGAAAATATTAAAGTTGAAGAATCTGATCTCGAAGAACTTGCTAAAAAAGATGCTGAAAGTACAGGTATCCCGGTAGATAAGCTAGTCAAATACTATAAAGATTCAAAACGGGATACTGCATTGCTGGAGGATAAAGTAATTGATTTTCTCGTTGAGAATAGCAAGGTTGTAGAAGTTGATGCAGAACAAAAATCGAAAGAAGCAAAGGAAGATAAAGATGAAAAATGAAATTTATAATCAACTGGTTCCGTACGTTATCGAGCAGACCGGACGCGGCGAACGCGGGATGGATATTTTTTCGAGACTGCTGCGGGAACGTATAATTTTTTTAGGCACCGCAATTGATGATCATGTTGCAAGTTTAACAATCGCCCAACTGATCTTTCTTGAAGCTGAAAATCCTGACAAGGATATAAACCTTTATATTAACTCGCCCGGTGGAAGTGTTTCTGCGGGATTGGCGATATATGATACAATGAGGTATATTAAACCTAAAATTGCCACTATCTGTGTCGGGATGGCTGCGAGCATGGGCGCAGTTCTTCTTGCCGGCGGTGACGAGGGTAAACGTTCCGCACTCCCCCATTCTAAAATTATGATCCACCAGCCTTGGATAGGTGGTTTACAGGGTCAAACTGCTGACATAGAAATCCACGCGAAAGAGATGGTAAAAACAAGAGAAAAACTTTACCAAATTCTTTCATCGCATACTGGAAAGAGTCTTGAACAAATTGCAAAGGATTGCGATAGAGATTATTATTTGACCTCCGAAGAAGCAAAAGAATATAAACTGATTGATAATGTTCTTGAAAAAAGAATCCCTTCTGTTATCAAAGAGGATAAGAAAGATTCTAAAAAGGATAAGTAGCATCCGAAATTTAAGTATGAAAGCCGGTTTAAGCCGGCTTTTTTATTTTAAAGAATATTTGCAGTTTGAAACAGAGCCAATTAATTTTTGATACTCTCTAATAAATTAAGGTGATGTTAATGAGAAAAATAAAAGTGTTATTCATCATCCTGTCTATTTCATTTCATATTACCGCACAGGAAAAATTATTTACGCTCGAAGATGTAGTTTTCAATTCTTATTCAAAACTTGCTCCCGAAAGAATCAACCAACTTTCTTCAATTCCGAACACAGACAAATATTCATTTGTCGATAAGATTGATGAGGAAGATTTTTTAATGATTGGTTCTGCATCTGAAGACGAAAACAAGAAATTATTTAGATTGAATGATTTGAATACAATGTTAGGAAAAATAGATGAAGAAGAACTTACCAGAATGCCACGTATTAATTGGATTGATGAGAATCATTTTAACTTTTGGTTGAACCAAAAACTGTTTAGGGTGAATACAGAAAATCTCTCGATTCAATTTCTTAATTCTATAAACGAAAGCGCTTCCAACATTATTACTGCAGCGGATAATAAAACCACTGCTTTCACGATTGATAATAATTTATTCTTGGCAGTAAACGAATCTGATCAAAGAAAACTTACTGATAATGAACAAGGAATTATATCAGGACAATCCGTTCATAGAAACGAGTTCGGAATTAATAAAGGCATATTCTTTTCTCCGGATAGCAAACTTCTTGCATATTATCATAAAGACGAGACTATGGTTACGCAATATCCTCTTGTTGAGATGGGAACGACACCCGCAGAATCAAAAAATATAAGATACCCAATGGCTGGACAAACAAGTGAAAATGTTAAGATTGCGGTTTATAATATCGAAACGAAAAATACTATTTGGCTTAATACAGGTGAACCGGCTGATCAATATTTAACGGCTGTAACTTGGAGTCCGGATTCAAAATTCATTTTTGTTGCACATCTTAACAGAGATCAAGATCATTTGCAATTGATTAAATATGACGTGCAGACCGGGGAAAAAATTAAAACATTATTCGAAGAAAAAGATGATGAATTTGTGGAACCGGAAAATCCGGTGATCTTTCTACCTGAAAACAACGAAAAATTTCTTTGGTTTTCGGAACGAGACGGTTGGAATCACCTCTACCTTTATGATGTAGAAGGAAATATGATAAAACAAATTACTAAAGGAGAATGGGTTGTTCTCAGTTTTATCGGATTTGATAAAACAGGGAAAAACATTTTTTTCACCTCCACTAAGGATTCGCCCCTTGAAACTCACTTGTATAAAGTAAGTTTAGATACATCGGAAATTCAGCGACTAACAAAACTTGGCTACGATCATTCTATCAATAAATTTGAGGGCGGAGATCTTTTTATTGATTCATATCAAAACCTGCAAACTCCAAGAATTATTGATATACTTTCCGATAATGGCGAATCAAAGAAAAATTTATTGACCTCTGCGAATCCATTGACTGAATATAAACTTGGTCAGACAGAAGTATTTACAATCAAAGCTGATGACGGAACAAACCTTTATTGTCAAACAATTTACCCGCCGGATTTTGACGAATCGAAAAAATATCCGGTAATTTTCTATGTTTACGGTGGTCCTCACGTTCAGTTGATTAAAAATTCATTCCCCTCCGGGCGTTATGATTTTTGGTTTCACTACATGGCGCAGAATGGTTATCTAATTTTTACTCTTGATAACAGAGGTTCTGCTAACCGAGGATTAGAATTTGAGCAAGCTACATTTGGAAGATTGGGAACCATTGAAGTTCAAGATCAACTTGCAGGATTGAACTATCTGAAAACTAAAAGTTATGTTGATGCCGAAAGAGTTGGTGTTTTCGGCTGGAGTTATGGGGGTTTTATGACAACATCTTTGATGTTAAGAACCGCAGATGCTTTTAAAGTCGGCGTCGGCGGCGGGGCGGTTATTGATTGGAAATATTATGAAGTGATGTACACCGAAAGATATATGGACACTCCACAGAAAAACCCTGATGGTTACGAAGAAAGTTCACTTCTTAATTATGTTGAGAATCTAAACGGAAAACTATTATTGGTTCACGGAACATCTGATCCTACGGTTGTTTGGCAGAACACATTGGAATTTGCAAAAAAGGCTGCAAACTTGAATAAACCTCTGGATTATTTTCCCTATGTCGGACACGGTCATGGTGTGGGAGGGAAAGATGCACTGCATCTCTATTCCAAAATCTCACAATATTTCTTGAATAATTTATAACCTTAGAATCTCTTGAATTAATTTCAGCCGTCGATAATATTTTCGGCGGCTATTTTTTTAGGTCAATTCTGAATCCATTTCCAAATATTTTTATCTCATTTTCAGTACATTAAATTATTAAAGAAATTAACACAAAGGAGAAGTTTTGAATCTGAGCATTATAAATAGAATCGCTGTAATATTATTTTTTATCTCTTCTATCTCAATTTCAGCAAAAGGGAGTGAACTCGAATGGCTCTCCTACAACGATGGGCTGGCAAAAGCAAAAGTCGAAAAGAAAATTCTGCTAATTGATTTTTATACAGATTGGTGCGGCTGGTGCAAAAAAATGGATGCAAATACATACACAAGCAAAAAAGTAATAGATTATTTGAACAAACATTTTGTTGTCGTTAAGCTAAATCCGGAAAAGGAAAAAGGTTTAGTTTACGAAGGTAGAAATATTACAGGTGCGCAGTTCGCTCAAATGGCCGGAGTAAGCGGATATCCATCAACGGGATTTTTTCATAATGGTGTTGATTTTATGGGGGTTATTCCGGGTTATTTGGATGAAGAACAGTTTATTGATTTGCTCACCAAGGTTGTTGAAGCCGTAAAATCAGAAAATTAATTTTATTTATCATTTATTTCACTGATTTAGAGTTTGCGAATAAGTTGTAGTATTTCCTTCGACTCTAGTGAGCAGATATTTTTGCTTTACTCAGATTTAGAGTGCTGCCGCATTAAACCAACGTGAAAAGTGGACAAATAAACATTTATAGTTTATTAGTTCTACATCTCAGACGCATCGCTTCTTTTTTCATCATTTAATGTATTAATTATTTTGATTTCAACTCTTAAGATATAACATTTTTTTAATCCTCGATTTATTTGCTTTAGCCTGTAAACTGATTTCCCGACAGAGTTTTCTTCTCAATATTTTGCACTTGTTTAGAATTATTACTTTTTCTATTTTTCGAACGTTTAGTTCTAATGTTCGAAAATAAAAATGGCACAGAAAAAAATCTCAGATAACTACGATCAAAAGAAAGAACTAATAATTGAAGCTGCAGAAGAACAATTTGCTTACTTCGGTTACCATAAAACAACTCTTGATGATATTGCAAGAAAAGTAGGAATTAAAAAAAACAGCATCTATTATTATTTCGAAAGCAAAGAATCTCTACTAAACGAAATAATTCAACGTTATTACCAAACTAAAATAGTTGCCTTCGAAAGCGAAGCATCAAAAGAAAAGACTTCAAAAGAAAAACTTAAACTTTTCTTCACCATTCTTATTTCTCAAACTTACAATGAAAATAAAAAGTATAATATTACACCGCATGCATTTATTGAAATCTCGAGAGTCATTGAAGAATCTTTTAAAGAATTCTATGAAAGTGCTGAACTTTATATCACCACGATAATTGAAGAAGGAATTAGATCCAACGAATTAAAACGAATTGATGCCCATGATTTTGCGAGGACAATTTTACGCTACTTGCAAGCAATTGAGGTGTTCGAATATTCAAAAATCGATAAAAAATATATAGACGAACAAACAGTTAACAAACTTAAGAATACTATCGATAGACTTATCGATCTGGTTTTCGACGGAATTAAAAAATAAGTTAAAAAATACAGAGCTGCTGATGAAAAAAAATAATTTAACTTGGCTGATCAATTCTACTTTAGTCTTTTTTATTTTAATTAGTTACGCAAACGGACAGTCCTTCACTTTAGAACAAGCCATTGAGACTGCACTTGAAAATAACCGTGAAATTAAAATTGCTAAGATGGAAGTCCAAAAAGCTGAGGAGGCAGTAGATGAAGCTTTTGGTTATGCATTGCCCTCACTCGATCTTTCGGCTGGATTTTCTCACTTTCTTTCTAAACCGAAAATGGCATTTCCCGATTTTGAATCACTTCTCACAAATGCTACATACAATATTTTGTTTAGTGAGAATGTTATCCCCCGGGATGAATCAAAATTGCTGCCGATGCAGACAAAACTTCAATCTTTTGCCCAAACGAACAATTACGAAGCAAGTGCGCAGGTAACTCAGATTTTATTTAACTCAGCTGTATTTAGGGGCATTGGTGCTTCGCAGATCTATTTGGATTTATCACGCGAGCAGTTTAAAGCAAAAATTGCTGAAGTAATTTTAAATGTTAAACAAGCATTTTATGGAACTCTTCTATCAGAGCAGATGCTTGAAATCTCAAGAGCTTCGTTAAAAAATGCAGAGGAAAACTTAAATAACGTTTCTTCTTATCACCAGCAAGGACTGACTTCCGACTACGAAATGATGCAGGCTGAAGTGATGGTTGAAAATATACGACCGAAAGTTTATGAACTGGAGAATTTATACTCAGATGCTGTCAATAAACTAAAGATTGTTCTTGGTGTTGATCAAACCTCCGACGTTAGAGCGGTTGGCAACATTGAATATTCTAAGTATGATATTCCCAAAGTGGACGATGCAGTTTCAGAAGCTCTAAAGAAAAATTTTGATATCAGTTCATTGAAAGTAAAGCAGCAGATCGACGAAGAGTTTATTGCGCTTGATCGATCGGAATATTGGCCGCAGCTAGCTGCTTTCGGAAATTATACATATGCCGGTTCTGCCGATGATTGGAATTTTCAAAATTATTCATCAACAACTGTAGGACTTTCTTTTACGATGAATCTATTCAATGGAGGAAGGACAAAAAATAAAGTCGAACAGTCGTTGATTGGACTTCGTCAAACCGAGGAACAATTAGGAAATCTAAAAGATTTTATTGTTTCTGAAGTGAAAAACACAATGAATGAAATACAGCGCGTTAAAATTCAAGTGGATGCAGTCGAACGTAACGTTCGGTTGGCAGAAAAAGCATACGAAATCGCAAACACAAGATACACTGAAGGAAGCGGAACTCAACTCGAAATTAAAAATGCAAACATAGAACTCCAAACTGCAAGAACTAACAGGCTTCGGGTTGTTTACGAATATATTATTGCTATTGCCAAACTTGAAAAACTTATCGGCACTTTAGATATAGATGAAATGAAATTTATAAATGATTAAGGAGTTATAAATTAAATGAAATTAAACCTAAAACTACTAGTTTTACTTTCAATAGTTGTTTCTCTTTTAACTTTTTCAAGCTGTGGCGAGGAAGAATCGGAAGCAAGCGAAAGCATGGAAGATATTCAAAACAATAGCGGTGTTCCCGTAGCTGTGGAAGAAGTTAAAATAGAATACTTTAAAAAAGAACTTACTTTTTATTCAACACTTTCGGGAATAATGCAGACCACACGCGCTGCGGCTGTCGGTGGCAGAGTTGAGATAATTAATTTCAAGGTAGGCGATTTTGTTAAAGAAGATGATATTGTCGTTCAATTCCCCGAAGATAATCCGGCAGTGCAATACGAACAGGCAAAAGCCGCTTATGATAATTCTCTTAAAACCTATGAAAGAATGGAATCCTTACTGAACGCAGGAGAAACTTCACAAGCAAATTTCGATGGTGCAGAAACAAAATATCTTGTTGACAAAAGAAATTATGAGATGGCTCGACAAGCATTGTTTATTGATGCTCCTTATGACGGAATTATTACCGAGATAATGGTAAGCGAGGGTGATGGAGTTGATTCAAAAGCAGCACTTTTTACCATCGCAAAAATGAACAAAATGAAAGCGAAAGTATGGGCGAACGAAGAGGAAATTCGTTCAATAAAAAAAGGTATGGATGCGGAAATTAATCATCTCGGAAATATTTATAAAGGAAAAGTAACACACGTTTCATTATCAGTTGATCCGCGTACAAGGTCTTTCTACGCAGAAGTCGAATTCGATAATTCATCAAACGAACTTCGTCCGGGAACGTCGGTCGAAATTGCAGTAAAGATTTATGAAAATACGAAAGCCGTTATTGTTCCAAAACATTTAATAAAAAAGCAAAACGATAAGGAATATATTTTCGTTTCTCTTGATGAGACTGCAAAGATGACCGAGGTTAAAACAGGAAAAAGAAACGCAATATGGATTGAAATTTTGGATGGATTAAATCAGGGTGATAAACTGATCGTAAAAGGATCGGAAATGTTAGTAAACGGACAAAAAGTAAACGAAGTTCAATAAGGGGAAAAAATGATTCTTGCAAAAACATCAATAAACCGTCCCATTCTTACAACAATGGGAATTTTGGTTTTCCTGATCTTCGGTGCACTGGCTTTTATTGGACTTAACCTAGATCAAATGCCGGATGTTGAAGTTCCGTATGTAACCGTACAAACTGTTTATCCGGGAGCGGGACCGAAGGAAATTGAAACTCTTGTAACAAAAAGAATTGAAGACGTTATAGCCACTGTCAGCCAGATAGAAAGTATTGAATCTTATTCGCTTGACGGTGTATCGATAATTATAATTGAGTTTAATCTTGCTAAAAATGTTGACGTAGCAAATCAAGAAGTTAAAGATAAAGTAGATCAAATTTTAAATGAGCTGCCGGACGATGCCGAAAAACCGATTATTCAAAAGGTTGATATCCGTGCATTTCCTATTATCGATGTTGTGTTAAGCGGTGATATGGACCCGCGTGAACTATTTAGAATTGCAGATAAAACTCTTAGAGATAGATTTTCTCAAATTCAAGGGGTAGCTAGGGTTGACATTACTGGAGGACAGGAGCGAGAAATTCGAGTTGTTCTTGACAACAAAGATATTTATCACAATTTTATTTCAATCCCCCAGTTGATGCAGATTTTATCAGCGCACAATATGAAAATGCCCGGTGGTTATTTTCAAATTGACGATCAAGAATATACGGTTCGATTGGATGGAGAATTTGAAAATCTAAATGAGCTTGAAGAACTGCAGGTTCCAACCGCTTTCGGTTACAAAAAGTTGAGACAATTTGCCGCAGTTTCTGATTCCGGAAAAGATATTCGTCAACGTACAATATTCTTTGATGCGGAAAAGCAATTTAGAAATGAAAATGTTGTTCGCCTGGGAATTGTGAAAAGTTCTGAAGGTAATGTTGTAGAAGTTGCAAATGCCGTGAAGGAAGCACTCCCCGAAATAAAAGCTTCACTCCCTTCAGGAACAAATCTTGAGATGGTAATCGATAGATCAGTGTTTATCCAATCCACTGTTGAAGATACGATGAGCAACATAATCCTTGGTATTATCTTCACATCAATTGTGTTGTTCATATTTCTTACTGATATCCGCTCTACCATTATAGTTGCACTTTCGATGCCGACATCTATAATCTCCACCTTTCTGCTACTTCAGGCCTTTGGTTTAACATTGAACATGATGACACTAATGGGCTTATCTGTTTCTGTCGGTGTGCTTGTCGCAAACTCGGTGGTTGTTCTAGAAAATATATTCAGGCACAAACGGTTAGGATTTGAGAACAAACGAGCTGCTTATATCGGTACTACAGAAGTGCTTGTTGCAGTTCTGGCTTCAACAATGACAAACATTGTCGTGTTTCTCCCAATCGCGAGTATGTCGTCAATGGTGGGTAGATTTCTAAGCGAACTTGCATTAGCCGCAAGTTTTGCAACAATTTTTTCTCTCTTATTTTCATTTACACTGACGCCGATGTTAGCATCGATAATACTTCCGCAAAAATTGACAAGTGGAAAACTAAGCGACGCGCTCCATAAAGTTTTTCATTCATGGGATGAAACATATAGAAAATTTTTAACCAAGGTTTTGAGAAGTAAAAAGAGATCGATATTGGTAATTGTTGCAGCGTTTGTATTGTTTATACTTTCTATCATAATATATGCACCGAACATTGGCTTCGAGTTTATGCCAAATTTCGACGACGGAAAGATCAAAGTAGAAGTCGAACTTCCCGAAGGTTACAATCTGTATGAAACGGCGAATGTACTTACAGAAATTGAAAACCGAGTAAAATCTTATGATGAAGTTGTATATATTCTTACAAACTTGGGAAAGATAAGTGATCTTAACACCGGTTCAAATATGGCACGGATGGACGTGCAGCTTGTGGATGAAAGTGAACGAGAAGCCAGAATTGATGATGTAATCGCAAGTTTTGTTAAAGATCTATCGTCTATTCCAAATACAAGAATCGTAGTCGATTATGGTTCCGGAATGGGCATGGGGGGAGCTCCCATCCAGTTCTACTTGCTTGGGCAGGACCTCGATATTTTAGAACAATGGAAGGAAAGGATAGTAGAAGAATGCAAGGACATTCCGGGATTGATAAACTTCGACAATTCCTCGCGAGCAGGCAAACCGGAAATTACACTTTTCCCCAAAAGGGATAAAATTGCCGAAGCCGGAGTTACAGTGCAGGAACTTGCTCTTACATTAAGAGCCGCGATTGCGGGTCTCGAATTCTCGAAGTATAGAGAGGAAGGCGACGAATATGATATAACTATTACAATGAATGACAGCGACGTTAATACTCCGGAAAAAGTCGGTAACATTCCGATTGTAACTCAATCCGGAATGGTTTACAGAATTTCACAATTGGCGGATGTTGAATTTACAGTGGGCTACACAAAAATTCTTCATAGAAATAAGTACACAACAATTCAATTTACAGGGTCTCCCGCTCCAAATGTTCCTCTCGGTAATGTGACTTCGGAAATTGAGAAACGTTTGAACGAAATGGATTTTCCACCCGGATATTCATTCAGTTGGGGCGGCAACGTTAAGATGATGAATGCTATGATTGCTGATATGCTTTTTGCATTCGTGTTGGCGATAATACTTACTTATATGCTTCTCGCCGCAATTCTTGAAAGTTTTCTGCAGCCGTTCTTTATCCTGCTTACAATCCCGCTGGCTATGATAGGTGTTTTTGCTTCGTTATATCATACAAATATTTCATTTGCAATAACATCTTTGATGGCATTGATTATGCTTATTGGTATAGTTGTGAATAATGCAATTCTTATGCTCGACTACACAAACCAATTGGTTAGAGAAGAAGGCACCCCGGTACGTGAAGCATTAATAGAAGCATGTCCCACAAAATTAAAACCAATTTTAATGTCAACAATAGCAATCATTCTCGGTATGCTTCCAATGGCGCTCGGAATCGGTGATGCCGGTAAAGAGATGAGAATTCCGCTTGGTGTTGTTAGTATCGGCGGACTTTTGGTTTCGACATTTTTGACACTTTTCGTAATTCCGGCGTTCTACTATGTGACTTCAAGAAAGCACAAAGAAGGAGTGGTAAAAGAAAAAATCTAATTACAGCTAATTGGAATTTGAAAAAGAAGAATGAAGAATTTATATATGAAGAACAAATTTAAAACTGCGGGAGGATTACTATGAAAGAGTCAGTTCAAATTGAATTTGAATCGGAACATATTAAATGTTTTATAACCGGGAAATTGGCAGTCTTGAAAATGTCATGCAATGCATTCGACACACTTACGAACTTAGATCAAGCAAATAAAGTGCTTCCGTGGTTCGATCGTATTGAAAATGAAAAGTCGATAAAAGGAATTTTGGGCATCACAGATAAAAATTGTCTCGGGCAAAAATCATACGAACAATTTTTAAGCGAAATAACCGGAAGAAAAATCGAGGCTGAAAAGGATTCGGAGATTACAAAGTTTGAAAAAACTGATATTCGTGCAATTGAGATAAACATGCTTATGAACCTTATCAGAAAAATTTATTCGTTCAAGAAAATTTTTATCTCAGCAGTTTATGGAGAAGTTGTGACTCCGTTTTTAGGATTAAATTTAGTCAGCGATTTCAGAATTGGAAGTGAAAGTTTTAGGATTTTATTTTCACATGCAAAATACGGGCTTCATCCCAGCGGAGCGCTGCCATTACTTCTACCGCAATTTCTGAATAGACAGGAAGCAGCGAAGTACCTTCTGCTCGGCGGAACAATATCAGCAGAAGAAGCAATAAAAAAACATCTCATTAATGAGATACTTCCGGATGAAAATTTTGAGGAGAATGCTATCAAAAAAGCGGCTGAATATTTGGATGTTAGTTTCGGGACAATGAGAAGTGCAAAAGCCTTGATGAATTTTAACATAAAAGAGTTGGAGAATTATTTTTCAATCGAATCAAACTATACACTTAAGTAGAATTTCTATTTTTGACTAGTATTTATTTAGTGCGCTTGCTTAGTTATCTATCAAGTTAAAAAAAATAGTCAATTCAACTTTTAGTCAAGTTTAGATTTTTCTAAAATCTCATTTATTTTTATCTTCGCATTTCAAAAAATTCGTAAAAATATTATGATTAAAAATATAGCCATATTTATTTTAGTGGTTTCTGGCGCAGTCAATGCACAAGTCAATACAGAAAAATTTAGAACACCGGAAAAGTTTAACGGTATAGCAGGGTATTTGGAACTAAGCGGAACGGTTAAAACCGGCAACTCAGAAAAGACAGAAGGAAACGTTGACGGAAGATTGGATTGGAAATCCGGTAACACAACAACTTTTTTCATTTTTGAAAGTGAACACGAGTGGATAAACGGTGATAGGTTTTCAAATCTTGGTCTTTTCCATATAAGAAACATAATCCAACTCAGCGAAAGATTTAAATCAGAAATATTCGGACAAATTAATTATGATAAGAATCTTCTAATTGACAACAGGGAACTTGCCGGTGCAGGGATTAGAACTATGTTATTTCACACTGAAAGCAGTGATGCCGCTTTTGGAACAGCTTATATGTTTGAACATGAGAAATATGGTCTTCCTAAAAATTCTTCGCATGAATCAAACATAACTACAAGCCGGTGGAGCAATTATCTTTCTCTGTTTATCAAAATAAACGAGGTTCTTAATTTCGGAGGCGTAGTTTATTTTCAGCCGATGTTTAGTGATTTTGAGGATTACCGAATACTTAATGAAAACCGTTTGAATATCATTCTCTCCGAAATGTTTTCGTTCAGTGTCGATTTCAAAATCCGACACGATTCACTTCCTCCCGGGGGAATAAAGAAAACTGATACAAAAATGAATTTCGGCGTAAGGTTTAGATTTTAATTTTCGACAAGTAGGATGAATTGATTTTTAGCGGAGCAAAATCATTTTCTTTGATTCTGTTGAATTTCCGGATTTTAACCTATATAAATAAACGCCACTGGGTAAATTTTCGGCGTCGAACTTTATGGAATACTTACCCGACGACAGATATTCATTCAGTAAAACATCAACTTCTCGACCAAGCATATCATAAATTATAAATGAAGTGAACTGATTTTTATTCAGCACAAATTCAATCGTGGTTTCTGGATTAAAAGGATTCGGATAATTTTGATAAAGTCGAAATTGTTTTGTCAGAAATGCCTCTTCATCAACCGAGGTAACATTAAGCCATTCAATATCAGTGAAGTTTGTGTTATGGGCAAAGTGTCTGTAATTATTTTCGTTTTCTGCGATGAAATTTATTCTCCAAGCGTGATCTGTAGGCGGGGAATCATATTGACCATTTGAATTCAAGTCAGCATAGAAATCAATATCATACGATTTACCGAATTCAATTCCGCTTATGACTGTCGAATAATTTGGACCTGGTACTTGATCAAATCTATTTCTTCCAATCTCTGTTCCAGTAGAATGATCCACCACTCTTAACTCAAAAAGTTGATTCAAGTGGGGAGACATCTCCGTAAAATCCACATTGACAGTATAATCCCAAGCTATATCTTGAAAATCGGTATTGTGAGAAAAATTAATTTCAGCATCACCCAAGTTCGTTGCAGCAGATGTCCTCCATGCGTGATCGACCGGTGGAGAATCATAAATACCGTTACCATTTAAATCCGCATAAAATTCGACATCATAATTCTTATTTACTTCAAGGCCGGTGATTAACATCGAAAAATCATTATTTGTGATCCTTTCAAGTCTGGTTCTTCCGACTTCGATACCAAATATTTGATCAATCGCCCTCGCTTCAATAAGTTGGTTTAAATGTGGGTTCATTGAAGAAAAATTTATTATCGCAGTATATTTCCAATCAATATCAGTGAATGTAGTATTATGAGCAAAATTAAGTACATCGTTTCCCTCAGCATTATTTAACTCCATCCTCCACGTGTGATCTGTTGGAGGTGGATCGTATAATCCATTTAAATTTGCATCGGCAAAAAAATCAATGAAATAACTTCTGCCTGGGATTATTGCATTGAGAGCTACATCAAATGCTGATGAATTAATACTTTCAATGCTCCGCCCTACTTCGGATAAAGTAGCTTTATCTACTATTCTTACAAAAAGTGTTTGGCCTAAATGCGGATCCATATTCGAAAAGCTTATTGTAATTGTAGAAAGAGAATTGCTTGAATTAGATCCGGGCAAAGAGACAAGATTTGAATTGCCGGGATTCGACTGCCCGCTCTGCCATAATCCAAACTCATCCTGCAGTTCGATACCATTTGATACTCCATCGCCATCGGCATCTAGATGAGCGAGCGCAGGTCCCCACTGAACATTTCCCGCCGGACCAACTACATCAAGAAATCTGGCTTCAACCAATTTTCCGAAATCGTTTCTCTCACCTCCACCAGCGGGATTTATATGGCAGTTTGCACAACTGTTTTTAGATCCGTTCGGAATCTGACCAACTCTATGCGGTCTCGCTTCAACTAAAACAAAATTTAATAGAATTAAAACTGACAGCGAAAGAAACGAAAATTTTTTCATCTTACTCCTTATTCTTCTTTTGTTTTACAAGTACTCAAACCTAGTGGGAGATATGCAGGACATACTCTCACAACAGAAGTTATCAAAAGCGGCAATGCGAGAAGCCCCCACCAGCTTTCGTAATAAATTCCCAATGCTGCTATAATGATTGCGAGAATCAGCCTGACTGATCTGTCTACCGTTCCCATATTCTTTTTCATATTGCCTCCACTATAATAGTTGACAAAATAAGATATTGTGTCCTATAAATATGTGACAAAATCACCTTTATCGAATAGAATGCTTACTGTAGTTCAATCAGTAGATTTTTAAGTCCGTCCGAATTTATGACCTCAATCATTCCCCGCGAAAGTTTTAAAAGTTGTTGGTGTTCAAGATCTTTTAGAAAGCGGCTTACTACTTCCCTCGCAGTGCCTAAATCCCGAGCAATTTGTTGATGGGTTGTTTTGATTCTACCGTTATAAAGAATAGAATCCTTCACTATTTTTTCTACAATTCTGAGGTCGGTCCGTTTGAAAGTAACATCTTCAAGCAGAGTAATAACTTTGCTTAGAACATCCGAAAAATATTCAAATATAAAACTATTCCAAATTTGATATTTTTTAGTCCACTCACGAAAATATTCTGCTGGAACCAAAACAAGTTCGGCATCTTCTTCAACGAACGCCAATGCAGGAAATGTTTTTTTTGATAAGAGACAGGCAATCGTGAGTACGCAGCTTTCACCTTCGTTAATTCTGTAAAGCGTCATCTCTTGTCCGCGATCGCCAATTTTAAACACTCTAACCTGTCCCGAGAGTACTATCGGAAAGTAACTGCATATATCACCTTCCATCGCTAAGTAATTACCTTTGCTGATCGATTGCAAAATTGCAGCATTTTCAAAATCATCTTGAAGTTCGGAAGGCGCTGTTTCGAAAAAGGGGAATATTTCTGCTAATTTTATTTTTGCCATTTAACACCGATACTTTATGTTTAATATCGCAAACAAATAGGTAAAAATCTATTTTGTTTTCAATGACATCATCATGGATGTTTTGATGAAAATAATACACTTCACAAAAATCAAAAACATTACTAAAGAAAGCGACATTTGAGTCTTTATTTTTGTCTTGAATATCTGTAATTTGCTCTAAGACTAAATAATGAATTCTTAATTTTAGGATTTTTTGTCCACTTCTTCCCAAACATTTGTAAAATCTGCAAGTTTTTTCCCAAATATTGGATAAGAAGTGTTAAAAATAAGATAAAACGAGCTGTTTAGTATGGTCTGATATTTGTTAAAATAAAACAAAAATTGTAAAAAATTACTTTATAAATAAATACAGGGTATATAAATGGACAGAATGAAAATTACGATCGACGGAAATGAAGCAGCTGCCTACGTCGGTTATCACAACAGCGAAGTTATCGCAATCTATCCTATTACTCCTTCCTCAGGTATGGGTGAACTTTCGGATGCCTGGTCTGCACAAGGAGAAAAAAATATTTGGGGAACAATACCAAAAGTTTCTGAACTTCAAAGCGAAGGAGGAGCTTCCGGTGCGGTTCATGGCGCACTTCAAAGCGGAGCTTTAACTACAACATTCACAGCTTCTCAAGGTCTGCTTTTAATGATCCCGAATATGTACAAAATAGCAGGAGAATTAACCCCAACAGTCTTCCACGTTTCTGCAAGATCGCTTGCTGCTTCTGCTCTTTCTATATTCGGAGATCATAGTGACGTTATGGCTACTCGTCAGACCGGTTTTGCATTACTCGCTTCAGGTTCGGTGCAAGAAATAATGGATTTAGCTTCAGTCGCCCATAGAGCCACTTTAGAATCAAGAATTCCTTTCCTTCACTTTTTCGACGGATTTAGATCTTCACACGAAGTAAATAAAATTGAACAACTTTCGGCTCAAGATTTGAAAATGATGATAGACGATAATTTTGTTATCGAGCATAGAAAACGTGCACTTTCACCGGACAATCCATTTATCCGCGGAACTGCACAAAATCCTGATGTATTTTTCCAGGGACGTGAGACAGTAAACAGATTTTACGATGCGGCTCCGGATGTTGTACAGAGTGCAATGGATAAACTTTATGAGATTACGGGAAGACAGTATCACTTATTCGATTACATAGGCGCTCCGGATGCAAAACGTGTTGTTATCCTTATGGGTTCCGGTGCGGAAACTGCTGAGGAAACTGTAAACTATATGACCGCACGAATGGAAGAGAAAGTCGGAATCATAAAAGTTCGATTGTACAGACCTTTCAGCAAAAAACATCTTCTTCAAGCTCTCCCGAAAACCGTAGAGAAAATTGCCGTGCTTGACAGAACAAAAGAGCCGGGCTCAATCGGCGAACCACTTTATCAGGATGTTGTTACTGCACTTAACGAAGCAATAGAGAATGGCGAAGCAGAATTTGCGATGCCCAAAATCATCGGAGGTCGTTACGGTCTTTCCTCCAAAGAATTCACACCTGCAATGGTTAAAGCTGTTTTTGACGAACTGAAAAAAGATAAACCGAAAAATCATTTCACTGTCGGTATTAATGACGATGTTACATTTACAAGTCTTGACTTCGATCCTAATTTTATTACGGAAGGCGATGATGTAAAATGCAGTATGTTTTATGGATTGGGTGCGGATGGTACGGTCGGCGCAAACAAAAACAGTATAAAAATTATAGGTGAAGAAACTGAAAATTATGCTCAAGGATATTTTGTTTATGACTCTAAAAAATCCGGTTCCACAACAGTATCGCACCTGCGTTTTGGGAAATCTCCAATTAAATCAAGTTATTTGATTCAATCTGCTGACTTCGTAGGATGTCACCAATTTAACCTTCTCGAAAAATTTGATGTCCTCGAAAAAGTTAAGGAAGGAGGCACATTCCTTTTAAACTCGCCATATGGAAAAGATGAAGTTTGGGATAAACTTCCAAAGAGTGTTCAAGAATCAATCATTAACAAAAACTTGAATTTCTATGTTATAGATGGGTACGAAGTTGCTAAGAATACCGGAATGGGTGCAAGAATAAATACTATTATGCAGACTTGCTTCTTCGCAATCTCTGGTATCCTTCCGAAAGATGAAGCAATTGCGCAGATTAAAAATGCAATCAAAAAAACTTACGGTGCAAAAGGTGAAGCAATAGTTAAAAAGAACTTTGAAGCCGTAGATCATACATTGGATCATCTAGTTAAAATTGACGTACCATCCGGTGTTACGAGCAAATTTGAGTTGCCTCCTATAGTTTCGGATAATGCTCCGGATTATGTTAAAGAAACTTTAGCAATGATGATGAAAGGCAAAGGTGATGATGTTCCAGTAAGTCAAATGCCGATCGATGGTACATTCCCGAGCGCAACAACAAGGTGGGAAAAAAGAAACATAGCCCTTGCGGTACCCGAATGGGATCCCGAAGTGTGTATCCAATGCGGAAAGTGTGCTATGGTTTGCCCCCATGCTTCAATTAGAATTAAAGCATACGATAAAAAGTACACGCAAAATATTCCCGATACTTTCAAATGGACAGACGCAATCGGGAAAGAATATGATGGATTGGCTTACACAATTCAAGTTGCAGTTGAAGACTGTACTGGATGTGAACTTTGCGTAGAAGTATGCCCAGCAAAAAATAAACGAGAAACCGGACTAAAAGCAATAAATATGGTTCCTCAGATTCCTCTCAGAGAAAAAGAAAGAGTGAATTATGATTACTTCCTCGACATTCCGGAATTTGATAGAACGCAGATAAAAGTTAATACAATTAAAGGAAGTCAGCTTCTTGAACCGTTATTTGAATATTCCGGCGCTTGTTCGGGCTGCGGTGAAACTCCTTACGTAAAATTAGTTTCTCAACTGTTCGGCGATAGAGCGATCATTGCAAACGCAACAGGATGCTCATCGATTTACGGAGGGAATCTTCCTACAACACCTTGGGCAAAAAACAAGGAAGGAAGAGGACCTGCTTGGTCGAACTCACTATTTGAGGATAATGCCGAATTCGGTTTTGGTATGAGATTATCGATTGACAAACAAAACGAATACGCTAAAGAATTACTCGTTGGATTGAAGGACAAAATCGGTGTTGAACTTGTAGAATCTATTTTAGCCGCAGAACAAAAATCCGAAGCTGATATTTATGAACAAAGAGAAAGGGTTACCGAACTTAAAACAAGATTAGAAAAAATTGAAGGTGATGAAGCAACAAATCTTAAAGCAATTGCCGATTATCTCGTTAAGAAATCAGTGTGGATTATGGGCGGAGACGGCTGGGCTTATGATATTGGTTATGGCGGATTAGATCACGTACTGGCTCAAGGCAAAAATGTTAACATTCTGGTTTTGGATACAGAAGTTTACTCAAACACCGGCGGTCAAATGTCCAAAGCTACGGGGCTCGGTGCAGTTGCAAAATTTGCGGCTGCAGGTAAACCCACCGGTAAAAAAGATCTGGGTATGATGGCTATGAGTTATGGGAACGTATATGTAGCCCAAATTGCAATGGGTTCAAATGACACTCAAACACTTAGGGCAATCCTCGAAGCAGAAGCTTATGACGGTCCATCGCTCATTATTGCTTACAGCCATTGTATCGCACACGGCATCAATATGGCAAAAGGAATGGATCAACAAAAATTAGCTGTAGACAGCGGTTACTGGCCTTTATACAGATATAATCCTGAAAACATAATCGAGGGAAAGAATCCATTGAAGCTTGATTCAAAACCTCCGAAAATTAAATTAGAAGATTATATTTATACCGAAACAAGATATAAGATGTTGACTAAATCGCATCCTGCAATTGCTAAAGAACTGCTTAAAGCAGCCCAGGAAACTGTCGTAAAGAAATGGAAGCTTTACGAGCAGATGGCAAACTTTGATTATTCGATTGCAGCAAAAGAAAAGGATGAAGCCAATTAGGTTAATCAAAATTAGATTAGAAGTAATTTTAAGAAAAAATAAAACGGAGTAAAAATGGATTTATCAACAACATATCTCGGTCTAAAATTGAAGAATCCGGTTGTTCCATCAGCTTCACCTCTTTCTCAGACAGTCGATGGAGTTAAAAGTATGGAAGATGCCGGCGCTTCTGCAGTTGTGGTCTATTCATTGTTTGAAGAACAGATAAGTCACGAATCGGGCGAACTTGATCACTACCTTTCCTACGGCACAGAAAGTTATGCCGAAGCGACAAGTTATTTCCCCGAAGCAGAAGATTTTAACATGGGTCCCTACGAATATCTTGATCATATTGCAAACCTTAAAAAAGCTTGCAGCATTCCAATAATAGGCAGCCTAAACGGTGTAAGCCAAGGCGGTTGGATTCAGTATGCGAAGTCAATTCAAGATGCCGGGGCAGATGCATTAGAGCTTAATATTTACTACATCCCGACCGATCTAAATCTAACAGGTTCGGAAATTGAAACAATGTATGTTGACACGTTGACAGAAATAAAGAAAAACTTAAAAATTCCGGTTGCGGTTAAATTAAGCCCCTTCTTCTCATCAATGGCAAACATGGCAAAGAGATTGGATCATGCCGGTGCTGATGGATTAGTACTTTTCAACAGATTTTATCAACCCGATTTTGATTTGGAAAAACTTGAAGTGGTGCCAAACTTAGTTCTTAGCACGAATTGGGAAATGCGACTTCCACTAAGATGGATATCTATACTTTACGGAAAGATTAAAGCTAGTTTAGCCGCAACAAGCGGAATCCATTCTCACCAGGATGTAATCAAGATTATGATGGCGGGCGGCGATGTGGCAATGATCTGCTCAGAATTGTTGATGAACGGAATAAATAGAATTCCGCAAATAATTGATGGAATGAAGACTTGGATGGAAGAAAACGAATACGAATCTATTGAACAGATGAAAGGTAGTATGAGTCAAAAAGCAGTTGCTGAACCTGCTGCTTTTGAAAGAGCAAACTATATGAAAACTCTTCAGAGTTTTAAGATACTTCCTTAATCTTAATCAGAAATTCAAGATTTTTTTAACCCCGCACTATGCGGGGTTTTTTATATTAATTTTTGATGAGTAATTTATGCCAATTATACTTTTAACCTTTCCTTAGCTCTATTTTTAAACGTGGAAACTATTTCAGTACATGAATTATTGAATCATCCTATAGCTATCACATCCGATACGAGTCTGCCCAAATGATCACGTCTATGAACATGGCATTTGAGTGCTAAATTATAGACTGCTTTTTCGAGATGCCCAACGGTTGTAATATGTTCCAAAATTATTCCGTCGGCGTATGATTTAAAATCCTTAATGAGAATGGTTTCGTTCGGTTTATATGTCGATTTGTTTTCGGGGCCAAAGTAGGTGACCCTTAAATTGAACTCATTATAATTCAGCACATAAACTGCCCTTCCAAGAAGAAAATCCGGTTCAAACTTATTATTATTATAAAACATCTTTTCTCAATATACTCTGCTCTCTTTTCAAATTTATAATAGAATAATTTGTTCGATATTTATATAATACAGATTGCGGGAATGAATTATGTGAGATTGACTTTTTATGTAATCCATTTAATTGTATATTTGCCTCACTATTTTTGAAGAACCAGACATGAAAAACAAAAAGAAAATAATTTTTTGGCTGCTGCCGATCCTACTGATAGCAATACTAGCAATTCCCAAAATTTCCGGAGAAGATAGTTCACAGGTTGGTCAAAGTACAACTGACACTTCTGTTGAAGTTGAAGCAATGATAATTTCATCAGGCAATCTTGATGAAAAATTCTATGTAAATGCTTCAATTTTAGGAGATGAGGAAGTTGAGCTGAGACCCGAAGTGGCTGGAAAAGTAGTATCGATAAATTTTGACGAAGGATCTAAAATAAATAAGGGTGATCTTTTAGTAAAAATAAATGATTTAGATCTCCAGGCACAATTATTAAAAGCAGAATCCCAAAAAAAATTAGCGCAAGAAAAAGAATACAGAGCGCAGCAGCTTTTCGAGCAGGTGTTGATCAGCCAGGAAGATTATGACGTGATCAACACAGAGTTGAATTCAAGAAATGCAGAAATTGAATTGCTAAAAGCTCAAATCGAAAAAACAAAAATCATTGCTCCGTTTGATGGAATAATTGGATTAAGAAATGTCAGCGAAGGAGCGATTATCAACAGTTCGGTTGTGGTCGCTCAGTTAATAAAAAATGATCCGGTAAAAATTGATTTCGCATTACCTGTAAAACATGCTTCCAAAGTTAAAGCCGGCGACAGAATAAAAGTCAATGTTCCAAATACGGATAAGGTATTTTCGGCTTCGGTTTATGCGGTTGATCCAAAAATAGATCCAGCAAGCAGAACACTTAAAGTTCGTGCGAAGGCACAAAATCCCAATGGCGAACTTATACCCGGCTCTTACGCAGAAATTGAATTCGCGTTGGGAAATAACAGCGAGGCAATTGTGATTCCGTCACAAGCGATCGTACCCGATATAGGCGGAGAATTAGTTTACATTTATAAAAACGGTAAAGCCTTCCCTTCTAAGGTAGAGACAGGATTAAGAACCAGCAATACCGTGGAAATACTTAATGGAGTAGCCAGCGGGGATACATTAATTACATCAGCTATCATTCAAATGCGCCCCGGCTTGGATGTAAAAATTAGGAATTTTAGATAGCCGGGAACCTATGAGTTTATCTTCAGTAAGCATCCGTCGTCCCGTTCTTGCATCAGTTATGGCAATTGCCATAATTCTGTTTGGATTTATCGGTTACAATTTTTTAGGAATTAGAGAATACCCAAGTGTTGATCCACCGATAATAACGGTTTCAACTACTTATACAGGCGCAAATGCTGATGTTATAGAATCGCAAATCACAGAACCGCTTGAAGAATCTATAAACGGTATTGCTGGTATAAGGACCTTGACTTCAGTAAGCCGGGACGGCAGAAGCACAATCCGCGTAGAGTTTAATATCGAAGTCGATCTTGAAGATGCCGCTAACGATGTGAGAGACAGAGTATCGAGAGCGCAGAGAAATCTTCCTCCCGACACGGAGCCGCCCATCGTAACAAAGGCAGATGCTGACGCTATTCCCCTCGTATTTCTAAACGTGAAAAGTAATTCGAGAGACCTCCTTGAGCTTTCCGATATTGCCAGAAGAACTTTTAAAGAACGAGTTCAGACAATTGAAGGGGTAAGCGAGGTTTGGATATGGGGAGAAAAACGATATTCTATGCGTTTGTGGATGGATCCGTTAAAATTAGCTGCTTACAAGATAACCCCGGTCGATATAAGAACAGCTCTATCTCGCGAAAATATTGAATTGCCCACAGGACGAATCGAGGGAGAAAGTACAGAACTGAGTATCAGAACTCTGGGAAGACTTAACACAGTTGAGGAGTTTAATAATCTTGTTATAAAAGAAGAAAACGGCAGACTTGTACGTTTCAGCGATATCGGGAAAGCAGAGTTGTTTCCTGAAAATGTGAGAACATTGTTAAAGCGGGATGGCATTCCGATGGTGGGCATCGTTCTAGTTCCACAACCGGGTGCAAACCAAATCGAAATTGTTGATGAGTTTTACAGAAGATTAGAACAGATAAAAAAAGATCTTCCCGATGATATTGAATTGGGAATTGGATTTGACGTAACGGATTATATAAGAAAATCTATTTCCGAAGTAGAGCAAACAGTTTTACTTGCGTTCTCCCTTGTTATAATGATCATATTCCTATTTTTAAGAGATTGGAGAACAACTCTAATTCCTATCATTGTTATTCCTATTTCTTTGATCGGATCATTCTTCATAATGTACCTTGCGGATTATTCGATCAATGTGCTTACACTTCTTGGTTTGGTGCTTGCCATAGGAATTGTTGTTGATGATGCCATTGTTGTGCTTGAAAATATTTATAAGAAGATCGAATTAGGTATGGAACCGGTTCAAGCCGGACTTAAAGGAACGCACGAAATCTTTTTTGCAGTAATTTCAACTACGGCTGCGCTGGCTTCGGTTTTTCTTCCGATTATGTTTCTCGAAGGATTAACGGGAAGGTTATTCAGAGAGTTTGCAGTTGTGATTGCTGGCTCAGTCATAATCTCATCTTTTGTTGCATTGACCTTTACACCGATGTTGAGTTCTAAAATTTTAAAGCAGCGTCAAAAGCATAATAAATTCTATAACTTGACCGAGCCATTTTTTAAATCGTTGGAACAAGGTTATAGAAATCTTCTTAATTCCTTTATGAGCAAACGTTGGATTGCTTTTATAATTATTGCCGGTGCATTATTGATGATCGGTTTATTCGGCAGTTTGCTTCAAACAGAATTGGCACCTTTAGAAGATAGAGGCGGAATGAGAGTTTCGGCTACCGCCCCCGAAGGAACAACTTTCGAGGCGATGGATATTTATATGACCGAGGTTGTAGATTCGATAATGCAGACGGTTCCAGAGCTTAAAGCCCTTATTTCAATCACATCGCCGGGATTTGGAGCTTCATCATCAGTGAACAGCGGTTTCGTTAGAATATCGCTTGTAGATGCGGATCAAAGAGAAAGATCACAATCCGAAATTGCAAATCAAATAACTCGGATTGCCTCGCACTTTAACGATGCAAGAACTTTTGTAATACAAGATCAATCAATCGGAACTGCAAGAGGCGGGCTCCCTGTTCAGTATGTGCTTCAAGCTCCGACTCTTGATAGACTTAAAGAAGTAATTCCCGAATTTTTGAACACAGCCAGACAAAGTCCGGTTTTTGCAATGGTCGATGTCAACCTCAAGTTCAACCGCCCTGAACTTGTTGTTGAAATTAATAGAACAAAAGCACGTGAAGCCGGAGTTACAGTTCAGGACATTGCTCAGACACTTCAACTAGCTTTCAGCGAGCAGCGTTATGGATTTTTCATAAAGGACGGCAAACAGTATTATATTATCGGGCAGGTAACGAAAGAAAATCAAAACGAACCGATTGATATTTCAAAGCTTTATGTAAGAAGTCAGAAAAACGAATTAATTCAACTTGATCAGTTGGTTTCATTAAAAGAGGATTCGACTCCCCCACAATTGTTCCGCTTCAATCGATATGTTGCGGCAACAGTCTCCGCTAGTTTGGCAGAAGGAAAAACGATTGGTGATGGAATTGATGAAATGGATAGAATCGCTTCCGAGGTACTTGACGAAACTTTTTCAACTTCTCTTGAAGGTCCTTCTAAAGATTTTGCCGAGAGTTCTTCCAGCTTAGTATTTGTTTTTGTGCTGGCACTTGTGTTTATCTACTTGGTACTTTCCGCACAATTTGAAAGCTTCCGCGATCCGTTTATAATAATGTTCACAGTTCCTTTAGCTATTGCAGGTGCACTCTTTTCACTTTGGTACTTCACTCAGACAATCAACATTTTCAGTCAGATCGGACAGATTATGTTAATCGGTTTGGTTACAAAAAACGGTATTCTAATAGTTGAGTTTGCTAACCAGAAAAAAGCTCAAGGACTAGAATTAATGGAAGCCGTTAAAGAAGCTGCAGTGCTTAGGTTTAGACCAATTTTGATGACTTCACTTTCTACCATCCTTGGTACTCTCCCAATTGCACTGGCTCTTGGTTCCGGTGCCGAAAGCAGAATGCCAATGGGTATTGCGGTTATAGGCGGACTTATTTTTGCAACTCTGTTAACTCTGTTTGTAATTCCAGCAGTTTATTCCGTATTCTCATCCAAGAAAGCCAATGTCCAAGGTATCGATATTGTTTAACCTGTATTTTTTATCCCCGCAGCAATTCCGTTTACGCTTGATCTAAGTAATCTAAGCAGCTCTGCTTTTCCTTTCTTACTCGTTTTTCTCGATCTGTATTTTTCAATCAAATTAACTTGAATAAAACTGATCGGGTCAAGATAAGGATTGCGCAGAGAAAGAGTTCTTTTCAATTGAGGATCATTTTCAAGTAGTTCATTTTCCCCCGTTATATTAAGCAGCCATTGAACTGAAAGTTCATATTCTTCTTTGATCATCTTGAATATTTTTACGGAATTTTTCGATTTATTTAATCTTGTGTATTCCTCACCTATTAACATATCTGCTTTTGTTAATACCATCTCGATATTCTGAATAAGCGCTGTGAAGAACTGCCACTTTAAATACATATTTTTTAATTGCTTCAAAGTAATTGTCTTCTCATCAACTGCATTCTTTATCGCAGTTCCGAAGCCATACCAACCTGAAATTATCTGCCTGTTCTGTGTCCAACTAAAAACCCAAGGAATTGCCCTTAACATTGATATATCCTTCCCTTTCTTTCTTGAGGATGGACGTGATCCAATCTCAATTTTTTCAATTATATCAATGGGAGTAACAGATCTGAAATAATCGATGAACGAATCATCCGAAACTAATTTTCTGTAATGTTCAAATGCTTTTGCGGATACGGTATCAAACAAACCAATAAATTTATCGATATCAGGCTGTGTTTTTTTCTTAAAATTTTTTGCGGATTGCAGTAGAACCGCACTTGTAACCGTCTCCAAACTTTTTACCGCCCTTTGAGGAATCAGATATTTAGCTGATATCATCTCTCCTTGTTCGGTCAATTTAATTTTGCCGTTTATTGTCATCGGCGGTTGTGCAAGAATTGAACGATAAACCGGTCCGCCGCCTCGTGAAATACTTCCGCCTCTTCCATGAAACAAAACAAGCTCTACATTATTATCAGAGCAAATTCTGTTAAGTTCAATCTGTGATTTATATAACTCATAATTAGAAGTTACAATTCCGCCGTCCTTGTTGCTGTCGGAATAACCGAGCATTATTTTCTGAATGTTGTTTCTTTTCTTCAAGTGATTTTTATAAAACTTGATTGAGAATAATTGATTCATCACATCTGCTGAATTTCTTAGATCCTCAATCGTCTCGAAGAGAGGGAGAATATTAATATTGGACCCTTTTAAACTATTCTTCGAAGTAATAACTAAACCCGATTCTTTCGCAAGAAGAAGAACTGAAAGAATATCCGATACCTTTTCACAATTACTAATAATGTAATCCGATACAGCTTCTGATGAAATATTTTCTATCCCCCATTTAATCAATTCAATTTCATCCAGCACTTTTCTTGTCTCTGATGAAAGTTGAATATTTGCATTTACAAGCGGACGCGGATTGGTAAGCTCTTCACATATTATTGAGATTTTTCCATTTTCATCCAAATTTTTAAAGTCTCTTACCGTTCCCGAAACCTGTAAAAGATCGGTTATTGCATTTCTAATTAGCGATGCATTCTGCCTGATATCCAATTTCACAAAATGAAAACCGAATGTTCTGATTTTTCTTATCAGCGGATCAATCAGAGCATCTGCTATTACTTTTCCGTCGTTCTCATGAAGGCTTTCTTTAACAAGGATTAAGTCATCAAGGAGATTTTTACTATTGATATATAGTGGACTATTTTGCTTCAGAGTGTTCGATAATTTTTGATAAATCAAGTAAAGAAACCTTCTATATTTTTCGGAAGGTTCACGCAATTTGTTTTCATTCTTAGAAATATTTAATTCTCGTTCATAAAGTTTTATTCTATTGTTTAATCTTCTCGAAATAGCTTTCAAATGAACAGAACTGCTTAGAAGTTCATATATATCATTCAGCTCATGCAAGTAAAGATTTATAATTTCTTTTTTGTGAATTGAGAAGGTATCTTTTGTAAGTTCGATTGAAACGAAAGGATGACCGTCTCTATCACCTCCTATCCATGACCCGAATTTTACGATTGATGACGGTTCATTAACCATAAACCCAGCCTCCGAAAGACGATTGAACAACAATGTATATAATTCCGGTAGAACATTATATATGACATTTTTAAAGAAAAACAATCCACGCATAACTTCATCTTCAACCTTAATTTTGCTGAACCTTATTTCATTTGACTGCCAAAGAAGTGTAATTTCAGTTTTAATTTTTTTCTTTAGATTGTCTACTGCCACATCGGAATGAATTCCAAGTTCATGTTCGAGAAGGAGATTACTTATTCTCAGTATTTTTTTGAGTATTGTCTGCCGGGTTGCTTCAGTAGGATGAGCAGTAAAGACTGGAATAATTTCAAGACCTGATATTATCTCATATAGTTCGCTTGAACTAATACGTAGTTTTTTTAATTCTTGAATAGTCTGCTTAAACGAACCAGGTTGGTTTTTTGAAAGTTTTTCTTGGTTAATTTTTTCATAAACAATTTTATGAATCTCATCCGCAGCATTAACGAGAGTAAAATAAATTGCAAATGCTTTTATAACATTATAAGATTCGCTTTCGGATAGATTGTTTACAATTCTCCGGATTTTGGTCTTTGCATTTTTGTCGGTTCTTAGAATTTTGGTTAAAGCACGCAATTTTTCCACAATGTTAAATAACTTTTCACCTTCCTGTTCTTGCAGCACCTCACCAAGGAGGAATCCAAGTTCCTTAATATTTTTGCTCAGATTCTTCTCTGAGTATTCACTCTGTGTTTTCATTTCTATCCAATCGTTGTTTTCTTAAAAGATAGTAAATTTAATGAAGATTTTTTGATTAGATTATACGGCGGAAGCGGATATTAACTTAAACCCGCTTCCGATTAAAATATAGATTAAGGAAAGAAGAAAATATTTGAATCAGATTGTAACTTCGAAAGATTTTCCATGCGAATTGACGCGTACTGTAATTTTTCTAAGCATGATTGTACCATAAGCATTCCGGTATAATTTCCATCAACATTTTTGCCCATAAGTTTCATCTGATCTTTTTCTCTTTGAATTTCATCGGGAAGTTTGGTTTTTATCAAATAGTCGTTGAATTCATCAACAGCACTTCTGATCTTCGGATTTGCGCCTAAAAAATATTCATCAGAAAGTTCAATTGAAAGTTCAATCAATCTTGAGCTCAGTTTATCACAGTTTGATTCACCCAAACCGGGATCGCAAGGAATCTCAGTGTGAAGTTTCTTTACGGATTCACTCAATTTATTATCAAATTCCTCTAATACCTTCATAAGCCGATTTGCCATTTCCATATCTCTTTCAAGCGATTCGTTTGCAGTGTACTGATCTGCACCGCTAATCCGCTCAATTTCTTCGGCAGACATATTTGCAACCTTTCTCTGGTATTCTATGGCGAGTTTCATTGCTTCTTCTTGACTTAGGTTTTCAAACTGTTCATCATACGAAGGCAGATTGTCTTGAATTTCTTGGGCGAGCAGTGCTAATTGATTAGTGAAGTCAGTTACCGGTTCTTCCAAAACTACCGAAGGCCATGCCGGAATTCTATCATAATACGATTTCCAGTTCTGAGCATTTAACATACTCAAACTGAACACAAATAATACAATTAATATTTTTCTCATATCTACACCGAAAATTTTCAACAATCATTAAAAATTATTTCAAAATTTTATACCCATCGGGAATTTTAAACAATGCAGGATCGACATCAATGTTCTCTTTAAAATCCACTGCTTTCGTTTCATAAGTGCCTACAGGTGTTTCTGCTTTTGTGTAAAGAAGAAAACCATCATCACCACCAAAGGTAGTTTTTCCCGATGCTGCTTCCATCGAGTAAACTTGACAATCTCGTCCAAGAATCTG
The DNA here is from genome assembly GCA_964499285.1 of uncultured Melioribacteraceae bacterium. Lineage (GTDB taxonomy): Bacteria > Bacteroidota > Ignavibacteria > Ignavibacteriales > Melioribacteraceae > JAGFIY01. The sequence continues at coordinate 45,009 of CAZCLA010000026.1, forward strand.
CATATTATTCAACGGCTTATAGTTATACTTTTGTATCCTCCTTTCATTCCCGCTGAAGGGATCAAATTCGAATTTCATCTCAGTTCCGTAAATACTCGGACCCATCAAGTAAACTGATTTCGCGCCTTCTTCATCAATGACCTTATACATATTCTCACCATCAGAAAATTTTATCTCGTCAACTTCACCATTTTCATTATAGGTCTCACTTCTTTCCTTAATACCATAATCATCAAAATATACAATAATTTTTCCGTTGCCGATTACACCTGTTCTTTCGAAAGTAATAATTCCGGATTTTAATGGATATTTCTTTCTGACAACTTGTGCTTGCGAGGCTGCTTGATCAACAGCTTTTTCAACAGCTTGTTTTGTGTCATCTAGATTTTCATTTTCCGGGGCATCATTGCCGCACGAAAAAAACATGACTGAAAGTAATATTACAAATAAGATTTTCATTTCACTTCACCTCATAATTTTATGAATTCAACTCTTCTGTTATTCGCTTTTCCTTCCTGTGTATTATTTGGGGATATTGGTTGACTCTCCCCTTTCCCATCGGTCTCTAACCTTGAAACATCAATGCTGAATTCGTTAACCAATGAGTTCTTAACTGATTCAGCACGTTTCTTAGACAACGTCATATTTAATTCATCAGCACCGTCACTGTCTGTATGTCCAATAATCCTTACACGAACATCCGGTGCAGATTTAAGAGCTTCAGCCACTTCTTTTAAAACGGCATATGATTCAGGTTTAATTTTATCCGAACCAGAATCGAAAGTAATGCCGCGGGTGACAAAGACACCTTCCGTAAGAAGTCTGCTTCTTGTATCGGGAGCTCCTACTGCAAATCTAAAATTTGTCAAATACATCGCAGTCAATAATTGAAATCTCATAAAATTCATTTCGATATCTTTTGGAATGGCGCGGGGAATATCGATTACTTTTTTCTCGTCAACATAAATTCTTAAGCGTTGATTCTGACCCCAGATTGAATATTTAATTTTTTCGCCCGGCTCGATCAATCGACAAGTTCCTTTTCCTACATCGCGAAGATCGCCGTCTGCAATATTGTTGTAGTTATAAACTCTTATATCTTCACCTAAAAAAGTTAATCCGAAACCGGCATCACCGGGATAATATGAATCATCAACATACTGAGTGGGGTTTTTGTAAAATTCCAGTGTCCATTCGAAGTAATCCACGTAAATTATTTCGAACTCCAGTGTAAAATTTTCCGGAAGTACAAACTGTACTTCGGGCGAGTAATAGGAATAATCCTCCATCATTTTGAACCATTTGCCCTCAAAATTATTCAAAGTGACTATTTCGCCCGAAGCAGTTGTATTCCATTTAAGAGGGAAATCACCAATCGCAACGTCGCTGAAATTATCAAAAAATATTATTTCTTCTCCAGGGATAAAGTCATATTTGCTATAGCTCTGAAGTTCCTGCTGTGCTGTTATATTATTATATAAAATGGATATTGATAATAATATTATAAATTTGATAGACAGAAGTATCCGAATAGATTTTTTGTTCATCATGCACCTCCAGTTAGATGAAGTTAGATTTCTTTTTGGAATAAAATTAAAGAATTGATTAGGATTCTGATTGTAAAAAACGGTCAGATTTTTAGACTTGAAGTCCGGTTATATATTTATAGAAGCTAATCGCGTTGAATGTTATAATTATTGTAGCGACCAGAAATAAATTCGACCTTACTTAATTCTCTTTTAAAAAATTTGTTGGGTGTCTCACCGATTATTTCTTTGAAATCTTTAATGAAATGTGATTGATCGAAAAAATGACACTGATAAACTATACTATTTAGGTCAACGTTTCTGTTTTCATTAAATATTCTCCAGACATAATTTACACGAACTATTCTCAGCAGTTCTTTTGCGCTCATGCCCACTCGTTTATGAAAATTACGTCTGAATGTTCTTTCATTAACATTTTGTTCCGCAAGAAGTTGGACAATCTTAATGTTTCCCCTACTTTCCATTATTCTATGGTAAACAATATCGATCAAATCTTCGTCGTAAGCATCCAATGAATAATTCTCTTCAAGATATTTATCAAAGAAGCTGCATCTATCCTCGAAAGTCTTCAACTTTGATAACTTTTCAAAAATTGGGTAGCCGTCGAAAATATCTTTTGTAACAAAAGGTTGTACGTTAGATTCATCAAAATTGAACCTAAATATCTTTGTGAAAACAGAGGCTTTACATATTACAATAAAAGATTCAATATCGCCGGTAGAAGTGAAGATCAAACTCTTTATAAGAGGAACAGTAATAAAATGTGATGGAAGGGTCACTGATTTATCTATCTTTACATATTTATTATCTGATCTTATATTAAAAACGATTGCGATATGCCCATCCGGGACAAATTTATCCTCGCATTTATCTCCATTGTTCTTCATCGATAAGTAATGCTTAACCAGTACTTTATTATTATCTGATGGTAACCTGTAGGCAGTCTGCATAATCCATTAAAAGAATTATATGATAACATAATATAGATAAATATAACCAGTAGAAAGATATTTTTAAATAAATATTAAACGATGTTTTCTTTTTATTTTTGAGGAATGATTTTGACTGGGAAAACTCCGAAATCTTCAAGCTCTATTTAATTAGATTATTTCCCTAGTTATTGCGGTTGCTCCGGCACACCTTTTCTCTTGCTCCTCAAAAACTCACACTTCGCTCAGTTGAAAAATAGCTCCGTTTCGTTTTAGCTCCGCTCCAAAATTTGCGCCTTCGCTCCGGTCATAATTTGCTCTTTTTACTGTGACCAAAATGTGACCAATTTCGAACCAATTCAGACCAATTCAGACCATTTCCTCAAATCCTTTATTTTTTTTAAAACAAAAAACCCCGATTATAAGCCATAATCGGGGTTTTTGAGTGGGAGCTATAGGATT
>CAZCLA010000027.1:0-36231 GCA_964499285.1 uncultured Melioribacteraceae bacterium
TCATCCGTCTGCTGAAGCAGACGGCAATGATTACTTCACTTGGATTTTTGTTGCCATCGCATCTGATGGAGAAAATTCCATTTTTACAAGCCGACAATTTACCTCCATAACTGCATTTACAGAGAACTTAATTATAGTTATCTTAAAACAAAACTTAAGCAAAATATTGTTGGTAATTAAAATGAACCGTTTTACTAAAAACTTCTTTCCATCACTGATCACTGATTACAGATCACTGATCACTTTCTTATTTCTTACCTCTTATCTCTTATTTCTTAATTCGTGTAATTCCACCGAACCGCCGCCACCTCCCCCGGTTGAAAAAAGTGTTGTACTTTCCGTTTCCGATTTTTCATTAAATGAAATATGGCTCGAGCTTTATACTGAGAATTTAACCAACAATAAGCAAGTTAATCTGTTCCGTGATGCAGAACTGCTCAATTCATTTGATTTGATAGGAAATGATACAACATTAGTGGTTGATTCCCTTCTTCCTCAAAAGCAATATTCGTTTTCTGTTGTAATTTATGACAGAGATAACGATACCGTGAAAACCAATTCCGTGAATGCTTCAACAATGGATACAACCAGTCATAATTTTTCTTGGGAGATATTTGAATTTGGTGAAGGTAATAACAGCAGCGTATTAAGAGATGTTGCTATAATTAACGAAAATAACATTTGGGCTGTTGGTGAAATTAGAATTGGAGATGAAAAATATAATGCTGTTCATTGGGATGGAGAACAATGGGAGTTAAAACAGATTATTGTCACTTATAGAGGAAATCCCAGTTATGCTCCGCTTTTAGGGGTCTTTTCTCTCTCAACTGGTGAGGTGATTTTTTCAAGTGGAGTACCTTATCTACCCAGTGATAATGGATGGATTATACAACATTTGTGGGATATGGGTGTGTTGGATGAAAACAATGGTATAGTTACGAGTATCTGGGGAACCGGACTTAATGATTTATATGTAGTTGGTGATCTTGGTACCATCGCCCACTACAACGGCACACGCTGGCGGGCTATGGAAAGTGGAACAGATATGCAGCTTAATAACATTTATGGAAATTCAGAACTTAGTGTCTTTATAAGTGGTTTGGATCGAACATCAGTGAAAGGAGTATTATTACAGCAGAATGATCTTGGCAATTGGGAGCAAGTTATTAGTGGCGAGATAATTGATGAAAGTCAGCTATACGAGAAGCTCTATGGATCATTTGCTTCAGTCTGGATTGATGAACGAAACGGTCTTTATCTTGCCGGTACATTTCTATATGAATATAAAAATAGTAATTGGTCATTGTTGTCATCATTCCCCAATAATTATATTGGTGGAAACCCAATGGCATATCGAGGATATATAACACAAATAAGGGGGATTTCATCTAACGATTTAGTGATTTGTGGAGAAAGAAATACATTATATCATTTTAATGGAAGCACTTGGCAGCAGCTTGGAATGGAATATAACCCGTTAAGTGGATTGAATTGGACGGCGGTTGAGCAAAAAAGTAATACAATCGCTGCTGTCGGATTTGAAGGAAACAGAGCAAAAATAATTTTATTAAGGAGATAAGGAATTAGAAATATGTTTAGAAAAATCGCAATAATCTTTTCAATTAAAATATTATTATCATCTACGATAATATACGGTCAGTGCCCGACAATATCAGACATTCTTGATCATGGTTATAATGTCGGGTCTGATCCAGCGCAACCTACTAGAAGCAACAGAGATGAAATAGGAATTTTCAGCACAACTTTTTTTTTTAATTAAGTTCGATGCAAGCAATTTATCAACCGGTGTTTATATTTACCGGCTGAAGGTCAACGATCCTTCGTTAGGCTAAGGACAAGCTTTTACAGAAACCCGAAAAATGATTTTAATGAAGTGAAATTTATGTTAATGTAAAAAAAAATCCCGTCATGAGGCGGGATTTTTTATACACGAATTTATAAATAAATATTTATAATTCTTTCAACTCGTTATTGAGTTTTGTAATTGCTTCTTTTGCGCTGCCGAAGAACATCAATGTGTTAGGATAGAAGAATAATTCGTTCTGTATTCCTGCGTAACCGACATTCAATGATCGCTTGTTTACTACAACTGTTTTTGCATAATCGACATTTAAGATCGGCATTCCGTAAATCGGTGAATTTTTGTCGTGTCTTGCTGCAGGGTTCACAACATCATTTGCACCGACAATAATTGCTACATCAACATTCGGGAAGTCGTCGTTAATATCTTCAAGTGCGAAAAGTTTATCGTATGATACTTGAGCTTCAGCAAGAAGAACGTTCATATGCCCGGGCATTCTTCCTGCAACCGGGTGAATTGCAAATCTAACATTGATGCCTTTCTTTTCTAGAATATTCGTTAAATCTCTTACTGCATGTTGAGCCTGAGCAACAGCCATACCGTAACCGGGAACAATTACAACAGATTGAACTGAATCAAGAATCATTGCAAGTTCTTCTGCATCAACTGATTTCGCATCGCCCTGAGGTCCGGCAGAAGTTCCGCCGCCGTCACCACCGGCAGATTCCCATCCTCCGAGAACAACATTCATCAATGATCGGTTCATACCTCTGCACATAATCAAAGTTAAGATAATACCGGAAGCACCTACTAAAGCTCCGGCAATTATCAGCATATTGTTGCTTAAAACAAATCCGGTCATCGAAGCGGCTAATCCTGAATAGGAGTTAAGCAGAGAAACTGCAACGGGCATATCCGCTCCTCCGATTGGGAGAACAAGAAGAACACCGAGTAGTAATGAAACTCCGGCTATTCCGTAAAGTAAATCTGTACTTGTCGGATCAAGTACGACGAAAACTCCGGCAATAATAACACCAACAATTAATAAAACGTTGATCGGATTTTGAAGAGGATACTTAATAACTCTTCCACTAATTAGTTCTTGCAGTTTTCCGAAAGCAATAAGTGATCCCGTAAAAGTGACTGAACCAATAAGAATTGATAAAACAATTGTAATCAATGTGGAAATCTCAAACGTAATTCCAAGATCGGTTTCTTTGAAATATTCGGCAAATGCAACTAAGGCAGAAGCGCCTCCTCCAAATCCGTTTAACAAACCGACCATCTGCGGCATTCCGGTCATAGGAACTTTAAGAGCAAGTATGCTTCCTATAGCCGATCCGACTACAATACCAAGTATTATGTACTCATAGGAAATTACTCTTTGGTCAAGCAATGTAATAACAACAGCTAAAAACATTCCCAAAGAAGATAGAAAATTTCCTTGTCTTGCAGTTTTAGGCGATCCTAATTTTTTAATACCAAAAATAAAAAGGATCGAAGCAATAAGATAAACTAAATAAGATACTATTTGCATTTTTCATCTCTCATTTCTTTTTGAACATTTTTAGCATTCTGTCGGTTACTAAATATCCACCGACTACGTTGATTGTTGCAAATATCAATGCAGCCAATCCTAATATTGTACTTACACTAAATTCTTCCAATCCCGCACTAATCAATGCGCCGACAATCGTGATTCCGGATATTGCATTTGAGCCGGACATAAGCGGCGTGTGCAGGGTAGGAGGTACTTTCGTAATCAATTCGAACCCGACAAATATTGCCAGAACGAATACATATATCTGCATTAAAAGATCTAAATTTTCCATTAACTCTACCTTGTACTTTGTGATTAATACGGCTATTTAATTAAGAAGTGCTTTTGTTCTTTCGTGCACAACTTGTTTATCGTAACAGATTACTGAACCGTTTACTATTTCGTCCTCAAAATTGAGTTCGACCTTTCCTTCCTTGCTGATATGGTCAAGCAGTGCCATTTGGTTTTTGGCATAAACATCGCTTGAATTTTTTGCCACAAGACTTGGAAGATTCGGTTCACCGATTATTGTCACTCCATGTTTTATTACAGTCTTTCCGTTTTCGCTAACTTCACAGTTTCCGCCGAACTCAACAGCCATGTCAAGAACTACAGATCCCGGACGCATCTTCTTAACCATTTCTTCGGTGACAAGCACCGGGGCTTTTCTACCCGGAACTAAAGCGGTTGTTATTACAATATCCGCTTCAGTAATGTGTTTAAAGATCAACTCTTTCTGCTTTTTCAAGAATTCTTCCGAAGCTTCTTTTGCGTAACCTCCTTCATCCTGCATATTTTCGTCGGTTTCTACTTCGATAAATTTACCTCCGAGACTTTCAACCTCTTCTTTTACTGCTGGACGAATGTCAGAAACTTCAACAACGGCGCCGAGTCGTTTAGCAGTGCCGAGTGCTTGAAGTCCCGCAACTCCCGCACCCATTATCACAACTTTGGACGGTGAAATTGTTCCTGCGGCAGTCATCATAAGCGGAAAAATTTTTGGTAAATGATTTGCTGCGAGTATTACACTTTTGTAGCCGGCAATATTGGCTTGGCTGCTAAGTGCATCCATCTTTTGTGCTAGTGTAGTTCTCGGTATCGCTTCCATTGCAATAACATTGATTCCCTTCTCAGCACATCGTTTTGCAACTTCGGGATAGTGAAGACTGTACATAAATGTGATAAGTAACGAACCTTCTTTGATCAGATCAACTTCATGTTTGTTAAGCTCAGGATGTTCTACCGGACGTTGAACTTTGAGAACAATATCTGCAGATGAATAAAGAGTTTCTAGGTTATCGACCACTTTTGCACCCGCTGTCGTGTAACTTTCATCAAGATAACCGGCTTTTTCACCGGTTCCTTTCTGAATGTGAATTTCAAATCCTTTCTTATTCAACTTTGATGCAACATCGGGGGTAATGGCTACTCGATTTTCACCCGCAAGAATTTCCTTAGGAACTGCTATAATCACAGTAAATCTCCTATTTGAATTTGGTGAATTTATATTAATTTATTTATTTGGACATCCAAGTCTAAGGAGAAATTAAGAAAAAGTAAACCAAAGGTATCATTAAAACTGAAAGAAGTTTAGAACGAGATGCTTGGATATTCCTATTTAGGTTTGTGATTATTGTAGTAAAATATTTTTTATAAAGTAGAATAAATAAAAAAACGTCACGGATAATTTCGTGACGTTCTTAAATGTTTTCTATATTTTATCGAAGATCAATACTTAAAAAGCTGCCACAAATCCCAAACTGAACATTGAGTACTCGTTTTCAAGAAAGTGGGTAAATTCTCCAACTAATCTAATATTTCTTCTCAACAAATATCCTAAATGAACAGATGCAGACCGGTATTTATAATCATCTACATAAATCTTGAATTGATTATATAAAAGAGTTCCGTACCATTTACTGTCAGCACCGTTAGGCATGATTACAAGTTCTGCGAACCCGCCGTCAGTTTTAAAATCGGTTTGAACTCCATCCAGTTTTTGTTCGTCCTTTCTTGAAACATATTGAAGATTCAACTGAAGATAGTCTTCATAATTAAATGTGAGATCACCGCCGAACATTGTAAGTTTATTTTCATAAGCCAAATTTCCGTCTGAATGTTCAAATTCTTCGTTACCTACATAAGCAAATCCTCCGACTCTAAAAACATCGCCGATGCTTTGCGATAATCTTCCCATAAAATTTTTAGGTTTGTCGATATCGAAATTTTTGAACTCATCCGCTTGACCGATTCCGTTACCGTTTACAACTTCGAGAACAATATCCGTACCCGTTTCGAATCCAGTGGCAATCATTATTCCACGATCGTAAGCAAGATTTACATTAGAGTTCCCCGGTTTAACTTTATAAATTTCGTAGTCGTCATAAGTTAGTCTTAGTTCACGTTTAAACAAAGGATCTGATACTTGAAATTGACCGAGTGCTACTGAAATATTTGATCCGAACAAGTCACCAAACATTAAATAAGCATCCTCGATTCCGGCAACCTCACCTCTTTCGCTTAAGAAGAAATAAAAATAGTAAGAGATATTTTCGGCTAGTGCACCACCGGATAATATTTTCAAGTTATATGGAAAACCGAAATCAGCTTTTTTTGAATCGTAAGTGTTATATGTAGCATATCCATCAAGACGAACTGCTAACGGGAAATCGCGAATTAGTGAAAGTTCGTCGTCACCGGTTGGTTGATAATATCTAGGTGCGTCTTGATCTTTTAGAACAAACCCGTTTCCGGCAAATTCTTCACCGTAATCTTTAAGACGCGGAGCAGGGGCATGGCAAGTATTGCAGCTTAAATTATACTTACGAGCAAAAGCAGGTATTGCATAACCTTCAAAATAACCTGCGAAGATTAAAACTACTGCAGTTAATAGATTAATGAAAATTTTCATTATTCCTCCTAGTCAAGTATTTCAACTGATGATGTATGAGTATTAACAACAATTATTTCAGCCTCTTCCTCCGGTACACCTAAAAAATCAGAGACTGGCTTAACCAATTTTTGATAGTTAAGTACAGCATTAATTTTTAATTCACCGGGCGGAAGATCAAAAGGCAGATTGAATGTAAAGGTTTCAGTTTTAGTCTCTCTCGGTCCAATGCGATAATCGACACCAAGTGAAGCGGTATTCCACTGTTGAATTGTCATTCTGCCTTGAGGATCAAAGTAAGGCATTCTAAAAATTCTGTCACCAATCGGGATTCCGTCACGCTGCACACCTTCGAAGTTTTCAATCTCAAGAGCAATTCCCATATCCTGATATGCGAGAACATCGGCTCCAATTGTATATTCTTCTCCCTCAAAACTCTTTTTATCTACCGGCAGATGGTAAACATTCCCTTTCGAATCAACTGCTTCTACATGCAGCCAAACTATTCGATCTTCAACAGAACCTGTGGGAAATTTATGTCCGGTTTTTTGATTGAACAGAGCTACTTGAATTACAACGACTTCTCCAGGTTCCGCCTCTTTTAGGTCCGGAGTAACTCTTAGTTCGACCGTACCTCTGACTTTTCCCGGATCGTGGGCACCATGAAAAAGATGCAGTTTTGTGTCGGGATATTGTGCGCCCATTTTAGCAGTTCTTCCAGGAGCTGTAGTCATATGGCAATCCTGGCACTGAACTCCTTCTTTAGAGTAGGGACCATCTTTCCATTCTAAATGAGTCGATTTTACCCAGATATCATATGGACTTTTTTCATTGTGACATATTCCGCAAAGCTCAGCAGTTCTGTGGAAATCAGAAACAATAATTTCATGTACAGGTGAATTTACATCACCTTTTCTTGTAGTATATTTTCTGTCTCCCGGATCCATAATGTAATTAAAATTAAATGGTGTATCTCCAGTAAATCCGGTAATGCTATGACAAACATCGCAGGAGACAGATTCATTTGCTCTGGAATTCATTTCAGGACGTGGGGGAGGGACATCGCCGGCAATATATGCTGTGGGAGCATGGCAGCCGTTACATCCTTCTTTAACCTCGGCAACTTTTTCATCTTTTTCTGCATGAGGGACAGCGAGTTTGAAATATTCAATTTCATCCCAGTGATGAGTGTAAGCTTGGGACATCATTGCTTGCGTCCACTGCATATAAAACTCAGTGTGGCATCCGCTTCCGCAGTAAGTCGGTTTTTTAAAATCATCGTAACTTCCTGTTGAAAGTCCGCCTATTCCCTGCGCATTGAGAATTCCAATTATTGCTATGAAATAAATTGATATGAAGTAAACTTTTTTCATCATTTATCCTCCAAGAAAGTAATTTCGCACTAATATAAAAGATAAATATATCTTATTCTACAAATTCGTTTTACTTTTATAAAAGAGGACAAAATAATTGGTGTGAGTTTGTGTGAATAAGTTACAGAAGACATAATATCCTATACATATTTTACATCAAAAGTGGGAGGAAAAATGAAAACAGTCAAATTTATGCCAATAATTTTTTTGTTATCCATAATGGGTTGCAAAGAATCAATAACCACAATTGATGATATTAATGATGTAACAGGGGAGTCGGGGCGTGTTGCGGTATTCTCAAAAATTCAAGAAAGATTGTTCAATCAAAGTTGTGCTTTAAGCGGCTGCCATTCAGGTTCAAATCCCACTGCAGGAATGAATCTAAGCGAGGGTTCAAGCTATAACAATATTGTCGGTATAAACAGTATTTTTTATCCACAGCTTAAACGAATTGCACCCGGGGATACAAATTCAAGCGTGATGTTTCAAGTATTACGGAAAAAATTGACGCCCTATATGCCTCCCGCCGGAAGTATTCAAGCGAACTTAATTGATAGTTTAGCGGTGTGGATTGATGAAGGCGCACTAAACAATTGACGGGGGAAAAATGATACAACTATTCTTTCTTCTACAGTTTTTGATTTTACAAACAGTTGAAGTTGAATTACAAATCGATCAAGAAAAAGAAAATCTTGTGAAGTTCATTTCGGATGCTCCCATTGAAAGTTTTGAGGGGATCACAAACAATATTGATGGCTACATTTACTTTGAGAATAATGATTTTTCGACTAACAGCGAGATTTATTTTGAAGTTGATCTCAGAACGATTGATACGGGAATTGGTCTAAGAAATCGTCATATGAGAGACAATTATCTCGAGACAGATAAATATCCTTTCACTTTTTTTAATGGAAAAATTAGCGAAACTAAGATGAATCAAGAAAAGATTTCTGTAATGGTCGAAGGCGAAATATTTATTCATGGCATAAAACAGAAATTAAAAACCCAAGGCGAAATATTTGATTTTCAAGACGGTTATAGAATCACGACAAATTTTGATATTAAATTAAGTGATTTCAAAATCGATATACCTAAAGTGATGTTTCTGAAACTTAACGAAGTAATCAAACTTGAACTTGAATTTTTCATGAAGGAAATTAAAAATGATCAATAGACACTTTAGCATAGCATCTACGGCAATATTATTGTTGTTTTTCAATTCACTTATCGCACAGGAAAGCAAAGTGAGGTGGGAGAGGAAATCTGTTGAAACTGTGGATGAAGTAATTTTATTTCACAGCACGCAAGCAATAAATCTTCCGACTAACACTAGCCTTAAGCAAAACGAATTTGAGTTCGAAATATCACACAGGTTTCTTCCGGTGATAAAAGATGGAAGCAAATCACTTTTCGGCTTTGATGGTCCGGCAAATATTCGATTTGGTTTAGCTTATGCATTTAACGACAACGGATCAATCACTATAGGAAGAACAAACAAAGACGATAATTATGATTTATCAATGAAGTACAAACTATTTTCAATTGCGTCAGATTTTCTTCCTTCAAATTTTGGGATTAGAGCAGGTGCGGCGTGGAATACAGATGTTCCCGGAAGAGAAAGCGGAGATAGAGATAACTTTCAGTTTTTCGGTCATCTAATTTACAATACACTTATTGAAAAACGTTTAGGTATCGGTATTGTTCCTTCGATTCTGATTAACAGCAATATACTATACGAAGAAGCCGATTACTCGTTTACATTCGGTTCATATCTTCAATATTATCTTTCAGATATGTTTAGTTTTATGATCGAATGGAATCCGACAATAACAGGTTGGAGAGATAGAAATAATCCTTTATCATTAGGACTTGAAATCGAGACCGGCGGACATTTCTTCAAGATTGTCGTTTCAAACAGTACGAGGTTAAATTCTTCGCAATTTTTAGCCGGGACCGAGACCTCGATTAACGATGGCAATCTGCACATCGGTTTTAATATAACACGATTGTTGATATTTTAATTCAGCAAAAAATTGTGTCGATGTGAATCTACGAATTATTCGATTTGGAATTTAAACTATTCCTTCGCGTAGTGCCTTAACGACTGCCTGCGTTTTAGAATGAACGTGCAGCTTTTGATATATGTGCCTTATGTGATTTCTGACCGTATCAATACTTATAAATAACTGTTCTGCGATTTCATCATTCTCTAATCCTTCGGTGATAAGGTTTAGTACTTCAATTTCACGATCGCTTAAATTATTTTCTTCTGCTCGAACCGGAACAAACTTTTTGAAAACAGAGAGCGCTTTTTTAGCAACAGCGGGCGTTAACGGAGTACCTCCTTCGTAGGCATCTTCTATTGATTGAAGGAGTTTTACGGGGGGCGTTTTTTTTAAAATATAACCGTCTGCACCGGCAAGAATAGCTTTAAAAACATGATCATCATCATCGAAAACAGAAACCATAATAATTTTTGCCGAAGGAAATTTTTCTTTGATTAGAGGAATACCTTCAACACCCGACAATCCGGGAAGCCCTATATCGAGAAGTACTATATCCGCGTCAACCATTTTTTCCAATGCGGGTTCAACTGCAGAAAATTTCCCGGTCACATTAAAACCGGGAGTAATATTAAGTAGATGAACCAATCCTTCCCTAAATTCTGAATGATCCTCAATAATGGTTACTTTTATACTCAAGGAATATTTCCTAATCTTTTATAAATAAGATCGATTATTAGTACAGTTATTTCAATAGTCCATTTAAGTCATTTTAATTACTAAAATTATCTTCGTACCACTATCTGAGATAATACTGAATTCTGCACCAATTTCTGCAGCTCGCGCTCTCATGTTATTGATTCCGTTGCCGCTCAAAACATTATTGGTAAACGGAATTTTATTAAGAGATACTTCGTCGAATCCGATACCGTTATCAATTAGTACAAATTTTATTTCTCTCTCGTTCGCTGAAATCATCATCTCAACAAAATCAGCTTTGGAGTGTTTGATAATGTTATTAATTGCTTCCTTAAAAATCAAAAATATGTTGCGTCTTTCTTCATCCTTTAATGTAAAATTGTTATTTATTATAGAATTAAATTTATACTTAATTCCCTTTGTTTTTAAGTTTGAGTAAAGAATTAATCGTAGTCTTGTGATTAAATTATTTAGCTTATCGTTCTTTGGGGTAACAGACCATATTATATCTGTGATCGCATTTTGCGAATCATTTATTAGTGATGAAATTTTATCAACCAATTCTTTGCTTTGCACATTATCCTTCGGGATATCTCTTGATAATGCTTCGGTATAGATAGCGGTCGTGCTAAGGGTTGAAGCAAGATCATCATGAAGGTCTCTTGCAATTCTATTTCTTGTGTTTAGTTTTTCTTCTTCAGATTTTTTCTTTACAAAATTTCTCTCATGATAAGAAAATACAACAAGATAGAAAATGATTACAGATATGAACGGTACAAAAGTATTTAGTAAGTAAGAAGTGTGAATAAAAATGATAATAATAATTATATAAAATAGGAAAGTGAAAAACGTATATGTAGTCAGCAGTCTTCGTTTTAATCCGTAACGTTTTTTGCCGCTTCTAAAAAGATATATGCTTAACAAAATGAACAAAATAAATTTAATGAGTTCTCTTTGAAATTCGGGATCCTTAATCGAAGCTTTAAGAAATCTCGTCACTCTCGATTTTGTGTACGAAAAACCTTCTTCCTCACTTATTTTAAAAGTTGATCCTGGTTTGATGTTAGTAAGTATTTTTGTTGTTTTTGAAACCGGGAAATAAATTTCAGCTTTGTAGGAATTGCTGTTCTGTGCTCCGAAGTGAACTCGTTTAGAGTTTTGTGAAGCATAACCTGAACCGGCGCTGATTTCACGAATTCCAAGCATTCTGTTATCAGATTCATCGAATAATTTTACAGTAACACCAACCGCATTTCTATTAGTTTTTGTCCCTTCAATTTCGAAAACAATTCCGGTTTTTTTTCGAAGTATGTTCGTTAATATTTGGCTTTCCTCGCCCAAATAATTTGCAGCGTAAATATCGAGATCGTTATCATTTTCTTTATCAAAAATAGCGCTTCCTGTGCTGTAACCGTTCATCGTTGCGTTAAACTGCAGCGTTTTCTCTATGAATTTTTCTCCGTTAACATTATTGTAAAATATATTTGCACCAAGATTTGAAAGATAAATATCTTGAAAACCGTCATGATCAAAGTCAGCAATAACTGCTCCGTAACTCTGCATAGTGTCTATGCCCATAAAGGACTCTGTGACATCCGTAAAAGTCATATTCCCAATATTCAAGTAAAGTCGGTTGGAAGTTTTCCGATTTGCGACAAAAATATCAAGTCTATTATCGTTATTAATATCAGCGAAAACTACTCCATTGCTTTTTGTGTAAGGTAAACCTCCTATGTTAGATTGGGAAGTAATATTCTCAAAAAATACTTGACCGGTTTCAATAAACAAATTTTTGTAAATAATATTTTCTTTCGACCAATTTGTTATGAATAAATCAGCATCACCGTCAGAATCCAGATCACCGAACATACAAGCCGTACCTCCTCCCTCCGAAACGACGCCTGCTTTCTCTGTTATCTCATTAAAGTAACCGGAACCATCATTAAGGAATAAACGGTTAGATGAGTACTCGTTCGTGTTAAACAGATCCAAGAAGCCGTCGTTGTTAACGTCTGCAAACGCGACTGAGTTTGAACGATCGCTTCTTTCTCCTAAAGATCCGGAATCGTAGAAATATTCCCTAAAATATCCAGATCCATTATTTAAATAAATGACGTTCTTATCGTTAAGTGCACAAACATATAGATCATCATCACCGTCATTATCAACATCCGCAAAAGCAGCACCTAGATGAAGAATTGAAGAACTTTCAAAGCTTTCACCCTTGACATTTCTCGTCGAAGCCTCATTTTCTAAATTGGACTCAATATTCATATACATTCTATTTGGTTCATAGACCGCCACAACAAAAATATCCTCATAACCGTCGTTATTTATATCGGAAACTGCGACACCGTATTCGTCAGCAATCATTTTGGCTTCACTGTAATATGATGATTTTTTGAACCCCGATTTAACCGGTTTATCGATTTGCGGATAGTTTGGATCGTTTGTAAGTATTACCCCATTCTCTCCGGAAATCCAAATATTCGATTTATCATCTTGGGTTATACACAAAAGATCTTCAGTGGTCATATTCTCTAGTTGATTCCATTTTCCGTCCTGCAAAACGGCAGTTAAACCATTTGTCCCGCATAACCATAGATCCGAGTTCTTTGCTAGAAAGAAAAAATTTATTTTCTCATTAAAATCCGGAAAGGGTAGTGTATGCTTATTCTCGTTTTCATACACATAAAGGGCTGAACTTGTGTGAACTAAGAGAGACTCTTGACGATATCTTGAAATTGAATGAATAGAATCATCTAAACTTATTTCTTTCCAATGAATTCCTTCATCTATAAAAATCGACTTTGGTTTTGCGTTTGAATGGACAACTATAGTGCTTTTATATGGGAGTAAATTGTTTATAAAATGGTTTGAAGGTGATTCAAGAAAATCCCAATTATTTCCATTATAATATGCAACTTCGCCTATTCCGCTTACCCAGCCTATTTCACCAGTAAAGAAAGAATGGCTGATTTTGTTTGCGAGCGGATGTTCAATCTTTTCCCACTTGTAAAGAAGTTTATTGAAAACTTTCAATTCAGACTCATAACTGTAAGTTACGTTCCAAGCATAGATTTTTTCCTCGTTGCTTACGAATGCCCCGGATATATTAAAATCCGGCTGCGGTGAGAATATTTGCCATTCACCTGAATTGTTATGTATCAAGACATCTGAAACTGCAATAAGACCGTAATCTTTTGTGAAATGAATTGAAGTTATATCCGTTAAAATGGGTGTATCGACATACCTGAATGAGTTATCAATATTCTGTGCTGAAGTTATTTGAATCAGTAAAATGAAAAATAATATCGTCGATTTAAAATTCACACTATTTCCCCATAGTTCACAAAAAACATAATTATATTATATTTATTAGGCAATCAAAACCATCAACCGATTCTGTATCATAAAAATGAAATATCTTTTTATCTTTCGACTATGAATAGAAACGTTTTAAAAATAGTACTAATTATTCTCATTTTAGTATCCGCTTGCAGCGATGAAAAAAAGAATGTAAATAACGGCAATGAAACTGATTCAGCAATGATTATGCTGAACAAGAAAAAAGCAGAAGCGGAATTACTCGAACGTGAAATTGAAGAGCTGCGTAAAAAGAACGACAGTTTATCTCGCGAGTACCGCAAATATGAAATTTTAGATACGCTTGCGATTATTCAGTCCAGTTCAAGATTAGGAGAAATTATTTTAGCTCCAAACTCAATTGAAAGATTCCAAAAATATTGGCTGCAATTGGGTTTCAAAATGAACGATGTTGGAAGTTCAAATTATTTTTCTAGTTTTAATAATAACATAATCATTGAATTTTTATCCGGACAGAGTCTCATTGAAAAATTCCCATCAATTAAAAAGATAACTGAAAACAAACAAAAAGACATATATGTTTCGATAAGAAATAACAGTCTCGATAACTTGAACGGCTACTTCGATCAAATTAATTTAAAATCAATCCTTGAAACGAATATTAAAGAAAAGAATCTTTTCTTTGAAGATGAATATCTAAACCAAATTATTTTTTCTCCTCGTTTAACGCAAAACAGAAAGAAAGAATTGGCGCATCGTAACGGCGCATCTAAGATTATATCGATTGTTTTTGGTGCGAAGAATACTGAAGCAGCATTGGATAAATTTATCTCGATTGGCTTAAAACCTGAGAGGAGAGTAAAACTTCAGCATCACAGAAAAGAGGCTTATAAATTCGATATAAAGAACTGTTTGCTTTATCTCGTTGAAGATGAATTTGATGAAGGAATAATAGCTTTAGAAATATTATCAAAAGATATGTCATTGACTGAGAACTACTTTACAAATTCCGGTGTTGAATATTTGGAAATAAACTCCGGAAAATATTCAAGCATTCTAATCGAAAATGAACTGGTAAAACTAATTTTCGTTGAAAGGGAATAATGATGAATCAGAATCCGAAACAGTATTTTCCGCCGATGCACACGGCTGAGCATATATTAAATCAAACGATGGTGAGACTTTACGGGAAAGGCAGATCTTTCAGTAATCATATCGAAAAGAAAAAATCAAAGTGCGATTATAAAAACTTCACTTCCAATTTAAGCGAAGATGAGTTGATTAAAATTGAATCTTTAGTTAACACTGAGATAGAAAAAAATCACCTTGTCAGCGAAGAATTTATAGATAGGTACGAAGCCGAACAAAAATTTAACTTATCAAATCTTCCCGAAGAAGCGGAAGAAAAAATCAGAATTATTAAAATAGGTGATTACGATGCTTGCCCTTGCAGCGGAAATCACGTGAAAGTTACTTCCGAAATAGGGAAATTCAAAATTGTATCTTCAAGTTTTGAAAACGACGTGTTGAGAATACGCTTTAAACTTTTCGAATCATGATTTTTTTGCCGATTCGATATAAAATTCTTTCAAGCTATCTTTCCAATTATCTTTCCAATCTATCTCGATATCAATTAGATATCCTTTTATAGTCATTTTTGTTCTGTTAAGTTCGAGAATATCCTCGATTATATTTTTTGTGACAGGAAATTGTACTTCTTCGCTGTAGCCGATCACACCGTCCTGCTTGAAAATTGGAACTCTGTCAGGTGCAGATTCATAAATTATTCCGTCGATATCGAGTTTCAAATAATCCATCTTCGGGAATTGGTAACCCAAGTACTTGATAGTGAAAAAGTATTGATCTTCCTTATTCACATACTTTTGAGAAATAAACGAGATATATAATTCAAATTGATCGAACTGACTCAATCCATGTATTTTAATTGGTGAAGACAGTACGACTATGTTATTAGTTTTCTCATCGATAATTCTTGTTGTTTCAAATGAAGTGCCGCACGCATAAAAGAGAAATGAAACCAGCAATAAAAAAAATATATTTTTCACACTATCCTCTTGAATTATAAATATGTTCAGTTTTTGAAGCCATAATGAAATCATTTATGTGCAGTCCTTCAATTTTGTGAGTCCACCATTTAACAGTTGATTTTCCCCACTCAAGAATTATTGCCGGGTGATGACCCTCGCTTTCGGCTTCTTCAGCGACTTTGTTAGTGAAATCAACGGCGCTTTGATAATCATCAAATGTAAATACTTTTGCAATTTGATCGATATTGTTTTCGTTGACCAATTCCCATCCGGGTAGCAACTTCATATATTTTTCAATTTCCTCTTTTGTTGCTTTTGGCGCATCTGGTCTGCAAGCCGTACATTTTTGATTTTGAAGCTCGTTCATTTTGTATCCTTTCTCCAGAGCGTTTTTGCCCTGCATATTTCTTTTTTAGTATTGCTGTTAATAATTAAAAAACAATTGAATTTATCATTTGACTTATTGAATCTGATCTCAATTTCATCATTAAGTACTGCTTCCGAAATATAATTGATTTCAAATTGTCGTAAAGTATTGTCTGTTAAAAATTCTGAATCATAATAATCGGTAATCCAATCTAAATATTTCGCGTTGTTAGCATGTCCGTTAACATCTATTGATTTGAAATCAACTTTTGTGTTACGAAGCAATTCGGTATCAAAATTAAAATTTAATTTACCTATTCTTTCTTTGAAAACACTTGGAAGCGGTTTAATGTTATTGTCATAATAACTGCTGACTCTTTGTGGTCTTCTTTCGTTGATGTTAATTACAAACCAAGCTGATGTAGCTTTACCAACTTGCTGTTCGTTCTTAAAGAAGAGAAAATCACGGTAACACATTAGGTTGTCACAGCCGGTTGGAAAAGTCTTTATGGTGAGGATATCATTCCATAATGGATATTCGTCCATTTCTACACGAACTCTCGAAAGTACCCAGATAAGATTTCTCTTGATCAGATGTGAATAACCAATGGATAAATCCTCGGCATGCTTCCATGCTGTATTCTGCATTAAAAGCATTAATCGGGTCGGAAATAATCTGCCTCTTAAATCAACGTCAAAAGTATTGATATCGTAACTGTCAGTTCTAAATTCATTCATATCACAAAAGCTTTATATCGTCAAGAAATTTATATTTTTCTCGGACCGTAATTACTTTTTCTAAATCTATTTCAATGTTGAAATAGCCTGCCGAGTCATTCGCACAAAATAATTCTTTTCCCATTGGATCGTAAACACAAGATTTTCCGGGATAATCATTGTAAGGATCTTTTCCGACTCTATTTACTGAAATCATAAAGCATTGATTTGCTATCGCGTGGGAGCGTGAAAGGGCTAGCCAGTGCTCAATTCTCGGACTTGGCCAATTTGCGATGTTAATGATTATTTCACAGCGTTTCTTGCCGTAGAGTCTGTACACTTCGGGAAAACGAAGATCGTAACATACTGATAAACCGATTTTACAATCGTCAATTTTCGATATAACAATCTCTTTACCGTGGTCATAAAATTCGTTTTCCTTTGCGTAACTGAATGGATGAATTTTTCTGTACCGCGCATGAATTAATCCCATTGAATCGAAATGCACCAATGAGTTATAAATTTTGTGCTCATCCAACTCAATTATTCCGGCAAAAATATTTATCTTTAACTCTGCAGATTTTCTAATAAAATATTGAGTGGATGTTCCGTTGATTTCCTCTGCAAATTTTTTGGAATTCATTGTAAAACCCGTGAGTGTCATTTCTGGGAATACCAATAAATCCGGCTCCGAATATTCCTCCGAAAGAATTTTTTCTAATTTTTCGATACTTGCATCCGGCGATTCCCAGACTGGATCAAACTGAACGATTCCGATTTTCATACAATAAAAATTTAATTATTTGTTAAAAGATAATGTTTTTTATCGAAAAGAGTTTTAATTTTGACTCAAAATCAAAGTAAAGAGGTTGAATGCTGAATTATATTTGGGCTGCGATGCTGATTCTCGGCATCGGTATGGCGATTTCAATCGATTTTTATAATGAACAGACCGATAAATTCCCAAACGATAAAACCATCAATTGTGAATTTGTTGTTGATTCAACAAATCTCTCGAACGGATATCTAAAAATTAATACCGACGAACTGAAAAAATATTTTGGTGAAGAATATAAACAAGATGAGGTTTTCAAAATTAAAAATTGGGGAGGATCTCAGAAAAATGAATTTGTCCTTTTTGTTGCTCAACGAAATTCAAAAATATTTAAGGAGATAGCAGCAGCCTCCGGGGAAGCGAATGAAATAAATGTTGAAGTTGTTTCGTCGTTTACACCAAATAAAACTTATCAAAAATTTAAAATTCAATTTGAAAAGATTAGCTTTGTTAAACTGCGTGAGGTTACAAATGCGGCGATAGATTACTCCAAAACAGCAGTTACTATTGCCATAGGTTTAATTGGAATAATGGCACTCTGGCTTGGTATAATGAGGATTGCCGATAAATCCGGTTTTATAAAAATAATAGCTTCCATTGTGCGACCAATTACAAAATTTCTTTTTCCATCGGTTCCGTCGGATCACCCGGCAATCGGTGCCATTGTTATGAATATTTCCGCGAATATGCTTGGGCTCGGTAATGCAGCAACACCATTCGGAATTAAAGCAATGGAAGAATTAAACACACTGAACGAAAATAAGGACACAGCCACCAACGCAATGTGTATGTTTCTTGCGGTTAACACTGCAGGATTGACACTCATTCCAGCAACAGCAATAGCTATAAGAGCTGCATCCGGAAGTAATGATCCGGCAATAATCATTGGAACATCGATTTTCGGTGCAAGTTGTGCTACTTTGACCGGAATTGTATCAGCAAAAATTTTTGAAAAGTTCAGTCGCAAAAGAGAAAATTTAACCGTTCATGCGGATAAAATAAAAGTTAAAGATTTTCTGATTTTCTTTTTGATTTTATTGGTCCCGGCTGTGATTCTTGCTTTCCTTTTTGGGACGGGAAACGCTTCCGAAAATTTCAAATCGATAATTCAATTTGCTGCAGTGCTTGCAATTCCATTGATAATTATTCTTTTTGTTCTTTTTGGAATGATAAAGAAAATTAAGGTATATGAAGAATTTGTTGAAGGGGCTAAAGAAGGGTTTAATATTGCAGTTAAAATCATTCCTTATCTTGTCGCAATGCTTGTAGCCATTGGGATTTTCAGAGCCGGGGGCGCAATGGACCTTGTTGTAACTGTACTGACACCAATTACAAATTTAATTGGAATGCCTGCCGAAGTGATGCCGATGGCACTAATGCGTCCGTTATCCGGCAGTGGATCGATCGGCTTAATGACGGAGTTAATGACGATTCATGGAGCAGATACATTTATCGGTGTTCTTTCGTCTACAATACTCGGAAGTACCGAAACCACTTTTTATGTTCTCGCGGTTTATTTTGGAGCTGTTAATATATCAAAGACCAGGCATGCATTAACTGTCGGCTTGTTAGCCGATATTGCCGGAATATTAGGTGCGTTATTTATTGTTAAAATATTATTCGGATAAAAAATGAAAATGGTTTTCTTCTTTAATGAACTTCCCGGTGAAGCAGGGAATTGGCTTAAGTCGAAAGGTTATTCAGTTCAAATTTTAGATCGAAAAATTGTGGGAAACAGCAAGAGATTAATTCCTTTGCTTAAAAATGCAGATGCAATCATACCGCTGCTTGTTGATAAAGTTGATAAGGAGCTAATCGATGGAATGATGAAATGCAAGATAATCGCAAATTATGCAGCTGGGTACAATAACATCGATGTTGAATATGCTTTTGAGAAAAATATTTTAGTCACCAACACACCAAATATTTTAACAGATACGACGGCGGACATAGCAATCGGGCTTCTTCTTGCATGCGCTAGAAAGTTTATTCAAGGTGATAGATTTATGCGAGGTTCGAAGTTTAAAGGATGGATGCCGGATTTGATGCTTGGACATGACTTGAGAAACAAAATTTTCGGTGTTGTGGGAGCAGGAAGGATAGGTAAAGCTGCGGCAATAAGAGCCAAGGCTTTTGGATGTAAAATTATTTTCTACAGCCGTACAACAAAACCTGAATTTGAAAAAGAACTCGACGCGAAAAGAGTTTCGCTAAATTACCTGATGAAAAATGCCGATTTTATAAGTCTTCATATTCCATCAACACCTAAAACTTATCATTTGATAGATAAAGAAAAACTGAGCCTTATGAAGCCGGATGCAATATTGATAAATACGGCGCGTGGAGAAGTTGTTGATGAAAAATATTTGATCAAAATGTTGAGAAAGAATAAAATATTTGCTGCCGGTTTTGATGTATATGAAGGTGAACCAATAGTCAATTCCGAACTTTTTAAATTGGATAACGTGGTTCTGCTTCCACATATAGGCAGCGCAACTTTGGAAACCCGTTCAGAAATGGCTATGTTGTGCGCCAAAAATGTTCATTTAGTGCTTCAAAATAAAAAACCGCTGACTCCGGTCAACATATAATATTTTTAATGTGAGAATTTTTGGAATGATCAAATCTATTTTGATTCTTTTTATTGTATTTCCCGTGGTTTTATCATCACAGACTTGGATTTCGGGAAAAGTCAGCGATTCCCATTTTACATCATCGGGAATTTGGGATGTTGAAGTAACACTTTCTTATGCTGATAACGAATTTGGTGTCATAGCGCGCGATACCACTGATATTGAAGGATTTTTCAGTTTTGATTTTATTACCGGAATCCGTGATCAAATCAAACCTTCGAATTATATGCTTTCTCAAAACTATCCGAATCCATTTAATCCGGCAACAAATATAGAATTTTATTCACCCGTTTTTGATCAGTATATTCTTGAGATTTTCGACGCACTCGGAAGGAGAGTTGGATATAATAATTTTTCGGGACAGGGAGGGCATAAATTTCATATTTCAGATCTTGGTAGTTCGGGAGTCTATTATTATAGAATTTCAAGTGAAAGTTTTTCTCAAACAAAAAAAATGATTTTGCTTGATGGAGGAAATAATTCTTCAGTTTCGATAAATCATTCACCCGGAGTTTCAAGTTCCTTAGCAAAATTTGCATCGAATGATTCGCTTAAATTTGAGTTTGTTTCACTCAACACAACAACATTCGGTAAAAAAGGAAGATACCAGCCGTTAACAATTGTTCGACCCGGACAGACAACAAGTGTAGAAGTTAATTTGACACAGATTCCGACTGAATTTGATTATGCTATCACCGGTAAGGTTTTTCTAAGTCCCTCGAGCGCGTCTCCGCCGGGAACGGATGTAATTTTATACGGTGATTTGGAATTGCTGACAGCCACAGTTACAAACAGCGCAGGAAGATTTAATCATTCTTTCTCGGCTGCTCACTTTATTGATCCCAAAGGATCAAGTGATTTTGAACCGCCTTACACTATCATTAAAGCAGAAATAGCACGGGCAAACGTTAATGGCGCAACTTTTCAAGAATCTGCATTGAGTGAATCAATTGACTTTGGGAATTTATATGTCTCTCAAATTCCAATCACTAAAACAGGCTCACTCTCAAATATTTTAGTGGTTGATCAGGAGAGCAGCCCGGTGGAAAATGCAACAGTAATAATTGAAGGTATTGGAATCGATCAACAGACTTATCTTACAAACTCAAACGGAATCGCAGAAGGTGAGTTTGATTTTTGGGGCTATGAATTTGATGATCAAAATTATCGAGCGGTTCCTGAACAAGCTGTACTGGGTGCAACCAAAAACAGTTTTATTCCGAATGAGATTTTGATAGATCCTTTCATTTCAAATATCAGCGATAGAACAATCGCCATCGAAAGAATAAATAATATGGTCAACTACCAATTTGTTTTTAAGAATTATGAGTTGAATGAGCAGGAATTGAGTACCGCATTTTTTATAAAAACCAGCGATGGGATGGTTCGCGAATTTTCCGGTACTAACACTCAAGTTGAGATCGAGATTGAAAATCATCTTTCCACTGAAGTTAAAATATGGATGGCCGATTATGTCTATCTCGATTATCAAAAAATAGGTGCACTGACAAAATCCGACGGCAGAATTATTTCTTATTCTCATAGAAAAGTTGATCAATCACTCGACACTCTTACAACTGATCTTCCAACTCTTCAATCAAGCGGAATTGTAAAAAATTATTTGCTGCCTAAAATAATTAATCAATCGGACAGTGTAATTTTTATTGAAAACGGTGCAGTTCAAGATATTGTTGCAGGACTGCCAGGTGTTTCAAACCGAGTTATAGGTTTTAAACCAACTGCTGCAACAAATGAAAAAGTTGAGATATTTTTGTTCAAAAATTTTCTGAATGATACAACAAAAATTGTCCCAGATACATTATTAAACCGAATTCAGAATTTAGCAGCACTTTATTGGGGAGTTCCAAATAGTTTCGGCTCTACTTTCAAAATCGTTGACGACATCACAAATGATATCGATTATCAATCTGCAGTCTCTCGGGGTTCAGATTATATTGAATTATGGCTCGATGAAGTGAATCCTTCATCAACAGATTTTTCTTTCGATTTGGGAGAAAGTAGGATACTTTATTCGAAACTTTTCATAAATAAGGGCGAAAGTGCTGCAAAAACAGCCTCGTTGGTTGCACAAGTTTCAACCTCTTCATTTGAACCGCAGAACACATCTATCGTTAGTTACTTTTTTGACGAAAATACACAGTCAAACACTCCATTTTATTCTTTTGTAAAAAGATTAAATGAAAAATTAAGCGGACTCATTTACAAAGCAAGTAAATAAGAACATATATCCATTAAAAATATTGAAAATCCGACAAAATAATTTGTAGGACTTTTATATCTTTGATTTACAAATCCTGTACTCAGTAAAATTTCGGAGATTTTATGCCAAGAACAATAGCCATCAGAAGAGAGGATAAAAACATTTGGGAAAAAAGAGTGCCTCTAATTCCTGAACACTTAAAAGAAATAATAAAAGAAAATAATATCGAAGTAATAGTTCAACCATTTGAAAGACGTGCATTTAAAGATGAAGAATTTGCAGATGCAAATACTATTTTAAGCGAGGATTTAAGCAAAAGTAAAATTGTATTCGGAGTTAAAGAAATTCCGATCAATCTTATAGAAAATGATAAGGTTTATATTTTCTTTTCGCACACGATCAAAGGTCAGGCTTATAATATGCCGCTTCTTAAAAAAATAATAGATTCAAAATCGACTTTGATCGATTATGAATGTATTCTGGATAACACGGGAAAACGCTTGGTATTTTTCGGTAAATTTGCCGGATTAGCTGGGATGATCGATGGAGTTCATGCTATGGGAAAAAGATATAATGCCCTGGGTTTTGAAACTCCCTTCCAAACAGTCGAACAAGCTTATAATTATTTTGATCTGGATGAAGCAAAAAATGCAATTACGAGTGTTGGAGAAAAAATTAAAGCAGACGGACTCCCAAAGGAGATATGTCCTTTTGTTGTAGGAATAAGCGGCTACGGAAATGTATCTAAAGGCTCGCAGGAAATTTTGGATTTACTTCCGCATAAGGAAATTACGCCGGACGAGTTATTGAATTTATCGGGTGCAGAAAATAAAACAATTTACAAAGTCGTTTTCAAAGAACAGCATATGTTCGCACGTAAAGACGGAACTGAATTTAATCTTAAAGATTATTTTAATCATCCAGAAAAATATTTATCCAAATTTGATATTTATTCGGACAAACTTAGCGTGCTGGTAAATGCAATATTTTGGCATGATAAATGTCCGCGTTTGGTAACAAAAGACTATGTCAAAAATAGGACATCCGAGAAACTGCAGCTTGTTGTTGATATCACTTGCGATATAAATGGATCGATAGAATTTACGGAGAAAGCAACCGAACCGGACAATCCAACTTATGTTTACAATCCGGATATGGATAAAATAATCGACGGTTATGAAGGGAAAGGTGTAGCTGATCTTGCTATTGATAATCTTCCAGCTGAACTTCCGAAGAATTCCTCGAAAGAATTCAGCAAATCACTTAAACCATTTGTACCGGCAATTGCAAATGCTGATTATAACTCGTCGCTCGAAAGATCTAATCTTCCTGAAGAGATAAAACAAGCTGTTATAGTTTATAACGGTGAATTGACAGAGAAATATAAATATTTGAAAGAATTCTTAAATGATTAATAAAATATTTTCAACCTTCTTTTTGTTCTCCTCGATATTGATTTTTTACTCGTGCGGTGAGGATGATGAAAAAATCCGGGTTCCTTTCCCGGTTGATACATCATTAGTTTCGATTATTTATGAAAATGAAGAACTTGGTATTAAACTCAATCCTCCAAAAAGTTGGGAATTAACTTCATCAGAATTTTCAGAAAAAATAATAGCACGTCTCTCGAAAACACGAACGGGATATGAATCATTTGTTTATCTCCCTAAAGTGTTATTTTATGACGAGGCAACAAAGGCAGTGTTGACTATCGGGAGTTTCAAAACCACAACTGATAAGTCGAACTTTACCGGTGGATTTGAAGAATACTTAAATAATATCAGAACAAAATATCATAAAGACGAATACATGAATAAAAAAGTAATAAATAATAGTACGGAATTTAATGTTCTTGAAATCGATTCTAAAAATCTTTTTTCTTATCAAATATTATTGAATAACAAAGCAGGTAATTTGATACGAGTAGAATATTCCTGCAGAAATGATTTCAAAAATAAGCTGCTCCCAGTAATAGAATCATCGATTGGTACAATATCGCTTTTGTAGTTTTATTTGATTATAGATTACTGCTTACCTTTAATTTATTTTGAAAGATGCGTAATTTTCGAACCGGAATTCGTGGCTTTGCATCTTATTTATGCATTCTTTGTAACTAATTGAATTATTATAAAAATACAGGACTTATTGATGACTGATTATAAAATTATTTGGACTAAAATTGACGAAGCACCTGCTTTGGCGACTTATTGTTTATTACCGGTGGTTAATGCATTTGCAAAAGGAACAGCGGTTGAGCTAGAAACAAAAGACATCTCACTTGCGGGAAGAATTATTGCAAACTTCCCGGAGAGACTGACCGATGAGCAAAAGATACCCGATTACTTGGAAGAACTTGGTCGATTAGCAAAAACTCCCGAAGCCAATATTATCAAACTTCCTAACATCAGCGCTTCAGTACCGCAGCTTCAAGCGGCAATTAAAGAATTACAAAAAAAAGGTTATGATATACCCGACTATCCCGAAGAACCAAAAACAGATGAAGAAAAAGAATTACAGAAAAGATTTGCAAAAGTACTTGGCTCTGCAGTAAATCCAGTTCTGCGTGAAGGCAATTCGGATAGAAGACCTGCCGCTGCAGTAAAAGAGTTCGCCAAAAAACATCCGCACAAAATGATGAAACCGTGGCCTGAATCCGGTTCAAAAGCACGCGTTGCACATATGAGCGAAAAAGATTTCTACGGTTCGGAAAAATCGACAACTATTGCGGAAGCGTGTGATGTAAAATTTGAATTTGTAAACAAAGACGGTAAAACTGAAATCCTAAAAGAGAAATTGCCGTTGATGAAGAATGAAGTTATTGATGCCGCTGTTATGAATGTAGCAGCATTAAGAAAATTTTATACCGAACAAATTGAACAAGCAAAGAAAGACGATGTACTTCTTTCTCTTCACTTGAAAGCTACGATGATGAAAGTATCCGATCCGGTTATGTTCGGACACGCGGTATCGGTTTATTACAAAGATGCTCTCGAAAAACACGCAGACACCTTGAAAGAAATCGGTGCAAATGTAAACAGCGGTATAGCCGATGTATTGGAAAAGTTGGAAAAACTTCCGGAAGATAAACGCAAAGAAATTGAAGCCGACATTAATAAAGTATATGAAACACGTCCCGCTCTTGCTATGGTAGATTCACGTTATGGAATTACAAATCTGCATAGACCGAATGATATTATTGTTGATGCATCAATGCCGAACATTGTGCGGGACGGTGGTAAAATGTGGAATAAAAATGATGAACTTAAAGATACACTTGCGATGGTTCCCGATAGAAGCTACGCAACTATGTACAGAGAAATTATTGAGGATGCAAAGAAGAACGGACAGTTTGATCCGTCCACAATGGGTAATGTTTCCAACGTCGGTTTGATGGCAAAGAAAGCCGAAGAATACGGTTCGCACGACAAAACTTTTATTGCTCCTGCGGAAGGAACAGTAAGAATTGTTAAAGCAAACGGCGAAGTTGTTTTGGAACAAACCGTTGAAAAAGGTGATATTTTTAGAGTCTGCCAAACAAAAGACGATGCAATTAAAGATTGGGTAAAACTTGCAGTAAACAGAGCTAAAGCAAGCGGTTCGCCTGCAGTATTTTGGCTTGATGATAAACGCGGTCACGATGCCGAGATTATCAAAAAAGTAAATCAATATTTACACGAATATGATTTAACCGGATTGGAGATTAAAATATTAGCGCCGGTTGATGCAATGAAATATACATTGGAAAGAGTTAGAAAAGGACTCGATACAATTTCCGTAACAGGTAACGTACTTCGAGATTACCTAACTGATCTATTCCCGATATTGGAACTTGGTACAAGCGCAAGAATGCTTTCGATTGTACCGTTGTTGAACGGAGGCGGATTATTTGAAACCGGTGCCGGCGGCTCGGCTCCCAAGCACGTTCAGCAATTTTTAAAAGAGGGTCACCTGCGTTGGGATTCACTCGGTGAATATTGCGCACTTGTCCCTTCACTTGAATTAGCCGCTGAAAAAACCGGTAATCCAAAAGCAAAAATTCTCGCCGAAGCACTCGATAAGGCAGTCGGCAAATACTTGGAAAATCAAAAAACTCCGTCGCGTAAAGTAAACGAATTAGACAACAGAGGCAGTTCATTCTATCTGACAATGTACTGGGCTGAAGAACTTGCAGCACAAGATAAAGACGAGGAGTTAAAGAATCGTTTCGCAAAAGTGGCTAAGGAATTAAAAGAGAACGAAGAAAAAATTAATCAAGAACTTCTCGCAGAGCAAGGCACTCCGGTTGATATAGGCGGTTACTACTTCCCGGATGATAATTTAGCCGAGCAGCAAATGCGTCCGAGTGCAACTTTTAATAAAATAATAGATTCGATGTAAAAGGCAGAATTCAGAACACAGAATTCAGAATCCCGGTTCATAACTGAGCCGGGATTTTTTATTGTGCTTTTTTGATGGTTATTCTTACCGAATATGTTTACCTTAAAATTATAAAGAGACCTTGTTGGCATAATTAAATTCTCCTATACGCGGCAATATGAATTACCATATAAATTCAATTAAACAATTGAGTTACTTCGCAGGAGGGAAAAATGTACGTCGGCAAAAAGGTCATATTATTACTTGCATTTTTACCGTTTTTACTTTCGTTGCATGCACAGAATTACTGGACTGTTTCTTCAATCGATTCATTTCAAACGACTAATGTTGGTCAAGGTGTTCACGGTTTAAATTCGATTGTGCATGATGATGCTATTCACTTGACGTATTTTTATCATGATCAAAATTCTCAGACGACTTTACTTTATGCTGTAAAAACTAACGATAATTTTGTAGTTGATACCGTAGCACATATTTCGGGTTTTAATTCTTACCGGGTGTCCACATCAATTCAATTCAATTCAGACGGCTCAAAATGGATTTATGCCGGTTTCTATTCTTTACCGGATAGAATTATTGGCGTGTTCAAACAAAACGGTGCCGATTGGGATTATACTTTTATCGACGCTACAGGGAATTCAAAAACCGTTGCTGCAATCCAAAATAATTCGGAAATGGGATTTGTATATTTTGGTCGGGGTAAAAATAATAGTCTTGATAAACAAAGTGTTAAGTATGCATATTGGAACGGAAGCAGCTGGGAAATCGAAACAATTTCTGAAAGAAATGATACCTATAAAACTAATAAGCCGAGTATTGTTGAAGCCGGCGGTAAAATTTACTTGACTTACGGTGAAGGCATGTTTCCCGATTCGTTAATTACCAGAGTATTTGTAAAAGAGAATCAAGTTTGGAGTCAATCATTTTTCGATCTTTTTGAGATCCCATATGCCGGAGGAGCAGTAGACGGTTTGTATAATTTAGTCGGAATAACTTCCGATGGAAAGCCCGCACTATTGCACACGCTCTCAAAAGAAGTCCATCCGAGATTCTTCAAAATGAATAATGGAGGATGGACACAAGAAACAATCAATTATCCTACATCATGGGGCTTGACATTTGGTCTGTATGGTTCAAACATTTTATTTGATGCAGAAAACACAATGTTTGTAATTTCCCAAGCAAATTACACCAATCCTCGAGTATCTTGGGTTAAAGAGAACGGAGATGCCGGGTATTCCGAGATACCTTTCCGCTATGGTCTAATTCTGCAAGATTTTGTAATTCTCAATAATAAAATCTTTGTCTATTACTATGATGGTTACTTGGAATATCCTTACAATAGACCGACAACATTAAAGGAAGCTAAAATTGATATTTCCGATTTACTGACGGGTGTGGAAGAAAGTAGTACTCAACTTCCTCAGGAACTTATTCTATATCAAAATTATCCGAATCCATTTAACCCTGTTACCACTATAAAATTTTCTGTGCCTCATACTTCTTATCTGAATTTGAAAATATTTGATTTATTGGGAAGGGAAGTAAGAGATTTGTTAAATGATGAAGTCGGACCGGGAATTCATACGATTCAATGGGACGGGACGGATAAAAACGGTCAAAATATTGCGAGCGGAATATATATCTATAAGTTAACAGGAGATGGTTATACCCTGAGCAGAAAACTCTTGTTGTTAAAGTAGAGAAATTTCTATTATAAATCCTGGTTTATAAATGAGCCAGGATTTTATTTAATCACCAAAATATAAACATCATTCCTAATTGATTCTTCTATCAAAAATGTGGAAATTCACGTTTTCTTTTCTGAAGCTTTTCTATAATATGATAATATTTTTAATAAAATGAGATATACACGTAAAGGGACAGGGGACTTTCTAATTCTTGTGCACGGAGCATTGGCGGATGAAAGAATGTGGTTCACACATATGGATTTTCTAAGCCAAAGTTATGATGTAATATCCATTAGTCTCCGTCATTTTGACGATTCAAATGAAGGCGGCTTCGGGTTAAATACTCACGCAGCTGATTTAGCTGATTTTATAAACGTACTTGCTGAAGAGAAAAAAGTTAATATCGCAGCCTGGTCATACGGAGCCGATGTTGTTCTAAATATGCTTGTTGGAAATAATATTCCGTTGGAGAATATATTTTTATATGAACCCGGTTATCCGGGATGTTTATCGGAAGAAGAATTAGTTGAATGGAAAAAAGATTCGGATAAAATGTTTGAACCGGTCTTTGACAAGTTTATCGAAGGAAACTTAGAAGATGCAGTTGAAGCATTGATAGATGGTTCCGGAAATAAGGAAGGTTATTTTCTGAGGCAAACTGAAGAGATAAGACATCAACAACTTGAGAAAGCTCACACGTTGAACATGCAGTTGAATCAAGTAGAATCTCCGAAAATAAGCGAAAGGGGTATTTCAGGTATTACTCTGCCGTTTATTGTGGGTTTCGGCTCGAAAACAAGGGATTTATTTAGGTTGGTTTCTAGAAAAACGGTTTCGTTGGCTTGTAATGCGAGTTATAAAGCGATTGAAGGGGAAGGCCATATGCTCCCAATGGAAAACCCGAAGAAGTTCTCGATGATCTTAATTGAAAATCTGAAAACAAGTTAGAACGATAATTTTATAATTTGGATTCCCTGTTTCCTTCAATAATTACCCGCTAAATTTTTGCTAAAAATTATATCTTCACTTTAATTATGTGATGTAAAAAATTATTTTTACTTACGTTGAATTCGATATTTCAAAAAATTGGTCAAATTATGGAATTCGATTGGTCAAAGTAAATTATTTTGCAAGCCAAATTTTAAATATCATTTTTTTGCAGATATAGAATCAAATCAATATCATAGATATAAAATTATTTTATTAACCGGAGAAGTTATTTGGCATCGATAGACATTCTGCTTCTTATAGGTGCAGTACTTGTTATAATAAGCATTCTGTTCGCTAAGTTGTTCCATAACATAGGAATGCCTACAATGCTGCTTTTTATCCTTGTAGGAATTCTTGCAGGTTCCGAGGGATTGGGTGGAATATATTTCGATGATGCATCTTTGGCACAATCAATCGGAATAATCTCTCTGGTGTTTATTCTGTTCTCCGGTGGGTTGGATACGGTTTGGAATGATTCAAAAGTTGTTTCTGTTCCGGCATTGCTTCTAGCAACCGTGGGAGTCTTAATAACGGCGATAGTAATAGGTATTTTTGTAATGCTGATTTTTGATACTTCCTTTCTCTGGGGAATGCTGGTAGGTTCAATTATTTCTTCTACTGATGCCGCGGCTGTATTTTCAGTTTTAAGAAAGGGAAATTTAGAACTGAAAGGAAAGTTAAAACCTCTGCTTGAACTTGAATCGGGAAGTAACGACCCAATGGCGGTTTTCCTTACTATTGGAACAATCGAATTAATCACTTTACCCGATTCAACATTCTTTCACATTGTCTTTATCTTTTTTATCCAAATTGGATTAGGATTGGGATTAGGTTATCTCGGCGGTAAAATGATGGCTTATCTTATAAATAATTTAAACTTTTTTTACGAAGGTGTTTATATAGTATTTGCATTATCAATCGCGTTTCTAATCTATTCATTAACATCGGTTTTAGGCGGAAGCGGATTTCTTGCAATATACATATCCGGAATAATTTTAGGTAACGGAAATTTTGTTTATAAAAGAACATTGATAAGATTCTTTGATGGCTTGTCGGTTCTTAGTCAAATAGCCATGTTTTTGACTTTAGGATTGCTGGTTTTCCCTTCGGATTTGCTTCCAATAATTGGAGTTGGTCTTTTGTTAAGCGGGGTTTTAATTTTCATTGCTCGTCCAATCAGTGTTTTCATTACACTAATTCCTTTCAAGTTTAATCTAAAAGAAAAAGTTTTTACATCGTGGATCGGTTTGCGAGGTGCAGTCCCGATTATTTTAGCTACTTTTCCGCTAATAGCAGGTGTTGATCGCTCGCTTCTAATTTTCGACTTGGTGTTTTTTATCGTATTGACCTCGGCGCTCATTCAAGGTTGGTCGATAAATTCAGTTGCTAAATTATTGAACCTTGCAAAACCGCTGCCTAAGAAAGTTCCTATTCCTCTTGAATTTACATCTGATCCCAAAACTGACACTGAACTAATCGAGATAATTGTTCCTTATAACTCGCATATAGCCGGTAAACAAATAGTGGATTTAAATTTTCCGGATGACAGCAGAATAGTGCTTATTATAAGAGAGGATAAAAATATTATTCCTAGCGGAGGAACAATGCTCGAAATAGGTGATGTTTTGCTCGTACTAGCAAACAAAAAAAACAGGATTATGTTGAAGGAGATTTTTGATAGTTGATGTTTCCTGTTGTTTTTCAAATAATCACTTCATGGCTATTCGAATACAATTTTTTATAGAATGTTTTTTTCCAAAGTTTCTTATTAGTGGATAGACTTTGAATATTACTTTAATAGACGGCAAAGATAGACCTCTTATTGAATTATTTCATCAATTTATCGGGAAAATATTTCCAGGCGTCAGTTTTCACCGATGGTATAGTGAAGGATATTGGACCGAGCATTACACTGCTTTTTCGATAATTAAAGAAAATCAGATAATCTCGAATATCTGCTGTATGAAAATGAACGTGTACTATAACCGAAAAATAATAAATGGAGTGCAGATCGGTGCGGTGGGCACACTTCCGGAATATAGAAAAAAAGGTCTGTCGAGAGAATTATTGAAGTACGTTAAAGACTTTTATAAAGAAAACACTGAATTATTATTCCTTTATGCAAACGATAGAGTTCATGATTTTTATAAAAAATTTGGTTTCAAACATGTTTACGAAAAAAATTTCTTTGCTGATACAAATGAATTGACCAATGCCGGCAGGTCAAGAAAATTGAATATCGAAAATGCAACTGATTATAATATTTTTCTCGAGATTCTGAAAAACTCAAAACCCGTAACTAAGATATTTGGTTCAGAGGATTATTGGTATCTGACAATGTGGCATGTTTTTAACACTTACAAGAATGATTTATACTATTTTGATGAATTGAAGGCGGTTTCTGTTCAAAAACAAGTTGGTGATTCTCTTCACATTTACGAGGTTTTCGCATCATATCCAATCACGCTGGTGGATATTGCCATGCAAGGATCGGCTGAAAAAGTTAAAGTTTATTTCCCTCCTGATCAAATATTTTATAAAGTAAGTAAAAGCGATGAGGAAGATACAGGATTATTTGTACTAGGTGATATTAATTTAGATAATCTCGAATTCCGTTTTCCGGCTACGGCATACACATAATTACATGAAAATATGAGAAATAAATTATAGTTCAAATATTATTAAAAATAAAAAGTTTAGGAAAAATAATTAGGTTTTTAAAGTAAATAGCAGTATGTTTGTTCGATCAAGGCAGTATCTTTAAAGTAAAACGCAATAAGCGGTATTTGTAAAAGTAGAATTCTTTCGAACCTTCCAAGTAATTTTAGAGCCTGTCAAATTCACAATTCAAATTTTAGGAGTATCTGTTATGGCAGAGCGCAAAAAAGGATCTGTTAAATGGTTTAACAGTGAAAAAGGTTTTGGTTTCATCCAACAATCATCTGGAGATGATGTATTTGTCC
The DNA here is from genome assembly GCA_964499285.1 of uncultured Melioribacteraceae bacterium. Classification (GTDB taxonomy): domain Bacteria; phylum Bacteroidota; class Ignavibacteria; order Ignavibacteriales; family Melioribacteraceae; genus JAGFIY01. The sequence continues at coordinate 32,496 of CAZCLA010000027.1, forward strand.
ATTTTAAATCGATTTTAGGCGATGGTTATAGATCATTGGATCAAGACGATAAAGTGGAATATACGATCTCTCAAGGTCCAAAAGGACTTCAAGCTACAGAAGTTAGACTTATCGGATAATATCAAATATAGTTCGTTTTAAAATCCGGCTATCTGCCGGATTTTCTATTTTAAACACTTCTTAATTATCTCACATTTTTCATACTCCGGAAAATATATTTATTTTTTCATCAACCTTGAAATGAGTGGTCTCTGATGTACAATAAATTAAACGATCCGTTTGCTTTTGCAGTTTTTATATTCACGTAGCTTCTGATCTTAATTATTGTAGAAAATGTCCAGAAAAAAATTATTCTATCAACAATAATGACTTGAATTTCATATTTGTATATGTTACACTTACTGTAACAAATTAATGAGATTATGTCCGCATCAACCAAATTATCAACATCGGTGAAAGCATTAAGCTACCTCGCTTCTACTCATCCGGCTCCTCAGACAAGCTCGCAAATTGCAGAGCAGATAGGAACTAATGCATCTAAGTTAAGAAGACTTATGTCCATGCTTACAAAGAATGAAATCGTGAAAAGTACACAGGGGACCAGCGGAGGATTTGTGCTGAACAAACCGCCTTCCAAAATTGACCTGCAGGAAATTTACTGCGCCATTGAGGATAGAAAAGCATTTCATCTGGATGTTAATAAAAACGACGGGGGAAAGAAGAATTTTTCGGAATCATTCAACGGATACTTTCTCGATTTATTTGCTGAGGTTCAAGTCGATATAGAAAACAAAATGAAAAAAATAAATTTGTCAATGGTAATGGAAAGAAACAAAATAAAATCAACATTTAAGATGTAGGAGGTAAAATGGATTTTTTGAAAGAACTAGGAATTAAAGAAGAGAACCTTGGTGCATCAACCGGGTTGAAATGGTATGGCTCAAAGTCAGGCGATAAGATTGATGTGAAATCACCAGCTGATGGTAAACATATTGCTACTGTATATCAGGCGACAGAAGAGGATTACGAACAGGTTGTAAAAACAGCTCACGAAGCATTTCTTCATTGGAGAAAAATTCCTGCTCCAAAAAGAGGAGAGATAGTAAGACAAGTTGGATTAAAATTGCGAGATTACAAAGAACCGCTCGGTAAACTTGTTTCCTACGAGATGGGTAAATCACTTCAGGAAGGAATGGGAGAAGTTCAGGAAATGATAGACATTTGTGATTTTGCAGTTGGACAATCGCGCCAGCTTTATGGTTTTACGATGCAGTCAGAAAGACCAAATCACAGGATGTACGATCAGTATCATCCGCTCGGTGTAGTTGCAACGATAAGCGCATTTAATTTTCCGGTTGCAGTGTGGAGTTGGAATGCTATGATTGCTGCGGTTTGCGGTGATACAAATCTTTGGAAACCTTCTTCGAAAGTTCCATTAACGGCAATTGCCGTGCAGAATATTCTTGCAGACGTAATTAAAGATAACGACCTTCCTGAAGGTTTATTCTCTCTCGTAATTGGGAAGGGAAAAACTGTTGGTGAAAGAATGTTGAACGATAAAAGAGTACCGCTTGTTTCTGTTACCGGCTCAACTTCTGTCGGAAGACATGCCGCACAAGTTGTGGCAAAAAGATTCGGGAAAACAATTCTTGAGCTTGGGGGAAATAATGCAATTATTCTGACGCCGAGTGCAGATCTTAAAATGGCAATTCCCGCTATTGTTTTCGGTGCCGTTGGAACCGCAGGACAGCGCTGCACTTCAACAAGAAGAATTATTATGCACGAATCTATTTATGATAAAGTGAAAGAATCTCTGTTGAAAGCCTACGCGACATTGAAAATTGGAACTCCTCTTGAAGAATCAAATCATGTCGGTCCTCTTATCGACAAGGGAGCAGTTGAAGAATTTACAACAGCTATCAAAAAAGTAAAAGAAGAAGGCGGTAAAATCATTTTCGGCGGCGAAGTTCTTGAAGGTGAAGGTTATGAATCGGGATGCTACGTCCGTCCGGCAATTGCTGAAGCTGAAAACAGTTACCAGATCGTTCAGGAAGAAACATTTGCTCCGCTTCTATACTTACTTAAATATAAAGGTGATGTCAGCGAAGCTTTAAAAATTCATAACGATGTTGTGCAGGGATTGTCATCCGCAATTTTCACAACAGATATCCATGAATCGGAAGAATTTTTATCAGCTTGGGGAAGTGATTGCGGAATTGCTAATGTTAATATTGGAACTTCTGGTGCAGAGATCGGAGGGGCATTCGGCGGTGAAAAAGAAACCGGCGGCGGACGCGAATCCGGTTCGGATGCTTGGAAAGCTTATATGCGCAGACAAACAAATACAATCAACTTCGGAAGAGAACTCCCTCTTGCTCAAGGCATAAAATTTGAAATATAATTAAACTTATTGCCTCCGGGGTTTTTATAGCTCCGGAGGTTTTATATATTTAATCATGATTATTCAAAAAGAAATTACACTCAAACCTAGACCACGTGGGTTTCATTTAATAACCGATGAAATTGAATCTCAGATCGGAGAACTTTCAAAAATTACGAAAGGAACTGCCCACATTTTGATCAAACATACTTCTGCTTCACTAACTATAAACGAAAATGCCGATCCGAGTGTTAGAACAGACTTCGAAAGTCATTTCAACAAACTTGTTCCGGAAAACTCATCTCATTTTACCCATGTTTATGAAGGAAGTGATGATATGCCTGCTCATATAAAAGCTTCACTACTTGGAGCATCAATCACTATTCCGGTTACAGACGGAAGATTTAATTTAGGAACTTGGCAGGGGATCTATCTCTGCGAACATAGAAACCGGGGCGGTTCGCGTAGAATTGTCGTAACGGTTACGGGCGAGTAAAATGCAGCCCGAACTTTATATTGGCACAGCAGGTTGGAGTTATAAAGATTGGGTTGGCAGTTTTTACGAAGCGGAACAGTCCAAAAATTACGACTGGCTTCAGTTTTATTCGGATTATTTTAACTGCATTGAAGTCAATTCAAGTTATTATGTTTATATAAATCCAAATACGATTGATGGATGGATTGAAAAAGTTGAGCACAAAGATGATTTTTTGTTCACCGTTAAACTTCATCAGGATTTTACCCACAAGAAAAATTTTAATTCAAATCAGGAAAGAGCCGTAAAACTTGCTCTCGATAAATTATCTGCTTCCGAAAGATTCGGAGGTTTGTTAATTCAGTTCCCTTATTCATTTCAAGCTACCGAAGCCAATATTCAATATCTCGGCAGATTAGTTAAACTCTTCGACGAATACGATAAATTTGTTGAAGTACGACATTCTTCTTGGAATGAAAAGCGGGCAAAGCAAATTACTTTCTGTACGATTGATCAACCTTCTATTGGTGAATCGATTGAATTTAAACCGAAGATAACAAATGGAAAATTGTACGTTAGATTACACGGCCGGAACAAGGAAGCATGGCTTAACTCGATCAAGAATTTCGGTAAGAAACAAACTTACGATGAACAGAACGCAAGATATAATTATCTTTACTCCCCGGGGGAAATAATTGACATTGCAATGACAGTGAGAGAAGTGTTCGAATCGGTTCGTAAAGTTTTTTTAATATTGAACAATCATCCAAACGGAAATGCTGTGGCTAACGCTTTCGAACTGATGAATGCATTGCTTAAAAAGCAGATAAGTATTCCGCAGACTACCTTACAGACATTTCCGAGATTATCACGGTTGGGTA
>CAZCLA010000027.1:36331-43837 GCA_964499285.1 uncultured Melioribacteraceae bacterium
TCGGATTCTGACAAAGAATATAATTTTTTTATTGCAACCGATCTGCCGTTTGTTGACAGTGAATTTATTTCTTTCCTTATAGCTAATTATGATGATGAATCGATTCTCATTCCTTCGATAAGCGGGAGGCTTCATTTTCTTTGCGGAATTTATAAAAAAGAAATTAACAATACAGCCTCTGAACTGTTAAAAAATTCCGCTGTAAAAGAAGACGGAAAAATTAACGTAAGTGTGTTCGATTTGTTCAAAAGGGTGAAAGGTAAATTTATTGAAGTTGCTGATCAACCGTTCCTAAAAAAAGAACTTCTTTTTAATCTTAATACTAAAGAAGACTTGAAGACCTATCAAAATATTATAAGTAAAAAAGTGAACAGTAATCAGAATACGAGATAAGATTTAAGAAATAAGAATTAATCACCGCACAGCGTGATCCATTTAAGAGAAGTATGGAGATGGAAGAAAAATTGAGAAATACATGGCATATCTTGGGATTTTGAGATTATCTGTAGAAATGAAGAAAATGCATACGGTGCAAATGAGGGTCAGGCATCTGCGTAGTTTAGATTTTTATTATTTGGACGCAATAAAAAAATAAAATCCAAACCAAATTTATATAGTCCGGGAATGTTATGAAACTTACTTTGAAAGTACCGATATCTGTAATACAAATCAGAATACTTCTTTTCATCGGAAATAATGAACTTGTTTTTATTAATTTCTTCAGGTAATGTTCTTGGAAAGTACTCTTTTTTCCAATTTTTCTTTTTTGGAAGGTACTCTATATTTCGCATACCCCTTTTAATACTTCCTGTTTTCTTATTTACAATTTCAAAACCTATTTCATTAAATAACTTGGATAAAGTCTGCGTTTGGAAAAAATATATATGACCGCTTATACTTTTTGCAGGCAATTTCTCCGAATTATAGAAATCTATAATATTTCTACTATCATTAAATCCGTTTGGGACGGACAAGAATAAGTGACCGCCATTTTTAATAATCCTCCTGCATTCGAGCAATAATGTCTTAGGATCTCTGACATGCTCAAGAACATTGTTTATATGAATGTAATCAAAAAAATTACTTGGATATTCAGCATTCTGTAATTCACCTTGTTTTACATTTAGTCCCAATTTATTAGTAGAATAGACAACTGCATCATTGCTAAACTCAATACCAAAAACATTCCAATTTGAATTTTGCTTTATTCCATGGATGAAGAAACCTAAGGCACTTCCAACATCCAAAAAGTTACCTCCATTTCTTATTTTGGTCAATTTATGGGCAAATAAATAGCCTTTTGCTTCATCATGCCATCGGCTGAAATTAAAATATGAACCGGAATAAAATATTCCTAATTCTTCTTCACTTGGCATGGGATCAAAATAAATGACACCGCATTCTGGACATTCTACTAAACTATACTCAGTTCCAAAAACTAAATTAACCTTACTTAAAAATTGTTTTGTATCAATATTTTTACAGATGGGACATTGATTCATTTTTCAGCCCCACATTGCCTAACCAATACTCTAACTTCATTTATATATATTACAATGCAGATTTTAGAATGCATTATCTGCAAATCTTAGAACCAATTGTATATGGCCAAGGTTACGTTCAATAACCGCAATACTACCGTTAGCAAGTCAATAAGATAACATTACTGTTTTTATTTACGTAAAAATTCTTTGAATAAAATACTTTTAAATATTTTAGTGAAAGAGGGAGAGAAAAATAATTGCTCGATTAGGAGCGTTGAAATGATTATAGAAACCATAACAACCTAAAAAGTATGAATACAAGTTAATCTATAAAAATAAATTGAAATGTACATTAAAAAAAAAGAATAAGTAATAAATAAAAGATGCGAGATAGAATTTAAGAATGAAGCAGCTAGAAGCTAGGAGTTAAAGTAAGATATTTGATATGAGTGAGATATCTAGAGCTCTTCTGAGGGCATTGAGATAAGAGGGCAGTTTTTATATTAAAAAGGAATATCAGTTAAAAAGACAGTGAATTAGTAATAATTACATTCTTAAATAAATAAAAATATAATGAAGTAGTGATGAGAAAGATTTGGCTGATTTTCACAATGATTCTTCCTATTTTTATTTAATATTCGCGATAAATATACGATTTCTTTTTTGAGTCTAAACAAGGATAAATATTATGAAACTAATAAAATACATTTTGCCTTTTCTATTTTTCATATCCCTATCTGCACAAAAAGTTGAACTGCCGGTCACAAAAGCCGCTGAATATCTGCAAAAAATTCTGAACGCATATAAAGAGGGTGCTGAGGTGAAATTCATCAAAGAAAATTTTGATACTGAATTTCTAAATCAATTCCCAATGGAACAGCATCTTGAACATTTCGAAATGGTAAAGAGAATGCATGGCGGATTTGATGTCGAAGAAGTTGTCAATTCAAACGAAAATATGATTGAAGTAATTGTGAAAAGCAATATACGAAGTGAATGGAGAAAATTATTTGTTCAGTTGAAAACTGAGCCTCCGCATAAAATTATTGGATTAGGAATTGACAGAACAATTCCCCCGCAAAGTGTCATTGATGAGATGGATAAAATTGAAGTAGAAAGATCAGCAGACGATAACTCGATTGTGAAAGGAGAAACTGCGGAGAAAATTGACGCATACATGAGCATACTCGAATCAATCGGTTACTCAGGGGGATTAATCGTTTCTAAAGACGGCGAAATAAAACTCGCAAAAGGTTACGGATACATGAACCGCGAAGCAAAAAAAGTATTCGACCGCAATACTTTATTCACAATTGGATCTATAACAAAACAGTTTACAGGTGCAGCATTGGTTAAGCTGGAATCGATGGGATTGATTTCTTTCGATGATAAACTTTCAAAATATTTTGACAATGTCTCGGTTGATAAAAAAGATATTACAATTCATCAATTACTTACTCACACAGCCGGCTTTCCGGGCGCAATAGGGGATGATAGAGAAATTATCTCTCGCGAAGATTTCATCAAGCGAGCGATGGAAGGAGACTTGATTGATGAACCCGGAAATCAATATCATTATTCGAATGTTGGTTACAGCATCGCCGCAATTATTCTCGAACTGACCAGCGGCAAAACTTACGAGGAATTTCTGAGAGAACACATTTTTATTCCAGCCGGAATGGTAAATACAGGCTATATTTTACCGGACTGGAAAGAAGAAAATATTGTTACCGGATACTCCGGTGAAGAAAAATGGGGAAGACCAACCGATTTAATGTGGGGCGAAAATGGTCCCGGATGGCACTTAAAAGGAAACGGCGGAATCATTTCAACCCTCGATGATATGAACAGGTGGGGTGAAGTGATCATCAGCGGTGAGATTTTTACAGATGAAGAATATGAGAATTATTTGACACCGTATGTCGAGGAGGGTCCCGGAGCCGGTAGTTATTATTCTTATGGCTGGGTTAGAGTTGAATCATCTCGGGGAAGTGATGTTGCGACGCACAACGGTGGTAATCCATACATTCAAAATGATATGTTTGTCTATTTGGATGACGGTGTTGTAATGTATGTAACTTCAAATAACGGAGCCTTCCCGGCGCCCGATCAAAGCGGAGAGATTTTAAAGAGGTTTTTTGATTAAATAACTATTAAACTTTACGGTGCATAGCAAAAGATGCCGCATCTAATATTGAATACGGTAACCGTAAATGGATTAAAATAAAATTAAATATTTGGGTGTTGCTCTTTCAAACCTGGCTGCAGGCAAAAGCAAGGTTTTCAATTTATTATAGGAATAGATTTTATGATTTTACTTAATCCAAAAATCCATTTACACTAACATTATACTGATTTGTATTTGGAGTAGTTAGTCAACTTCCGGGATTGTTTCATATTGAAAGCCTAACAGATCGATATTTCCTATAATATTTCATATAAGGATTTTATTAAACTCGTTCCCTAATAATTTTTACACTCTTCTAGTAATAAAGTTTTATCGATCATTCAGTACTTACAATATTATCTGCATATTGTATTAAATCTAAATTACTTTTAACCATCTTTCCGTTTCCTAGATAAATTGTGTCCTCCATCCCGATTCGGCTGTTATAACCTCGTCTTTTTGCTTCTCTTAAAATTTCCCATGATAATGAGTTAAAGCCGTGAAGCAATCTTGGAATTTTTATATTACTTTGATTAAGTACCTCCTCAATTTCATTGATAACGTTAATTGCAGAATCTAATTCTTCAGGTTCCGGTTCAATTAATATCCTGCAGCAATCTTTTTCTAAATTACTTTCAACGAAAATTATCGCAGCTTCCTTTTCATTTAAACCGGCTTCTATAAACACTCCTTTAGAAACAAGGTGTTTTGATACTTCTATTGCATTGTCTTCAATCATATTTACAGATATGAAATCCGGTATATTCTGCCAAGATTTTATATAATATATTCTCTTTTCTAAATCAGGTTCAATCCACTCTCCGGAACTTATTCCAATTTGAATTTCTGAGGAAACATCTTTTACTACTGACACTAAATTATTTACATCCTCAGGTTTGAGGCTTTCATTTCCATGTTCATCATAACGATTTATGGTATGGTGTCGTGCGGGATTACGAAGAGATTTCCTATCAAGTTACACCGACTTTTTTAAGAGCTACAAACACTCGCAAACCACTGAAACCCGCATGCACTATACCATGTGTTGTGGGTAGTGCTTTTTTATAATTCCATATTCATTGCTTTTCTTACTTCTGTTAAAGTTTCAATAGCAACTTCTCTGGCTTGTTTAATACCATTTCTTAAAATCTCTTTAACAAATGTTTTATCTTCTTCAAGTTGTTTCCTTCTTATCCTAATTTCCTTGAAATGGGAATTCAAGGCTTCAGAAGTGATTTGTTTTAATTTTCCAGCACCTTGATTTCCAATTTCTTTCGCAATATTTTCAGGAGATTGATTCAGGCAAAGGCTACAAAGTCTTAATAAATTAGCAACTTCTGGTCTATTAATTGGGTCATATTCGATTAATCGTTCAGAATCTGTTTTTGCGGATTTAATTAATTTATTAGTCTCATCTTCGGTAGCCTTTATCATAATGCTATTATTTCGACTTTTGCTCATTTTCTGAGTGCCATCCAATCCTAAAATCACAGGGACTTCACTAAGTAATCCAATAGGTTCTCTAAAAACATTTGATTTGAATTTTTTATTAAATCGTTTTGCAATTGTCCTTGTCATTTCTATATGAGGTAATTGGTCTTTACCAACAGGAACCACATCACTTTTACAAAACAATATATCAGCGGCTTGATGAACAGGATAAGTATACATTCCTGCATTAATAATGTTTTGACCTGACGCTGCTATTTCTTCTTTTATGGTTGGGTTTCTGCTAAGTTCTGCATTAGAAACCAAAGATAGAAATGGAATCGTTAATTGATTCAGTTCAGGAATGTGACTATGAGGAAAAATAAATGTTTTGTTTTTTGAAGGGTCTAACCCACATGCTAAATAATCAATCGTAAGTTCAACCACATACTTTGAAATATCTGCAAAAACATCTCTATCAGTTAATACTTGATAATCCGCAATCAAGATATACGTTTCAACGCCAAGTTCTTGCAACCGAACTCGATTCTGCAAAGAACCAAAATAATGTCCAATATGTAAATTCCCTGTTGGTCTATCTCCTGTAAGTACTCTGTGTTTATGTGGGTTTATTTTTAAATCCTTTTCTAACTCATCGCTTCTTTTAATTGAAATTTCATACGATGAATAATTAACGTCATCCTTCATTATATCTGTTTTAATTTTTCACAAAAGTAAAATTTTAATTTGTACGAGCAGCAGATTCTTGCATTACCCACAACAATGTATATGAAAAACTTTACACCCATAATTGAATAATAATTTAACTTCTTTCTCAATCTCAACGAGAGAATGCGGAAGATATTGATTCTGCTCTTTGGGACGCGCTCCATTTAATGCAATTTTAATTAGCATTTTTTCCCTTAGCATTTTTTCTAAATAATTTTTATATAATGACTACCTTGACCTATCTCATATGGATACCTTCGGGACAATTTTATCTAAAACGATTATCCCAAAAAATTATTTAAAGTACAAATAAAATGAAACTTTCAATCGAATTTTGTTTCTAAAACAAAAGGTGATGGTTGGCTTGAATCAAATATTTTTTCATATTATTGATCACCATTATTTCTCTGGATTATTAAACCTAGGATTCCGTGAACTAAAAGATAAAAAGGGATTAATACACTGATTCTATCTCTGATATTATAAAGAAGATCTTCTGAAAGGATGAATTCATTAACTATATAGAAACCGATAATGATTATTGATAAAATCAATAATGTATATTTCCCTAATTGGAAAGAATAATACCAAAACTCGTTTTGATTAGAAATTTTCTCTCGCTCCAAAATCAGAGGTCTTATTGCAAAGAGCGCTATAAAAGCAATAGCATTTGGTCCAATAATAATTATAAATAATGAAGTAATAAGTCCAACTATTATCTCCCAGGAATAAGCAAATGGTAAATTTTTGTATCTCATAATTTATCCTGCTTCAGTTGTTAGAAATGCACAATCCGCAATTCTAAAATCCCATTGATTATGAACAAGATTTCTGTAAGTTTATTCAATAACTGCTCTTATGAATAATGGGGAAGGAATATTGTTGTTGTTATTTATGCAAAATATGCTGTATAAAATTCTTTTTATAATTTTCGAGAAATCGAATGATAAAATGGATGGTGTAATTGTGAATATTGAAAAATGATTAAAATCCATAACAACCTTAATTGTTTGAATCGTAATTCAATTTATGAAAATTTGTTGAAATGTACACGGAAAAAGTGATCAGTGATCAGTGATGAGTCCCGCAGGGATCCCTTTGGGATAATCAGTTATCAGAATAAGAGATAAGAGTTAAGAAATAAGAGTTAAGAATTAATCATCAAGGGGATCCGTGAGGGAGAAGTAAGAATTGAGAATTAATCACCGCAAAGCGGGATAATCTGTGATCTGAAATCAGTCCCGCAGGGATCCCTTTGGGATGATCAGAATTAAGGAAAAAAGGGGGAAAAGGCTAAAAGGAGAATGCCGAAGGCATGCCTATGGCAAAGGTTAATGCAGAAGGCATGCCTTTGGCAGAGAATAATAGGGAAAATGAAAGCCGGGTGTAAAACCTCCATATAGTGACTTGAGGAAAGAGAAAATTCGGAATGAACTGAATGAATGATTTTTCAGTTTTATAATACTTGAAGTTATAGCAAATTGAAAAAAAACAAGAAAATCAATTGCAGTAAAAATATTGATTTATTATGAAAATTAACTTATTATTTTATGTAAATATGAAAATATAAACAATCCTTATACCAAGAATATAAGTTGTAGTTTATAAACCAATTATAATATTAGAAATATTCTAGAATTGAAACAGGATATGAAGATAAAGTGACAAAGATAAATAATATGTCTTAATTGATAATAT
>CAZCLA010000028.1:0-25612 GCA_964499285.1 uncultured Melioribacteraceae bacterium
AAACCTATTTCAAACCTATATGAAAAGTATATGAAAGCGTAGTAAAGCCACAGCAAAGCCGCTCAAGGTTCGATGAAGTGCCGCTCACTTCATACCCGGTTCTAATGCGCGGTTATCTTTTTTTGGTAAATATTTATTATTTTCTGTATAATCAACATTTTAAGATGTAATAAAGGAATACAATGGCAAGGGTAAATAAACAAATACTGGGAGTCATAAATGGTAAGATAGGGAACTTTGTCTTCAGAAATGTAAACGGAAAAACCTTCGTTTCAAACAGACCGTTAAAGTATAATGTTAACGGCACGGAGGAATCTACAAGAGTTAAAAAGGGTTTCAAAAATCTAATACAGTTCTCTTCTTATATTAATTCAATCCCAATCTTAAAAGAAGTCTGGAGAAGTAAATCCGTTAAAGGAAAACGTGCATATAATAAAATATTCAGCCACAATAAAAGCCATGTGAAGTCATCTGAAATATCAGAATATCTGTTTATTGTACCAACTGTTAGTTCGGTTCAAATGTCGGTGTATAAAGTTGATATAGAACAAAATTATACCTACGTAGATTATAAAACTAATTACAAAGTAAAAGATTGTATTTATAATTATGTGTTGGTTTTTTATTCTAAACAAAAAAAACGGTTCATTCATCAGGCTGGCATACTTGATAATATGAAGCCTAAAAAAAGGATGCTTCTTAACATAAAATTAGGAAAAGATGTTGTGAAGTTTATAAGCACGAGGGGAAGAATAATTGCCTATTTCGCAGTTGTGGTTCAAGATCAGTCAGGCTGTGTCAAGACCTGGTCAAACACTGCAAGTGAAGTCTATAAATAAAAAGCAGCCCACAATTAAAAAGTATTCAAATTTGTCAATCATCCAATCATTCAATCATCCAATCACCCAATCATTCAATCAAAAAACAATTAACAAGTTATTGCATTTCAATCCGGCAAACTTTAATTTCACTTCGCAATCACATACAAATTATCTCATTTAAGGGAGGAGTTGATGGCAGAGAATAAATTACACGGGGAAGTTTTTTATCCATCAAAGAAAGTTGTTCAGTTTGCAAACATAAAAGATTGGGATGAACTCGATAATAAAGCGAAGGAGGACTACCCGGACTTTTGGGAATCCATTGCTGCTGAACTCGATTGGTTCGGGAAGTGGGATAAAGTGATTGATGATTCTCAAAAACCGTTTTATAAATGGTTTGTGAATGCTAAGGTTAATATTGTTTATAACTGTCTCGATCGGCATGTTAAAACCTCACGGAGAAATAAACTCGCTCTTATCTGGGAGGGGGAGAATGGAGAGTTTAAAGCATATTCCTATTATGCATTGCACAGGGACACATGTAAGTTCGCGAATATTCTTAAAAGCATGGGCGTTAAAAAAGGTGACCGTGTCACTATATATATGGGACGTGTTCCTGAGATTGTTATGGCAATGCTTGCCTGTGCGAGAATCGGTGCTATACATTCAGTTGTTTACGGTGGTTTTTCAGTCGAAGCTCTTCATGAAAGACTTGAAGACAGTCATTCAAAAGTTTTAATTGTTGCCGATGGCGCATACCAGAGAGGTAAGATTGTTAAATTAAAAGATATTGCCGATGAAGCTCTCGAAAGAGCTGCAAGCGTTGAGCACGTGCTGGTTGTTAAACGTACGGGTCAAGATGTAAAAATGGAAGTGGGCAGAGATATGTGGTATCACGAACTCATGAACATGCCGATCGCAAATAGATCATGCGAGATGGAAGAGATGGATTCTGAAGATCCGCTTTTCATACTTTACACTTCCGGAACTACAGGAAAACCAAAAGCTATTCTTCATACACACGGCGGTTACATGGTTGGCGTTTATGCTACATTAAAATATGTGTTCGATATTCACGATGAAGACCGTTATTGGTGTGCGGCGGATCCGGGATGGATTACCGGTCATAGCTACATAGTTTACGGTCCGCTACTAAATGGAGCAACTTCATTTTTATACGAAGGCGCTCCTACGCATCCTTACCCAAATCGTTGGTGGCAGATGATTGAAAGATACGGCATAAATATTTTGTATACCGCACCGACTGCAATTAGAGGACTAATGCGTTTCGGAGATGCATGGGTTACAAGACATGATTTGTCTTCGCTTCGTTTATTAGGATCGGTAGGCGAACCAATAAATCCCGAAGCATGGAAATGGTACTATACTGTTGTGGGTAAAGAAAATTGTCCAATTATGGATACTTGGTGGCAGACTGAAACCGGTATGTTTATGATAACTCCAATGCCTTCAGTGCCGCTTAAACCGGGTTCCGGTACAAAACCTTTTCCGGGAATTCTTATGGATGTCGTGAACGAGGAAGGTGAATCTGTTAAACCAAATGAAGAGGGATTTCTAGTGATTAAAACTCCTTGGCCCGCAATGATTAGAACTATTTACAAAGATGATCAAAGATATATTGATCAATACTGGAGCAAATTCCCCGGAGTTTATTTGACCGGCGACAGTGCAAAAAAGGATGAGGACGGATATTTCTGGGTAATCGGAAGGGTTGATGACGTTATCAAAGTTTCAGGCTACCGATTAGGTACTGCGGAAATTGAAAGTGCGCTTGTAAGTCATAGTGCAGTTGCCGAGGCTGCAGCAATCGGACTTCCTCACGAAGTAAAAGGAAATGCGATACACACTTATGTGATACTAAAATCCGGCTTTGTCAAATCTCATGAACTTGCTGAAGAGTTGAGAAAGCATGTCGGTCACGAAGTTGGTCCGATTGCAAAACCCGAAAGTATCGAATTTGTAGATTCGCTTCCAAAAACAAGGAGCGGAAAGATTATGAGAAGAGTGTTGAAAGCAAAAGCGCTTGGACAAGATCCCGGAAATTTATCGACACTCGAAAACTAAAGGGGCATATAGCTACTTTTTTTGTGCATTGAATGGCGAATATTTATAAAATACTTTGTAATGTAATTGATTAATCAATTATGTAATTTGTACAAGCATTTTTTTAAGTATAATTAAATTGTATAATTTGTTTTATCTCCTATTATTGATTGAGGGGGGAAATGGTAGTTAAAAAGAGCAGCATTCTACTGCATGCATGTATTGCGGCATTTCTTTCATTCTTCACTTTAACGCTTACCTCGGTTGATCTTCGCGCACAGGAAACAGGTAGATTGCGTGGAGTCGTAACCGACTCGCTAAACGGAGAAGCGCTTGCTTACGGAAACGTATTTATTGAAGAGCTTAAAACCGGCGCGACAACTGATGACAGAGGTTATTTTTATATCAGTTCTATTCCGCCAAACAGGACTTACAATCTGCTTGTATCTTATGTAGGCTATGAAAGTAAATCAATTCAGTTTGTTGTGCAGCCAAATCACATTACCGAACTCGATGTTAAATTAAATCCTTCGAGTATTGAACTTCAAACAATTGAAAAGATTGGGCAAAAAGTTGCCGAGTATAATGCTACTGATATCGGTTTAGAAAGAATTGCAGTAAAAGAACTTGAGATGATGCCTAAAGGTGTTGAAACAGATGTGTTTCGTTCACTGCAGTATATTCCGGGTGTCAGGTCAACAGGAGATGTCTCCGCAAGGTATTATGTAAGAGGCGGTGAGAGCAATCAGAATTTGGTTCTTCTTAATGGAGCAACCATTTATAATCCTTTCCATGCACTGGGATTATTCAGCGTAATCGATCCCGATATGGTTAACAATATGGAGTTTTATAAAGGAGGATTCACTTCCGAGTTTGGGGGAAGACTTTCCTCGGTTCTCAAGCTTGTTACGAAAGACGGTAATAAAAATAGAATAAGCGGAACCGCCACTGCGAGTCTGCTTACAGCAAAAGGCTTGGTGGAAGGACCTATCCCATATGGTTCATTTATTGTTACGGGAAGAAAAAGTCACAACACAGATATATTAAAGAAATTCCTAAACGATCAAACAGCACCTTTCGATTTTTATGATCTATCCTTTAAATTAAATTATGGAAATCCTACGTTTATTCCGGGTTCTAAATTTGTTATTCATGGCTTTTTCAGCGGTGATAAATTAAAAAACGATAATCCGTTAAAAGAGGATTTTTCTTGGTCAAACGATGTGCTAGGATTTTCTTGGTTTCAGGTTTATGACAGTCCGCTCTTTTCTGAGATTAACCTGTCAATGAGTAATTTTAACGGTGAAGTCATCCCTAACCTTAGCTCAGTGAAACCACGAAGAAATGAAGTGAGGGATTTGACGCTCAAACTTGATTTCAACTATATCTTTGATGACCGTGATGAAGTTGCAGCCGGCATTCACATAAACACGGTTGACACAAAACTCTATCTGGAAAACGGTGCGGGGGTACTCACTGATATTCATTCAACCGGGGCAAATCTAGCCGTGTATGCAAAGTATAAACTTCTTCAATGGGAAGAATTTGGTGCAGACTTTGGCGGAAGAGTAAATTTGGCGGGTCTATCGAAAAACGGTAATTTTTTTGTTGAACCAAGAATTAGTTTAACTTACAGACCGATCAACCTAATTTCATTCAAAGCAGCTTATGGAGTTTACCAGCAGGAGCTTACGACCATTTCAAGTGAGAACGAGGTCATTTCACTTTTCGAACCATATGTGATTGTTCCGGATTATCTGGAAACACCAAGATCTACTCACTACACATTTGGTGTTGATTTTATTCTAAGTGAAGCAATTAACCTTGGAGTAGAAACATATTATAAAAAACTAGATAATATAACTTCAATAAATGACAATAAGCGATACGAGGAAGATCCTGATCTCTTAAGCGGTGATGGGGATAGTTACGGAATCGAATCTCAGATAAAATATTCTCAAGAACCGATCAGCATTACTGCCTCCTATGCTCTTTCTTATTCTTACAAAGAGGTGGAAGGTTGGCTTTATTATCCAAGATATGATTCACGACATGCACTTAATTTGACATTTGAGGTAAATGTAGGTGCAGGATGGCACGCAAGTGCAATTTGGGTGTTTAATACAGGTCTTCCGTTCACTCCGATAATCGGTTACTATGATAAGTTATTTATGTCGGATTTTAGAGGACCGTGGGATATTTATGAAAATTATATCCCTTACTCTGTTTTGGGTGATAAGAATTATCATAGACTTCCTAATTATCATAGACTCGATTTAAGTTTATCCAAAAAATTCGAATTCTCTTTCGCGAAATTATCTCTTGATTTCAGCATTATTAACGTTTATAACCGCGAAAACATTTTCTATTTCGATAGATCATCGGGCGAACAAGTAAATATGCTGCCGTTTTTGCCAACGGCAACTGTGAAGGTGGAAATATGAAAGCAACAAAACTATATTTAATTTTATTGGCATCTCTTCTTGTTATTATAAGCTGCGAAGAACCTTTTTCGCCAAGAGCCGATTACGATGAGAGGTATTCATTTAATTGTGTTGTAAGAGGTGATACTGCATTTCAAGTTGCTACTACATATAAAAGTTACGATGTGTCATATCTTGATCCTTACGAAAATACAATTGATCCTTTCATTCATAATTCATTTATTAGAATGTGGGTCGGCGACAGTGTATATGTTTTTAAGGATTCAACCATGGAGCGATTAGATGACTCCCGTTACGACACACCTGTTAATTTTTATTACATAAATAATTATAAACCTCGTTCGGGCGATTTCATAGAGATGGAAACATTGCTTCCGAACGGTAGAAGATTAAAATCTTCAACCAGTGTACCGGAAAGAATTGAATTTAATTTTGCCGCAAGCGATAGATCGTTTCCTACTGGCAATGGGGAAAATGTAAATATAAGTTGGATACCAGCTTTTTCCGGACAGTTGTTTTCGGCAAAGATCGTTTTAAATTATAGAAAAATCGAAAATGGTGTTAGTGTAAGATACACAAAGGAAATTCCGATTCAATATGTTGACGAAGGGGGAGAAAGAACCCCGGTTTATCCGATCCCGCGTAGAACTCCGCAGATTGTTATTCCAAGCAGCATTATCGAAGAAATTTTACTTGGAATTTCTGAAGGTGATGAGAACAAACAGAATTATATCATTTTTGCAATCACGATAGAAATAAAGGTGTTCGATAGAAATCTTTCCGGATATTATTCAAGTGTAAGTCGAATTGATGACTCATTTTCGATAAGGCTTGATGAACTTGATTTCTCAAATATCGAAGGAGGGTTCGGTGTTTTCGGATCTTACGTAATTGATAATTTCGCGATTTTGTTTGATGATGATTATATAAAATCTCTTGGTTACAGAATCGGAACCGGTAAATAGTTTATGAAAAAGGGAATATCAATAGCATTAATATTAGTGTCAGTTTTATTCTTTTCATCATGTGAAAAAGAAGTTTCAACAAGCCCGCCGATGGAACCAATTCCTCTTGGATTTATTAAAATCGAAAGTAATCCGCCGGGTGCTAAAATTTATGAGGATGGCAGAAACACATCGTTACGGACTCCAGATAGTTTAGGCTGGCTTGAGGAAAGAGAGTATAATTTTACTCTGAAGCTGGACTTATATCGGGATACTACTTTTAGTGTTGATGTTGACGTTAATGAAAAGAAGAATGTATTTATTGATTACCATCAAAATCAAAGGATGCTCGGTGGAATCTACTGTAAAACAAACTTAGATAGTGCTAAGATTTTTCTTAACGGGGAATTTACGGGCAAGTTTACTCCCGATACTATAAAAGGATTGATCCCCGGTGAATATAAAATCCGTTACGAACGTGAAAATTGCCGTGCAGATAGTCTTTCTGTCACGATTACAAGCAATGTTTATATGGATGCCCCGAGAGTTCTAACGGATACGTCGGTTTGGGTTGATTATTCCACCAATACTTCGGGATTGCCAAGTAATCTTCTAAGCTGTCTCGCAATAGACAAACAGAATAATTTATGGATTGGTACAAGGGATGCCGGTGTAGTTAAATACGACGGTATCAACTGGGTAAATTATAATATGGAGAACTCTGAGTTATTCTCAAACTATATCACAGCTATTGAAGTAACGGAATCAGGAGATGTATATATAGGCAGTCTCGATGGTCTTACACAATTTAGCGGCGGCCTTTACACTGTTTTATATCAGAGACTTCCATCAAAACATGTTACCACCATCTTTGAGGATAGAGACGGAATTCTGTGGGTTGGCACAAAAGGTGGCTTAGTAAAAAGGGAAGGAAATTTTGTGGAGGTTATCTCCCATCCTTTAACGGAAGGATTCCCTTTGGGTAATGATATAACAGGAATTGTGCAAGATCATAATCGTCATATTTGGGTCTCTGTTAATGGCAAAGGTTTAGCTAAATGGAATAAACAGTATTGGAAGAGTTTTAATTTTGATTTTATGGTTGGTGGAACTCTTCATGACAGAAAAGAAAATAACTATAACTGTCTTGTATTTGATGGCGATTATTTATTTATGGGACATTCTTTTATCGCTTCGTACGGACAAAAAGGCGGTATATCGCGTTATGATGTTCGTTTCGGTTATTTCTACTATTACTTTCCCGAACTTTGGGGTAGAAATGTATCGGATATTATTGTAAGAGGTGACGGTGAAAAATATATATCGACAGACGATGGATTGTATATTTACAAAGCTGGTCGTCCCTTACAGCATTTTCACACACTTAATTCCAATATCCCCTCAAGGCAAGTTGAAGAAGCTGAAGTTGCAGTTGACGGAAGTATATGGATTATTACACCAAACGCAGGTATGGTTCACTATAAAAGAAATTTACTTTGATTGAGGAAGAATGACAACGAGAGCTAACTCACTGACTGCCCTAATAGTATTAATTTCTTTTTTAACTATTTCTTGTGAAAAAGAGGTTTCAACTTCTCCGCCTTCCGAACCAGTACCGATTGGTTTTGTCTCAATTGAGAGTGATCCTCCAGGTGCAAAGATTTATGAGGACGGTAGAAATTCGGGATTGGTTACACCCGACAGTTTAGGCTGGCTTGAGGAAAAAGAATATATCTTTACTTTAAAAAAGAATCTTTATCGCGATACTTCATTTTCGATACGAGTTTTAGAAGCCGAACCAAAGAGTATATTTATAGATTATCATTCAAATCCTAGAATGCTCGGCGGAATTATATTTACAACTAACCTAGCCGGAGCAAAAATATTTGTAAATAATGAAGATACCGGATTGCTTTCTCCCGCGGAGATGAAAGGATTAATACCCGGTGTTTACAAGGTTAAATATGTAAAAGAAAACTGCCGCGATGATAGTCTGCAAGTTACGGTAATGAGCAATGTTTTGGTCGATGCGGCAATGTCATTGCGGGATACTTCAATTTGGGTCGATTACAATCTGTATAATTCCGGAATACAAAGTAATCAGATTACTGACCTTCTTATTGATCATCAAGGTTTTTTATGGGTCGCATCCAGAGATGAAGGAATTGCAAAATTTACAGGTGCTGAATGGATTATTTATAACGAATTTAATTCGGGCTTGATAAGCAATAATGTCTCAGTAATGGAACTAGGTGAATTTGGTGAAATTTTGATCGGTACTAATATAGGAGCAGTAAAATTTGACGGAATAAGTTGGAGCGGAATAGGTGGTGTTCCTGCTTCTGCGGAAGTAAAAGATTTGGATTATATCGGAAACGATTCTTTGTGGATTGCGACTACTAAAGGAGTCGTTCTTTATGCAAACAGGAGATGGGAACTGTTTGATGCATCAATAGATACTTTCCCGGGGGATGTTGCAACCGGAGTATTAAAAGATTTTAAAGGCAATACTTGGGTAACAACAACAATGACCGGAATTGGACGATACGATGGTAATGAATGGCGAAAATGGTTCTTCGATTATGATCCTCTGGAAAATCCGAATAACCTATTTAATACTGTCAATCACGACGGTGAGAGAATTTGGTTCGGTCTTTCTTACAATGTATCGTTAGGATCTTGGGGAGGTTTGATGAGTTACGATTACAACAGTAATATTTTCATTGTAAATTATCCATTCTTTGCAGGCAGAACAGTTTATGAGATTAATGTGACAGAAGATGGTGAAAAGTTGATATCTACGAACGATGGATTACATACATTCTATAATTCCGCACAAATTAAAAGCTATAGAAGAGGCACTACCGGTTTAACGACCGACAATATTATTTGCAGTACATTGGATGCAGCTGGAAATATTTGGATCGGCACACAGAGTCATGGATTATTCAAGTATAAGAGATATCTCGATAAATAATAGAGATATTATTTTTTATCTTGAATTATGGTTAAGAATTTCTGATCTATTACTTAATGAAAAGACAATTTTACAACCGAAATACACTGCTTATTTTCGGATTGTTTTCCGTATTAATTTTTCTTTTAACTACCGAAAATAATTTAGCGCAAAGCAAGAACGGAAAACTGCGTGGAATTGTAACAGATTCTCTTAGCGGTCAACCGTTGTCATTTTGTAATGTCCTAATTGAAGATCTTAACACCGGAGCTTCAACTGAAGAGAACGGACATTTTTTCATTTCCGCAATTCCCGGTGAACGGGAATACACTTTACTGATTTCTTATGTTGGTTATATTAGTAAAAAACTCAGTGTTTTTATTGAATCAAATAAGATAACCGAAATTGAGATTCTTCTCGTACCTACCAGCATCGAGATCCAGACAGTAGAGAAAATTGGAACTGTTCCGATCGAACAAAATGAAACTGATTTAGGAAAAGATTTAATATCTGTTCAAAGTTTGGAAACGCTGCCAAAAGGTGTTGAAGCCGATATTTTCAGATCTCTTCAATTTCTTCCAGGTGTAAGTTCAACCGGGGATGTTTCAGCCCGCTATTATGTAAGAGGCGGTTCAAGCAACCAAAATCTTGTACTGATTGACGGTGTCCCGATTTATAATCCTTTCCATGCACTGGGGATGTTCAGCGTGGTTGATCCGGAAATGATTAATAGTGCTGAGTTCTATAAGAGTGCTTTTCCCACGGAATTTGGCGGAAGAATCTCGTCCGTGATGAAAATTACTACTAAGGAAGGGAACAAAAAAAGATTTGGCGGGAGCGCTGCCGGTAGCTTTCTTACTGCCAAATCAGCCATTTATGGTCCAATACCGGATGGATCATTTATGCTTACGGGAAGGAAAAGTTATTCAAACAATGTGTTGAAAAATTTTCTTAACGATAAAAATTTACCGATTGATTTCTATGATTTCTCATTTAAAGTAAATTATTATAATCCAGATTTTATCGATGATTCAAAATTTATTGTTCACGGATTTTTCAGCAGCGATAAAATAAAACACGATTCGCCGTATAAAGAAGATATAAACTGGTCGAATAATATTCTTGGTTTTAAGCGTTTTCAAGTTTATGACGTACCGCTTTATTCTGAATTCGATATTTATGTTAGTCAGTTTAAGGGTGAGGTCAATCCGAAATTAAGCGGCGGTAAACCTTTGAAAAATGAATTGACTGATCTTTCATTGAGATTTGATTTTACATATATATACGACAGCAACGATGAACTTG
Organism: uncultured Melioribacteraceae bacterium; assembly: GCA_964499285.1. Lineage (GTDB taxonomy): Bacteria > Bacteroidota > Ignavibacteria > Ignavibacteriales > Melioribacteraceae > JAGFIY01. Next base: position 10,535 of record CAZCLA010000028.1, read on the forward strand.
GTGTTGGATTGAGTATTACGTCAATTAAGTCGAAAATATTTTACATCCATAGGAACGGATTGTTCTCAGATAGGTCTGATTTTGCTGCAAATATTAGTGTTTACGGTCGTTATAGATATATACGAAACAAAGATTTCGGTCTCGATATTGGAAGCAGAGTTAATCTTGAAGGCTTCAAATCTGCCGGAAATTTTTTCTTTGAGCCGAGAGTAAATATGACTTGGCTGCCGCTTAAATGGATTCGCTTAAAAGCATCTGCAGGAAGATATCAACAAGGGTTAACTACCATAAGCGATGAAAATGAAGTGATATCTCTTTTCGAACCATGGTATTTAATTCCAGAGTATTTGAAGCCGGCAAGAGCAACACATTTTAGCAGTGGATTTGATCTGCAGATATGGAAACCATTTACTTTTTCGGTAGAAGGATATTATAAAATCATGGAGCATCTCCCATCCATCAATCAAGATAAAATTTACGATACTGATCCGGACCTTATTTCGGGTTCTGGCAAATCATATGGGTGGGAATTTTTAGTACGATATACTGAAGATCCTTTTAGCATTTCGACTGCTTATACATTAGGATGGTCGTATAAGACAGTAGCGGGTTGGAAGTATGAACCAAAATATGATACAAGACATAATCTAAGCATACTTGCAGAGTATAATCTTGGCAAAGGTTGGAAAGCAAGTGTTCAATGGTTTTATAATTCGGGAATGCCTTTTACTCCTTCACTCGGTTATTACGACAAATTCTTTTTTGACGAGCTTAATACATACCTCGATCAATACGTTGGATACTCGCCATACTTGCTGCTTGGTGATATAAATTCAAAGCGTCTTCCGGATTATCATAGAATGGATTTAAGTCTATCAAAAAGAATCGAAATATGGGCATTCAAAATTTATGCGGATATCAGTGTGTTGAATGTTTATGATCGTGCAAATTTATTCTATTTGGACCGCACAACCGGTGAAAGAGTAAATATGCTTCCGTTTTTAACAACTGCTACACTAAAACTGGAAATATGATAAGATCAATAATTATATCGTTATTATTCGTTATTTCTTTTCTATTAATTTCCTGCGAGGAAAACGTAGATCCTGCTGCTGAATTTAGAGAACAGTATGCATTAAATTGTGTTATCAGAGGTGATTCAACTTTTCAAATAGCAAGATTATTCAAGAGTTATCCGTTAAGTAGTTTGGAAAATGGAACTGATCCATTCCTCACCGGAGCTGAGATTAGACTTTGGGATGATCCGAGGTACAATGATAAAGTATATTTCTTCCGCGATACTTTAATTGAAAGAACTGATACTGCCTCATACAATACATTAATTCGTGCTTATTATCTTGATGGTTTCAAACCCCGAGCTGAACAATTTATTGAGATTGAGGCTATATTAAGCGATGGTAAAAGACTTTATTCTTCGACAAAAACTCCTTCTCATTTAGAATTTGAGATAGATTATTTTATACCTCCAAGCGAGCCTGGGAAACAATATATTGCTTTCGAATGGATATTTACTGAGGGAGAGAGGATTGTTGAACCGCAGCTGACTCTCTATTACACAAAAAGGGATGATAATGGGATAGAACATTTAGTTACTAAGTCCCTTCCGGCAGCTCTTTCGGATGAGCATGGTTTCATTGAAGAAGTATATCCGAAACCGACATTTGAAGACCATGTTTATTTTAACTTGGATGCTGTCGGAAAGGCAGTTGAGAATATCTCGAAAGATGATCCGCAAAAAAGCAATTATAGAATTCTTTATGCTGAAGCATCTTTCCTAGTATATGATAAAAACCTTTCAAGTTATTATGCATCATCTCAAAATTTATTGGATGATTATACAATAAGAATTGATGATATTGATTTCAGTAACATTGAGGGAGGGAAAGGCTTGTTCGGATCATTTATTAGACAAGATTTTCGTATTCAGTTTAGAACAAATTATATTACAAGTTTTGGTTATCTCCCCGGCAAGTAAATGAAAAATTTCGACAAGGTCATATTATATCTTTCTTTCGTGCTTTTTTTTACTGCAGTTGTCAGTTGCGACGAAGATCTATCCTCCACAAAACCCGAAGAAAAAATTCACAACGGGATGATTTTTGTCGATTCTAATCCTCAAGGAATAAAGATATTTCTCAACGAAAAGAATACCGGCTATCTAACACCCGATACTCTAAAATGGCTGCAGGAAGGACTTTATGGTATAACTCTTAAAAATGATTTGTTACGAGATACTTTTATTGTGTCGTCTGCAGTTGATGGAAAAGTGCAAGAATTATTCGTGGATTATTACTCTAATCCAAAAATGAGGGGAAAAATAAGTTGCTTAAGTGTGCCTGAAGGTGCCGATATCTATCTTAATGATGTGTTTACCGGAAAGATAACACCTGATACTCTTGTCGATCTGTTCCCAATGGAATATAAATTAAAATTTATGAAAGAAAATCACAGATCGGATAGTTTAATCTCGACAGTACTCAGCAACAAAGTGACTCATGCAGTTTTAACCCTAGCTGATACTTCTCTTTGGGTGGATTATCACAGCGGTAACTCTGGACTATCATCTAACTTTGTATCTGCCATCGAGTTCGATAAAAAAAATAATTTGTGGATAGGAACTCAAGACAGAGGATTAATTTATCATAATTCTGAAAATTGGGTAATCTATAATACATCAAATTCGATTCTGCCAAGCGAAAGAATTCAAAAAATTATCTCACACGAAGATGAAATCTGGGTTGGAACGATAGCTGGTATTGTTAGAATAATCAACGATTCATGGGATTTAATAACTAAGTCGAATTCACCTCTTTCGTCTGATTATATTGAAGATTTAGCAATCGACCACAATGGTGTTCTTTGGATCGCAACGGACGATGGACTTGCCAGTTTTTATACTGGGAGTTGGAATTTATTCGTTCCCGATAATTCGGAAATTCCGGGGAGATATATAACCTCTATCGCGGTGGATGATTTAAATAATAAGTGGATCGGAACATTGAATAATGGGATTGCAATGTTCGATGGGAATGCTTTTACAATCTATTCGGAAAACAATGGTGCAATTGTAAATGACAAAATTCAAGATATTTCGATCAGGCAGAATGGTGAGGTTTGGGCCGCGCACATTCCGATACAGAGTAAAATAGAAAATGTAAGCTATTATTCAGACGAGCAATGGAGAGTCCCGAACTTTGATTCACAGTTGAAAAAGGTTAATAGGATTTTTTGTGACGATCTAAATTTTGTATGGATATTAACTGAAGGTGGAATTTATTTAAACAAATTCTCGGGTGCAGTGACTCTTTATAACAAAGATAACTCACGAATAATTGTAAATAATATATCAGATGCTGCCCGTGATAAAGCCGGTAACATTTGGTTCGCTCAACTTGGCGGAGGTATCGTAAAATTCAAAGGTGCAAAATAATCTTGGTTGGATTCTTTATTTTTATCAATTAACTTAACCTCCAAAAACAAACAAATCAATTGAATCCACACATAAAATTAGATTATGATTATATAATAATTGGAAGCGGATTCGGCGGTTCAGTTGCCGCACTGCGTCTGACCGAAAAGGGTTATAAAGTACTCGTAATCGAGAAAGGTAAATGGTATAAATCTCAAGATTTTCCAAAATCAAACTGGAATATTAAAAGATGGTTGTGGATTCCGTTCTTAAAGTGTTATGGTTTCTTTAAGATTACTTTCTACAGACATGTCGGAATCCTTTCCGGAGTTGGTGTCGGAGGTGGTTCGTTAGTCTATGCAAATACATTACCTGTTCCCAAAAAGGAATTTTTTCATTCAGGAAATTGGGCTGGCTTGGCAGATTGGGAAAATGAACTTCGTGAATTTTATTCTACCGCTAAACGCATGCTCGGGGCTGCAAAAAATCCTATAATGGAAATTGGTGATAAGGTATTAAAAGAGATTGCCGAGGAAATTGATAAGGGAAATGGGTTTGAATCTGCTGAAGTCGGAGTATTTTTTGGTGAGCCGAACAAAAGTGTAAAAGATCCTTACTTTAATGGTGAGGGTCCCGATAGAAGCGGATGTACATTCTGCGGTGGTTGTATGATAGGCTGCCGCGAAAATGCGAAGAACACTCTTGATAAAAACTACTTGTACTTAGCACAGAAATATGGTGCAGAAATCCTCGCAGAGAAGGAAGTGTTTAATGTTGAGCAGCATGAAACATCGGACATAACCGGTTACAAAATTGAATGGAAGTCGTCAACAAAATTGATTAAGAGAAAAAGTAGCGCTACTGCCGGAGGAATTGTTTTTGCGGGCGGAGTGATCGGTACTGTTCCGCTTCTGTTAAAACTGAAGAGTACGACTTTGCCTAATCTTTCAGATAGAGTTGGTGATTTTGTACGAACTAACTCAGAAAGTTTAATGGGGGTTGTAGCTCCTAATAAGAAGTATAAATTTTCTGATGGGATAGCAATTAGTTCAATATTGCACACGGATGAATACAGTCATCTTGAGCCTGTAAGATATCCGTCCGGTTCTGGTTTCTGGCGTTTACAGATGGCACCTTTGACCGTAGGAAGTAACTTTTTATCAAGATTATTGAACGCTGTACTTGAAGTAATTAAACACCCGGTAAAATATTTCAAATTGTTTTCAGTCAGAAATTGGGCTGATCGAACACAGATTTTATTGTTTATGCGTAGTCTTAACGGTACAATAAAGTTCAAACCGGGTCTTATTAGAATGAAATCACAAAAGGGTGAGGGAGAGCTTCCGACTGCATTTCTGCCCGAAGCAAAAGAATTTGCATCAAAATTTGCAGAAAAAGTAAATGGAACTCCCGGAGCATTGCTAAGTGAAATTATTCTTGGAATTCCGACCACGGCTCATATTCTTGGCGGAGCAGTAATGGGAGCAAGTCGGGAGCACGGTGTAATAGACAAAGACAACAAAATATATGGTTATGACAATATGTACGTCTGCGACGGTTCAATGATTTCATCCAATCCAGGTGTGAATCCTTCGCTTACTATAACCGCGGTAAGCGAGAGAGCAATGAGTAAAATCCCGGCGAAAGTTATCTAAGAAATTTTTCCAATTTTTTCTTCAGTTCCGATTTGTATTTCTTTGATTCCTTGTAAATATATTCTGCCTTCATAAATTCAAAAACTCTTACATCTTCAATGTCGGTATTGATTAAAATATCCGGTTGAATGTGTTTAAGTTTCTCACTTAATATTGAATTCTGCATTATCTGAAATGTCGAAAAAAGTACTTCGTAAGCAGGCGGCATCTCGGTGTGAGTTTTAAATTTTGATTTGGCAAGCACATTTATTCCAACAACAACATCGCATTTCTCTTTTATTATATCAAAAGGAAGCGGGTTAACTAATCCGCCGTCAACATAAAGATATTTATTACGAGTAACTGGTGTAAATATTCCCGGAAGAGAGTAGCTTGCTTTCACCGCAGAATAAAGATCTCCGCTGTCAAATACAGCTTGTTCTCTTGTATATAAATTAGTTGCAACAACACTTAGAGGAATTTTTAATTCCTCGAATTTTTCGATTCCAATTTCTTCGGATAGGTAGCTGAGAAATTTTTCACCCTTTAAAATTCCACCGGGCTTTATTTCAACATCAACAAAATCAAGAATTTTCTTGAAGTCTGAATTCTTAAAGACTTCCCAAAAGTTTCCGGTTTTAGAAAGAAGTTTGTTGTAAATAGATTCTTTTATTTCTTTTGTCGAAAAACCGGCGGCAATAGCTGCTCCGATTACAGCACCAACACTAGTTCCCGAAATTATTGATGGGAAAATTCCCAATTCCTCAAATGCTTCGAATATTGTTATATGAGCCAAACCTCTTGCTCCGCCGGAACCAAGTGCCAAACCGATTTTCTTCATATCAGAATTTTCCTATCGGGAGATTGCAATGAAAAAAAACTAGAGCGTAAATGCTTTTTATATTACCAAAATACAAATTAAAAACCATAAAATGGTCGAATAACTTAATAGAGTCTTACGACAGAAGAAAATAATTTAAGTTGATGATCGAAAAGAATGCATAAAAGTTGTAGATTGCTAAAAGCGACGATAAGGGAGAACCTTGGAATTGTCTTTCTATAAATTCATCCGGAAATACGGCACCGAAATTTGTGAGAAGTGCATCGCTAAAATTTTATGAGATGGACGTCAGAGGAGTTGCTGCGTTTGTTGATTATGATTTGGAAGCTTGCTGTTATTCTGTTGAATTTAGTCAAAGTGGAACTGATGTTAGTTTAGCAAGTTTAATTTAGTTCTACAAAATGGAAACAATCAATGTTGTCAAAACATGAACAGTCGAATTTATTTTTGATTCTCATCTTCTGGTAAAATTATCTCTTCGTCTTCATCAGCTTTTCTTTTTTCCGTTTTAGCAGCTTTCTTGAATTTCACAACTGCTCGCGTCGAGTAATATAGTGTAATAAATGTCGAAACCGCAAAACAAATCACCGCAACTCCACTGAATTGAAGCAGCATCCACTCTAAGCCGAATTTTGCTAAACCTTCTTCCACAATTGTTTCGATGACAAAATAATCAATTACCACCCAAGTTAAAGACAGTATTCCGAGCATCAGAGTAATAATAGAATTTGTTTTCAATCTAGCTAGTATTTTTTCCATCGCGGCATCCATTTCTTTTTTTTACAAAGATAAAGAAAAAGTTATTATGAAGATTACAAATTACTTTAAAGTAAATAATAAATAAGAGATAATCACTCTTGTTATACAAAGTTAAATAATTCTGATTGAGTTTGAGATAACAATAATCTACATTAAAAGAAATACAATTAAATAAGAATTTAGAAACCAAACATGGACAACAAAATGAAATTGTCACTTAGAAGTGCAATTACTCTCATTTTAATTTTAATATTATTTATTTCGTGCGACGAAAATAGTTCGACTGATCCAGTCGATGAAGAATATCCCGCCGCACCGGTAATTTCAAGTGTATTCCCGAGAATTGTAATTCCTCAAGGTTATCTTTATATCTCAGGTGAAAATTTTGGACAAACCAAAGAGAATCTTACTGTGAAGTTTAAAAATTCCGTAACCTCGGCAGAAGTAAGTGCATCTGTTGAATCAGTCATCGCAACAAAAATAACTGTGATTGTTCCCACCACTTTAGATACAACAGGTGTAGCTTATTCAGTCAAAGTAACAACTCCTAAAGGTGATGCAGAATTATTATCAGCATTAATTTATGCTATTTCGTCTTCAGCTTTTGGAGATGAATTATTACCGGGTAAAGGTTTAGTGGGTAAGGTTTATGGACTTCCGATGAATACAAATGCACTTCCGGATTTTGATCAAATGAATTATCAAACACTTATTCTCGCTCCTAAACTTGATGTGCCAACAAGACATTTTACTGCCGGATTTCCGGGAGTACCAGGCGGTTTGGTTGAGTGGTTTGGAATTCGATTTGAGGCTCAACTTGAAATTGTTCAAGCCGGCAGTTATAACTTTAGCATCGGATCTGACGATGGGGGAATTTTATATATAAACGGAATCGAGATAGCCAATAACGATGGAGTTCATCCTTACCGGGAAAGTAATGGTGATATTACTTTAACGAGCGGTGTGCATACTATAAGAGTCGATTATTTTCAAGGACCTCGAACTCAGATTGCATTAAGACTTTTCTGGACTCCTCCCGGGGGGATGGAAGAAATAGTTCCGAGAGAGGTTTTTATTTTACCTGAATCATTTTAATAAATTTAGGTGAAATATTTTTACGAAGAATTGACAATAAAAAAAGAGTGAACGGTAAATATATAGATTTAAGCATTCCCGACGGATTATAGGAAGTTATTTTTTTAGCTAAAAATTATTTTCCGATCACTCTTACTAATTTCTCAAGAGGGGTTTATTTCTCAACTTGAAAAACAGAGTCAAGTAGAGTCCCATCAACCCATTTAACAACTGCAACAACTTTGTTCTTGTTTATTTTTGGTTTTGCCGGCACTCCGCAAATTTCAGTTACTTCATCGTAGATTTCTTTTATTGATTTGATGGGAAGCGATGAACCTTTTACTGCTTTTAACAAATCTTTTCGTTTGGGATTTATTGCAATACCTCTTTCGGTTATAATTACATCAATCAATTCACCGGGACCTACAAGCGTCGTAACTTCATCAACAATTACCGGAATTCTATCTCTGAAAGAGGGGATTGCTAAAATTGTACACTTTGAGAAAAGACAATTCTGCCATCCGCCGATTCCGTGAAGCAAATATCCATCCGAATGTGTAACAACATTTGCGTTAAAGTTTAAGTCAACTTCTGTGGCACCCAATACCGCCGCATCTACAATAGATGCAAAATTTCCTTTACCGTGATAATTATAACTTGTGAATGGTGATGTATTTACGTGACCGGGATTTTCTCTCATCGAACGAACACCTTCTAAGTCGAATGTTTGTCCGTCTAAAATGTAATCCGTCAAACCTTCTTCTAACATTTCTACTAAATATTTTGTACTTCCGCCGCGAATAAATCGAGCTTTTATTCCTTTCTTTTTCATTCTTTCTTTTAAGTAGACAGCGAAAGCTAAATTTGTCCCACCGGCTCCGGCTTGGAATGAAAAGCCGTCTTTCATAATTCCGGAATCTTCTAAAAATTGCGCGACGTATTCTGCAATTAATAATCTATCCGGACTTTTAGTTACCTCGGTTGTTCCGCTTACTATTTTTGCCGGGTCACCTAGCGAATCAATCGTAACTACATAATCAACATTATTGCCTTGAATCTGCCAAGGATAACAAGGGAATGGAATTAAATTGTCAGTTACAACAATTACTTTATCTGCATATTCGGAATCACCCAACGCAAATCCTAAAAGTCCGCAAGCCGATTTACCTCTATCGCCGGTTGCATTGCCGAACGGATCGGCAGTCGGTGCAGCAATTACCGCAATATCAATTTTTACTTCACCGTCTTGCATTGATTGGTATCTTCCTCCGTGCGAACGAAGTACGCCGACACCTTTCATTTTACCCTCGGTTGTGTATCTGCCAAGAGGTCCGTTCATACTTCCTTCTATGTGATGGATGGTTCCGTCATCTAAATACTTAATTAAATGCTCGTGACACGGAAATGATGCACTGGGAAACCAGCGAATATTTTTAACTCCCATTTCTTTAATTGTATCAAATAAAAAGTTAGTAACTACATCACCGTTTCGTAAATGATGATGAGTGGAAATTGTCATCCCGTCTTTGAGTCCGGCTTTCTTTAATGCTTCTTTTAAATTTTTTACAACTTTATTTCCATCTGCCGGATAATCAGCACAGCTTTTTATCGGTGGTTTAGCTTTACTGCCTTTAGGTTTATACTTTCCAACACCTTTAAAAGGAATTTGTTTTTGGTTGTTTACTTGAGTTGGTACGAATCGATGAATGGCATTTTTAACTAATTTCATTGTTGAATTGTCCAATTGTCTTATTGTCAAATTGCTCTGTTCAGATTTAGAGTTTTAGTTTTGAGTTAGTGTAATTTATGAGACTATTTATTGATTTTGGTAATTTCTGAAGTTCGGAATAAATATGATTATATTCATCTTTAGTAATCAATTTTCTAATCTTTGCTTTTTCGTTCCAATCCAACGATTCATACATTGAGCCAAAGCTAATCCTATAAAATCTAATTTTATCTCTTTTAGTATATCTACCGAAACCTTCAGCAATATTTGCAGAAACTGAATCAACAGCATCTGTAAACTGTGAGCCGATTGTTTTCTTTGAAAAATGATCCCATTTAATGACTATATTCCATACGTAATTACTTAATGCGAATGCAATTCGATATGCTTCGATATCATTCAGTTTTAGATATTTAATTTGTTTTTCAGCCATTTGACAATGCAACCATTTGACAATCTATAATTTTTCTTTTCTCCAATTTTTATTCAAGAGTTTATTTTCTTCAGCAAGTTTTACAATTCTTCTTGCGCGTTTTACAACCGGTGCATCAATCATTTTACTTCCGAGTGAGACTACTCCCAATCCTTTTACTTCTGCTTCCTCAAAAGCTGTTACTATTTTCTTTGCCTTTTCAATTTCATTATTGCTTGGCAGAAAAGCTTCGTTTACGATTTGAATTTGTCGCGGGTGAATGCATCCTTTCCCTTCAAAACCAATTGATTTTGCTTCAATTACCGATGTACGTAAACCATCCATATCGGTTACATCCGAAAAGACAGTATCAATTGCTTGAATCTTTGCTGCTTTTGCTGCGTTTACAATCATACTCCTTGCAAAAATACTTTCCTTACCTTCGTTAGTTCTTTCTACACCGATATCTGCTGTATAATCTTCAAGTCCGACTGCGAGCGCACAATTATATTTTGAAGCAGATGCAATTTCAAAACTCTTAATAACGCCAAGCGCACTTTCGATTATCGGCATAAAATAAATATCATTTTTTACTTTTAATTCTTTCTTAAGCAACTCAACATTTTCCTCAACATCTTTAACTTGATCGGCACTTTCAACTTTTGGAATTAAAATTACGTGAATATTGTGGGGAACAATAAATTTTAAATCGCCCAATCCTTTTGGTAACTGATTAATTCTAACCATTCTTTCGGAGCCATAAAAATCAACAGACCGGAGTGCATTTCTAACTAAAAGTTGAGCAGAACCTTTTTCGGAAGGAGCAACGCTGTCTTCCAAATCCAATATTATCCCATCCGGTTTATGCAGCCCTGCATTCGGATAAAACTTCGGTTCATTTCCGGGAAGATATAATCTGCTTCTGCGCAGACGTTCTTTAGTAGTTTTGTAATTATTCTTTTTATTGAACTCCGGTAAATATTCTTTCTCGATTTCCGGGAATAGTTTCTTCACAGCAAATTCAAATCGTGCAGCAAGTGTAAAGGGAAGCGCTCCGGAATCTTCGATTAAAATTTCAGCACTTTTTAATCCGAAAAACTCGGACATTTTTATTACTTCATTACGTATGGAATTTCCAAACATCGAATCGACTTTACTTTTTAAATCGATTTTCAATCCACCGGATTTCTTAATAGTTATTTCAACGTAACAATCTGATCTTACATTACTACCACGCTTACCGCTTGAAGCGTTTTTATTTAAAGACATAATCACCTCAAAAATGAACCGCAGAGACGCAAAGACGCAGAGGAAATCTCAGTGTCTCCGTTCCTTTGCGGTTAAGAATTAGACTATCAATTTTTCCATAAATTCTTTTGCAGAATGCTTCTCAGCATTAAAGATTACTTCTTTTATTTCTTTTTGTCTTTCTTTGCTTAATAATTCGGACGATAATCCTTCAAATTTATCGTCAAGATCTTTTTCGGTCATTGGTTCACGCGGATCACCTTTAGGGTATTCCATATATTCTTCAAATTCATTTCCGCCTTTTGTTTTTACCACGACTTTAGATGGCTGTTTTGCCGGAAACATTTTTTCAAATTCAATTGAGGGTTCACCTTTTATTTTATCAATCACTTCGTAAATTCTCGGGTCGTTTAGTTTTTCATCATCAAAAGAATGCCGTGTGATTTTTTTATCAACAATTGCAGCAGCTAAACAATAGGGAAGTGAGTGATCTGCAGTTTCACGAGATTCTGGCCGATATTTTGCTGGATCAAAAAGTATGTCGTATGCTTGTGCAAAGCAAGTCACTTTTACTTCTTCAATGTCGGAATATTCTAAATTATTTTTCGTCATTGCATTCAACACACAAGAAATATGCGTATGGGTTAATGCTTCTGTCGGGAATGCCTTCATACCGCATTCAAGAATTTTATAATTTTTACCGAGGTCTTTTATTAGTGCATCAACATCCCAAGACCACTCCGAAACACCGTCGCGTCCTTTCATTTTGGTTGGATCGATTTTTTCTTCCTTTGGGTTCCATCCAATGAAAGCATCCATAAAACCTTCTTTACCTTCAAAAATTTTTTCCGTCCCGCTGTAACCGCGCTGTGCCATCAATGCAGCGAATACACCGGATTGAACCGCCATCGGATCTACCGTGTTTTTCATCATTGTTAATTTACCTGCAGTCGGACACCCAATTGTGTGATTGTGCGATCCGTTTATACCGATTGCATTTACCATCTGATCAACCGTTAAACCAAGAACTTTCCCGGCTACAATAGGGGAGACGAATTGAGTTAATGTTGCGTGATGCCATTTGCGTTCACGAACTCCCGGTTTTGCAAACAAACACATTCTTTGTTCAAACTCGTAGGCAAGAACAACTGCAACAATCACATCTTTCATTGATGCATCCACTAATTCTGCCGTAACTAAAGCAGCCGGAATAATATCCGACGGATGCGAAGGATCATCTTTCCAATAAATATCATTAAAATCGAGTGCACGGATCATCAATGAATTAACCAGTGCGGCATTAACAGCCGGAATTTTATCACCAAATCCTATTAATGTTGCTTCTTCTTTGCCTCCCATTTCTATGTAGATGTCGCGTAAAATATTAACATCTTTTGTTGTATAGCCGCCGTAAGCACAACCAATTGAATCGTATAAATATCTTTTAACTTCATAGATAACTTCTTTTGGTAAATCTTCGTACTTATGGTTAACAGCAAATTCCGAGATTATTCGTGAAATAGATTTTTCCATATAATACCTTTTATTAAGTTTAATTGTTACAGTAAACGTAACAAATCGAATAAAAATATTCTATTTGATGTTTTGTTTCACCCAATTCTCGAGACCACCAACGACAATTAACTCCTGTGCCGCTGTGCCAATCGGGCTGATTTGAAACTGTTTTTCGTCAAATATTATTTCTGATTTTTCAAAATTTATTATTGCTCTAAGTTGTGTATAAACCGATAGTTTATCTCTGCCAAATTTATCAATCAAATAATCGACAAATGCAGGGGATTCTAAAACTAAAAATCCGTTGTTGATAGCATTTCTTGCATAAGTCTGACTAAATGATCCTGCAATCACGCACTGAATGCCACGATACTTTAATGCAGTCGCCGCTTGCTCTCGAGAACTTCCTGTTCCGAATGTATACCCTCCCACTAGGATATCACCTTCATTAACCAGTTCTGCAAATTCAGGATCATAGTTTTCCATAACAACTTTTGCCTGATCCTCAGGTTTAAAATCATCCATGTAAGTATATTTCCCGGGATAAATACCATCTGTGTTTAAATTGTTTTGATGGCAGAAAACAATATTTCCCTCGATTGATTTTGGAAATCCTTTAATAATTTTGACAGATAATTTATCTTCGGAAGATTTTTTATTCTGAATTACATCACCAACTATTTCGGATTTGTCATCGATGCTTCCAAAAAAATCTATGAAACCTGATATTGCAGATGATGCAACAACTGCTGGAGATGCGAGATATGCCTTTGCGTTCGGAGAACCCATCCTTCCTTTGAAATTTCTATTAGTTGCAGAAATTCCAACTTCACCGTCCTCAAGAAGTCCGGTACCCAATCCGATACAAGGACCACAACCCGGTGGAAGCGGAATTGCTCCCGTTTCGAGAATTGTTTGCCAATAACCCAGCTTTTCTGATTCACTCTGTACCTCACTTGAAGCAGCTGCAACATAAAACTTAACACCGTCCGCAATTTTTTTCCCAATTAGAATATCTGCAGCTTCTTTTATATCTTCCAATCGACTGTTTACACACGACACTAAGTAAGCTTTATCAATTTTGATCTTTCTGCTTTTTAATTCCGAAACAGAACTCATAACTTTTACACTGTTCGGTCCACTCACGTGAGGCGTTATGCTTCCAAGATCAATTGTGATCTCTTTTGCATAAAAGGCATCTGGATCAGGAATGAGATCTGTATAATTTTCTTCAAGTTCGTTTATTCTATTAAAATTAATTCTTGGATGAACCCCATTGCCATCAATATCAGAAGGGACGCCTGCAAGTCCGCGCTTTTGAATAAACTCTGCTCTTTTTCTTAACCAGTTGATTGTGACTGCATCAATGTGAAAAACACCGGCTAATGCACCCCATTCAGTTGTCATATTTGCAATTGATAATCTTTGATCGATAGAAAGTGAAGCAATACCATCGCCTGTAAATTCAATCACATGGTTCAGCACTTCATCATTATTAAATTTTCCGCACAAAGAAATAATTACATCCTTACCGACTACACCTTTTTTCAACTTGCCCTTCATCGTAACTTTGGCAACAGGTGGAATTTGCCACCAGGTTCTACCTGTAGCCCAAATCGCAGCGGCATCTGTTCTTACGATTGGTGTTCCCAAACAACCTATTCCACCGTACATATTAGAATGACTATCTGAGGCGACACACATAGTTCCGGGCCAAGCATAACCTTCTTCTATCATTATTTGATGTCCAATTCCTCGTCCGGCAGGATAAAAATCGCATCCCATAGCTTTTGAGAATTCTTCGATCTTTCTGTACTTCTCTAAATTCTTTTCAGATTTATTTTGAATGTCATGATCCAGTGTATGAACTACTTGTCTTGGGTTCGCAATTTTATCCGCTCCAATACTTTTGAATTTGGGAATTACGGCACCGGTATTGTCATGAGTCATAACAAACGCGGGTTTTATCGATATATAATCGCCGCTTTTAACCTGTTGTCCGTCTTCGAGATTGACTGCATGTTTTTGAACAATTTTTTCGATTAGATTCTGTGACATATTATTCTCCTCAGCATTCTTTGTTTCTCCGCGGTTGTCATTTGAACCGGAAAGACGCTAAGATGCAAAGATTAAATTTTTAGACAAGTCTCTTTCTTAAATGGCTCGAAACTTACAAAATCAGCGTGATGCACAATTATAGATTCTATCGTTCGTTTTCCTAAATCGCCTTCTTTTGAATGATAGGCAATTATGTGTTGAATATCTGCCGGCAGATTAAATCTGTCAGCGATCGCCACGCCGCTAAAAGGATGACGCAAAAGTTTACCATCTTTGCTGGTAGTAAGTTTCCCTTCTACTTTTTCGTATTCAAGAAGTTTCCCAACATCGATCAAAATCGCACCGGAAATTAAGTAATCCCAATTTATCTTAACATCT
>CAZCLA010000028.1:25712-37773 GCA_964499285.1 uncultured Melioribacteraceae bacterium
AACATCGATCAAAATCGCACCGGAAATTAAGTAATCCCAATTTATCTTAACATCTTTATGAAAATTGTTTTCCATTATTTTAGCAATTTCAATTGAAAGCTGAACAGCGGTTCTTTTATGATTCATAAAAGATATACTGCAATCGTCAATAAGAAGAGAGAAGGGAATTTGTTCTAAATCTTCCGGTTGAAGAGGACTATTCTCAATCGCATATTCCCAACATTGATATGTTTTTTCTTTTATGTCATCATTTTGAATTAACTCAATCTCGGGCCAAATATTTTTTATTTTTTGTCTCATATACAATAACTCCCAATGGAATACTAATTTACCTATCATTATAAAGTACGCAGATCAAAAAAGTTGAACACAATTATAAATATTCTAACTTATTGATCTGCGTGTAACTATAATTTTGAAATAATTTCATCCGTCATTTGTTGAGTTGTAGCAGCACCCTGACCAATCGCTTTAGATCCTCCTCTTATTTTCATCATATCATAGGTCTTTACCTTTCCATCCTCTATCACCGTTGCAATTGCTTTTCTTATTCTGTCTGCATTATCATTTTCACCTATATGATCCAACATCATACAAGCACTTAATATCATTGCAATTGGGTTCACTATTGATGGATTTAATGTTTCATATTTTGGAGCAGAACCGTGAGTTGGCTCAAATACTGCAACCTCGTCACCAATATTTGCGGAGCACGCAAAACCAAGCCCGCCAACAAGTCCGGCAAATCCGTCACTTATTATATCACCGAACATATTTTCAGCAACAAGCACTCCATAATCTTCCGGATTTTTGGTCAGCCACATCATTTGCGCATCAATATTAGTATCCCACAGACTAATATCCGGATAATTTTTTGCAACTTGTCTTGCAATTTTCAAGTACATACCTGAAGTTTCGCGGAGAACATTTGGTTTTTCGCAAACGGTTACATTTTTATATCCAAATTTCTTAGCGTATTCAAATGCTTCCTTAAAAATTCTTTCTGTAGCTTGACGCGATACAATCCTGGTTGAAATTGCTAAATCCTCACTTTTAATATGTGCAAATTTTTTCATCTTGGGATGCGTTTCGAGCGCATCACGTACTTGTTTCGGTGGATTAGTCCATTCTATTCCTCCATACATACCTTCGGTATTTTGTCTGAAAATTACGGCGTTCACCAAAGGTTCCTCAAATCCGCCTTTTCCATCTTTTCGTATGAAGTTAAGAGGATTTCCTTTAAATGCTTTACATGGTCTTATGCAAATATCGAGATTGAAATGTTGACGAAGCCCGACAATTGGGGAAAAGTAAACATAACCCTTATCTTGAAGTTCTGGATCTAGCTCTCTAACAGCATCATCTTTTGGTTTGCTTGTTATCGCACCAAACAGACCAATTTTATGTTTTTCTAATAATTTTATTGTTCTCTCCGGAAGTGCGTTTCCTTCTTTACACCAGAATTCCCAACCAATGTCACCGTGCACATAATTTGCTTCAAATCCGGCAGCTTTTAGTACTTTTATTGCTTCCGGAAGAACAACTTTTCCAATTCCGTCGCCCGGCATCGCTACAATAGTTCTCATAGAATTTTCCTTTTTTAATCGGACAAAAATGTAATTAATTACGAAATGAAACTTAGATAGTTAAGTAGATTTTAGCAAGAAAAACCGTCAAATAACCGAATAATGGTATAAAATTTACCTAGAAACGGTAATCGAGTTGAATAGTTAGCCTGTTATCGACGTTTCCCTCAATTTCCATGACACCGCTTCCCAAACTTGATTCATCCGGTCGAAACGTTTCTGCATATTTAACTGATAATTTGAAATTATAAGGAAGTGAGATTTGAGCGAGAAGATAAAGTCTATATCCCTCGCCGTAAAGTGGAAGATTGCTCATAACACCAACTACATCGTTTTCGTATTGATATAAACGTGACTCATAAGAATCAGTATCGAAGAAAACAAGACGACCGTAAAAGGTCAATAAATCCGATGGTCTGTACCGAATATCTTGAAAAGCTAAAATACCGTTTTCGGTCGATTCTAATCCTTGGTTATAAAGAATCAAATATTCTATTCTGCTTCTTACGCGGATTGATTTAGTCAACTGGTAAAGAAAATCAACTCGAATATTGTTTTTATTCCGAACGTAAATAATCCTATCCGTATCAGTTGTTGTGGATAGTTCTTTCTTCTCGTTCTTATATCTGATGTTAAGTGTGCTCCTGGGTATCAAGCGCGTTTGGTAATCTATTAAATATTCGGTTCCTTTGGATGGGAGGAAAACCGAAAATGTTGAGTAAGGGAACTTGAATTGATCATAATAAAGATTAAATAAACCGATTGGAGTGCGCCATCGTAATCCAGTGTAGATTCCAAATTCGTTAATTGTATTTGAACTTTCACCGAAACCGTTGCTGTAGAAAGTATCGTAATTTCTAGGATAGCTTCTGACCGAGGTTGTCAAAATTAAATTACGAGTAAAGTTGAACTGAACAGAGTTTATGGTTGCAACAGAAGTAGAATTATAAGATGTCTCGCCGGAAAAATATATTTTATCCCAAATCAAAGAATATGACGAAGAATAGAAATTAAAATCATTTCCCCAAAGTCGATTGTTGTCTGAAAACTCTAACGGATACTTGAAGGAAGTTTTTGTATATAAAACTCCGATATTAAAATAACGATCTTGATAGTTGAGTGAAGTTCCCAAATTTGTTGCTGCTGCATTGTTTTTCCGGTTTAATTCATTTTCCGTCCTATGATTGCCATCCAGAGGGAATGAAGTAATTTCGTCGAATTCATTTATGTTGGCATCTACTTTATTATAAGAATAAAACGCCGTTAAAGAAAAATTATTGTATGAGGTTTTAAAGGCAGAACCACGAAAAAATTGATTTTCGTCAGCACTTGAATAACTAATAATATCGTTGCTGCTTCTTATTGCCGGATTAACCGCATCAGCACCTTTAGAAAAGGCGTACGGACTCCATAGGACGAGACCTTGCCCAAATTCGATTAAATAATCACCTATTATAATGTTATCAAAAATTAGAAAATCATTTGCCCTGACAAATCCGGAAAAATGATCAGCATAAGATTTTTCCCCGGCATCTTTTTCAAATAACACGCCGAAATTGTACCAATCGCCGTAACTGCCTTTCAGTCTGTTGTAATTCTTAAATCTATTCCCGGCAAACGTATTTTCTTTAAAACCTCTTTCCTCTTGGATATCATAAATTGCACGTGATCTAAAATCGAAGGATAGTAGTGATTCTACCGGTACATCCGGCATCTCTCTTTTCTCTGCATCTTTAGTTGTCAAAAATTTCGTTAACAAGAATACTTTTCTTTCATCTAATATTTCGATGTTGTTAAGCTCCAGAACGGAAAATAATTTCCCAAATTTTTCTCGATAATCTATAATTGCACTAGCTTCAGTGAAATCAATGAATGGAATGCGAAGAAGATCAGATGCGGTCGCTTCGTTAACGTTTATCGGATTGTTCATTAAGAATTCAATTAAATCGTATAAATCTTGATTCTCGTCTTCTGTGGTGGATTCTTCCAAATACTCACTTATCAGTTCCTGTACTGAAAGAGTCGTGTCAACCTGGGCATAAAATGAAGCAGAAAACAGAAACAACGCCGCAATTATTCTTTTCAACATAGCTTAGAAACCAAGTATTCTTTTAATTTCTGTTTGACGGGATTCAAATTCGGAAAAATGAACTATCAATCCAACTTGATGCGTGAGTCCCAAATCTTGATGTGACATTAAAGAATAATCAAGATTGAAATATGAATAGTGTATGCCAACTCCTGCTGAATACGTTGACGGTTCAGTGTTAGTTCCCATCCTTAAAGAGAGATATTGAATAATTAAGTATTCAACTCCGAATCTGAAAGAAACGGGAAATCCCAATTCCTTTTCCAGCGCTCCGTTTAAAGATAGTTCGGGGAGTGCATCGTAACTTATTCCCAAATTGTAACGGACGGGAATTTGATCAGGTTCATCACCGTAAGTCGCTCGAGCCAAGTTAGATAAATAAAAACCAAGCCTAAGATCGGAAGTGATATAACTTAAACCACCAAGATTGAGCAAAATACTCCCGTCGCTACCGTAATTTTCTATCTTCAAATTTTGGTAAAAAATTGAAGCACCTAAAAAGAATCTTTCTTCGATCACTGTAGAGAAACTCAATCCGAATTTTGTTTCACGGTACAATTCGAAACCATAAGTCATAAATCCCGCACCAATAGTACCAAAAGAGAACGGTTCTGAAAAAGCGGCATAACCATGGGCTAGTTCAGATAATCCAAATGGAGAAGGGGAGTAATAAACTCCAATTTCTCGCCAATTGAACTGGGCTAAACCAGATGGATTGTTAAAAAATGCAAAGACGTCGTTGCTTAATGCAGTTGTAGAGTGCGAAAGTGCAATTTGCCTTGCACCGGGATCGCTCTGTGAAAAAACAGATGTCACAGAAATTGTAGCAATTATAAGGAACTTTATTATTTTCATCGAGTTAAATTTGAAAGTTATATTAAAATTTAGGCATTCTCGAATAAATTATAAACATTATTTTTCAATATTCATTATTTGATAAAAAATACAATAATTTCTGTTAATGCAAAAACCACCTATAATATGAGAAAATTTTGATCAATTTTCTTAAATTTAGTTTAGAATAAGAAAAAGGTAAAAATATGAAAAAGCTTATGATATTGTTGTTGCTTCCTGCAATTATGTTAGGACAAGAGTTAAACGCAAAAGTTGAAATTAATTTTGAACAACTCCCAAATGAAGCAAAAGAAAGACTGAAAAACTTTGACAGAGATATTCAGGAGTATCTTAACAATAATAGGTTTAGTAATACGAATTGGGAGTGGGATAGAATCGATTGCAATTTTACTATTTTCTTTATGAGTGCTGATGATACTAAATATAAAGCTCAGTTAGTTGTCACCAGTCAACGGCCGATAGAAAACTCACAGAGCAGTTCATTGATGTTGAATATTCGTGACGATAAGTGGTCATTCGATTATGAACCCAGCCAAAGTATGATGTTCAATTCATCCGAGTTTGATCCGTTGCTTAGTTTCTTAAATTATTATGCATATGTAATTTTAGCTTTTGACGCTGACTCATACAATCCGAATGGCGGAACTACATTGTTCAACAAAGCCTTGGATCTATGTGTTAGAGGAGGTTCATCGACAAGCAAAGACGGTTGGGAACTGACACGAGATAGCTTTAGTAGACGAGCATTAATCGATGATGTTCTTTCCGGGGCATTCTCACAATTCCGGGAGGATTATTTCGAGTATCACTACAACGGACTTGATATTTTTAACCAGGATAAAAATCTGGCACAGAAAAATATTGTTGGACTCGTAAATAATTTTTATGAGAAAAAAGATATGATAGATACAAGAAGTGTTTTGAAACGTGTTTTCTTCTCAGCGAAATCCGGTGAAATAGTTCAATACTTAAGCGACTATCCTGACAAAACAATTTTTCAAAAGTTGATGGTAATTGATCCACCTAACACATCAAAGTATCAAGAAGCATTGAACTAATTATTATTGATCAGTGTTATTTCCAGTATCTTGTCGTTGAGGTCGATGTTGTTAACTGTTTCCATTCCACGTTTAACTTTAGCGAAGTTTGTATAATTACCGTTTAGATGAGGTGCATAACTATGCATAACGAACCATTGTGAACCCTCAGTATCCATTCCTGCACTAGCCATTCCTACATATCCTTCATCAAACGGAATGAATGAAAACTCACTCTTAATTTCATATCCTGGTCCGCCCCAACCGGTTCCTGATCTATCGCCGGTTTGAATCACAAAATTTGGAACTACTCTGTGGAATGGGACACCGTTATAATATCCCCGCTTTGCGAGATAGATAAAATTGCCTACACTAATCGGAGCAAATTCGGGTAAAAACTCTATCTCAAAATCGCCCTTGTTTGTTTTAACGACTGCCGAGCGGTAATCAAATGCAGAAGTAAAAAACTCATCAAAGTTAACCGAATATTCTTTTGATGGCGCAATAGTGCCGAAAGGTCTGTCTAATTTCGAAATAGCAAATTTTGCTATAGATGGAACACTTGATACTGCAAGTGCTTCATAGATGTTTCTTGAATCTTCTTTGGAAATTTGCTCGAAAGCTTGAGCAAATATAGGAACAGCTTCTGCAAAGTTCGCATTATTTATATTCTTGTTAATTTTGGTTGATAACAATTCCTTCAAAATTTTAGAATTATTCGTCAAGAATGCTGAATCGAGAAAGGAAACGGTGATTGCATTAAATATGGGCGAATCGTCTCTTATTAAATTTATTATCAATTCTGAAAAACTATGATTTTCCTCATAATCTTTTTGAAGGGATAAAAGAGAACTTATATAGCTGTAAGCATTTTGGGATTCAATTTTCGGATAATAATCAATGAAAAACTGAAGTCTCCATTGAGAGTCAGGATGAAGTGCAGCTATTTGAAACAAATATTCATTTCTAATCTTATTTTTTAATTGAGCTATGATATTTGGAATTTCTTTACTGAAGAGGATAGAATAACTTACATCTAGTTCCCCCTGTGAATTTACCGTCAAGGAATCTTTAATTAAGTACTCTTTTAATAGATTATTAAAATTAATAGAAGAATCAATTCTGGTAATTTCCCTTATTGATTGAGCTGTTTGACGAGATACATTTGGATTTGGGTCCTTCAAGAGTTTCAGATAATTTAATAGCTCATTCTCATTCTTGAAATCAAAATAAGCCAAAGTTCTTGCCGCTTCCACTCTAACCCGCCAATCCTTATGTGTGATTATTTTTACTTCTAGATCGTTTGAGAAGGGGAATGATTTCATCCTCCTAAGATTAGCTAAAGTAAATAACACATCACTAGTTGATTTTGATGATAGTAGTTCTTCGAAATATGAAATTGCTTTTTCCGAACCACCCAATCGATAAAGTGAGTAGAGAGAATAAAATCGTTCATCGAAATCGTCACTCTCCAAACGAGAAACTAAAAAATCAATTTCTGTTTCATCCTTTGTTTTTATACCTCTCAAAGCAAATTGAAGAATAGCTGCTTCAACAAGAGGCTGATCTTTTTCATTATATTCATTTATTAGAAATGATAAATCTTTTTCGGTACCAATTCTTCCGATCGCAAAAAAGAGTTCACGTAGTTCATCCTTGCTTAAATCGTGAGAAATCTTTGATCTGAGATATTCTACAGATTGCTCGGTATAGCCGAGTTTTCCTAGAGCAAAAAGAATAAATAATGAGTTCTTATTGAAATCGAGTTGAATTATTTGGTCTATAAAATTTGTGTCAGCAGAATGAGCTATTGAAAGGAGTGCTGCGTTTACTTTTTCAGTTTCACCTGAATTCAAGTAATCAATAAAAATATTTTCATTAAAATTTCTGAAGAAAGTACTTCTGACAAGTTTATAATCACGCTCATTATATTGTGCAAACAATAATTGTTGAATTAAAATGATAGATATGAATAAAAATTTATTCATTTCTATGCAATAGTCATTTGATAGATTCGATAGGTTTTATACCTGACTCCCTTCATTGTTTCAGCACCGCGTACCATCATGTTGTTGTCTTCTAAGATCCAGCTTGCTTCACCTAAAAAGATTCCTCTTTCAGCGGCACGTTTTACAACTTCTACATAAAATGAGGCATCCAAACCTTTCTTCTGATATTCGGGAATTAAACCTAATATTATAATTCTAGCCCAAGGAATATTTTTTCTTTGAGTGAACAGTTTTATGAAGTTAAAAGGCAGCAATCTACCGTTCATCTCTTTGAAGATGTAATTGTAATCCGGAAGCACCAATGCAAATCCAACTGTCTCTTTTTCATTTTCCATAAACAAAACAAGATTTGGATCAACAAGCGGTTTAAGATCCGCAGCAAGATAATCTATTTCTTCATCGGTTAAAGGAACAAAACCCCAGTTAGGAGCCCAAGCTTTATTATACACATATTTTACACGTTCTAATTCTGCGTTAAAATTTTTCATATCCATTCCTCTGATCGAAACATTCGAACGTCTCAGAGCAATATCGGAAATCCTAAAAATTTTTTCGGATTTTTTTATCTCTTCGTTGATAATTTTATAAGCATACAAGTCTTTTGCTTTGTAAAGTCCGTAATTCTCCAATAGCTTAATATAGTAAGGGGGATTATAAGGCATCAGCATTCGGGGCGGATCATCAAAACCCTCTACAAGTAGAGCGTATTCATCGTTTACAGATGGATTTGCCGGACCTCGCATAACATCAAATCCTTTTTCCAGCAGCCAATATTTTGCAGCATCAAGCAAAGAATTTGCAACAAGTTGATCATCAATGGATTCAAAAAATCCAAAAAATCCTACCTTATCGTCATGTTCTTTGTTGTGAAGATCATTTTTAATTGCTGCAATCCTACCGACGATTTCATCATCCTTATAAGCCAAAAACATTTGAATTTGTGCGTGCTTAAAGAAAGGATTCTTTTTTGTATCGAGCAATTTCATTTTATCAAAAAGAAGCGGCGGAACCCAGTTTGGATTGTTTTCATAAATTTTCCACTGCATCTTAAGAAATTTTTTTATTTCAGATTTAGATTCGATAGGTACAACAGAAATGCTCATTTTGCCCTCGATAAAAATTTATAAAAAAAGCACACTGTTTATCACAGTATGCTTCTAATATCTGATCAGTAAAATTTATATAAGTCCCAGTTCTTTACCGACTTTAGTAAATGTATCGATTATAAAATCGAGATGCTCCTTTTGATGAGTGGACATATAACTTGTTCTCATCATTTGTCGTCCTTGAGGAACTCCCGGAGAAATGAAAACATTTACGAAAATTCCGGCGTCGTAAAGCATTCTCCACATTTTGAATGCAAGAAGATCGTCTCCGACAATAACCGGAACAATTGCGGTTCTTCCTTCAATAATTGTGAAACCGGCTTTTGTCAAATTTTCACGAATGTAGTTTGCGTTCGAAATAAGTTGAGTGACTCTCTCGGGTTCCTGTTCCAAGATTTCTAATGCTGCCATAGCCGCCGCAACTGATGAGGGAGTTGGTGAAGCACTGAAGATCAAGGCAGGAGCATGGTGTTTAATATAATTTATTACCTTTGCGTCCCCGGCAACAAAACCTCCTAAAGAAGCAAAAGTTTTACTGAAAGTGCCCATTGTAAGATCAACATCTTCAACCAGATCAAATTCGCTTGCAGTTCCTCTTCCACCTTTTCCGATTACTCCGACTGCGTGTGCATCATCGATTAATGTTCGTGCATTATGTTCTTTTGCAAGTGCTACTAGTTTTTCCAGCTCAACAATTTCACCACCCGTACTGAATACGCCATCACTTACTATAAGTTTAGGAGTTTCTTTAGGAACTTTGTTGAGAATTCTCTCAAGATCACTCATATCATTATGTTTATAACGAAGCACATCCGCTGTTGCACCTTTTGCCATCAGATTACCAGCAACTATGCATGCGTGATTATCTTTGTCAGAAATTACATATTCTCCGCGTTGCACCAAGGTTGGTATTATTCCTTGAGCAGTTTGGTAACCCGTACTAAAAAGTAATACAGACTCTTTACCAAAGAACTTTGCCAACTTTTCTTCAAGTTGTTCGTGAAGATCGAGAGTTCCTGTCAAATACCTTGAACCTGAACAACCTGTTCCATATTTATCAAGTGCTTTTTGAGCTGCTTCTTTAACTTTTGGATGATTTGTAAGACCGAGATAATTATTCGACCCCGCCATTATTTTCTTTTGTCCTTCAATCATAACTTCAGGACCTTCGTTTTCTTCTATTGCTCTAAAATAGGGATAAAAACCTGCAGCTTTTACTTCATCAGCTCTTGTAAACTCATAACATTTTTTGAAAAGATCCAAATAAACCTCCGGTCTTCTAATTTATTTTATTCAATTACAATTTGTATCTTTGTGAAAAGCATGCAAAAGTATAACTAAAAGAACTCAAAATCAAATTAACTCGTTTAATAATAAGGTGTTATGGAAGAAAATAGAATTTCTGTTGTAACCGGCGCAAACGGATTTGTGGGAAGTCATCTGGTTGATCTCCTTCTTGAAAAGGGGCATAAGGTCAGATGTATTGTGAGAAAATCAAGTAATCTTAGATGGTTAGAAAATAAAAATGTGGAGATTTATGATTGTGGATTATTTGATACAGATGGATTGAAAAATGTACTGAAAGACGCTGATTATCTTTTTCACGTGGCAGGAGTTGTTAAAGCTAAGAATGAAGAAGGGTATAGAAAAGGGAATGTGGAAACTACAAAAAATTTGCTTGATGTAATTTTAGATGTCAATCATAAAATTAAAAGAGTAATTATTGTAAGCAGCCAAACAGCGGCGGGACCGAATAAATTGGGCGAGCATGTTAATGAAAACACAATTCCACATCCCATCACTCGCTACGGAAAAAGTAAACTTGAGCAAGAAAACCTCGCAAAAACATATATGGATAAAATTCCAATCTCAATTGTTAGAGCGCCGGCTGTATTCGGAGAGCGCGATACGGAGATTTATCTTGTTTTTCGTACTTATAAAAAAATGAGATTGATGACATTGATCGGATTTAACCGCAAGGAGTTAAGTTTAATCTATGTAAAAGATTTAGTGAAGGGAATTTATTTAAGTGCGATAACGGACAAAGCTGCAAATGAAACATTTTTCATTGGTTCGGAAAAACAGTACACTTGGCCTGAGATTGGAAATTTAATCGCAAAAGTTTTCGGACAAAAAGCTTTAACTCTGAGAATTCCTCATTCAATCGTATTTGCGGTTGCGGCAGTCGCACAATTTTTTTCATATTTCAGCAAAAACGCTGCGACTTTTAATATCGAAAAAGCAAAAGACTTTGTTCAAGAAGCATGGACAATGGACATCTCAAAAGCTAAAAATGACTTAAATTTTAGAGAAGATTACACCTTAGAAGAGGCTTTAACTAACACGATATCCTGGTACAGAGACAACAAGTGGTTGTGATTTATTCTCTTCTTTGAATAGAATAAATGTGTATTGCAGTTTCTACAATCTGAATTTCCAAATCCGTTCAGTGAATCGGAAATCTCAAGGGATGTTTTCAATTTTTTACCGAGATCACATTCCGCATTTTTTGAAGCACCTAAAATCATAAAAACATTTTTTAATGATGCATATTTATTTGTCGTTAGATGATCAATATGCCAATGGATTTTCTTTTCTTTCTTAATGTGTCTTTCAATTCTTTGCACTAAATTTCTTTGAGCGCTTCCTGTATAGTAATAATATCCCTTAATCAATTTTTGCCCGTAGAAATTTTTAATGGATAATATTATTGACTTATTCAAATAAATTTCAAGAAGATATACACCGGTGTTTCTTTTAATTGTTTTTTGCACCTTCTCTAATCCAAGTTTTAAATCCTTCAAGTTCTCTATCAGAAAAAGGCAACACGCTAGAATTTTGAGGCGGCATCATAGGAGGGATTTCACCTGAAGCAACAAGGACAGCTACACTGTTTCGTGGATTTCCTTCAATAACATAAGGTGAAGTGTTTGTTTCTGTCCAACTCTGCATCGAATAATTACCGGCACGAGTCGCAGAATCATGGCAAAGATTTGTCGCACACTTTACGTTCAGCACCGGTTGAATATGTCTGCTGTAACTTACATTTTCGGAGGGTATATCAATATCGTTGGGAATTGTGTCATCGCATCCGAAAAAAAGCATAAAAAATATTACAAAAACAAAGGAAAGAATTAACTTAAATCTAATCATTATATTTCCGACAATTTATTCCAAAACATAGTTTAACAAATAATTAATTTCAATTGAATAATTCAGTTACTATTTTTCGGAAACTTCTAAGGAGATGCTATGAAAAAAATATTGATATTATTTATTCTCTCATTCATTATTCCCAATGTAATAATCGCTCAATCCGATTTACTGCAAAACGGTCCGATGATCGGTCATTCGCAAATGAGAGAGGTCACACTATGGA
>CAZCLA010000028.1:37873-39377 GCA_964499285.1 uncultured Melioribacteraceae bacterium
CTGCAAAACGGTCCGATGATCGGTCATTCGCAAATGAGAGAGGTCACACTATGGATCCAGACAAAATCAGAAGCAGCAGTAAAAGCTAAGTACTGGGTTAAGGGAGAAAATTCAGAGCACTTTTTTACTGATGAAGTTCTAACTGAGAAGGGGAAAGCATTTACTGCTCACCTTGTTGCAGATCGAGTAGAACCGGGAACAATCTATGGTTACCGAATCTATATTAATGATCAAGTTGTCGAAAGTGAGTACGATCCAGAATTTAAAACTCAAACTCTCTGGCAGTGGAGAACCGATCCACCGGAATTTTCTTTCATAACCGGTAGTTGCGCTTACATAAACGAAGAGGAATACGATAGACCCGGCAAACCTTACGGAAGCGAGTATAGTATATTCGAAACGATGGCTGAAAACCCGGCAGATTTTATGCTTTGGCTTGGTGACAATTATTACTACAGAGAAGCTGATTTTTATTCAAGAACCGGAATGATAAAAAGAATAACTCATGATAGAAGCATCCCGGAATTACAGAAACTTTGGGCAACCAAACATCATTATGCAATTTGGGATGATCATGATTTCGGTCCAAACAACAGTGACCGTTCATATATTCATAAAGATACAGCACTTGAATTGTTCAAATTATTCTGGGCAAATCCTGGCTACGGTGTAAATGGGAATAAAGGTATAACGACATATTTCCAGTGGAACGATGTTGATTTCTTTCTTATGGATAATAGATATTTTCGTACACCAAATGATAGAATAACTGGTCAAAGAGTTTTGCTTGGAGACGATCAATTAAATTGGTTGATTGATGCTTTATCCAACAGCAGAGCCCCATTCAAATTTATTGTGATTGGCGGTCAAGTGTTAAATCCTACAACTTGGGCAGAAACATATGCTACTTTTCCGGAGGAAAAAGAGAAACTTCTCAATGCGATTAGAAAAGAGAGTATAACCGGCGTAGTTTTTCTTGACGGGGACAGACATATGTCTGAGATTTCAAAGCTCGAAAGAAGGGGGACATATCCGTTATATGATTTTACAATTTCATCTCTCACTGCCGGAGTAAACAATTATCCCGATGAACCTAATTTTTTAAGAGTGGAAGGATCACTTATTAAGCAGCATAATTTTGCCGAATTTTCTTTCAAAGGAAAAAGAAACGACAGAACAATGATTTGTAGAATTTTGGATGTTGATGGAAATGAACTTTATAAAATTTCTATTCACGAAAATGAATTGAAATAAATTGATTATTCTTTTTAAGTTCTTTACCTTTGCCATTATTGTTTGGGGCTATAGCTCAGTTGGGAGAGCGTCTGACTGGCAGTCAGAAGGTCAGCGGTTCGAACCCGCTTAGCTCCACACAAAAACCCCGATTATGGTCTATAATCGGGGTTTTTTAATACCTTAAATTTTAATGAACATTTGAAAATGGTTAGGTTTGGTTACTTTTGGTGCAAAAAAAGACACAATTTTGACACAATCATTTTTTAAT
>CAZCLA010000029.1:0-11880 GCA_964499285.1 uncultured Melioribacteraceae bacterium
GTTTCGTTAGCCAACGACTTAAGTCGTTGGTTAATAAGAATGAATTTGTTGAAAGTAGAAAAATGATTTTGATGAAGTAAAATTTTATTATCTGCTGATTGAAGCAATCTCTAATAGTTATAGATGTAGGACAAGTTTGCAGCTTGTCCTACAAGTATTCTTCTATAGCTGAAATAATTATTTAATTACCGGTAAACTGAAATTAGCCGCAACTCCCTTATCCCCTTTCGATCCGTTAAAAGCGGCTTTAATCTCTTCTACGTACTGAGATTTCGGGATCAGTCCAACGTGCTGCGAAATAATATTTCCTTCTTTATCTATCACAAAAGAAGTCGGGATTGAACGAATTCCGCCATAAGCGTTTATAACGTTTTGATCTCCTTTAACAATGGGATAATTTATATTAAAATCGTTCATAAAGGGTATAACGTCGTTTGCTGTTTGACCGCCTCTTGTTATTGCATCTAGTGAAATTCCAATTATTTCGAGACCGTCATCGCCAAATTCTTTTTTTAGTTCAACTAAATCCGGAATTCCTTTTCTACAAGGCGGACACCATGTAGCCCAAAAATCAAGCAGAACAACTTTGCCTTTATATTCTGAAAGATCGAGCATAGCGGTAGATTTTTTCACATAATTCGGAGGGTACGGACCTTGTCCTTCGTCCTTACCACTATTATTTACAATAAAAAACACTAAAGCCGCGGCAAGAAAAATTCCTGTATAAAGCCAGCTTTTCTGTTTCTGTGTCAATCCTCCGGATTTTTTTGCTTCGTTTTTCTTACTCATATATTTCTCCAAATCTTTTACTTTTTTTATTATACATTATTTCGAATTTTCAGCCAATAATTTAGTTAATTCTTCCTCGAATTTTAAAATATCTTCTTCTCCAAATCCTTTTTCTTTTGCTGCATCTTCTAAATTTCCCCAAATTGGTTCACCACATCTCAAGCATCTTATCCCTTCGTTCATTAAATAACTTACGGATTCGGGCAGAATATTAACCAAATCTTCAATTTCAATATTGCGGGTCACTTTATCAATTTTCATTTTTTGCCTCATCCTTGCGTTTTGCGGGAAATGCAAGTATTAATCCCATCAATGCACCGTAAGCAGTTGAAATATAAGGATTACCAGTAATCGCGCAGCCTCCCTCACAACCAACAAAGTAGTAATAAGAAAATCCCGCAGCGCCTCCCAATAAAGTAAAAATTATAGTTCTTAAAGATATATTATATTTTTTTAATAGTGTTTTCATAATCTCTTAATATCTCCGAAAAGAAAAAATGTTCCGAAAAACTTTATACATCAATTTGTTTGATGTTCTAAACACGAAAAAGATTCGTTCACTTGCTCTTAGAATACCTATTTAATACTTTTAAAGTCATTTTTAGCCAATTAATTTACGGAGTGGGTGATGCCCGAATTCGAAAAACATTTGTATATGATTGTCTTTCCCATTAACGCTTTAGTTGCCTCGCAATTAGATCCGACTAAGTTCGGAGAACATTACACAACCGGAAGCGCAAAACATTTTTCCGGAAAGGTTATTTTTGCCGAGATCGATATAAATTACAGACACGATTATTTTGATATCGATTCATATCTTGAACAAACCGTCCCTCATGAGGAAGATGGAAGTCCTAAGAAAACTAAATTTATATGTTCTTACAACGTTTTGGAACATGTTGAATTATCGGCAATAAAAAAATTATTTTTGTGCACACGCAACGGTAAGGTTCTTCCCATTGAACCTGCCGAATATAAAGCAATTAACGAACCCGGTTTGATTAGAATTTACCAGGAAATTACACCGCTAGAAACCTTAGTTGCCTCAACAAAAGATCAGCGCGAGTTTGGTAAATTCATTACGACTGAAACAAAATCGAAGGGAGCACCTAAAATTTTCTTCACTCAAATTGATTTTAATATTGATCACTTTCTCCAGACCAACAAAAACAGAGAGATATTTAATATTGATCTTCCCGGTGTTAATCCTTACCGCTTTTTTGACTGTATTAAAGAACTACAGGACAAACCGGAAAAGCTCACTAAAACAATTGGTTTGGGAAGTCTTCTCAGAGAAATATCCTACAAATTCTTGCGTCACGGTTTTTGGTTTGCTTCCGGGGATGAATTGAAATTTTTCCCTATGCCTTCGGAAACCGAATTGGAAAATAAATATTTTTACTGGTGGAAGTTTGTGAGATAAAAATTATTAAGCCCGGCATAGCCGGGTTTTTATTTTCTACCATTTTTCCGGGTTGAATAATTCCAATAAAGTTCACAATTTCTTTTTGTTATAAAAGGGATTAAAATGAAATTTACACAAAGTGCTCTCTTGACTGCCGCACTTTTATCATTCGTGATTATTAGCAGAATCGATTTCAAAACTACTAATTCGACCTCGGTTATTAAATCTAAAAAATTTGATAATTATCCAAGCGATTGGGCATGGATTCAGAGAACCTTTCCTTTCTACAAAGCGGATTTAAGTGTTTATTCGGAAGCAATAAACGAACGGAACAATATTTTATCCGAAACTGGAAACGACAAATCCACACAAGCAACTTGGAAATTTGCCGGACCAATAAACATTGGCGGAAGAATAAGTGATATAGAATTCAATCCGCTTAATCCAGAAATTGTTTATTCGGGAGCAGCAACAGGCGGCGTTTTCAAATCAACAGATACTGGAGTAAGTTGGTTTCCTGTGTTCGATAATCAAGCTATACTCCCGATCGGAGATATAGCAGTCGATCCTATTAACCCGGATATAATCTATGTCGGAACAGGAGAGGCAAATGGCGGGCATAATAATTTTCCCGGGGCGGGAGTTTTTAAATCAACGGATGCTGGAAATACATGGGAAAATGTCGGACTTAAAAACACTGCGCATATAGGGCGAATAATTGTAGACCATACTAACCCGGTAAATATTTATACTGCAGCTGTCGGCTCAAATTTCGATATATCTCCTGATAGAGGTGTATTTAAATCCACAAACGGAGGAAATACTTGGACAAAATCATTATTCGTATCCGATTCAACCGGGGCAATTGACTTAATTATTGTTCCGAACGATCCTTCAACTTTATTTGCTGCTATGTGGGAACGAGTAAGACGGCCCGGCAGAGGTCAAAGCGAATCCTCTTACGGACCGACGAGTGGTATCTATAAAACAACCGACTTCGGAACAACCTGGATTAAACTTGGGGTGGATGAAGGTCTGCCGTCCGATAATTCACAAGTTGGAAGAATAGGTTTGGCAATTTCAAATATTGAACCGTTTTCAATTTTTGCAATGTACACAAACGGAGGAGAGTATTCCGGTCTTTATAAATCAGAAAATCTAGGTTCGACTTGGACTCTAGCAGATCCGGGTTTTCATATCTATGATGGAAGTGCAAATTTCAGCTGGTATTTTGGACAGATAAGAGTTAATCCTCACGATCCTTCATTTGTTTATGCACTTGATGTTTCTTTTATGCGGTCCTCGGACGGCGGAAATTCATTTCCACATCAGTTAGGATACAATGGCGTTACTCACCTTCATGTCGATCACCACGCGCTTGCATTTCATCCTAATGACCCTAATTATATTATTTCCGGAAATGACGGCGGTATTAATATTTCGACCGATAACGGAATCACCTGGTCGCAGCCTGCTCATCTTCCGATAACGCAGTTCTATGAAATAGCTATAGATCTTAATAATCCGGCAAGACTTTACGGGGGAACGCAGGATAATAGTACGATGCGAACCAAAACCGGCAGCATTGATGATTGGGAAATTATTATGGGCGGTGACGGATTTTATGTTAATGTTGACTTCAATAATCCTGATATTATTTATGCAGAATGGCAGTGGGGAAATTTGTATAAATCAACCGATGGCGGAATCAATTGGGAGTGGGCAAGAAACGGCATTAATCTTAGCGATCCGACTAATTGGTCAACTCCAGTCATTATGGATCCGAACAACAGTCAAACTCTTTATTACGGAACCAACAGAATTTACAGAACTACAAACGGCGCCGCAAGTTGGAACTCGATTAGTTCCAAACTAACCACTTCAACTTCGGGTTTGGGAACTATTACCACTATCGCTGTATCTCCGATTAACTCAAGAATTATTTATGCCGGAACGGATGATTCTAATGTTTGGGTTTCACCAGATTCCGGAACGTCCTGGCAGAAAATTTCGAACGAACTTCCCGAAAGATGGGTTACAAGAGTTGTTCCCGATCCTTCAGAAGAAAGCAAAGTTTATGTTTCCTTTTCGGGATTGAAATGGAATGATCCTCAGCCTCATATTTTTAAAAGTTATAATATGGGAATGACTTGGAACGACATTAGTTCAAATCTTCCGGATATTCCCATTAACGCGTTAGCGGTTGATAACAATAAACCGGGCCAATTGTACATCGGAACCGATGTTGGTGCTTTTGTAAGTTATAACGACGGAGAAACCTGGACTGTTTTAGGCGAGGGACTTCCTGCAGTACCGGTTTACGATATGAAAATTCATCCAACTGAAAATTATCTCGCAGCCGGAACGCACGGAAGATCAATGTATAAACTCGATCTCAATAATGTTACGAGCGTGGATTCAAATGATAAAATAATTGCCCAAAAATTCGAACTTTTTCAAAATTATCCTAATCCATTCAACCCAACAACGACGATAAAATTTGTACTTGCGGAATCTGAGCCGGAAAACGAAGTTGTTTTAAAAGTTTATGATATTCTGGGTAAAGAGGTTGTCGAATTATTAAATGATAAATTGAAATCCGGAACTTACGAAGTTGTATTTAATTCCGATAATTTATCGAGCGGAATTTATTTTTATAGATTAAGAGTTAATGATGCCTCAAAAACCCGGAAAATGATTTTACTTAGATAATTTTTATAAGCTTCAAAAAAAATACTGTTATATGAGAATAATTAGTCTTTTCTTATTGATATTTTATCTGAATACTTTAATGATTTATTCTCAATCAATAGTTTCTCTTTCGACAGATAAAGCAAGATACTCTAATGGAGAAACAGTAAAAATAAAGATAGAACTTGAAGAAATCGGGAATACTCATTCAATCATTATCGAAGTTTATCATCTTGCACAATTGTTGGATGAAATCAATTATACTTCGATTACGTCGAATGAAATTATATTTGAATGGCTGCCTCCCGAAGACGACTTCAAAGGTTATCTTGTAAGTGTTAAACTTCTGGAACAAAGTATACTTCTCGATAATAAATTTATTGCTGTTGATGTTTCTTCCGATTGGTCAAAATTTCCACGCTATGGATTTGTTTCGGATTATTCAGAAAAAAGTGATGAACAAATAAGTACAACGATTGAAAAACTTAACCGATATCACATAAACGGTATTCAATTTTACGATTGGCATTGGAAACATCATGTTCCATTGAAAGGAACACCTGAGAATCCGGCCGATTACTGGCTTGATATTGCTAACCGAACCAACTACTTAGCAACAATCGAAAAATACATCGATGCCGCACATTCGAAAAATATGAATGCAATGGCTTACAATCTATTGTACGGAACCATGGAAGATGCTTGGCAGGATGGAGTTGAAGAAGAATGGTATATCTTTAAGGATCAATTTCATTTCGAAAAAGATGAGATAGATTTATCGTTTTGGGGACATTACCTCTATGTCATGAATCCTTTATCAATAGAATGGAAAAATTTCATCTTTCAAAAAATGAATGATGTGTTCGATGCAATAAATTTTGACGGATGGCATATTGATCAACTCGGTGATCGAGGAACTCGATATGACTACTCAGGCAGTCTTCTCCGGATCGATCAATCTTTTTCGCAATACTTAATTGAAGCATCGGAAACATTAAACAAAAAGTTGGTGATGAACGCGGTTAATCAGTATGGTTATAAACAAATTGCCGATTCCCCGGTCGATTTTCTTTACAGCGAAGTATGGTATCCCAATGACACATATTTTGAATTAGCGAATATTATTGGTCAGAATTATAATTATTCAGAGGGAACAAAAAACACCGTCCTCGCAGCTTATATCAACCACGATCTTTCCGAAAATCAAGGTTATTTTAATGTTCCCGCAGTCCTACTGGCAGACGCTGTAATATTTGCATTCGGTGGTGCTCATATTGAACTCGGCGAACACATGCTCGGGCATGAATACTTCCCCAACAATAACTTAGCAATGTCTCATGAACTTGAAAAAAAATTAGTTGATTATTATGACTTTCTTACTGCTTATCAAAATCTTCTTCGAGATGAAAGAACTTTTTTTGTTCCATCGATTACAAGTGGATTTAATTATGAATTAAAACCATGGCCTCCTTCGATTGGTAAGATTTCAACTGTGGGAGTAAAAACTGAAAATGAAGAAATAATACATTTAATTAATTTTGCGGGAACATCAACACTTTACTGGCAAGATAATGAAAGAACACAGACCGAGCCAGTATTGTTTGAGAATATCGAAATTAATATTGACGTCGAAAAAATTCCGGAAAGCATTTGGATTGCCTCCCCGGATTTCAGCAACTTAGTTCCGCAAGAGCTTCAATTTGAGAAAGACGCAGACAAAATTACGGTTACAATTCCTAAACTATATTATTGGTCGATGTTAGTTTTAGATTACAACGCACCTACATATATTTCTAATGAAATTAATGACCTTCCGAATAAGTTCGAACTGTTCCAGAATTACCCAAATCCTTTTAATCCAACTACAGTTATCAGTTATCAGTTATCAGTAAACGGCAAAGTATCCTTAAAAATTTATGATATTTTGGGAAGAGAGGTTGCGGTACTTGTAAACGATTACCAATCGGCGGGAAATTATCAAGTAGAGTTTAATGCGGAAGGTTTATCTTCAGGAGTTTATTACTGCCGGATTGAAGCCGGAAGTTACAGCCAGACAAAAAAAATGAACCTGCTGAAATAGATTTTTACTAAACCGGTTCATACACTAATACCGTCTAATTGATTCTCACCTTTTCGTAAAATTCTGCCTAAGCCGGGTATGATGTGAACGGCACTACATCGAGACTTGAGCGGTTCTTCTGCGGCTCTACATCGGTTTCAAATACTTTTCAAATAGAATTCAGATTAAAAGTTGACAGTTACTGTTCACAGGTTGCAAGTTGAAGGTTTAATGATGCAAAGGTATTCAAAAAATGTCATTGCCGTCCGATTCTCCCAAAGGGATAGCTATGCCAAGTGGACGGATAAAAGAATTACAATGCAAGAGGGCTTCAGCGCCATTTTTACGAATATCCGACTAATTTGCGGATTATTGCAAAAAAGTCTTGACTATTTTGCAATAATGCTTAATATTTACGTATGCGAAGATATTTATTTGATCAAATACTCAAAGATTTAGCAAAAAAAATGGTGTTTATCACGGGTCCAAGGCAGGTTGGAAAGACTTATTTATCCAAGCAAATAATGACCCAATACGATAAACCACAGTATCTAAACTATGATAATTTTACTGATAGAAAAATTATCATAGAGCAAACCTGGATTCAAAACTCAGACCTACTGGTTTTTGATGAAATTCATAAAATGAAAGACTGGAAAAATTACTTAAAAGGAGTATTTGATACCAAATACAATAACCAGTCAATACTTGTAACAGGCAGTGCAAGATTAAACACTTTTAGACAAACAGGAGATTCTTTAGCCGGGAGATACTTTCATCATCGTTTAAATCCTCTATCAGTTCGAGAACTAATTGACTCTGTAAATCCATATGAAGCAGTAAATCTTCTAAATGAATTTGGCGGTTTTCCCGAACCACTACTTCAAAGTCTACAGTTATCTAAAGAAGAAGCTTTAGCTGAATCTACCCGATGGAAAAATCAATACTACACGGATCTGATTAGAGAGGATATTTTTGAATTTAGTCGAATAACAGAACTTAATGTAATGAAAACTCTTCTCGAAATTTTGCGCACAAAAGTTGGCTCTCCGTTATCATTGAATTCCATCGCTCAAGATTTACAGGCTTCTCCCAATACAATAAAAAAGTACATCAATATTTTAGATAGTCTGTATATAATATTTCAGGTTCGCCCTTTCCACAAAAACATAGCACGTTCTATATTAAAAGAACCCAAAATATACTTTTATGATAGTTCGTATGTAAAAGCGGATGAAGGTATTGTCTTCGAGAATACCGTAGCTGTTTCTTTATTAAAACACACTCAATTTTTGCAGGACTCTTTGGGGGAAAATTCTTATTTGCATTACCTAAGAACCAAGGATGATAGAGAAATAGATTTTGTACTGAGTGAAAATGAAAAACCGCAAAAGTTTATAGAAGTGAAATTAAGTGACAAACAAATTACTCCTTCTCTTAAATATTTTTCAACCCGTTATCCCGATGTCGAATCAATCCAATTAGTACATAACTTAAAGCAAGAGGAAGAAAGAGATTCGATAAAACTGTTAAATGCATCGCGTTGGCTTGCAGGACTAAATGCATAAGCATAATCGAATAAGTGCGTTGTCTATACATAAGCCTTTCTCAACTTCTCCTTTCCCAAAGAATTAACAAGATGTACTTCATCGGGAATTAATTCTTTTTCCGCATCACCGAAGAAGTCTTTGCTCGTTCTATCTTTCTGTGTTATCGACTGAGCCTTGACTGCAGAGAGTACAGCCATTCTTTCAACAATAATATTGTTGCCGCTTTCTGCATCTACTTTCCCTTCAACCAAATAGGGTCCCATTGAAATTGTAAGCTCAGCATATTTGCGATATGCTTCGGGAAAAATGACTGCTTCGAATGTTTCAGTTTTATCTTCAAGCGAAAGAAATTTCATTATTCCCCCCTTGCTTGTAACTACCCGCTTCGAAGCCATATACCACCCGATCATTTTAATTTTTTTGTTGTGATACTTATTCATATCCGCAGCTTTAATAATATCTTTACGATTAATTTGATTGAAGAAATCAAGCGGATGCCGTGACACCATATAACCGAACGCTTCATATTCGTTGTAGCAGACTTCTTCAATATCGAATTCTCTATCGGTTGCAACTTCCTTTTCAAGTTTACTTGTTGTGTTCGCGAAGAGATTCATATTTTCATCTTCGACGAGTTTTTTGTTGTAGAAATAAATATCGAGTAAGCGTAAAAGTGTGGGGCGCGTCTGCTTAAACGAATCCAGCGCACCGCATTTGATTAACCGTTCAACACTTTCAAATCCTAGATGAACCCGCGAAAGAAAATTTGCAAGTGATTTAAACAGCCCGTTCTTCTTCCGTTCTTCAATAATTTTATCGGCACTATCTTTTTCAAAATTTTTTATTGCAACAAAACCAATTCTAACTTCGTTATCTTTTCCGGTGTATTCGTATTCACTTTTGTTTATACACGGAAGCAAAACTTTCAGATCGAGCCGTTTACATTCGCCGATGTAAACCGCGGATGAATAATACCCGCCGCCATTACTGAGCACGCCCGCCATAAATTCCGCCGGATAATATGTTTTCAAATACGCAACTTGATACGACAACACGGCAAACGATGCACTGTGTGCTTTGCAGAATGCATACCCCGCAAACGATTCAATCTGATGCCAAAGTTCGTTCGCGATACTTGGAGAATAACCTCTCTCATTGCAGCACACAAAAAATTTCTCTTGAATCAACTGCATTGCTTTGTGCGAACGCATCTTTCCGCTCATTGCCCGGCGGAGCAAATCGGATTCTTCGAGTGTGAGTCCGACAACGTGATGCGCAACTTTAATCACATCTTCCTGGTAAATCATCACGCCGTAAGTTTCGCCGAGATATTTTTCCATTTCAGAAACAAGATACTTTCGCCGCGAAGGATCTTTGTGCCGCTCGATAAACTCCTTCATCATTCCGCTTTCGGCAACGCCGGGACGAATAACCGAACTTGCCGCGGTGAGCATTTCAAAACTATCGCAGTCGAGTCGTTTGAGAAGCGAACGCATTCCGGGGCTTTCGATATAAAAACAGCCGATCGTCCGCCCTGTCCGGATTAAGTCATTTGTCTTTTCATCGGTGAAAACTTTATCGTAATCAAACATATTGAAACCGGTTTGCTGAATTATTTTCGGAATCCGGTCGAATATTTTTCCAAAATTATCCGAATTCGGCAGTTTATAATCCGACATTTCAAGCAAAACGGGCTTGCTCTTTTCAGGCGATTTGTTGATATTTATAGTGAACATTTGAACACTATTATACGAAGTGATTTTAAATGTGTCAAGAAGAAAAAAGGGAAATTTTTGAGTGAAAAGAGGGAAAAATGGGAGATTGGGTCTCATAATGTCATTCCGGCCTTGAGCCGGAATCTCGCCCAAAGTATTCTGCAAAATTTAAGATGAGGTTCACGCAAAGAGCGCAAAGATTTTCGCGAAGCTCGCGGAGAAAAATATTGCCGTAGGTTTTAACCGACGGGCTGAAATTATACCCAAATAACTTTAGGACTTTAGTCCCATCCAATCTGAGAATGGGCTAAAGCCCTCTTTACTTTTTATATCTATTTCCCCGTCCGCTAAAGCGGACGGCAATTACCATTATGAAAACAATATTTCACTTAGATATGGACGCGTTTTTTGTTTCGGTTGAACGAAACTTAGATCCCTCACTCGAGGGGAAGCCGGTCATTGTAGGCGGCAATCCCAAGGGGGGGCGCGGAGTTGTGGCAGCGTGCAGTTACGAAGCGCGTGAGTACGGTCTCCATTCCGCGATGCCGATAAAAACCGCTTACCGATTATGTCCGCACGGAGAATATATCCGCGGACACGGGAAAGAATACAGCCGCTATTCGAAAGCAGTAAAGAGAATTTTAGAAAAATATTTCCCGACTGTCGAACGCGCCTCAATCGATGAATTCTATCTTGATTTTACCGGATGCGAAAAAATGTACGGTCACCCAAAAGAGTTTGCAAAAAAAGTGCAGGATGAAATTTGGTATTCGCTTCATCTTCCTTGCTCAATCGGAATTTCGAGCAACAAATCGATTTCAAAAATTGCATCCGATTACAGAAAACCGAAAGGAATAACATTCGTGCCGCACGGAAAGGAGAAAGAATTTCTCGCACCATTGCCGATTGAAAAAGTGCCGGGCATCGGCAAAGCTACATTCCCGATACTTCGTGCGCGCGGATTCAAAACCGTCGGCGATATTGCAAACGCATCGCAGGATTATCTTGCTACACTCCTCGGTAAGTCGGGTATTCATCTTTGGGAAAAAGCGAACGGCGAAGGGAGCACACATTTTTCAACCGAGCACGAACGTAAAAGTATTTCGAAAGAAAGAACGTTCGGCGAAGATATAGTCAACAAAGAAAAAATCGAATCAATTTTGTTCGGACTTGTCGAAGAAGCGTGTCAGCTTTTGCGAAATGAAAATTGGCAGACATCAACAGTTTCGATAAAACTCCGTTACTCCGATTTTGTAACATGGACTCGTTCAAAATCACTACAGCCGACAGACGATGATAAAACAGTTTATGACGTAGCAGTCGATCTTTTTCGTAAAGCTTATACGCGGCGTGTCGGAGTTCGGTTAATCGGAATTCATCTCGGTAAACTTGAACACTTTACCGAGCAGGGTTTACTTTTCGAAGACGAAGAAACAATAAGAAAAAGAATGGTTAGAGCGGTAATGAAAATCCGCGACAAGTTTGGTTTTGATGTGATTCATATGGGGAAGAACGAGTAAGCAGTTTTATAATTAAGATAATTACCGTTGGTTTTAACCAACGGACTTGAAATTATTTCAGACAAACTTGGGACTTTAGTCCCACTGCTTCTCTCGATGGGGCTAAAGCCCATTTTGCTATTTTCACCAATTTATCCGCCCGCTAAAGCGG
>CAZCLA010000029.1:11980-38078 GCA_964499285.1 uncultured Melioribacteraceae bacterium
ATGGGGCTAAAGCCCATTTTGCTATTTTCACCAATTTATCCGCCCGCTAAAGCGGACGGCAATTTTCCCTATAGAGTAATATGATAACACTACACGCACATTCCAATTACTCTTTGCTTGAGGGAACGATTCCCATCGAAGAGCTTATTTCTTTCGCGAAGAAAGACGGGAACCGTTACGTTGTTTTGACCGACACTAATGCAATGTACGGACTAATTCAGTTCGCAAAAATTGCACAGGAAGAAAATCTCAAACCGATACTCGGTGCATTGATTGATGACCCAGAGGA
The DNA here is from genome assembly GCA_964499285.1 of uncultured Melioribacteraceae bacterium. GTDB lineage: Bacteria > Bacteroidota > Ignavibacteria > Ignavibacteriales > Melioribacteraceae > JAGFIY01. Next base: position 12,270 of record CAZCLA010000029.1, read on the forward strand.
CAAGAATTTATCCGCTATCTTTCTCGCAAAAAACAATACCGGCTATTCGCATCTCTGTAAAATTATAACAACACGAAAGTTGAAAGAAGATTTCCGCTTAACTGATTTATTCAAAGAACCGTTGAACAATCTTTTTGTTATCACTTCATCTCTCGAACTTTTAAAGAAAATAAAAATCACTCCGGCAATTAGTGATAATTTATTTGTTGAATTGATCATCACGGAAAAGCAGAAAAGAAAAACACGAGAACTTTACGATTATGCAAAAGCAAAGAAGCTACAGATAGTTGCAGCACACCCGGCTTACTTTTTGCGCAAAGAAGATTTTCTTTTACATAAAACCGTTACCGCAATTCGGTTGAACACTACTTTAGAGAATCTTGACAAAAAAGATTTAGTTGACGAAGAGTTTTACTTAAAAACAAAGGACGAACTAAAACAAGAGTGGCGAGCACTTCCCGAAGCTTTGTGGAACGCCGAGCGAATTGCACAGAACTGCAATGTTGATTTGGAGTTCGAGAAACATAAATTTCCCGTTTTCTCACTTCCTTCAGGCGAAACAGCGTTTTCATATTTGTGGAAGATCGCCTTTCACGGATTGGAAAAAAGATACAAACCGATAACCGATCAAGCCGTAAAGCGTTTGCAGTATGAATTGGAAGTTATTGACGAAATGGGTTTCTGTGATTACTTTTTAATTGTTTGGGATATTATCCGTGAAGCAAAGAACCGGGGGATGCTCCACATCGGGCGCGGCTCTGCAGCAAACAGTTTGGTTTCTTACTGTCTCGGATTTACTGAGGTCGATCCGATTAAACATAACTTTTACTTCGAGAGATTTTTAAATCGCGGGCGTATCTCGCCGCCGGACGTCGATCTGGATTTTTCTTGGAAGGAACGAGACGAAATAATTAAATATGTTTTTGATAAATACGGTTACGACCACGTCGCAATGATTTCGACAACCGTTACCTTCCGTGCACGTTCAGCTTTTCGTGAGGTTGCAAAAGCGTTCGGTATCTCTCAATCTGAAATATCCACTTACAGCAAATTTATTCCGTGGACGAGTGCGAAAAATCTTGGCTCCCTTTCCGAGAAATTTCCGGAATCAAAGTCACTTAATTTTGAAAGTGAACCGTGGAAATCAATTGTAAAAATCGCGGCGCAGCTTTCACGTTTTCCAAGACACTTAAGTATTCATCCCTCGGGGATTGTAATTACAAAGGAGCCGATCACAAATTATCTGGCGTTGGAGTTTGCGAAAAACAAGGGACTTGGATTAATTGTAACACAACCGGATATGTACCCAATTGAAGATTATGGTCTTATAAAAGTGGATTTATTAAGTCAGCGCTCGCTCGGTGTTTTTAAGGATGCAATGAGTAAAATAAATAATGATTATAATTCGCAAGGGGTAAAAGTAGTTGACATCAGAGATTTCAATCGATTATAATAACTGTAGATTTAAAACAAAAAAGTCCGGTATAACCGGACTTAGTTATTTAACAATTTCTAAAAAGTCTTATCTATAAAACTTATATCTCAAATCTTCTATGTCTGCTTCATCCTTAAGATTTTTAAGCCATTGAGCAAAGAAAGCTTGCTTTTTCTGATTGAGCAGAAAATCTCTCAACGAATTTTTCTGTACAGCGAAAGCGGTTGAGTCGAACGAAGTTTTATTGGTCACTTTAATTATATAGCTTCCTCTTGTACCTTTAATCGGTTCAGAAAGCTTACCAACTTCGGCATTAACTGCAAATTCATTGAAAGCGAAATCTCTGCCTATTCCGGTTATCGGCGCTTTTGAAGTAAGGTCATCAACATTACCGATTTTTACTCTTGGAAATACTGAGTTTGCCAAAGCAAAGTCTGAAGTATTTTTTATTTTTTCATAAATCTCTTTAGCTATTTCATAAGTTCTATCGAGTTTCTTTTCGTCTTTAAGAGTTCGTTCAATCCTTTCTTTCACTTCTTCATATGGTTGAACTCCGGCTTTCTTAACTTCTTGAACCATTGCCACGACATAACCGCCGGGAACTTTAAACACAGGAGAAATTGAACCAACACTGTTCTCGAAAACAAATCTTATCAGTGCTTTATTAGCTCCAACGCCGGGAATAGTGGCTGCATCTTCTTCAAAGAAAGATGATTCGGTTATTTGATAATTCAATAATTCGGCTTCGGAATCGAAGTCGTTTTTATCTGCCAAATAAGCAAAGTCACTTGCATTGTTGTAAATTCTATCCAGTGTAGTTGCCGATGCATCAATCTTGTTTACAATCTGTTCAACAATGTACTGAGTATTGTCTCTTCCTGTAGTTTTAATTATATGATAACCAAAACGGGTTTTAACAGGTTCTTGAATAAAATCAATATTTCCTTCGAAAGCAGCTTCTTCGAAAGGAGCAACCATTTGTCCTCTGCCGAACCATCCTAGATCACCGCCGACTCTTCCCGAACCGGGATCTTCTGAAAATTTCATTGCCATTTCTTCAAAATCAGCATTTCCTTTTTTCAACTCAAAATAAATGCTGTCAGCTTTAACTTTAGCTTGCGCTTCACCAATTTGTTGTGAAGAAATTAAAATATGAGAAGCTCTCACAAACTCTTCGGCACCTTTTATTTTGCCGACGAGATGAGCAACAATAAAACCTTGGTTTGTAATCACCGGACCTATAATTTCTCCATCCGATGCTTCATTTAATACAGCGGATGCTGCTTTTGGTATCTGAGTTAATGACACTGTATCTCTGCTGTAGGGTATATCCGAATAGATTTCTACATATGTTTTGAAAGATCCAGTATCATTTTTAATATTTTCAACAATTGCATCAAGGTTTGATTTAATAGCTGAAGTATCGCCTTGCGCTGGAAGCAATGGGAATTGGACATATTTAATTTTACGCTGCTCTTTTACTTCGAAATCTTTTTTATTATCAGAATAATAATCTTTCATTTCTTCTTCTGTAACCGTTACGACACTGTCCGGAATCAATCTTGAATTAATATATGCGTAGTCCGCATCAATCTTAACATTTTGATCCCGATAATATTGTTCAATCTCATTATCCGAAACAATTATGCTTGCGTTAAGGTAGTTTTGAAGTTTCGATTGATATAACTGCTGTCTTACACCTTCTTCAACACGAATTACGATATCTCGGTTTTGAGGATCTGTTAAAGCTTGCTCGTAGAGTGCTCTGTTAAATTGACCTGTAGAATCAATAAAATTCTGCTGAAGTTCTTGCGGAGGATTCGGTCCGAGAAGCACATCTTTTACTTCTTCATCCGTTACAGTTATTCCGAAATCATCTATTTTATCAAGCACTAGTTTTTGGCTGACAAGAGATTCCCACACTTGATCACGAAAAGTATCCAACTGTGTGTCATCAATTGTTTGACCTGTTTGTTGTTCCTGTTGGGATTTCATTTGTTCTACAAGACCGGAATATTCCTGATAAGTAACCATCTCGTCATTGACATATCCGACGGCATTGTTGCCCTGTGAAACGATGCTCGTAATTTGTGAGTCGGATAAAACCATAAAAAGCACAAATAATCCGCCGACCGTAAGAATAAACCAAGGAGTCAAACTCCTCATTCGGCTCATCATACCCATTATTAACTAATCCTCCATTTTCACTTTTAAAAATAATTCAGACTTTTAATTTAGAGTAAGAATTTCATAAATGCAATTATTTTTCATTTCCTTAGACACCGGATCATTAAACCTAACTTGTTGTTTTTTATGGTATTTATGCAAAGTTTAAAGAAAATATTACACAAAATTAACACAGATAAATTTGCAAGTATTTTGCCGCTTAATTAACTTTCTATAATACTTTATTCAAGCATTTGGCAAAGAGTTTAAATGATATCTTTCTTCGATTCCTGGTTGCCCTTTATTTATTTGTATGGTGTTGGTGGAATACTTTTCACAACAGGAATGGTGCTTGTCTCCAAATCCAAATCTCTTAACCTTCGCAAGAAAACTCACAAGTTTTGGTTGAGAGTACTAATTTTTGGTTTTATCTATTTTATGTTAATTCACGGATTATTAACAGTTGCCGCCCTCTATTGGTAAAGTATGCAGACATTTCATAACATAGGCACTTCGACAGACTGGATCGTAATGATTGTTTATTTTCTGGCGATAATGCTTTTCGGAAGTTATTTTGGCAGATATAACAGAAGCACAAAGGATTTCTTTTTCGGTGGAAGAAGATTCGCTTGGTGGCTCATTGCTTTCTCAATTGTTGCGACCGGTGTTGGTAGTCATAGTTTCGTAAAATATTCCGCCAAAGGATTTGAACACGGTTTTTCTTCAACCATGACCTATATCAACGATTGGTTTTTTATCCCGTTTTTCTTATTTGGATGGCTGCCGATAATTGTTTATTCAAAAATTAGATCGATCCCCGAATATTTTGAAAAACGTTTTAGTCCTTCCGCCAGATTTCTTGCGACCATTCTGCTGATGTTTTATATGATTGGTTATATTGGAATCGGGTTTTTAACGTTGGGTAAAGCTGCGCTGCCCCTTCTTCCCGAAACTTTCACGTTATTCGGAAGCACTATCCACATTACGTTAATGGGCGTTATAATTTTTATAGCAGTAATAACAGGCATCTATATCACTTTCGGCGGACAAACAGCAGTAATATTTACTGACCTGCTTCAAGGTTTTGTTTTATTATTTGCCGGACTTTTATTGTTCTTTTTAGGTGTTGATTATGTCGGAGGATTTGGAGTTTTCTGGGATTTACTTCCAACCGAATGGAAAATGCCTCTCGCTAAATTCAACGAACCATCGAGTTTTAATTTTGTGGGAATTTTTTGGCAGGATGGAATTGCCGGATCAATCGGATTCCTTTTTATGAACATGGGTCTTGTTATGAGATTTATGGCAACTAAAAGTGTCAACGAGGGAAGAAAAGCCGCAACCTTCAACGTACTTTTTATGCTGCCAATCTCTGCAATAGTTGTCGGGAATGCCGGTTGGATCGGGAAAGCAATTTCTGTCGTCAGTCCGGAAACTGTTCCACCAAATACTTCACCGGATCAAATTTTTGTGGTGGTTGCAAATATTGTATCACATCCCGGAGTATTTGGTTTTATCATGGCAGCTTTAACAGCAGCATTGATGTCAACCGTAGACACTTTGATTAACGCAACAGCAGCAATTTATATAAATGATGTATATAGACCGATAAAAGTATTCTTTAAGGAAAAGACTCCGTTAAATATTAAAGAAACCGATCGAAGAGAACTAGTTGCTGCAAGATGGTCATCAGTTGCAATTACAATCTTAGGCGTGCTGTCTGTCCTTGTTTTCGAAAGTTTCCCGACAGTTTATGAAGCACATGGATATTTCCATTCAACACTCACTCCACCGCTTGTTGTTGCAATCTTTCTTGGGATTTTTTGGAGGCGTTTTACTCCAGCAGCAGTAATTACGACTTTCATTGCCGGAGTTGCATTAATGATTATAGGCGCAAACTACCCTGCTCAATTGATAGGCATTTTTGATCACGGTATCGAGATGGATCCAAAACATCCTTATTCATATATAAGAGCATTGTACAATATTTTTGTTTGTACCGCCGTTGCAGTTGTTGTAACATTTACAACGTTACAGCAGAAAAATATAGTAGCTAAATTAAAAGCTAAGCCCAACGGAACAAGAATAATTTATTCTCTAGTTGCAGTTTCTGTTGTAATCTTTCTGTTAGTTGTGTTGAATATCTTACCGATGATGCTGACACTTATTTTGATTATTCTACTCATTTTAATAGTACCGATAGTTAGCACATACTTGATTAAATATGACGAAAAAGAAAAGACTCTTGGATTAACAGCTTGGTCGATTGCAAAAGCTAAAGAAATGTTCAAAGGCTCCAAGCTGAACGAGGAAGAAGGAGAAATCGTTAAAGTTAATTGGAGAATGAAAGAAGGAGAAGACGACACTGTTAATCTTTCTGAAAGTGATATGAAAAAGATGAAAGCACAGGTTGGGGATCTTGTGTATCTGTGCGATGCAAGAAAATATATGGGCGGATTAAAATCAATTCATTCCGTTATCGGGGAACCGCACAGTGAGGATGGAATCGTTTATATTAATTACGAGCAATTCCAAAACGGTGTTTTCGTTAAAGACAGACTGCTTATTGCAGAAAAAGAAATGTAAATTTTAACGAATTTGTCTATTTCTCAATTTACTTTTCGTCAACATATTCTGCTTCAGTAACATCTGGATTATCGTATTTTTCTTCTTTTACTCGATCATCCTTTTTAATTACTTCAATCGTAAAGTTAGCGACCAAACCTGCCAAAGCACCTATTGCAGCCATAACCGGTGCGGCAAGTGTTCCTACTATACCAATCGTAAGCGGAATTTCTATATATGGATTTCCGTCTGCATCCTTAATAATAATTCTTCTAATGTTTCCCTCATGAATCAACTCTTCAATCTTTTTTAGAAGTTCTTTCCCTTTGACTTTGAATTCCATTTTTCCTCCTTATCGTTTACTCATTAGAAGCATAAGATGCATATATTGTTCCATTGCTTTTAATCATTAGCAGCTTTCTTAAAGAGATAAGTGTCATAATAATTTAGAGGACAACCACAACGTTTTGCAGGACAGGAAATTCCTTCTTCTCTAAAATTTATTTGAGAATACAGATTTCCAACAGTTTCGTGAATTTGGAAACATGGTGTTATTTTTCCAGATGAATATGCTGCAAAAACATTCTTTCCGGCATTGCAGATTTTTCCTTTTTGAAAATGACACTGAATTGATTTGTCGTTCAAACCAAACAAAGATTTTTCATTTTCCGAATAACTTTCGGGGTAACTTTTACCGTTTATATTTCCAAAGAAAGGAGCAAACGTAAATTGGATATTTGAATTCTTCATCATTTGTGAATAATATTCAAGTTTTTTCAATATCGCAGGATATGCTACTGCTTCAGCATAAATGTTAAACCCTGCCTCGCTAGCAACAGTGAAGTTGCTTACAAAACGTTCAAACAAATTTTTATTTATCAATTCATCAAAATGGAGCGATGCATGAATAAACAGCACTTTTTCCTTATCGATAACTGTTAAGAATTCTTGTACTTTTGAGGAAGTGAAATGTGAATTGAGGGAGATATAATGTTCCTCTGTTAGCCTTTTAGCCGCATCAATAAAATTGGGAATTAAAAATGGTTCACCGCCCGTAAATCCAATTCTGAAATTTTTTTTTGACTTGCTTAATGTTTCGAGAAGATCATCAATTTTGATAGCAGCAGGCTTCTGATTCGGCTCATATGAATGCCCGAAACAATATTCGCAGTCAAAATTGCATCTGCTTGTTAAATTCCACTGAATCCAAGCATCATATTTTTTGTCTAGTTTATTTTCAAATATCATTAAAGAAATTAGCCGCTGATTTCATAATTATTTATCACTAATTATATTGTGCCATGATTTGCTGCCGGACTATATTACCACAGTTTTTCTTCTTCTTTCTTTTAGTATTTATTTCAACGGAAACACACGCTCAAATAATTAATCACAAAATAAACACATCCAATATAGAAAAACATCTGCAATACCATTTTTGAACTTGAGGGCGGCGGAACTTCATGTGGGATTAGTTCTTTAATAAACAACGAAATCGATATAACCGCGACTTCAAGACTTCTTATTCCCTCGGAAGTGCAAACCTTAGCTAAATATTACAGAAGTTTGGGCATGTATTTTTTAATAGATAAATCTAAAATGCAATCGGCTATGGAGGAATAAGTTATGGAATAAATGAAGTTTATCATTTGGATATTGACGGTAATTCCCCGATGGAAGAAAACGCACAATGATATTTATCCGATTAATAAATACTTACATTTGCTCGAGATGAGAACTCCTTCGGGTCACGTTATTGGATTGAATAATTGGATTTTAACTCCGAATGGACAAGAAGTAATAGAACAAACAGGTCTTATCTCTCTCTGGGATTTGCTCTACTAATTGCGCAAATAACGGTCCTTATTTCGTTTTGCTGCTAAAAGCGAAACTAAAAGAACAACCAACGCAAAAATCACTATTACACTAAGAAAATACTCAAACATAAAACTATCCATAACCATTCAATAAGTGAGTAGGATAATTTTACAGAATTTTTAAAGTATAATATTTTATTTAATAAATTATTTTTTGCTCCTAAAGTTTCCGCGCAACCACCACCGCAGCTTTCATAGTTTCTAGAATTCCGGAATCTACGCCCATGGCTTCTATTAAAAGAACATAAATTCCGATCCTCAATGCGGAACCATCATCTTTCATTCCGTCGAATATTATCGAACCTTGCGACCCGGAAGCTGAATTGCTTAATAAAGTCCTTACAAGACGACCTTTGCTGTCAAACACCTTCACTCGAACTTGCGAGACTCCCGAACTTAGGTTATAGCTGATTATTGTATTATCCTCAAATCCATCTCCATCGGGTGAGAAAGGATTTGGTTCGACCGAAAGTTTTTTACCTCCTGCATCTCCACCGATAAATAGAGAGTTTTGTTGTCCCGGCGTTGCGCCATATTCGCCCGCAGATGTACTCCAATTTGCAGGATCATTTCCATCAATGTTTGGATTAATTCTTTCGAGAGATTTATCCTTAGTGCTCACAAGATTTCTGTTGTTCCAATTGCTGCTGTACAAAACTGAATCGACAACATTTCCGAAAACATCTTTTATAAGTATCAGTTCACTGTCGTTATTAAGTGAATAAGAAGCATCACTTATGAACATATAATTGTTTTCATCAATCCAGGGATAAAAATTGAATATTGATGAATCGGTAGTGAAAATAAAATAATCGCCAGGTTGAATGTTAATCGAATAGTTTGAAAGCCTAACAGGATTTCCGCCGTCACTTAACTGCCAGCCTCCAATATCCACAAATTTATCACTTCTGTTATAAAACTCAATAAATTCTGGTACAGTGTTAGTGTTGTTCATTATTTCGTTAATAACTAAATCATTTCTCTCGTAAGTTTTAAGTGATGCTGTTGAATTTGCTCGTCCCGGTGTTGATCCTGAAGTTGAGATCGAATTCATCCAGTTTGATGAATCAAGTGAAGACTGTTCATATGAAATTCTTTCAAGTGAAAATCCACGGATGTTTCCCCAATCAGAAAAATAGATCATACTGTCAATAACAGCATCTCTAAAATCATAAATAACAAATCCGTCTCCAGTGTTACCCAAGCTTCCGAAATTCAACTCAATGACATTCAATTCCATTCCTGAAAACTCACTTGAATCCTCGGTTATTACAAGATAAGAACCGGGCTCGATCAGAATCTGATTTATGATATTTCTTTTTGTAGGTGAAGGGAGAACATCACCGAACTTCCAATTAAAAAGATTCACTGTTTCGTTAGAGTTGTTATAAATCTCAACCCACTCCGCACGATTTGAAGCCGGATTAAACATTACTTCGGTAATTAAAAGTGTCGAAGCTCCAAATCCGGGAGTAATAATTTTTGTCCTCCTGTTGTTTCCCGTTTCGAGATCATCATCATAAATAACAAGTGCTGAAATTTCGGTTTCTTCCTCTATTATAAAACTGCTGCCGGTTATTGAAACCGAACTATCAACCGCCAGAAAATTTATATTATGTGATGAAAGTTCTATCTCCTCACCGTTCAATTTATAACTAAATTTTACGATGATATTTTCCGCATCTGCAAGACCTATATTTTTTATTACAGCGGAGACGGAAACATTATCGCCTTTGGATGGAAACTCAGGAACACTCGATACAGTCTGAACCGAAACATCATACAATTTTTGAAGAATGCTGTTAGCCCGTCCGGGAGTGCTCTGTTCTATATCTGTTGATGGAAGCCAATTTGTCGAATCCGCACTCGCTTCGGTAAAGGATTTTCTTTCTATGGAAAAACCGCTGACAATTTCCCATCTTGTCGAATAACGCAATGAATCGATTACTTTTCCATTTTGATCGTAAATTATAACCCCGTCTACATCATTGTTTAGATTTGGAATGCTGGTTTCAACAAAACCGGATGGAATCACAGAGTGAAACTGAGTTATTGATGAATCTTTCGCTATCACGAATAATTCTCCGGGATTAATAAAAATATCCTCATTCGTTATTACTGCTCTCGTAGGTGTAGCCAGCAGATCACCGATACTCCAATCTTTGATGTTTATCGGTCTGCTGCTGTAATTTATTATCTCAACCCATTCGGGTTCTCCGTTAACCGGTCTCATCATTATTTCGTTAAGTAATATTGCAGATCGATCAAGCGAAGGAGCAACAGATTTTTGGATAGCATTGTTCTGCGGATTTTCATCCTCGTTAAGAACTACAACCAATTTGAATATCCATTCTTGCTGTAGATTTTCCTCGATGTAATTAAACTGAATCTGTTTAGATTCATCAACAGTTAATGTAATATTCTGCAGTTCTTCTTTTAACTCTTCGGTTGTCGAAATCGGGTCGAGTCTAAACAATTGAACTGATATCTGGTTTGCATCCAGACGACCCAGATTTTTTATTTCAGCAGTAAATGAAACATTATTTCCCAATACGGGAAATTCAGGGAATGATAATAAATCAAGAGCCGCAACGTCATAATCTTTTTTCGTAATCGAATTTATTGATCCCGGAGTCGCGCCCAATTGTGCAATTGAACTCCCCCAATTTTCCTTATCGATGGATGACCCGTCAATATCAATCCTTTCGAGACTTGAACCCGATCCGCCTCCCCATACAGGAAGGTAAGAAACTGAATCTATTACTCTAAAAAGTGAATCAAGCAGAATAACATTGTCTCCGGCATTATTAAGATTAGGAATATTAACTATCGCAACCGGCGAAGTTATATCATATTTCTCAAATATTGAGCTGTCCTTAGCCAACACAAAAAAACTTCCAGCTGTTAGCTCAATAGATTGAGTCAAGATCGTATTAGTGTCTCTCGCATCTGCAATCTGGAATTTGTTGAGATTAATTGAAGAACCGCTTCGGTTATATATTTCGATCCATTCGGGTTCGGGAGCCTGAGGTGTATACATGATTTCGTTTATAACAATGTCGTTTCTAAATACGTTCAGTTCAACAACATTATGCTCAATGCTGTTAGTATTATTCTGAAGAAATTCATCCTCTTCAAAAATAATTTCAGCCGTATAAATATTTATTCCTGCCGTTTGGGAAGTAGTCGAGAAAGTATGTTCAATAAGATTTTGCGGATTTATTGGATTCAAATTTCTCGTTTCAATTAATTGCGGAGGTTCTGCACCATCCTTTAGATTTTGATAAAGATTCAATACCGCATTGACTGCTTCTGCCGTTCCGCTGTTAAATATGTTAACAACTATTTCTATTTGATCACCTAAAGTCGAATACTCTTTCGAAATTGAAATTGATTCTGCTTTTAGATCAAAAGCTTTTGGCACTATCGAATTTTGTAATCCCGGTGTTCCGGTAATACCTTCTAGAGAGAAGCTCCAATTTTCGGGATCGTTACTATCTAAATCCGGATCAAGACGCTCGAGCGAGCTTCCGGGATCGTTTTTTCCCCAGTCAGGTGTATATGCAACCGAATCAACAACTGTTCCAAAACTATCTGTCAGCAGCAACTCATCACCATCATTATTTAACGAAGGAAGGTTAATAACAGTCCAAAGAACATCCATATCATAGAAATCTGCAATTGATGAATCATCTGCTATTACCACATATTCCCCGGGATTAATGACTAATGAACTATTAATAGTTCCGCCAGAACTTAAATCTCTTACTCTCCATCCCGAAAGATTGTAGGGCTGCGTACTTTTATTATAAATCTCTATCCACTCCGGTTCACCACCTATGGGGGCAAACATTATTTCATTTATAACCACAACTCCCCTTTCGATTGGTTCGGGAAGCACGTTTAAAAATTCTGAATCGATATTGTTTTCGGGTCTTTCATCTTGAGCAAAAATGACTTCCGCAAAAATGTTATAACCGCCGCTGTTTTCGGGTTGAAATGTCTGTTCAATTACAGATACCGCACCGCTACTTAAATTCGGAATGTTCTGCGTACCGATTAATTCATTTTGTGTTAGCTGACCGTCGTCATTAAGATCAATATAAAAATTAACCGAAGCACCGTTTGCCGAAAGTTCACCTTTATTAAAAATATCCGCTTTTATCACCACTGAAGAACCTAGCATCACCGCTGCCGGGTCCAATAGAACCGATTCGATTGATAGATCAAAATCCTTCGGAATTACGGAATTTAATTTTCCGGGTGTCGCACCGCTTGGATCAAGAGAAGATTCCCAGTTCGTGCTGAACGTGGAAGTGCCGTCCATTCTAATTCTTTCGAGAGAAGTTCCATTATTACCGCCCCAGTCCGGAGAGTAAGCGAGAGAGTCTATTCGTCTTCCGAATTGGTCTCTCAACACAACATCGTCACCGGTGTTATTTAGTGCCGGTATGTTTACAACAACAACATTCGACGGGATAGTATAAAAATTGTCTATCGAGATATCGGAAGAAATAACAAGATAACTATTGCCCGCAAGCATTAAATCATTCGATGAGATTCTTATGCCGGAGTTTCTATCACGAATTGTCCAATTCTTTAGATTTATGGGTTGATTTGTTCTATTATAAATTTCCACCCACTCAGGTTGATCGGTTGGTGGCTTAAACATAAATTCATTTATTATCACATCGTTATAAGCAGAAGGCGGAGGCGCAACAGAGAAATCCACACTCATTCGATTATTTCCTTCAAACTCATCCTGATTGAAATTTACCGCTGCAATGAATTTGTAATTCCCTTCGTTGAGATTGGCAATAGTGTGATTGACTGTATTCTGTGAACCGGATGATAAATTTGAAAATGATTGACTGAATACCTGTTCGTTAGTTTGAGGAATGTTATCAAAGTTCAAATCGTTGTAAAGAGCTACACTGTAATTTGATGCATTATTCAACCCAACATTTTGAGCAATCATAGTAAAGCGGACTTGTTCACCTGCAAAAGGATTTAAAGGCTGCTGTGCAAATGAAGTTAGAGCCAAATCAAAATTTTTGGGAGAAATGCTGTTGATTTTTCCCGGTGTGGCTTTAGTGGTCCCAACCGATGAACCCCAGTTCGATTGAATATTTGTTGGTGTATCGGTGTTTATTCTTTCGAGTGATCTGCCGCCGCTGCTTCCGCCCCAACTCGAAGCATAACGGAGTGAATCGATAGTTCTCCCGAGCGAATCGGTTAACTTCACATCATCGCCGGTATTGTTGAAAGCAGGAAGACTCACAACTTTTACCTGCGAAGGAATATCATAAAAATTTGAGACTGAAGCATCATCGCTTATTACTATAAATCCTGATGGCGGAATCGTAATCGAAGTGTTAGAAATCAGGGCGTTCGATGAATTATCTCCAAGCCTCCAGCCCTTTAAATTAATGGCTTCGTTCGTTCGGTTAAATAATTCTATCCACTCCGGCTCGTCGCTTGTGGGAGCATACATCACTTCGTTTACTATAATATCATTAAAGTCGTTTGGTTTAGGAATTACATTGAACTGATGAAGCATTTTATTATTTGCCGGATTTTCATCGATACCAAATGTTACCTGAGATATTATCTGATGACTTCCTATCGATAATCCGTTCAGATTAGCTGAAGCATTTACCGAATCTCCCGGTTGCAGATTATTGAAGGCTTGATTAAATATTGATTCTCCTGGTTGACCAATGCCATCAAAATTTAGATCATTAAATAATTGTACATTAAAATTAATAGCTGTTTGAAGTCCGATGTTTTTAACATCCGATGCAATATTTACAGTTTCCCCATCAATCGGGAATTGAGGTGAGTGATTAATTCTTTTTACGGTAAGATCAAAATCTTTTGGTGTAATCGAGTTCTGGTTCCCCGGTGTTCCGCCCAAAGGATCTTGTGATGATCCCCAATTCGACTGGAGATTCGTTTCTTCCTCAACATCTATTCTTTCTAAAGAAATTCCTCCTGTTCCTCCCCAAGATGGCAGATATGCAAGGCTGTCGATTGTTCGAGAAAGCGAATCGCGCACGCGAACCTGATCTCCCGTATTATTAAATGCCGGTAGATTTGCTATTACAAGCCGTGATGTAATCGTGTAAAAATTGTTGATCGAAATATCCCGTGCAACAACCAAGAAACTGTCAGCGGGCAGAATCAGATCGGCATTTGTGATAAAAGCAAAGTTCGTATTATCGCCAAGTCTCCAATTTTTTAGATTTATGTCTTCACCCGACCTATTAAAAAGTTCCACCCATTCCGGTTCGTCATTTGTGGGCGCATACATTACTTCGTTAATCACAATATCAAGCGGATCATTAGGGCGCGGCACAACATTAAACTGGTGAATCATTTTGTTGTTAGCAGTATCCTGATCAACAGCATATGTCACTTCCGTAATTATCTGATAATTCCCAACCTGCACATTTTGAATCTGCGATTGAGCCGTAACCGAATCTCCGGGAATTAAATTTGCAGCATAATTCTGTTGAAAGATCGATTCTCCAGGCTGACCGATATTATCAAAATTCACATCATTAAAGATTTCAATTGAAAAACCAGCAGCGTTTTGAAGTCCGTTGTTCAGAACATCTGTTATTATATCAACATTATCTCCGTCAAAAGGAATAGCCGGAGTCTGGACAATTCTCTGGACTTTTAAGTCAAAGTTCTTTGGCGTAAGTGAGTTTACTTTTCCCGGTGTTGCGCCGGCAGGATCAACTGATTCACCCCAATTAGATTCTAGCGTACTTGCTCCGTCAATATCTATTCTTTCCAATGAATTACCTGAACTTCCGCCCCAGGACGGCAGATATTCAAGACTGTCTATAGTTCTTGCTAAGGAATCCGTCAAACGCACTTGATCACCGGTGTTATTGTACGACGGTAAACTCACGACAATGATTGGTGATTCAACAGTATAAAAATCAGTAATGTTCGGATCATCGCTTACAATTAAAAAACTATCGGGCTGGATTATTAAATCGGCATTAGTTAACAATGCAAAACTAGAATTGTCACCAAGACTCCAATTCTTCAGATTAACCGGTTCCGCACTTCTGTTAAATAATTCTATCCACTCTGGTTCACCGGTGACCGGAGCATACATAATTTCGTTTATAACAATATCAAAAGGATCATTCGGTTTTGGAGCAACGTTAACTTGATTGATAAGTGTATCGTTTGCATTATTTTGATCACCGGGATAATTTACAACCGCAATGAACTGATAAACACCTTCTTGAACATCAAGAATTTGAGCGTTGACAATAACAGAATCTCCTGAAAGTAGATTCGTTAAATTTTCAAGCGCAATCTGTTCACCTCCATCGGGTATCTGATTCTGATTAATATCGTGATATATTTCAACCGCATAATTAGCTGCAGGATCACTTCCACTGTTAAGAATTTTTGCAGCTATATCAAGATCATCCCCTTCAATCGGAAAAGATGGCGTGAAGTTTATATTCTTTACCAAGAGATCATCTGTCAACGGTGAGACTGAGTTTACTCCTCCCGGAGTACCTTCAAGCTGAATTGAGTTTGCCCAGTTATCCGGGGAATTATTTCGATTCATAATAATTTTCTCATCCGAAATACCGGCTGAATGCCCCGAAGCTGTATAAGTATATGTATCAATTATAACATCAGAAGCATTAAGAAGCTGCAGATCGCGGTCGCTCGTGTTTGCCATTCCCGAACTACCAAACGCATTGTTGTCGATTACCAGAATGAGTGCGTTCGGGTCTATTAATCCCGCATAAACACCGTTAACAAAATCATAATCGCCTTCAAAAATAACAGCGAATTGATTTGGTCCGAGCAAAGTTCCATCGCCGTTATCAATAATTAGATCAGCAGTTGATGTAGAATACTTGACTTTAAAATTAGCAAGATCGATTGTTTCCGTATCCGAAGTATTATACAGTTCAACAAATTCGCTGTTAGAAGATGAAGGAAAAAACATTATTTCGGAGAAGGTTATTAGTGTGTCATTTTGTGCAAAAGTGAAACTGAATGCAATCAGGTACAAAAAAAGTGTTTTCGATAATTTCATAAGCTTTTAGAATTTAATTTATTCTAAATATCTGAAATCTTTATCAAAATTGCACAAAAAATGCGGTGTTGGGGAAATATTTTAACCGTGATATTCTTTGCGTTTGTTGGCTGATTCCCGGCAATTTTCCGAACAACAGTAATTATTTTCGACTTTGCACTTATGGCATGATACCATCAGTTTGTTGCAGTCATAATTATGGCAGTTGATATAATAGGATGATGGTTCACCGCAGTAATAGCATTTTGCGATGTGCTTAATCTCTTCCTTCGTGTTTGGTTCGACAATTCTTCTTTCGTCGAAAACAAAAATGCTTCCTTCCCAAAATGTATTGGGGAATTTTTTTGTATAGGTCACAATGCCGCCATCGAGTTGATAAACATCATTAAACCCGTTCTCAACCAGATAAGCAGATGCTTTTTCACATCTTATCCCGCCGGTACAATATGTAACTACTGTTTTGTTTTTATAGTCCTCTATTTCGGAAATTATGTTTTTCCAATCTCGAAATGTATCGAGATCGGGAGTTAATGCATTTTTGAATCTGCCAATTTCGCTTTCGTAAGTGTTCCTTGCATCAATTATTACGAAATCTCTATTCTCTTCATAAAATTGTTTTAACATTTCCGGTTTTAGTCTTTTACCGCCTTTTGAAAAATCTACATCTCCCAGACCGGAATTTACAATTTCGTTTTTAATACGAACGTGCATTTTTTTAAATGCGTGCGAATTTGCTTCGTCTTCTTTGAAAACAATATCGTTGAATTCATCGTAAGCAGCTAGATGATTTTTATATTTTTCAATATCCTTTTCAGTCCCGCTTACAGTCCCATTAATTCCTTCGTACGAGATAAAAACTCTTCCTTTGATATTGTTATCAGCACAAAAGTTTAAGTGAGAATCTCTGAAACTTTCGGGATCCTTGAAATTCACATATTTATAAAATAGTAGAACTCGATAATTCATAAACTTTCCAAAATTTTTGTTATTAAGATAACAAATCCCTTTTAATTTCTGCCGGATGAAATATTTTTTTACGTTCCTTCAGATTATTTCTACTCTCAATAATCTTTCCCTTATGATGATAATCCTTATATTTGTATCATATATAAAGGAAAGATATGCCTGAACCAAAGATTGAAGTTGGATTAGTTACTGACCGAAAAATTGACTTGCTGCTTATCGGTGATTACAAATCCGGTAAATCCGATACATTTACGGGTAATATTTCAATTGAATTTGTGAACGGAAGAATTGAAATCATCGGTAAGAAAAATAGAGTTCCCTTTTTGAAGAATGTAGAACTTATTCCAGATGATGAATTTGCAAATTCGTTTGTAGTTGAAAACTTTGAACTTGGCAAAAATTTTCACTGGCAGCAAAAAAAACGTGCTCGCTTCAGAGGCAGAATAAAAATTTTAGCAAAAGAAAATAACTTAATTCTAGTTAATATTATTCGAGCTGAAGAGTATCTAAGAAGCGTTATTTCCAGCGAAATGAGCGCACGCAGTCCCATCGAATTTTTAAAAGCTCATGCCATTATTTCACGAAGCTGGCTGATAAGTCAAATGATAACTCCGGTAAAAGATAAGGATCTGAGCAACATAAAAACAGAAAACGAACTTATTAAATGGTACGATAACAGAGAACACGAAGATTTCGATATCTGCGCTGACGATCATTGTCAAAGATATCACGGTATTCCAAATGCTTCTTTCGACAGAGTAAACAGAGCTATAGAAGAAACCGAGGGAATTGTATTGATTGACGGAGATAATATCTGCGATGCACGATACTCTAAATGCTGCGGCGGAAGAACCGAAGCTTTTGAAGCTGTCTGGGATAATAATCCAAAAAAATACTTGAAACCAATTTTTGATTATAAATATGATCCGGATGATTTTGATGATGATCTATCCGAAGAAAAAGCTGCAAAAAAATGGATTACAGCAAATCCGATATCATTCTGCAACACAAACGATGAAGAACTTCTTACGGATATCCTAGTAGATTTTGATCATGCAACAATTGATTTTTTTAGATGGAATGTTCGGTACACTCAGGAACAACTTAAAGAAATTGTTTGGGTCAAAAGCGGTATCGAATTTGGGGATATTATAGATCTTAAACCATTAGAAAGAGGAAGTTCTGGAAGAATTGTAAGACTTGAAATAACAGGTACCGAAAGATCATTTATCGTCGGGAAAGAACTAGAAATAAGAAAATGGCTGTCAAAATCACATCTATTAAGCTCTGCGTTTATCGTGAAAAAGCTCAATGTAAAAAATAAGATTCCGCAGGAGTTTGAACTATTAGGTGCCGGATGGGGACATGGAGTGGGGCTCTGTCAAATCGGTGCTGCGAATATGGCAAAACAAGGTTATTACTTTGATGAAATTCTTCTGCATTACTACACCGGTGCAAATCTAAAAAAGATTTATTGATGAAAATTCTATATTCATGTTTATCCCAAAGCTGGGGCGGAATGGAAATGATAACCGTCGATGCAGCTCTGCAGCTTATTAAACGCGGCAACGATGTTTTGCTTTTATGTTATCCTAATTCGAAAATTCATATTTCTGCGAAGGAGAGAAAAATTAAAACAATCCCAATAAAAACAGAAAGTTATTTTCATCCTGCTGCAGTTTTAAGATTAGCAAAGCTGTTGAAAAAGGAAAAGTTTGATCTCATTCATACGCAAGCTTCAAAAGATTTATGGACATTAGTGCCGGCTCTTAAATTTGCAGCTGAAAAATGTCCTTTGTTTTTAACCAAACAGCTCGGATCGTTTATCAAAAAAAAAGATATGCTTCACAAATTTTTGTACAGCAGAATAACTTTTGCTTTTGCGATTAGCAAAGTGATTGAGAAAAATCTTATTGATACTACGCCGTTAAAAAAGGATAAAATAAAATTACTTCACAATTATGTTGATACAGACAGATTTGATCCATCCAAGACAGATGGGAAAAAAATAAGAAGCGAGTTTAATATCGCTGATAATGATATTTCGATAGGAATGCTTGCACGGTTCAGTAAAGGAAAAGGTCACGAAGAATTTTTGGAAGCAGCAAAAATTTTGTGCGAGAAATACGATAGGTTAAGATTCTTAATCGTTGGTGAACCTAGCAGAGGAGAAAACGAATACGCAGAAAAAATTCAAAATCTCAGCAAATATTACGGACTATCGGGAAAAGTTATTTTTACAGGATTCAGAGCAGACACTCCTGATGTTCTTTCTTCGCTTGATATATTTGCGTTTCCCTCTCACTCGGAGGCTTTTGGTATCGCATTAGTTGAAGCAATGGCTTGCGGCAAACCAAGTGTATGTTCAAATTCGGACGGAGTGCTTGACATTGCCGTTGACGGGGAAACTGCATACTTATTTGAAAAAGGAACCGCAGAAGATTTAGCGAATAAATTGGAACTTCTCATCGTTTCGAAGGATAAAAGAGAAGCTTTAGGTTCAGCCGCAAGAAAGAGAGCAGTAAACTTTTTTGATGTGAATATTCTTACAGACAAAGTGATAAAATTTTACGAAGAAAGTATTAATAAAAATATATGATTTTTCTTAACCCAACAGTATTGTTCGGTCTTCTCGCCGCTTCAATCCCCATTTTAATTCACCTGTTGAATTTACGCAAGCTAAAAAAAATTGAGTTCAGCACACTTGCCTTTTTGAAGGAGCTGCAGAAAACTAAGATAAGAAGAATAAGACTTAAGCAGTGGATTCTGCTTGCTCTTAGAATCTTACTAATACTTTTGCTCGTCTCGGCTTTTGCAAGGCCCACAATAGAATCTGTTACATTAGGCGGTGCCTCCTCGGCGGCAAAAACCTCGTCGGTAATAATTTTAGACAATTCGTTCAGCATGTCTAAGATCACGAATAAGGGTTCTTATTTCAACATTGCAAAAGCTGCTGCAAAAAAATTGATAGACAATTTAAACAGCGGAGATAACATTTCTGTTTTGGCGGCAGCCGACGGGAAACATGATCTAATCGATTATGCTAATCCCGAACATTTAAAATCGCTTGTCGATAATATTGAAATCTCAGACCGCACTTTTTCCGCTGATGAGGTGCTAGCAAGAGCCGTTAATATTTTGAACGAGAGTAAAGATTTTAACAAAGAGATTTATCTTTTATCCGATTTCCAACTTTCATCTTTTCTGCAAAATGCAAGCGAGAAAATCGTAGTTGAGAACTCGGATCTTGTTAAATTTTACACTTTTGATTTTAACGACCACGGAATTAACAATACTGCAATTACTGATCTTTCTGTAAACAACCAAATATTTGAACTGAATAAAAAAATCGAATTCAATGCAGAATTAGAAAATTTTTCGGAACGTGATTATGATAATCTTGTTGTTTCACTTTTTATTAACGGTGAAAGATCCGCACAAAAAAGCGCTGTAATTTCTTCGGATGAAGTGATAAATCTAAACTTTGAAACGGTTCTAATGAAATCCGGTGTGCTTGACGTTATCGCAGAGATTGAGGATGATGATATACTTCAAGACAACAAACGCTACCTTAATATTTTCGTTCCCGAAAAGTTTAATGTCCTTATCGCATATGAAAATAAAAGTGACGCACATTTTGTTTCCACAGCATTGAATTATTCCGCTGATGAAAAACTTATTCAAACAGATGAGGTTTTGCTGAATAATCTCTTAAGTAAAAATCTAAATGATTATGATATAATCTTCGTTATAACCGGCGGAGAAGATTTTAATTACACAGATTTGCTGATAAACTATTTTAATGACGGCGGGAAAATAGTAATAATTCCTTCTTCAGATGCGGAACAAGTGTACTTGAATAATTTTGTACAAAGATTTGATCTTGGAACAATCGTTTCGCTCGTAGAACTTTCAAGAGAAGAAAAACCTATTAAGGCAGATTCATTTGATGAACTTCATCCGTTATTTACAAATTTGTTCGAGACAGATAAACGTGAATTTAATCCACCCGAATTTTATAAATACTTCAGAACTAACAGTTCATCTTCTTCGGGAACAATAATTTCCTTCGAGGATAAATCACCGTTTCTTCTTGAGAAGAAAAATGACGACGGAGCATTGTTTTTGTTTGCCTCATCGCTTACGCTTGATTGGAATGACTTTCCGGTAAAAGGTTTGTTCGCTCCGCTGATTATTAAATCGGTTTTCTATTTGACGCAACAGAAAGAATCTGAAGAGATGGCTACGGCAGGAATGCCTCTAAGTATAGATTTGAGAGAAAAAAAATCGCTGCAAATAAAAGCATCCGGACCTGATGAGATGGTTGAATATATCACATCCGACACTCTTACGAACAGCAGATTTCTGCAGTATAATAATACTTCTAAGAAAGGTTTTTATAAATTTTATTCCGGTGAAAAACTAATAGATTTCAAAGCCGTTAATGTCGATAAAAAAGAATCGGAAACGAATTTCCTCACGGAAGATGAAATGGAAAAATATCTTTCGGAAACAGGTTTTGAAAATATTTTTCCGCTCGATATAGAAAGTAATTACATAGAAGACATTTATCAATCCCGCTTCGGTTCGGAGCTTTGGAAATATTTTCTTATTGCTGCTTTAGCTGTTGCGCTGATTGAAATGTACGTTTCTAAAAGTTCGAAAAAAGATTTAGCCGAATTGGAAAACAAATAATGCTTGAAGTAAAAGATCAAAAAATTGAAAAAGCAATCCTAATTGCTGTAAGAAAGAAGGATGAGCCTAAAGAGAAAACCGAAGAGTATCTCGAAGAACTTGAACGACTTACTGATACTGCCGGGGCAGAAACTGTTTTTAAGATAGTCCAGGACAGAGATAGAATCGATTCAGCTTATTACATTGGCAGGGGAAAAGCCGAAGAGATTTCACAGCTTGTTGAATTAAACGATATCGATCTCATTATTTTTGACGATGATCTATCCCCCACCCAAACTCGTAATCTTGAAAAATTGATGAACAAAAAAGTTTTGGATAGAAGCGGACTTATACTCGATATTTTTGCTTCTCACGCCAAAACAAATCAAGCAAGCACTCAGGTTGAACTTGCCCAGCTTCAATATCTTCTTCCTAGATTAACAAGGGCATGGACACACCTTTCAAAACAGTACGGAGGAATTGGGACAAAAGGTCCCGGCGAAACACAGATTGAAACCGACAGAAGATTGATAAGAACACGGATAAGCAAACTGAAAGAGAAATTAGTAAAAATAGAATCTCAGCAGATTACAAAATCCGTTAAGCGAAAGGAATTTTTAACAGCCTCCCTGGTTGGATATACTAATGCAGGCAAATCAACCTTGCTTAATCTTCTAACTGACGCGGGAGTTTTGGCAGAGGATAAACTTTTTGCAACTCTTGATTCAACCACTCGTTCTTTTGAATTGGGGAAAAATAAAAAGATAATAATAAGCGACACAGTCGGGTTCATAAGAAAGCTTCCTCATAACTTGATCGAATCATTTAAGAGCACATTAAACGTTGTGCGAGATGCTGATTTAATCCTTCATATAATTGATATTTCGCACCCGTATTTCGAAGATCACATTAAAGTAGTAAACGAAACATTGAAAGAACTTAAGAGCGACAAGAAAGAAACCATAACTGTATTCAATAAGGTTGACGCTCTTGATAACATTGATCGAATTGAATACGTTAAGAGTCACTTCCCTAATCCGGTTTTAATTTCTGCTTTCCGCGGAATGGGAATAAACGAACTTAAGGAAAGACTGATCTCTGTTTACGAAGAAAATTTTATTGAACGCGAGATAATAATCGATATTTCACGATCGAAACTTATATCCCAGATTTATGAACTGTCGGACGTTATCAGCACAAAATATGATGAAGATAAAATTTCCATATTCATAAGAACGGATAAAATTAATTTTAATAAAATTACGGGATTGATAAATTCTCCCGGGAAAACATAATTCCACCGGAGTTGTAATGAAACTAAAAATAGACGGCAAATCATTAACTCTCGATAAGATAGAATTTTTTATAAATGAAAATCCAAAGATTGAACTTACCGCAGAATCGAAAAGAAATGTAATAAAAGCAAGAAAGATTATTGATAAGTGGGTTGCCGAAGATAAAGTTATTTACGGAGTAACTACAGGTTTCGGCGAGTTTGCAAATGTTAAGATAAGTCAAAAGGACATAGAAAAACTTCAGGAAAACCTTATTGTCAGTCACGCTGCGGGTGTTGGCGAACCTCTTCCGCCATTTATAGTTAAGATTATGATGCTCTTAAGACTTAATGCTCTGGCGCAGGGACACTCGGGCATCCGGATTGAAACGCTCGAGCTTTTGATCGAAATGATAAACAACAACATAATACCTATAGTTCCATCGCAAGGATCAGTTGGATCAAGCGGTGACTTAGCTCCTCTTTCGCATCTTGTTCTTGCTATGATCGGGAAAGGGAAGGTTGAGGTATTCGATAAAGTTACCGAGCAAACCGAAGAATATACAAAACCCGTAAATGCAATTTCTGCGTTAAAAAAGTTCGGATTAAAACCAGTAAAACTCGGGGCAAAGGAAGGTCTTGCACTTAACAATGGGACGCAGATGATGACGGCTTTTGCTTCATATATCTGTTTGAAAGCAAAACAACTTGCACAGCTTGCCGATATTTCCGGTGCTATGAGTCACGAGGTTCTAAGAGGAACAGACAATGCTTATGATCTTGATCTTCAGAAATTGCGACCTTACGCCGGACAAATTGCATCTGCAAATAATATGAATGCACTAATTAAAGGAAGCGAGATAAGAACTTCACACCTTGAAAACGATGACCGCGTTCAGGATTCATATTCACTCAGATGTATACCTCAAATACATGGAGCATCGAGGGATTCAATCGATTATGTCTGTTCCCGAATCGATATAGAATTGAATTCGGTAACGGATAATCCACTAATCTTTCCTGATAAAGAGAAGCATATAGAAGGAGGCAACTTCCATGGACAACCGGTTGCGCTTGCAATGGATTTTATGAAAATTGCTCTATCGGAACTTGCAAATGTTGCCGAACGAAGAATTGAAAGACTAACCAACGGCTCACTTAGCAAACTTCCGAGATTTTTAACCTCAAAAGGCGGATTGAACTCGGGATTTATGATCGCTCAATATACGGCAGCCGCTCTTGTTTCGGAAAACAAAACCCTTGCTCATCCCGCCAGTGTGGATTCAATTCCTACTTCAGCAAACCAAGAAGATCATAACTCGATGGGTTCTATTGCTGCAAGACATTGTTTTCAAATTCTTAAAAATGTGCAGAGAGTAATTGCTATTGAACTTTTAACCGCAGCTCAAGGTTTGGAGTTTCTTAAACCGTTAAAGCCGGGAATAGGAACCGCCGAATCATATAAGACGATTAGAAAAAAAATAAGAGAAATGAAAAACGACAGAATTCTCCATCTCGATATCGATAAAGCATGTGAGCTTGTAATTTCTGGGGAGTTATTAAGTAAAGTAAAAGCCAAGGTAAATCTAAACTAAATTTTCTTTGTCCAGTCGCGCTCTTCAGATGGTTTCTTCTTTACGTGTTTTCTGAATGCGGAATCGCCGAGCCTGTCTTTCTTATCAATTTTTTTGTCAAGCCAGCTGATAAAAAAGAAGAAAACAGTTAAAGCCGCAAGCACTAAAACCGTAACAACTATAAAAATTATTATATATAAATCCATTCTATCCGCTTAAAAAAATCGAATTAAATCACTAATTAATCTGACGTAAGATACAATATAAATGTTACTTTTCACTCTCATTTTAGTAATTTTTAATACGTGTAAAAAATTTATTTGGAGAAGAATATGTCAATTATCTTAAACGGAAGCGGATTAACGGTAAATAAACTGGTAAAAATTGCCCGTTACGGCGAAAAGGTTGAACTCGATAAGAAAGCATTGGATCGGATAAAGAAATGCAGGGCGATGTTGGAAAAAAAGATTGAAGCAAAAGAGATTATGTACGGAGTAAATACCGGGATTGGAGAGTTTTCGGAAATTGTTCTGGATGATGAACAAGTAAAAGAGTTTCAAAAATATCTTATCTATAATCATTCTGCAGGCATTGGAGATCCAGCTCCGATCGAATACGTTCGCGGAGCAATGGCTGCCAGAATAAACGTCCACGCTCACGGTAATTCGGGATGCAGACCCGAGATAACCGAAACACTTGCTGCAATGTTGAACAAAGGGGTAACTCCGGTAGTTTGTCAGAAAGGTTCGGTTGGTGCATGCGGCGATCTTGCACCAATGTCCCAAATTGCACTGCTGATGATGGGCGAAGGCGAAGCTTATTATCAGAACGAGAGAATGCCGGGGAAATCAGCCTTCGAGAAAGCAGGAATACCTGTTCCGGGACTTCAGGCAAGAGACGGGCTTGCAACAATTAACGGCTCTAACCTTTTGACTGCAATGAGCGCAATACATCTCTATGATATTAATAGATGGCTTAAGCAAGCCGAGATTGCGAGCGCAATGTCCCTCGAAGCTTTATATGCAAACATGAAACCTTATAATTCGAGGCTTCATGAATTGCGCGGTTTTAACGGCGCGGTAAGAAGTGCAAGATCAATTCTAAAATGTATTGAGGGAAGCGATTTGCTAACAGGAAAAGTAAAAACAAAAGTACAGGATGCATACTCAATGCGATCAACTCCCCAGGTTATTGGT
>CAZCLA010000030.1:0-15248 GCA_964499285.1 uncultured Melioribacteraceae bacterium
TTAAGCACAATACTTAACTTCAAAAGTCCGGCGATCTGCCGGACTTTTTTTTGATTTAAATTGGAAGTAAGATGAAAAAAATCATTTGGATTTTGATCCTATCGGGAAATTTAATTTTTTCCCAAACCATGTTCAGAGGTGATTACGACTATGCAGTATTCCCTTTTGATGATCAATCAGGAATAGTTGAAATTTATTATTCGTTTTCACAGTTGGGATATGAGACAATAATTGTGAATAATAAAAAATTTATCGAAGGAACTCTTCAGATAAAAATAATTGATTTATCAAATTCAAATATTGTTGTTAACCGAGACTGGGAATTTCAATCAAAACTTGATTCGAACAATTTAATCAATAATTTAACCGGATTATTAAGATTTCAAATTGAGCTGGGAGATTATTCATGTCAAATTGCTGCATCAGATAAAAATAATCCAAATGCAAAAGAATCAGTTGAGTTTGATTTTTCAATAAAAGGAATCGATCCGAATAGATTTTCAATAAGCGATATTTTGGTTGCCAGTTCTCTTGTTCAGAACAGCAAGAATAAAGAGTCAATGTTTTATAAAAATACACTTGAGGTAGTTCCTAATCCAAGTAGTACATTCGGAAAAGATTTACCCGTAATATTTTTCTATTCAGAAATACATAACGTTAATGTTAACATAGAATCACAAAAATTAAAAATTGAGCATCATCTTATAAATTCTTCAAATAAAATTGTGTACAATAAATCAAAATTTGTGAATAGAATAAATCCCTCAATTGTTGATGTGGGAGTAATACCTGTAAATAAATATCCGACTGGATACTATACTTTAATTATTACTGTTGCGGATACTGTCATGAACCTAAGTACAAAATCATATAAGCAGGTTTATGTATATAATCCGGATATTATTGATTCCACATCGCAGCAATTAGCAAATGTTAATTTGTTAGCCTCGGAATTGGCTACCTTAACAATCGAGGAGTTGGATGAACTGTTTGAACAATCAAAATATATTGCCTCCCGTAAAGAGGTAAGTGATTGGGAGAAACTTACTACCTCCGAGGCAAAAAGTACATTTATATATAATTTTTGGGAAAAACGGGATGATACTCCTGGTACTCCTGAAAATGAAGCAAAGGATGATTATTTCAATAGAGTTTTATTTGCGAATCACAATTTTGCTAATCTGATGCAGAAAAAAGGTTGGAAAACTGATTTTGGCAGAATTTATGTGACTTACGGAAAACCTTATGAGATTGAAAGATATCCAAATGAGTTAAACACAAAGCCTTACGAAATTTGGGTTTATGATTCTATACAAGGGGAGGGAAACATCATTTTTGTTTTTGCAGATCTTAATGGATTTGGTGAATATAGGCTTATTCACTCGAATAAAGTTGGTGAACTCTCTAATGATGATTGGTATAATTTAATCAGCGGAACATAGTTCTTTAAAATGAAGTTGAATCCCAAAATTAAAAAATCCGCTCTGCTTTCAGATCTGGATAAAGCTGAAAAAAAATTACTATTTGTAATCCTGCTTACGGCATTAGCTCTTCGTGTGTATTATGTGTTCGATATTTTTAATACTCCTTTCCTGCAGCATCTCTTTTCTGATCCCGCAATTTATAGTCAGTGGGCAAAAGATTTAGTCGCTAATGGATTTGTTGGCGATTCGGTTTTTTTTATGGCTCCGCTCTATCCTTATACTTTAGCGGTTTTTTATTCTCTGTTCGGGGAATCAAATTTGCCCGTACTTTTGTTTCAAAGTTTAATAAGTACATTAACTATTCTTTTTATTTATCTGGCTGCAAGAAATTCATTTTCTAAATTTACTGCAGTTGCGGCAGCTATAATTGCGGTTTTTTATTCACAGTTCATTTTTTACTCAGGTTTAGTTCTATCCGAAACAATCCAAATCTTTTTCCTCACTATACTTTTGTACTTATTATCTAAAAAAGATGAGTTTTATCTGACTGATAAATGGATGATGATTGGATTATTCCTTGGTTTCTCACTATTGCTACGAGGAAATATTATTCTAATCTTTTTTGGTATCGTATTATGGATGATTGCGAGAAGAAGATCAGATAAAAAATTCAAGCCCGTTTTTGTTAAATCACTTGTAAACCTAACAATTGGAGCAGCCGCTTTGGTATTGTTTGCTGCTGTTCACAACTACATTGTTGGAAATGATTTTGTTTTACTCACTTCCAATGGTGGTATTAATTTCTATATCGGAAATAATGAAAAAGCGCAAGGAGTATTCGTTACACCTACTGAATTTGATTATTCTTCGGATATGACCGGAGAAAAATATGTCGAACAGCAAAAAGGTTCGGAATTATCTCCTTCGGAAGTGTCATCGTACTGGTATGATAAGAGTTTTAATTATATTTTCAACAATCCGGGCGATGAAATATTTCTCCTCTTGAAAAAATTCTTATTGTTTTGGGGAGAAAACGAAAACTCTCAATCATCGGTAATCAACTACGATTACTTCAAAAATAATTACTCACATTTACTACAGCTTCCATTTTTTAACTGGCTTTTCATTTCGTCTCTCGCTGTTTTGGGATTGTTTTTTTATAGAAAAAATAAGGAGCATAATGGACTTTTTTATGTAGTGCTTGTGATGTACGTTTTTGCTACAATAATATTTTTTGTTAATGGCCGTTATAGACTTGGAATTACTCCATTGGTGATAATTTTTGCAGCTTTTGGAATAGAACAATTGATTGCTTCTATTAAAGATCTCAATTTTTCTGTGCTAAAAATCCCGATAGGCGTTCTGATCAGTTTTTTTATTGTCTATTATCTAATTCTGGACAAGCCCGAATTCACTGAATACGATGCGTATTTATATCTGGGTGATATTGCATTTGAAGAAAAAAATTATGACGAAGCAATCGAACAGTACAATCGTTCATTATTTTTCCGAGATTATTATATGACTTATATGAACATCGGGAATGCTTTTGCACTGAAAAAAGATTTCCGGAACGCAATTTCATCATTTACAAAAGCAATTAACAGAAATCCTGCTGATGTGAAAGCTCATTTTAACTTGGGATTTGCATACACTCAAATAGGTGAATTTGAACACGCCCTAAATTCTTATCAGAGAGCGATTGAACTCGATCCAACTTTTGCAGGCGCTTATAGAAACTCCGGAATCATTCATTATGTATCCGAAAATTACGAAGAAGCACTTTATTATTTTGAAAAATTCCTTTCACTTTCGGATGATGAGGAAATTAATGCTTCTGTTAGATACGATATTGACAAGATAAAAACAGAGTTTCTCAATAAGGAAACTAATAAATAAATACAATTCTTTTCTTATCTTTAAAACAAAAATTTATTTATGTTAAGAAAATTAATACTGGCTTCGGTATTCTTTTCGATATTTACTATAACACCTGCTCAAAGCAGCGATATTATAAATTTGACATCTGCTGTTTTTAAGTATGATTCCACATCAAATTATATTGAAATTTATTATGCAATAAATCGTTCACAATTAGCTTCTATTAATGTCGATTCTCTCCTAATTTATGAATACACGCTGCGAATCAATTTAGCTGATGCGGACTCTTCAATTTTTTCACAAGCATGGAATTCCAAGGATACAGTATCGATTGAGCAAACTTATAATCTTCCTGCATTGGGTTTGGTAAAAAAAATTATTCCGATCGGCAACTTCAATTTGGAATATTCACTTAGTGATAACTATAATAGTGATTTAATTGCTTCTAAAAGCTACTCTGTCGATTCACCCGATTATCAGTTAGAGAACTCGATAAGTAGTATAGAACTCGCTTATTCAGTTGATGAAACTGAAGAGATTTCTATGTTCTCGAAAGGAAAGTATAAAATTATCCCAAATCCATCGTTAGTTTATTTGAACAATTCATTACTTAATTATTACGCCGAAATTTATGGGAATATTAATCCTGTTATAGTTAGACGAATAATTGAGAATTCAAAAAATGATGAGGTTTATCGAAAGGATAAACTCGAGAGATCATCTTATACCTCGTCAATTGAAGTAGGACGCATTAATCTGTCTGCTTTCGAAAGCGGTAGTTACAATTTTAAAATTCAACTTCTTGATACATTGAATAATGTTTTATCTGAAAGATCACAACCATTCTTTGTGATAAATAGAAGTAGAACAGATGTGACAACTTCCGGAAGTAAAAAAACTGATTTTTTAGAAAGTAGATTCGCAGTATTTTCCGAGGAAGAGTGTGAGGACCTGTTTGACGAGACTCAGTATTTTGCCACTAAAGAAGAAAAACAATTATGGGAAAAAGCTGCTTCACTTGAAGCGAAACGAAAATTCCTTTTCGATTTTTGGAAGCGACGAGATTATCAAAATCGGGGTGATGATAACAGATTTTTTGATGAGGTAATGCGAAGAGTTAAGTATGCAAAAGAAAATTTTACTTCTATTCTGAAAGACGGCGTAAAATCGGATAGAGGAAGAGTGCTTATCCTATACGGTTTTCCTGACGAGATAAATTATTATACAAATGAACCTAATCTTAAACCTTATGTAACTTGGCGTTATTATTCTATTGAAAATGGAGTTACCTTCATATTCGGTGATATTGAAGGGTTCTCGGAATATACTTTGCTTCACTCGGATAAACGGGGAGAACTTCATAATTATCATTGGACGGACAGACTCGAGATAAAGTGATCGATAAAAACAAATTAGAATATTTCCTCTTTAATACATTCGCGAAGTTTTTTCATTTTATTGGTATTAAAAATTCCCGAAAAGCAGCAAAATATCTTGCCTGGTTTTTCTTTAAAGTTATAAAATTAAGAAAAGATGTCGTCCTCAAAAATCTTAGAACTGCTTTTCCCGAACTTATTGAATCGGATATAAAAAAACTTGCCCTTGAAAATTACCGAAATATTCTTCTTACTATGATCGAACTAATGTTCATGGAAAAGTTGAGCAGACAGGATGTGCTAAACTTACTGGCAGATGGTCAACAATATAAATATCAAAATTTGGTGAAGGAAGGAAAACCGGTTTTTTTGCTTACC
The DNA here is from genome assembly GCA_964499285.1 of uncultured Melioribacteraceae bacterium. Lineage (GTDB taxonomy): Bacteria > Bacteroidota > Ignavibacteria > Ignavibacteriales > Melioribacteraceae > JAGFIY01. The sequence continues at coordinate 5,060 of CAZCLA010000030.1, forward strand.
GCACATTTTGGAAATTGGGAAATTGCAGGTTTAATTGCGGGTTTATTGACAGATAGGATTATGTATGGTCTGTATAAAGAGCAACGTAATAATTATATAACAGACTACATCAACAGGAGAAGAACACAATTTGGGAATAAGGTTATTTCACTGGGAGCTTCTGTAAAGGAGATTTTCAGTGTACTAAAAAACAAAGGAACTGTTGGAGTTGTCGGTGATCAGAGAGGACCACGAGAAGGAATGAGAGTCATGTTTTTCAATCAGCCCACCGCAATATATTCTGGAACAGCTTCTATTGCAATTAAATTAAATGTGCCTATACTAGTATCATTTGCGGCTAGGACAGAGAATGATAAATTTAAAATATTTATGGAAGAAATTGAGTATCAAAAATTCAGCGGGACAATCGACGAAAAAATTCAACAGATAAATCAAGAATACTTTAATATTTTAGAAGGGATGATTAAAGTCTATCCCGCTCAATGGTTTTGGATGCACAATATTTGGAAGTATTAAAATGAATAAAGCACTTGTCATCCAAACAGCATTCTTAGGGGATGCAATTTTAACTCTTCCTATGATTCAATACTTTAAGGAAAACAATAGACATGTTGAATTGGACGTAGTCTGTATACCATCTACAAAAGAAGTGTTTGAAAAATCTCTCCATGTAAGCGAAGTATTTGTTATCGATAAAAAAGGAAAAGAAAAAAATATATTTTCTCTTTTTCGATTTGCTAAAAAACTTGTTAGAGAACATTACGATTTGGTCATTTCACCTCATCGTTCTATGAGATCATCGCTGCTCAGTTTTTTAGTTAAACCCAAAGATTCAGTTTCGTTCGATAAATCTGCGGGCTCTTTTTTATATAAAAGGAAAATAAAATATAATCATAACGAACACGAAGTTTTAAGAAACCTTCGTCTCGTAAATTTTAATGAAAGCAATTGGAAAATATTTCCTTCACTTAATTATTCGGATGGTGAAAAACAAAATGTGAATGATTTTCTTACGTCATATTTGGATAAAGATGGACTTGTTTGTGCGGTGGCGCCCGGTTCTGTGTGGGAAACAAAAAAGATGCCTCAATATCTATTTACAAAACTAATCGAAGAACTGAGAAAAAGAAATTGCTTGGTAGTTTTAATCGGCGGGAAAGATGACTCGAAGTTGTGTGAAGAGATCTCCTCCAAATTTGATGAGAATGTGATTTCTGTTGCCGGCAAGTTTAATGTTTCCGAAACATCATTCTTACTTACAAAATGCAAATTTCTGGTTACCAACGACAGTGCTCCGACTCATATCGGTATGTCAGCAAACATTCCCGTATTTACGGTTTATTGTTCCACTGTCCCGGAATTTGGATTTTTTCCATACTCAGAAAAAAGTCTAACGTTTGGAGTAACGGATCTCGACTGTAAGCCATGTGGAATTCACGGACACAAAAAATGTCCAATTGGAACTTTTGAATGTGGACATAAAATAAATTTGTTTCAAATAATGGATAAAGTGGAAGAACTTATCTGAAAATTTCAGTAAATTATTCGATAAAAATGATTTAACTCCCCATGACTTGGTTTAATTTCGAAGAACTTAAAAAATCTTCTGTTTATATCACACCAAATTTGCCTGTACTTCAGACAAAAAGATATAAATTTGGATTAGGACAGGTATTATTCTTCATTATTTCGTTTGTAGCAATGGTAGTTCTGTTTACAACTCTATTGATACTTTTTACACCCATTAAAGAAGTAGTACTTCTTACCGAAAAAGACCGTCTTGAAAATTATACTGAAAGAATAAAAGAACTGGAAGATAAAATTGTTTTTCTTTCGAACGAAGTATCTGAACTATCCTCGACCAATAAAAAGTTAAAATATGCAATCCTGCTCGGCAGTGGCGAGATTGATTCAAGCGCTACCGAATTCGATTCTTTGAGAATTGATGATGAAACGGGTAAGGTTACGGAAGGTGGAACGGTTTTATTCGCATTTTTAAAATTGTGGGAAAAATTTTTCCCGGATTTAATTGACACGAATATTGTTTTTATTGAACCGGTTAATTCGATTGTGACACAGTATTTTAACCAGGAAAGAGGGCATCTTGGTTGGGATTATGCTGCAAAATCTGGTAGTCCAGTCTATGCTTCGGCTGGGGGCCTCGTACTGTCCGCTTCCTTCTCTGACAGCGATGGTTACTGGATGATGATCGATCACGGCTCCGGTTATATAACTAAATATAAGCATTGTTCAAGCTTACTTAAAAGAGAAAGAGAGTATGTTTACCAAGGTGAGTTGATTGCTTTGACTGGTAGTACGGGCACAAAATCTACCGGTCCACACCTTCATTTCGAATTGTGGCACTTTGGCAAAGTAATGGATCCGGCAGTAATTTTTAGTAAATAAGGAGGGTTAATGGGACCAAAAAAAGATTTTCGTTCAAGTGAGGAAGTCAGCATTCTTAGCAAAGGAGTAAAAATTGAAGGTAAATTCAGCAGTGATGGAAATGTGAGGATCGATGGGATTATTGTCGGTGATGTATTAGTGAACGGAAATCTGACTTTGGGAGACGGATCAAAAATACAAGGCGAGATAAATGCAAAAAATGTCACAATCAGTGGTTCGATTGAAGGAAGTGTAAAAGCTACGGAAAAAGTTATTCTTGAATCTACTTCGCGGCTGAAAGGAGACGTTATTTCCAAACTTCTGATTATTCAAGAAGGCGCAAAATTCGACGGTAAGAGCACAATGACTCCTATTCCTACAAGTGCTCCGAAACCTGATATAAAATGAATCCACTCAAAGGATCCGCAGAAAAGTTCGGCAAGTCTGCTCAAGAAGTTGGGCCTTATTTAGGTCTTGGTGCACAATTAGCAGCTACAATAATTCTAATGTTTTTTTTAGGCAGATGGCTCGATAGCGAATTTGAGACAGAGCCAATTCTTACCATTTCATTTGCTTTTTTCGGTGGATTTGCTGGTATTTATAATTTTATAAAAACGGTTCTTCAATTAAATAAGAAAAAAAATAATGTCAAAAACGATTAAACCGGTTGTTGCAATATTTATTATAGGTTATGGAATAATTGCTCTGTTATACTTTAATGAATCAATTTCTCAAGACGAACTTACTGCTTCGATTTATGCGGGAATACTGAATTTATTTAACAGTTTTACTGCATTTTATCTCTTCGAAAAATCGAGGGGAAAACCAAATAAAATCTTTCTTTTATCCGTTTTAGGCGGAATGGGTGCTAGGCTTGTCGTCATTCTTGCTGCGGTTATTATTTTCATAAAATTCTTGAATGTTGACAGATATGGATTTATATTAGTATTCTTTATTTTTTATTTTCTTCTGCTTTCAGTGGAAATAATGCATTTTTACACAAACGTGAAAGCGAAAAATATTACGGATACTAATGAACGAGACGACGGTTAAGACTTTAACTGATTCTTTACATACAGCTTCTGATGCGGCAGAACAAGCCGAGACAGGATGGATTATGCACCATATTCTTGACAGTCACGAACTGTTTGGAATTATTCCGCTTCCGCAAATTCATCTTTTCGGTATTGATCTTTCGATCACTCAGCATGTAGTTTTTATGTGGATCGCTCTTGTGATTCTTACAGTTATTTTTACTGCTGTTAGTAGATCCTACTCAAAATCATTAGTTCCAAGAGGAGTTACAAATTTTTTTGAAGTCCTCGTTGTCTTTGTAAGAGATGAAATCGCAAAACCAACAATTCAAAAAGGATACGAAAAATTCCTTCCTTATTTATTGACGGTTTTCTTCTTCATCCTGGTTTGTAACTTTTTAGGAATGGTTCCTTTTGGGGCAACCGCAACTAGCAATATTTCAGTAACAGCAACTTTAGCTATTATTTCGTTCTTTGTCATTCAAATAGGCGGAGTAATGAAGAACGGTTTGTTTGGTTACTTTAAAGGTTTGATTCCTCACGGGGTTCCTTTCTGGCTTCTCCCGATTATGTTTGTTGTCGAATTGCTCGGATTGTTTACAAAACCATTTGCGTTAGCAATAAGATTATTTGCAAATATGACCGCCGGTCACATTGTGATTTTAGCCTTGATCGGTTTAATTTTTATTCTGAAAACTTTGTATGTCGCACCCGTTTCGGTTGCGTTTGCTTTATTTATATATTTATTGGAAGTGCTCGTTGCACTAATTCAGGCTTATATATTTACGATGCTGTCATCATTATTTATAGGTATGGCTGTTCATCAGGAACATTAATTCAATTTATTAATTAGGAGGACATAAATGGATCTCGCATTCTTAGCTGCTGGTTTTGGTGCCAGTTTAACTGTTATTGGGGGAGCTTTTGGAATTGGAAAATTAGCTAGTTCTGCAATGGAAGCTAGTGGACGTCAACCGGAAGCTGCTGGTGATATTAGAACATCTATGATTATTGCTGCTGCGCTTATTGAGGGAATTTCGCTTTTTGCGCTTGTGATCTGTATTCTTTTGGCACTTAAGTAATAATTAACAAACAGAAATAGGAAAATTTATTATGCTCGGAATGTCCAAAGTTTTACTCGCATTCTCTGGAAGTGCACAGGGCGGTTTGCTTGACGTTAATCCCGGATTGATGATTTGGACTGTTATAACTTTTGTTATTCTTCTTTTAATTTTAAAAAAACTAGCATGGAAACCGATCCTTAATTCTTTGAGCGAAAGAGAGAAGTTTATAAAAGAATCTCTCGAAAAAGCTGAAATAGCTCAGAAAGAAGCGGAAAAAATGATTGCCGATAACAAGGCAAGCATTGAAAGAGCGGAAGAAGAAGCACAAAAAATAGTTGGCCAAAGCAGGGAGTACGCGGAAAAACTCAAATCCCAAATTATTGAAGAAAGCAAAAACGAAGCGAAGAAGATTATGGATGATGCTGCTTCGGAAATTGAACGTAAAAATAAAGAAGCTTTTTCCAATTTGAAGGATCAAGTTGCTGCGATAGCAATTGATGCTGCGGAAAAAATTATTCTTGAAAATTTGGACAAAGAAAAGCAATCGAAGATTATCAATAAATATATTGAGGATATTTCTAAGAACTAATTATGAGTCGGTTTGCAGTTTCAACAAGATATGCTGTCTCTCTTCTGGAAGATTCAGTTGAGAAAAATTTGCTCGCTAAAGTAGCTGTAGATATTGAATTGATTAATTCGACATTTGCTGCTTCAAAAGAGCTAAGAAGGATCATGGCAAATCCGATAATTAGTGTAGAAAAAAAGAAAAATATTCTTAATGATTTGTTTTCGGAAAAAGTCACTGATGAAGTACTTAAATTCTTGTATATGATCCTAAATAAAGGAAGAGAAGATCTTTATTTCGATATAACTGACAGATTTATTGAATTAAAAAATCTAAAGGAAGGAATCGTCAATGTTCTGATTACAAGTGCAGTTGAACTTGACAATTCCCAAAAAGAAAAAATAATAAACAGACTGGAAGTCTTTACCAATAAAAAAGTAAAGGCTGAATTTAAAATTGATTCTTCGATTATTGGTGGCTTTATTGCAAAAATTGGGGACACAATAATTGATGCTTCAATTTTTCATCAATTGGAAAGATTGAAAAAAACATTTATTTCAGAATCAATTAATCTGAACTAAAAATTTTAAGGAAAAAAAATGGCGGAAGTTAGACCAGATGAAGTTTCGGCGATTTTAAAGAAACAGCTTGGCGGTTTCGAGAATGAAATGGATATTTATGATGTCGGTACCGTTCTTCAAGTCGGTGATGGTATTGCAAGAGTCTACGGATTATCAGAAGTCATGGCGAGCGAATTGATCGAGTTTCCAAACGACGTTATGGGAATGGTTCTGAACCTCGAAGAAGATAGTGTTGGCTGTGTGTTATTTGGCGAAAGTTCTCATATTAAGGAAGGCGATACAGTCAAGAGGACAAAACGTGTGGCGTCATTCCCTGTCGGGGATTATATGCTCGGTAGAGTTGTGAATCCTCTCGGCGAACCGACAGATGGAAAAGGTGCAATGCAGCATTCTAAATATATGCCCATTGAAAGAAAAGCCCTGGGCGTTATTCAAAGACAGCCTGTTGTTGAACCTTTACAGACCGGAATAACTGCTATTGATGCTATGATTCCGATCGGCAGAGGTCAAAGGGAACTAATAATCGGCGATCGCCAAACGGGTAAAACTGCTGTTGCGATTGATGCAATCATAAATCAGAAATTTACACACACCGAAGAAGCAAAAGCGTTAGGAATTGAGCCGGTTTATTGTATATACGTGGCGATAGGTCAGAAGAATTCCACTGTTGCTCAAGTTGTAGCAAAACTTGAAGAACAAGGCGCTATGGGATATACGACTGTTGTTTCTGCCCCTGCATCAACACCTGCACCGCTTCAATATATTGCTCCTTACGCAGGAGCCACTCTCGGTGAATATTTTAGGGACAATGGAAAACATTCGCTCGTTATTTATGACGACCTTTCTAAACAAGCTGTTGCTTACAGAGAATTATCATTGCTATTGAGAAGACCTCCAGGACGTGAAGCCTATCCCGGAGATATTTTCTATCTTCACTCACGTCTTCTTGAAAGAGCTTCAAAACTTAGCGATGCAGAAGGCGGAGGCAGTTTAACCGCGCTTCCAATCATCGAAACTCAACAAGGCGACGTGTCAGCTTATATTCCCACAAACGTTATTTCGATTACAGACGGTCAAATTTATCTCGAACCTAACTTGTTTAACGCTGGCGTGCGTCCCGCAATAAACGTAGGAATTAGCGTATCGAGAGTTGGCGGCAATGCTCAAATTAAAGCTATGAAAAAAGTTGCCGGTTCATTAAAACTGGATCTCGCACAATATAGAGAGTTGGAAGCTTTTGCTAAATTCGGTTCCGATTTGGATAAAGCAACTCAGAGAACTTTGGGAAAGGGCGCTAGATTAGTTGAATTGCTTAAGCAAGGTCAATATGCCCCTGTGCCGGTTGAAAAACAAGTGGTAAGCGTATATGCCGGTACTCAAGGATTTTTGGAAAAAATCCCCGTTCCTGATGTAAAAAGATTTGAGAAAGAACTTATAGAATTTATTGATTTAAAACATTCGGATTTATTCGAAAACATTAAAAAAGAAAAAGCACTTACAGATCCGATCGTTGAAAAACTGAAGAACGTATTAAATGAATTCTTGTCAAAATTTAAGGTCAGTGAATAAGAACTCATGGCAACTCTTCGTGACATAAAAAGAAGAATAGTCGGTGTAAAAAACACCCAGCAGATTACTAAAGCTATGAAAATGGTTGCTGCTGCTAGACTAAAAAGAGCACAAGATAATATGCTTGCTGCTAAACCTTATTCGCAGAAGGTTGCTGAAGTTTTGTCAAACCTGATCAAATCTGAGCGCAATATTTCTAATCCGTTATTTGTAGAACGCGAAGTAAAAAAAATTGCCGTTATTTTATTGACTTCGGATAGAGGACTTTGCGGCGGGTTTAACATGAACGCAATTCGAAAAGCGCAAGATTTGATTCAAAAGAAATATATAAGTTTGGTTGACGATAATTCCCTCTCTCTTTACTGTGTGGGTAAGAAAGGGAACGACTTCTTCAAGAAAAATTTTGATAATGTCGCCGGATCGTATCCCGGTATTTTTTCCGAACTTAAATTCGAATTTGCATCTTCTATGGTTACTGATTTTGTGAATAAATTTCTGAATGGCGAAATTGATAAAGTAGTTGTTGTTTACAATCAATTCAAATCAGTTGTGCAGCAAGAAGTTGTGGAGGAACAACTATTACCGATATTACCTTTTGAAACTTCTGATGAAGATGCAGCAAACAATGTTGAATTTATTTTCGAACCCGATAAAATTAGCATTATCAATTCACTGCTCCCAAAACACCTAAATGCTCAATTTTGGAAGGCACTTCTTGAATCATATGCTGCAGAACTAGGTGCGCGTATGACCGCAATGGACATGGCCACAGAAAATGCAAAAGAAATAATTAGATCATTACAGATAAAATATAACAAAGAGCGGCAAGCGGCTATCACGAAAGAGATTTTGGAGATTGTTTCCGGGGCGAATGCCTTGAAAAGTGCATAATTTGGATTGATATGATGATGCTTTTTTGTTATTTTATTTAGGATTATGAAGTATTATGCTTGAGGACATTACTCTTAAGCTTGATAAAGCTCTTAAAAAAATTACCGGTCAAGGAAGATTAACTGAAACTAACATTTCGGATACTCTTCGTGAAATCCGGCGTGTTCTTTTAGATGCTGACGTTAACTATAAAGTTGCCAAAAACTTTATTGAGGATGTTAAAGAGAAAGCTCTTGGTAAAGAGGTGCTTGCTTCCGTTACCCCAGGTCAACTTATCACAAAAATTTTTTATGATGAGCTGACAAAATTGATGGGAAGCTCCAACCGCGAGATTAGAATTAATCCTTCGGGACCGACAATTATTCTAATGGTTGGGTTGCAAGGTTCTGGTAAGACTACTTTTTCAGGTAAACTTGCTAAAAAGCTGACCGATCAAAAAAGAAAAGTACTTCTTGTTGCCGCAGATATTTACAGACCTGCTGCAATCGATCAATTGAAAACACTTGGGAAACAGATCGATGTTCCAGTCTTTTCGATTGATGGAGATAAGGATGCTGTTAAGATTGCTAAGAACTCACTCGATTATGCAAAAGCAAACGGACTTAACACCATCATTATCGATACTGCCGGGCGTTTACATGTTGATGAAACTTTGATGGATGAAGTTGCCTCGATAAAAGAAGCGGTTAAACCGACGGAGATATTGTTTGTTGTCGACTCGATGATCGGACAGGATGCCGTAAATTCAGCAAAAGCATTTCATGATAGATTAGCTTTTGATGGAATAGTTCTTACTAAGATGGATGGCGATTCGCGCGGGGGTTGTGCTCTTTCAATCAGAGCCGTTGTCGAAAAACCGATTAAGTTTTTGAGCCTAGGAGAAAAACTTGATTCAATTGAAGTTTTTTATCCGGAAAGATTGGCTTCAAGAATTCTTGGTAAAGGAGATATAGTTTCATTAGTTGAGAAAGCTCAGCAGCAATTTGATGGAAGAGAGGCTGAGGATCTTGAAAAGAAACTTCTTTCTAATAAATTTGATTTTGAAGATTTCTTGAAGCAGATTAAGATGATAAAAAAAATGGGATCCCTTCAATCGTTGCTTGGAATGGTTCCCGGACTGGGTAAAAACTTAAAGGAAACGGATATTGATGATAAACAACTTGTTAGGGTTGAAGCAATAATTCAATCAATGACAAAACAAGAGAGAAAGAATCCTAAAATATTAAACGGAAATAGGCGAAAAAGAATTGCTCGAGGAAGCGGAAATTCGATTCAAGATGTTAATAGACTGATAAAACAGTTTAACGAAATGCAGAAAATGATGAAAATGTTCAGCGGAAAAAATAACAAAAAAATGATGAGAAATTTGAAGAATTTAAGAATAAATTGATAAATTAAATTAGGAGGATTATTTAATTTGGCTGTTAAGTTAAGATTACGAAGAATGGGGAAAAAAAGACAACCTGTTTATAAAGTTGTTGCTGCTGATGTTCGGTCTCCGAGAGACGGAAAGTTTATTGAAGCAATTGGATTATATAACCCGAAAGCTAATCCAGCTCAGATTGAGATAAACGAAGAAAGAGCGCTTTATTGGCTTGGCGTTGGTGCCGAACCTACTGATACGGTAAGAAACCTTTTGAGCAAATCAGGCATTCTACTTAAAAAAGAATTGCTAAAAGAAGGCTTAGATGATGAGAAAATAAGCGCCCGCATGGAACAGTGGAATTCTGGAAAAGAAGAAAAATTAGCTGCCGCTCAGAAAAAAGCGGAAGAAAAGTTAAAAGCCGAAGAAAAAAAGAAAGCTGAAGAAGCTAAAAAAGCAGCAGAAGAGGAAAAGAAAGCTGCGGAAGAAGCTGCTAAAGCCGAGGCAGAAAAAGAAGTTTCTGTGAACACAGAAAATGAGGAAGCAACGGGTACTGCTTCCGAAGAGGGAACTGCCGAAGAGAAAGCATAAAAATTCTCTAATCAATTCCTTTTCATTAATTAGTACCTATTTTTTTCTCATATACCAATAGGTAGTTTTATGAAAGAATTTGTAGAATTTATTGCAAAACATCTCGTTGACAATCCCGATAGTGTAAATATCGAGGAGACTTTGCC
>CAZCLA010000030.1:15348-37609 GCA_964499285.1 uncultured Melioribacteraceae bacterium
TGTTGGTTTCTTCTTTTTCCGATTTTCCGGATCGTTTTTTTGATTTGGAAAACGTTTTCATTGAAATCTTCGACTCTTTAAAAATATTAGAAGTTGAGGATGTAAGAGATTTAGGTGGAGAAATTGCCTTAAAATTTTGCAATTTCGGCGATAGTGAATATTTAAGCGATCTAATCGGTTGCAGTCTTTTTCTTGAAAATGATAAAGCGGTAAAGCTTCCTGGAGATACTTATTTTATTCACGATCTAATTGGAAGTAAAGTTTTTTATAATGATTTGTTCTTTGGAGAATTGAAAGAAGTTTATCAGTTGCAGTCCAACGATATTTATATCATCAATTCTGTCGATGGAAAGGAAATCTTGCTGCCGGCTATAAAAAATTGCATTGAGTCGTTCGATGCGGAACAAAAAGTTCTACATCTTGCGGATGATTATAAATTGTATCTTATGACGGATGAAGACGATGAGAATTGATGTTATTTCTGCAGTGCCCGAATTGATGGTAAGTAATCTGCAGAACAGCATTATTAAACGTGCTCAACACAAAAACATTGTTGAGATTTATCTTCACTCGCTTCGGGATTATACGACTGATAAACATAGAATGATTGATGATAGACCGTTTGGCGGAAGTCCCGGAATGCTTCTTAAGCCGGAACCTTTCTTCAACTGTTTTAAGAAACTATTGAGTGAAAGAAAGTATGACAATATTATTTTTTCTTCACCGGGCGGTAAAAAATATGATCAATCATTAGCCAAAAAGTTTTCGCTCGCAAAAAATATAATTATTGTTGCCGGACATTATAAAGGAATCGATGACAGGGTGAGAGAAAAATTTGCGACAGATGAAATATCAATCGGTAGTTTTATTTTAAGCGGTGGAGAACTTGTAGCTTCGCTAATTATTGATTCGGTAGTAAGATTGCTTCCCGGAGTTTTGGGGAACAGCGAATCTGCACTTACCGATTCATTTATTGACGATCAGATAATTGCAGCACCGGAATTTACGAGACCGGCAGAAATTGAAGGAATGAAAGTCCCGGAAATATTATTATCCGGCAACGAAAAAGAAATTAAAAAGTGGAAAAATACACAATCTGAAATTTTAACTAAAAAGTGGAAAAAAAATAATAGTTCGGAGTAGCAATGGATAAATTACAAGACTTAATGACGTTTGAACAGAGAACAGATTATCCCAAATTTAAATCTGGTGACAGAGTTCGTGTTCATGTGAGAGTTATCGAAGGCGACAAGGAAAGAATACAACCTTTTGAAGGTGATGTAATCAGTGTTAGAGGAAGCGGTTGGGACAAAACTTTTACCGTAAGAAAGGTTTCAAGCGGTGTCGGGGTTGAAAGAATATTTCCCTATAACTCACCTAAAATTGCAAAGATTGATTTAGTACGTGAAGGTAAAGTTAGAAGAGCAAAACTCTATTATCTGCGCAGTCTTTCAGGTAAAGCAGCACGTATTAAAGATAAAAATGTAAAGTAGAGTTTATTTCTTTTTTTAAGCCGCTTCAGAAGCGGCTTTTTTAGTTTTAAATATTTTGGAAATAATATGAAAATTTTAATGCCCGGAAATGTTTTTACTGCGATTTTTATCCTAAATCTTTCCGAGGAATTTAAAGCAAATGCCTCGATTCAGAAGGCTTCGATGATAACTCAAGATTTATTAGATGATAAATGCGATGTTGCAATTATTCCCTCGTTTGATTTAATCAAAAATGAAAACTTATTTGTTTCCTCTAAGCTTGCAATTTCATTTGACGGTCCACTGGCAAATGCTTATTACAAATTTCCCGAACATAAGTTGGAGATCAAAAATCTCTTTCTAAGAGGAGATGTGTCAAAAAACGAAGTGATGGCAAGCCAAATTGTGTTTCAAGAACTTTATAAATCAAAACTGCAAATTGTTCTCGATACTGAAAAGGACATGGCGGAGAATAATAGCTATCTCTTTGCAGGTAATTCAATCTTTGATTTTGACTGGACTGAAACCGGAATCAGTATTGCAGAACAAGTAAGTGAGCTGATTAATTTGCCTTATGTTAATTTTATCTTTGCTTCTAAAAGTGAGGAGAAATTACGCCAATTAAATAAACTAATTGAAAGTTTGGATGAAAAAGTAATAAACAATATCGATACAACACTTGAAAAATTTGATTATGAAAGTAAGGTTAATAGCTTTATTAAAAAAAATCTGGATAGTGTGTATTTTGAGATGACTGATAACGAAACGGAAGCGCTTAAAGAGTTATATAAGTTTTCTTACTTCTTCAAATTTGCAGACGATATTTTTGATATAAAGTTCGTATAGAAAAAAGTCCGAACTCATTTTGAATTCGGACTTTTAATGATTGGCTTAAATATTTACATAGGAAACTGTCAGCACATTCGGATTTCTCTTTATTGTACTCAGCATATCACTTGTAATTTGATCTTTCAATTTCATCGTACAAAGAGCTACCAAACCACCGTCGAAGATAATATTTTCTACTTCTTCGATGTTAACATTTTCTTGTCGAAGCACATCTAGGATCGATGCAAGCACGCCCGGTTTATCAAAATGTTTAACAGCAAGCTGAAAATGAACGTCAGTCAATTTTGCTCTATTTACCCAATGTGCAATAACACCGCTGTGAATGTAATCCAAAATAATTCTAATTGTCTCTTCGGCAACCGCATTTTGTGCTTGTTCAGTTGATGCACCAATATGGTGGGTTACATAAACATTATCTACATCTTGAAGCGGGGAAACAAACTCCCCGGTTTTTCCTTCCGGTTCATCTGCAAAAACATCCAATCCAACTTTGATTTTTTTCTCCTTGACCGCTTTAATCAATGCTTTTTCATCAACTACACCCGCACGCGAAGTGTTGATAAACATTGCTCCATCTTTCATAAATCCGAACATTTTATCGTTGAATAAATTTTTTGTTTGAGGAGTAACAGGTAAATGAACCGAAACAATGTCGGCGATCGGCAATGTTTTATCGAAATCAGAAAAATCTTTAACTCCATAGCCTTCAATTCTGCTGATATCTTTAACATACACATTCATACCGAGTGCAATTGCTCTTTTTGCTACTTCCTTACCGATATTTCCGTATCCTACAATAGCTAGAGTTTTTCCGTACAATCCTTCTGCCTTAGAATATTCTGCTTTGTTCCATTTCTTGTTTCTGAAATCTATTACGTTATCTGGGATTCTTCTATCCAATGCTATCATCAAGCCAATTGCTAATTCAGCTACTGCAATTGAATTTTTCCCCGGACAGTTTGCAACATATACGCCTTTTTTATTTGCTGCAGGAATATTGATATTATTGTATCCTGCGCCGGCACGTATAATAAGATTAAGATTTTTTGATTTCTCAATTGTCTCTTCATTTACAACGGTTGAACGGACTACAAGTATGTCAACCTCTTCAGCTGCCTTAGGTAAATCGTTTTCACCAAGCTTTGGTTCATAAATTACTTCAAGATCATGATCTTTCAACATGGTCACATATTGATCCGGAAATTTGTCGGCAATTAAAACTTTCATTTTCATTTTTTTCCTCTACTTTTAAGTTTTATTTCATCATTGGTATTTTTATTTTGAATTTTTTGGCATTTTCTACAGCTCTTTCATAGCCGGCATCAACATGCCTTACTATGCCCATCCCGGGGTCGTAGGTTAAAACTCGTTCAAGGCGTTCTTCAGCTTCTTTTGTGCCGTCTGCAACGATTACCATTCCGGCATGAAGAGATTTTCCAATTCCAACCCCGCCTCCATGATGGAAGGAAACCCAGCTTGCACCACCTATTGAGTTCAGTAAAATATTCAAAATAGGCCAATCAGCTATGGCATCAGATCCATCAATCATACCTTCTGTTTCACGATAAGGAGAAGCAACCGAACCACAGTCTAAATGATCTCTTCCGATTACAATAGGTGCGCTTACTTTCCCATCTGCAACAAGTTGGTTGAAAATTTTTCCCATTTTGGCTCTCTCACCGTAGCCCAACCAGCAAATTCGTGTTGGTAAGCCTTGAAAATGGACTTTCTTTTGCGCCATTTTTATCCATCGAATTAATGGTTCATTTTCGGGGAATGCTTGAATAACAGCTTCATCAGTGGCGTAAATATCATTTGGATCACCCGAAAGCGCAGCCCATCTAAATGGACCTTTGCCATCGCAAAACAATGGTCGAATGTATTCCGGAACAAAACCCGGAATATCAAACGCATTTTTGACTCCGTTTTCTTTTGCTTCTCCTCGAATATTATTTCCGTAATCGAATACAATCGCTCCTTTCTTTTGCAGTTCGAGCATTGCACTTAGGTGTTCAACAATCGTTTTCTTTGATAATTCAATATATTTTTTGGGATTAGATTTTCTAAGTTTTACAGCATCTTCAAGAGATAATCCCATTGGGATATAACCATTAAGAGTGTCGTGGGCTGAGGTTTGATCTGTTAAAACATCCGGAATGATATTTTTCTCAATAAACTTAGGCAGAATTTCCCCTGCATTTCCTACCAAGCCAACTGAAAGAGGTTGTTTTGAGTTTTTTGCTTCCAGAACTAATTTTACTGCTTCATCAAAATCTTCGGTCATTACGTCAATATAACCAGTATCGATCCGTTTTTGGATTCTGGTTTTATCCACTTCAATTCCCAAAAATGCTGCGCCGTTCATCGTTGCAGCTAATGGCTGAGCTCCACCCATTCCTCCAAGACCGGCTGTTAGTAAAAATTTTCCATTGAGCGTTCCCCCGAAATGCTTTTGTGCGCAAGCGGCAAAAGTTTCGTAAGTGCCCTGAAGAATTCCCTGTGAACCGATGTAAATCCAACTGCCGGCAGTCATCTGTCCGTACATTGTCAGTCCTAATTGCTCTAATCTTCTGAATTCATCCCAATTTGCCCAATCCGGAACCAACATAGAATTGGAGATGATTACTCTAGGAGCATCTTTTTTTGTTCGAAAGATGCCGACAGGTTTTCCCGATTGAACTAAAAGTGTTTCGTCGTCTTCTAAGTTTTTAAGAGAGTCAACAATTGAATCAAATGATTCCCAATTTCTCGCAGCTTTTCCGGAGCCGCCGTATACTATTAACTCATCCGGATTTTCTGCCACATCTGCATCAAGGTTGTTCATCAACATTCGCAGAGCAGCTTCTTGAATCCAACCCTTAGTACTTAATTGTGAGCCTCTCGGTGATTTGATTTGTCTCTTCATTAGTTTTCAAATTTATTTAATAAAAGATTATTGTACTGAGTATAAACCGAACGATAAAGCCATTTTTTAATGAACCAGCTTTTATCCATCTTTTCTTTAACAGCTTTTGCATTTTCTTTTAGCTGTAAAACTAATCTTGTTTTTTCTTCTTTGGTAAATTTTACTTCTTCCGATCCGTTGTTGAGCTTATCAATAATTGAGTTGAATGAATTTATATCTTTTCGGAAACGATCGTCTCCCATCATTTGATTCACTGCTTGTTTGCAAAAATTTGCTATAAGTTTTTTTTCGTTTTTATCGAAAGTATATGAGTAATTTTTAAATAATTTTTTAGCCATAGTATTTATGATTTAAATGATAATAATTTTTCCCGCATCGCTTGAAAACCGGGTTTAATAACATTGTAGATATAATGAAGTCTTTCTTTATAAGGGATAAACGCTGATTTCATCGCATTAATATTAAACTTTTCGATATCATCGAGGTTCAAATCAAATAAGTCGATAGCGGTAACATATTCTTTTGTAAGAGTCGTATCACTCATTAGTCTATCATCTGTGTTCAAAAAGACTCTAAATTTGTTTTTATATAACTTTGGAAACGGATGTTCTTCAAGTGCTTTTACCGCACCGGTGTGTAAATTGCTTATCAAACAAATCTCCATTGGAATTCTTTTATCTAGAATGTACTGTGCGAGCTCACCGAGTCCTACAATTTCACCGTCGTTGTCGAATGAAATATCTTCAATTAGTCTTGTTGCATGTCCTATTCTGTGGGCTCCGCAAAACTGTATAGCTTGCCATATTGACTCCTTCCCGAAAGCTTCTCCGGCATGTATTGTAATGTTAAAATTAGATCGCTGAATGAACTGAAACGCCTCAAGATGTTTTTTGGGAGGAAATCCGCCCTCTTCACCGGCGAGATCGAAACCAACAACCCCTTTGTAACGATAATTTACTGCTAGTTCGGCGATTTCCAAAGTGTTCTGCATGTCACGCATTCCGCATAGGATTAGGCCGTAACCAACATTAAAATCCTTTTTGCCTCTTTCTAAACCTTTTAGAACCGCAGTTACTATTTCATCGTGGTTAAGACCTAGATCAGTATGGAAGACTGGTGCAAATCTTGTTTCAACATAGCAGACACCGTCGTTTTTCATGTCTTCCATCATTTCATATGCAATTCGTTCAAGGCTTTCCTTTGTCTGCATCACAGCACACGTATGCTTAAAACCTTCCAAATATTCAACAAGATTTCCTTTATTTGCTCCCCTGTGAAACCATTCCGCCAGTTTTTTAGGATCAGAAGTGGGCAGTTGATCGTAATTTAGATCTTTTGCCAATTCAATTATTGTTTCTGTCCTCACGCCGCCGTCAAGATGATCATGAAGCAATACTTTTGGTACATTTCGAATTATTTCTGTGTTTTGCATAAGTCTCTTTTTTTGTTTTTTTCAAAGATATTCTTTTAAGAAAGTAAAATCAATTGAGAGGAATCTATCTTTTTTGGCTGTTTTATAAATGGACCAATTTCGTGTATTTGCAGTATTAATGAGGTTTCAAGCACTTATTAGAACTTGATTATCGGGTTTCAAATTGGTAATTTTTTTAATCGATAAAACAATTTTATTTAATGGGAGAAATAATGAAACGTATTTTAGTAATAATTAGCATTTTATCAATGATTTTTGGTATAACCGCTTTTCAATGTGATTCTACCGAAATAACAAGTGGTAAACTTTATATTCAGCAGAAAAACCTTGATAGAGCCGAAGAAGTTCTTTTAAAAGAGGTTGAAAAGAATCCAAAGAGCGATGAAGGTTTCTATCTGTTAGGTTATGTTTACGGGGAGAAAGGCAATTATGAAAAAATGCTCGATGCATTCGGCAAATCTCTTGCAATAAGCCAAAAATTTGCTGATGATATTGATAAACAACGTCAATATCATTGGGCACAGAACTTTAACAGAGGTGTCGCCCTGTTTAATAGAGCAGGCAGTCAAGAAAATGTTGATAGCGCAGAAGTTTATTTCGACAAATCCATTGAGTCTTTCAAAATTGCTATTAAATGTCAGCCTGATTCAATGGATACATATAACAACTTGGTTTATGCATATTTGAATAAAGGAGATATCGATGCAGCTATTCCACCGTTGGAAAAAATGATTGATCTTGGCGGAACCGCCGATGCGTACAGCAGATTGGGAGAGATTTACTACTCAAAAGGAGCTGAAAAACTAAACGAGTTTGCCGTAAGCAAATCGCCAAGTGACAGCAGCGATGCTCAAACCTATTTTGAAAAAGCGATCACAATTCTCAAGGAAGGATCGGAAAAATATCCGGGTGACGAACCAATACTTCTTTATCTGCAAAATGCATATGTAAATGCAGGTATGGAGGAAGAAGCTATAACGCTTTTTAGAGCAAATGTCGAAAAAAATCCTGATGATAAAGTTGCCCACTACAATTACGGCTCCCTATTACTGAATGCCAAAAACTATGAAGAAGCTGAAAAACATTTGAAATTAGCATATGATATGGATAACGAATACGAAAATGCTATTTATAATCTTGCTGTAACCTACGTAAGATGGGGTGTAGAGTTAAGGGATAAAGCAGAAGCAGCCGGTGAAGAAGTTGATGATAATATTATGTCGAAATTTGTTTCAGCTCAAACTTTTCTCGAAAAAATTGTAGCTAAGGAACCCGGTGTTAATGATCCAGCGATGTGGGAATTACTGGGTAGAGTATATGCATTTTTAGGTGAAACAGAAAAATCCGAAGATGCATTTCAAAAAGCAGATCAGTTATAATTTTTAGTTATTTTTTAACAATGAAGCCTGCCATCATAAGAAGGCAGGCTTTTAATTTTAGGAGAGATATGGAGCAGAATCCTCAAGCAAAAGGTCAAAAAATTAATATTGAACTAAACGAAAAAGAGGCAGAAGGGATTTATTCAAATCTGGCAATTATTACTCACTCGCCTGCCGAATTCATTTTAGATTTCACGAGAGTCGTTCCCGGAGTGCCCAAAGCAAAGGTTCATGCACGAATCATTACCACACCACAGCATGCAAAAATGCTTTTAAGAGCACTAACTGACAATATCGAAAAATTCGAAGCAAAGTTTGGTGAAATTAAACTGGAAAATCATCCTAACACGCAATTTGGATTTGTTAGCGGGGATAAGGACAAAACGTACAATTAATTTCTTCAATCGAAGAAAATTTACTTTAATTTTTGATTCGAATCACTTATCTTGATTCCGTTCACAATTTCTATTTCAAACGAAGTCTATATTATATCCCAAGTTGATAGGATTGCGTCAACTTAATAATTTCATTTTATATAAAGTTTAGGAGTAAGTATGAAAATTTTAAAAATCGTTCTGCTTAGCTCTCTCCTGCTTGCTGCGGCAAGTACGGATATTAAAGCACAACATACAGTTGATTTACAAGTATTCCAACCGTTGCCGGAAATTGATCTTTCTGCATTTATCTATTCTAATAATGTTTCCGGCTTGCCTCGAATTATGTGCTTTATTATTAACCCGAAAGGGGATCAGGTTATTTTAGATTTAAGTATTGAATGGCAGTCTGCCCAAGGAGGTAGTTTTCAAGAACTGCTGAACGTGACAACAAATCCGTTTACGGCACGCGATTTCTGCAACGACGAATTTGGGAACAGCGATATTACCATTGCACAATCCTCAAGTAATCAAACTGCAATTGAAGAATTGAGAAGAAGCGGAAGACCGACCGGAAAGTTCAGAATAAATGTAAATATTCAAGGTGGAGGTTCAGATTCTGAAATTATTGAATTTTCGAATCCGACTCAAAATTTTGTAATACTTACACCCGAAAGCGCTTCTTCGCACGATATAGGTGCGGTGCTCGCAAGCTGGGAAGATGTTGCGGGAGTAAGTAGTTTCAAAGTGAAAGTCGCCGAGAGAAGTTCACCAACTCAAAGTTTGGATGATGCTATTGAATCCGGTAATCCCTATGTTGATGCAGATGTTGGACTTGTTACGGTTGCAAATTTAAGAACTTTACTCCAGAGAGAGTGGGTCCCCGGACAGGAAATGGTGATGCAGATTGAGGCAAATATTCCAGGACCTGACGGCGGTTCGAAACTTTTCAGCAACATTGTCAATTTTTATTTATCGGATTTGACTGATGGATCTGTGAAAATGATAACCATGGAATTGACGGAATTACTGCAATTATTAGATGATGGTACCGGTTCTGATTTGCTGCAAGATTTAATTGATAATGGAGTTACACTTCTCGGTATAAGAAGATCGGATGGAACGCCGCTTACTGCGGATGAAATTATGCGGCTGTTGGATTTTCTTAAAAACAATACAAATACTATAATCGATTTAACTGTAGTAAATTAATTATTTAATCCGAGGAAAATAAAATGAAAGTAAAGATAAATATAATTATAGCGCTTCTTTTAATATGCACGATACAATTAATAGCACAAGAGTCAGAAGAAGCATCAAACCCAAAGTCAGTAGCTATTTTACAGAAAGTTGTTAAGGAAGTTGAACATCAAAAAATACAAACCGACGAATGGGAAGAAGCTAAAAGAGGAATGACTCTGCAGGATGGGCATTCAATCAGAACAGGAGGGAGATCCCTCGCTTTGGTGACTTTTCTTGATAAATCTATATTGCGGGTTAGAGAAAATTCGGTTGTAAAAATATTCAGCAGCATTGAAGGAACAAAACAAAACAAAAATACTCAGATCGATCAAGGAGTTGTCAGTTTTGATGTTTCCGAACAACAAGATGAGGAATTTAAGTTTACTACACCTACCGGTTTGGCATCAATTAGAGGAACCAGCGGTTACTTTGAAGTAATTCCGGATAAAACTTGGCTTATTGTTGAAGAAGGATTAATCGAAATTAAAGCTCTTAACAATGATGGAGAATCTCAAAATGTCGGAGCTGGAAATACTGCTGAAATAGATAAAGAGGGTAATATTTCAATTCGTCCCACAACAGAGGATGAGAAATCAAAGCTTAACAGTTCTAAAATAGATAAAACCATAAAGTACATAATCGAAACTAGCGAGGGAGAATACGAACTCGAATTATTCGACGAGAACTAATTTTCAAAAATAAGCGGAGCAAAAATATGGTTGAAAGAAATAGGGTAGTTCTTTCAAAGCTGATTATAATTTTTGTTTTATTGCTGCCTCAGTTAATTTCTGCACAGGTAAGCAATTATATATCAAATGTTGAAGTTCTTAATGCCAAAGAAGGTGAACCGCTTTCTGTAAAAGCGGATTTGTTTCAAGTTGCTGCCGTAAACAGGATCTTGTTTTATTACAAAATTTTCGGTGAAACTGAATATACTGAACAAGAGATGAGCCTTTTCGGGGCTGCGGCATCTACAACCATAAGCGGAGAAAAAATTGCTCCGCCTTTTATTGAATATTTTTTACAAGTTGAACTTAAAGATGGAACATTTGAAGCTTATCCTATTGGCGCTCCTAATGAAGCCGCTGCTCTCCAAGTAAGTATTCAGCCGGTTTCAGAAAAAGATAGGCAGATTATCGTTCTAAGTCCAACTCCTCACGAATCAGTGAGTTTAAATGATCTCTTTATATCAATTTCTCTTCTTCGTGTACCGCCAAGTGTAGATAACTCTGCCACAAAAGTATTTATTGATGATAATGATGTAACTCAGATGGTACTTTTTGCTGATGATCTTCTTTTATTTTACCCTGAAAACTTTCCCGGAACAATCGGAGAAGGAAATCATGTTTTGAGGGTTGAAGTTTACGACAAGGAGGGAAATTTTTATCATTCAATAACCACGGATTTCAATGTTTTCGCTGAAAAAGGCGTAGGAATTTATGCACATACATTTAACACATTTTTTGATTTGAAAGGTGAATCCAGAAACGAAAGATTTAATGATGCAGAAACCTGGTACAATAATTTTGATGGGAAGTTTAGAGGCAATTACCGGGATTGGAATTTTAATGCAAGACTTTTTATTACATCCGAAGAAAAACAGTATCTTCAACCTCAGAACAGATATTTTGGAGAAGTGTCGAACGATTGGATGTTCTTAAAATTTGGTGATAATTTCCCTCGCTATCAAGAACTGCTGCTTGACGGAAAGAGATTACGTGGTGTTACCGGTGGAGTAAAATTAGATTTTTTTAATGTTCAAGCTTCATACGGACAAATAAATAGATCTGTAGAAGGAAGATTGCAATCAACATTTTCAGCGACACAAGCCTTCGAAGATTCATTAATTCTTTATCCAAACGTCATCAAAATTGACGAAACAACGTACGGGAATGTAAATTACGGAACTTATGGAAGAAATCTTTTTGCACTTAGCACGTTTGCGGAAGGGTCTAATTATAAATTTGGTGTCTCTTATCTGCACTCAAAAGATAATGCTGAAAGCATTGAATACGGAGGAAAGCCTGAAGAGAATGCTGTTATCGGAACCGAGCTTAAACTTTCTTTTGATAGACAGAGGATTGTTTTCGAAAACGAAGCAGCTTTCAGTATATATAATAGAGATATTAGAACTGGTTCGTTGACGGAAGAAGACATCAGAAATCTTTTCGGCGATGGTTCACTGCTCGGTTCAAATCCGGACGATTTAATAAGGTTAAAGGATTATCTTGAAGGAATAATTACTGTTAACCAATATTTGGGCCCGATAAATCCGGAAGAATTTTCATCACTTGCATACGAATCGGCTTTGCGTTTAAATTATTTCAATAACAATTTCAAAATTGCGTATTTGTATCGCGGGAATGATTTTGCATCGTTCGGAAATAATTACCTAAGGAAAGATATACAAGGATTTAATATTAATGATAGAGTAAGATTATTTGATAACAAGGCTTTCTTCTCGGTAGGCTATGAGAGACTGACTGATAACTTGCAGAACACTAAACAAGCCACGACGACCTTTAATACCTTTAATACTTCTGTTTCGATTTATCCTAGAGCAGATTTTCCTAACATTACTCTTGGTTATACGCGTTACGATAACAGTAATGATCTTCCTATCGATAGTATCTATGCCGTAAACAACGGTACAAACAGTTTCCTTGCTTCACTTTCTTACGATTTAAATACCGGCATTATACACAATGCACGATTAAGCTTTTCGACCTCTAATAGGGAAGATGAAACATTTACAAATTCCGATGCAAATATTACAACAGGAGTTTTGACATTTAATTCGAACTGGAGTGAGACATTCACAAGTCTTTTCAGCGCTGTCTATTCTTCATCCGAAATTAGTGGTTTTGAGTACAGCTATGCTACAATAACAGCTGGCGGTAATTTAAAATTAATGGAGAATAAGCTAAACCTAAGATTGACCGGGGGTCCAAGTTTCGGAGATCTTGAACGGATTGCCGTTGATTTGATAGTTGATTATAATGTTTTAGCAAACTTCAGTATTGGACTGCAGTCAAGATATTATAAGATTAAGGATGTGAGTAATAATTCAATAGTTGGATTAACAGCGCGCTGGATTATGTAAAACACATTAATGATAAAATGAACCTTGCCAAATTTTTCAACTCCCGAGCTGCCGTTTCGATTTTTATAATTGTGACGGCAGCATTCGTGGTTTTGATCCTTACACAAAACATCCTGTTCACAATAAAACCTTTGCAAGAACTTGAGAATAAATTTATTGACTTTCGTTTTCTTGAACGGGGAAATTCCAATGATATCGTCTGTGAGAATATTATAGTTGTTGAGATAACTCAAGAAACATATGATCAAATTCCGCCGCCATTCAACAGATGGCCATGGCCACGTGAAATCTTTGCAAAGGTTATACAAAACCTGAATGAAGCAGGAGCAAAAGCAATTGGAATAGATATTATAATGTCGGGCGGTGATTTATTTTCATCCTCGAATGATAGTCTTTTGTTTGATGTCATTGATAAATATAAGAACGTGGTAGTTGCCGGAAAAGTTGATATTGAACTTGAGTCTATGCTTGATCAACAAAATATTGATCGGTCATTGGGCTCAAGCAAAATAATTAAGCACGACCTTAACAGTGATTTTGGAAATATTTTTTTTGAAGCTGATAGTTCGGTGGGTATCGTTCAAGTGCCTAAAGACGATGACGGAATTGCAAGAAGATATCAACCATTTGTTTATTCATCAGCAATAGAAAAAAGAATTCCCACTTTCGGTTTTGCATTATTAAACAAATATTTTGAGCTCCCTTCATTATACACTCCCGTTATCAATTCGGATGAAAATCAATTTGAGTATCTGAATACGAAAATTCCAAGATTCGATGCATCTTCATACTTGATCAACTTTCGTCGAGCAGATCAGAAAAGTTTGTTCCCTACATTTCAATTTATGGATGTATTGGACGATTCTGAATTTCAAACAACTGATGAGATTGATCTTGAGATTGATCTCAATACTTGGGATGATCCCGAACATGGATTGTTATACAGCGGATTATTCGAAAATAAAATTGTTATTATCGGTTCAACAATGCCGGAAGATCGTGATCTCGTAAGCATTCCTCCTTTGATCGCTAAACGCAAAGGCGATAATCAAATTTACGGGGTTTATTATCATGCAAACGCAATTCATAATGTTCTATCCCAAGATTTTTTATACACTCAGGATAAAATTCTCGAAGCATTCTTTATTCTGTTGCTGACGGCTGTTTCGTTTTATCTTTCCGTCGTAATTAGAAAAGTCAGGTTTAAATACGGTGTGCTACTCGAACTCGCAAACATTATTTCTGTCCTGATTTTAGTTTTAGTCTATTTTGAGATAACAAACTGGCTTTTTATTGAGCACAAATATCTAATGTCGATGGTGGGTCCGTCAATGGCATTGTTTGTTGGTTATGTCGGAAGTACTGCATATCACTACTTCCGAGAACGACGTCAGAACGTATTAATCAAAGGGATGTTTTCACAATATGTTTCGGCCTCTCTGGTAAATCAACTTCTTAATGATCCTTCTAAATTAAGATTAGGTGGAGAGAAGAAGGAATTAACAGTTCTCTTCAGTGATATTATTGGGTTTACCGAAATATCGGAGAAACGAACGCCGGAAGATTTAGTTAAATTTATGAATAATTACCTTTCGGAAATGACCAACATAATTATTTCTTACCAAGGGACCTTGGATAAATATTTAGGTGATGCGATAATGGCGTTTTGGGGAGCACCTATTCCAATTAAGGATCATGCATATCTTGCTTGTGTAAGTGCAATTGATATGCGCAAGGAAATTAAGAAAATGATTAGTGATCACGAATTGGGTCGCGATCTGAATTTAGATATTCGCATTGGTATAAATACAGGTGAAGTGGTTGTAGGTAATATGGGTGGGGAAAAGCGATTTGATTATACAGTTATGGGCGACGATGTAAATTTGGCTTCTCGATTGGAAGGTGCAAACAAACAGTACGGAACGCGTATTATGATTTCGGAGTCCACATTTATCTTTGTTGCCGATAGACTACTAGTTCGAGTCCTTGATACAATTAGAGTTAAAGGTAAAACAAAACCAACAAAAGTTTTCGAATTGATTGGAAGAAACGATGATCCTGAATCGATGGACCGCATGCTGAACTTAAAACATTATTTTAACGGATTAAATGAATACAACAATAGAAATTTCGAAAAAGCATTAGCACATTTTGATTTGTCGATACAGCAACTGCCGGATGACCGTCCATCTTGGACATATTTTGAAAGATGCCAATTTTATCTAAATAATCCTCCCGGTGACGATTGGGATGGAGTGTTTGAACTTAAAACAAAATAACTATTTTCTAATGCGGAATAAATTGAATACTGCGGCTGCTAAAAAAATAAAATTTGCTATCCAAGCTGTTATTATTGGCTCAAGAACACCGTTTTTTCCAAATGATTGACTAACTTTCATAAAAATTAAGTATATAAAAGTAATCAACAAATTTATTCCGAATTGAATTGCAAGACCTCCTCTCCGCTTGTTTATAGAGATGGGTAAACCGAATAAGATTACAACAAGACTCGAAAATGCAAATGCAAACCTGCTGTGGTATTCTATCTCAATTCTTGTTGGATCGTTGCCTGTTCTCAAAATTTCTTTTGAATATTCACTTAATTCGGTCAGTGTCATTTCTTCGGGTTTACGCTGCTTTTTAATAACTTCATCCGGCGAAAAATTTAAGTCGTTAACAAAGAGTGTATCTAATTTGTTTGCTTTAATAGAGTCGCCAGTGAAAATTCTTTTGTAGCCGTTTATAATGACCCACGATCCCGTTAATGAATCGAACCTCATTTTTTCGGCATCGATCCTTGATTTAAGATTTATCTGTTTGTTGTCATCAAATTCTTGTATGCTGATACGATTTGCCTGATCGCGTTCAACATCGTAATAAGAAATTGTTACTATCTTTGTTTTTGTATCCTGAAAGAAAATATTTGTGCCTGCGTTCACCAAACCTTTTTTCATGTGGTTTTGTTCAATATAAACTCGTCTTTTATTTGCCTGTGGAACAGTGTATCCCCCAAAGTAAATCGAAAAACAACTTATCAGGAACGCAATTATCAAAAAGGGAACAATAAATCTATAAATACTTACACCAGCTGCTTTTATAGCGGTCAATTCATTTTGATTTACCATTTTTCCTACAGTGAACAAACCGGCGAGTAAAACTGAAACAGGGAGGATCAATCTTATTATTTCCGGGAGAAATACGATGTAGTACTCAAAAATTATACTCTTTGGAACATCTTTGTCGATGAAATCATCAAGCTTTTCGAACATATCTATTATTACAAAAATCATAATAAAAACAAGAAGTCCGAAAAATATAGTCTGTATAAATTGCTTAGTTATGTATCTATCAAGTATCAGCATCTGTTTTTTCAGTATCTCGAAGTTGTTTTGGTATTAGTTTTATTAACCAGTCAAAACTTATTGTAACTCTTTCTCTTGCGCTCTTAATTGTCAGGAAAATACCCAAGAAAAACAAAAGGAAATTTGCGCTCCACATGCCCCAAAAAGGACTAACTAAACCACGATCTGCAAGTTTTTCTCCTCCAATTAAGAAAAACCAGTAAACGAGAAAGAATACCAAACTGATTCCCGCTGCAATTCCAAATCCTCCTTTCCGAGTCATCGTTCCAAGCGGCGCACCGATAAGCACAAAAACAATGCATGCAAACGGCAATGAATATTTTTTGTGAATTTCAACCCAGTATTTGTTCACCTCTTTCAGGTTTGCATCCAATCTATGGAGACTTGTAGTAATGTTGTTCTGATTGTTTTTAATTCTTTCTTTTACTCTCAAGTACACATGTTTTGTACTCGAAGGTTCACGACTATTTTGAATTGAACGAACTGTATCCGGGAAAAAGATTGATTTTTGTTTTTCTTCAAAAATGCTAATGTAGTTGTTTCTCTGAGCTGATAAACTATCAACAATAACGAGCATTTCAGAAGCTCCTAACTCTCGTTCGCCACGCTGACCTCCGAAATCCGATGCCTGATAAGAGAATTGATCTCCTTTCATTGCAATTCGGTGTTTTTCGAAAATAAGTTTTCTATAAGGTTCTCTTACGTTGTTGTCCGATTCGTGAATCTCTCCGTTCACAAGATCCATTATTAATTTTTTTTGATCTTTTGAAAAATAGATTTTACCTTTTTCTGCTGTCACTATGTTAGTTTTATAAGGATCAGAATAATCGTAGATAGTTAGATTTTCAAGTTCGTTTGTTTGGGAATTTATCGATCTGACCAAAATTGAGTAGTTTTGAACATCTTGAGAAAAAACTCCGGGCACAAGTGAAAGTGTAGGTTTTTGCTGTGTAATGTTTTGTAATAGCAATCGAGCCTGGTGATTTGTGTGAGGATATATATGGTTGTTAAACTGAATCAATAAAACTGCAACCAGAATCGACCCAAGCAACGGAGGTATCATCATTTTATAAAGACTTATACCGGTTGCTTTAAAAATTGCAACTTCATTGTTTTGCGCCATCGAACCGAATGCCATTATGGAAGATACCAAAGCAGCCATGGGAACAACAAGAACTAGCATCCAAGCCATACTGTAAATAATCAGTTGGCTTATAATCCAGAAACTTAATCCTTTTCCAATCAACAGGTCGGAAATTTTCATCAAGTATTGAAGCAGAAGCACAGCAATCAAAATAAAATTTGAAAACAAAAATGGTGCTACGTGATTTTTCAATATATATCTGAATATGATCATGCCAAAAAGTAATAAAAATTAGATTAACAATTTGATTCAAAAAACATTCCGAAACTACTATAATCTTTTAGTTACAGAATATTAAGCTTATTTGTTTACACAGAAAATTACGACTAAATTTATAAATAAAGTTTTCCTAAATACTAAATTCTCGGGGGTAATTTGAGAAACACACTAAAATACGTAAAAGATAACTCAGGAAGATACGTCGACGAACTGAAAGACTATTTAAGAATTCCGAGTGTAAGCACAACTAAAAGTCACATAAAAGATGTTGCAAACTGCGCAAAATTCGTAGCTTCAAAACTTAAAAGCGCAGGAATGAAAAAAGTTGAAATCATCAAAACTAAGGGTCATCCGCTAGTTTTTGCAGAATGGATGGGAGCGGAAAATAAACCTACTGTATTAGTTTACGGGCATTATGATGTACAACCGGTTGATCCGCTTAAGCTTTGGAAAACTCCACCTTTCGAACCTGTTATCAAAGCCGGAAAAATTTGGGCTAGAGGCGCAAACGATAATAAAGGGCAAAATTTTGTCCACATAAAAGCAGTTGAAGCTCTGTTAAAAAATGATAAAAAACTTCCTGTCAACGTAAAATTTTTGATTGAAGGAGAAGAGGAGATAGGCAGTCCAAATCTTTCTAAATTCTTGAAAGCAAACCGAAAAAAACTTAAGTGCGATGCAGTTTTGATCTCTGATACAAGCCTTTTTGCTCCAAACGTACCCACGATTAATTACGGATTACGCGGTCTATGTTATATGGAAATTGAATTGACGGGTCCAAACCGTGATCTTCATTCCGGAAGTTTCGGCGGTTCGGTTGCAAATCCAATTAATGAACTCGCAAAATTGATTTCAAAACTTCAGGATAAAAATGGAAGGATTACAATTCCTAATTTTTATAAGAATGTTATTCCCTTGACTAAAAAGGAAAGAGAAAATTTTAAAAAGCTTGAATTTTCGGATGAAAAATTTGCTAAGGAATTGAAAGTAAATCAGCTGCAAGGCGAAAAAGGTTATTCGACACTTGAAAGATTGTGGGCAAGACCAACCCTCGATTGTAATGGAATTTATGGTGGATTTATGGAGGAGGGTGCAAAAACTGTTCTGCCATCCAAAGCTACGGCAAAAATAAGTATGCGGCTCGTCCCGGACCAAAATCCTCAAACAATTGCTAAGGAATTCACGAAGTTCGTGAAATCAATCGCCCCGAAAAGTGTAAAGATTAATGTAAAAGCTCTTCATGGCGGACTACCCTGTATGGTTCCTTTGGAATCGGATGCCATTAAAGCGGCGGCAAGAGCCACCACACGAGCATTTGGAAAAGACACTGTATTTACGCGGGAAGGTGGTTCAATTCCAATAGTAGTTGAATTTATGAATCAGTTGGATGCACCTGCGATTTTAATGGGTTTAGGCCTGGATACTGATAACATTCATTCTCCCAATGAACATTTCAGTCTCGCAAGTTTTCAAAAAGGAATTCTTAGTTCTATATATTTTATGGAAGAATTCAGTAAATAATTGTTGTGCCGCCGAAAATCGGCGGCACTTTCTACCCCTCTAGAAAATATTCAATTAAATCATATTTTTTATTATCTTATTGGATAAACAACAATTGAGTTAAATATGAAACTCATAAAATTTTTAATTGCGATAATTTTTATCGGTTTTATGATATCTTGTTCCAGTGAAGGGGATGTCGGTAGCGAAGGTGCTGAACATTCTGAGAGCAAAGATACAAAGGTGAGAAAGTATAATCTTGCCGTTGAGGAAAAAGAATCTGTTTCGCGAACTCCTTGTGATACAATTGCTTTGAGAGAATATATTATCGATAATTATCCTGCTGGAGAATATCTGGTAAAATTTGATAGAACGTTTACTTATAACGTTCCTAAAGAAGCTGTTTTATATCACAAAGGAAGTGACGGCACAACTTATATTTTTGCCGTTATTGCTAAATCTAAACCGGGTGAGCGATTTATCGAGACCGACAATGTTACAGGCTTTGAATCAAGTTTTATTAATTTGGACAGTACAAAGCTCGGAACGGCATTCTTTTTCCTTACTCTTTTTGAATGTAAAGATAATATGTTCGATAAACTTTGGGAGGCAGAAGTTCCGATTCACGGAGGCTTTAATTCAATGATTTTAAAAACATGGAAGGATAAGCGTACTCCATACATTGAACTGAATTATGAAGCGGGAATAATTTCAGGCCATAGAAATTATAACTTTTTCTTAGTTGATGGCTTTAGAAATCCTCCTCATTTGATGGAAACATATCTAGGGATTGTTCATAAAAGAGTAATGGCTGACGTAAATAACGATCGTTATCCCGATTATTTTGAGTATAGATTTGAAGAATCTCCTGATATAATCCGCGTGATTGATTCTATTCCTTTTTATTGGGACAGTACAAAGCAATTATATAAAACTAAAGTAAATTCAAGATGGTTCAGATATTATTAATAAAGTGAAATTATGTTTCAAGACAGTTCAAATACTCGGCATCATTCACAATTTATTGGCGAAAAATATCCTAAGTTAGTCAAGGACGAAAAGGGATTAATAAAACATTACACTTCGGCAAAAGAAGAGTATGATGCGCTAAAACATTCTGTTGGGATCCGGGATATAAGTACTCACAATTTGATAAAACTTTACGGCAGCGAATCGCTTGAATTTTTGAATAGAATTTCGACAAATGATCTGAAAAACCTTGAAATTCTGCGCTCTAAAACGACGTTGTTCCTTAACGAGAAGGGAAGATTCATTGACCGTGCTTTGCTTTTAAGATTTGAAGATCATTTAGCATTAGCCGGAAGTTTGGACGAATCAAAAAAACTGCTTAAGTGGCTTGATCGTTATATTATTATGGAAAAAATTACGCTCGAGGATGCAACCGAAAAATATTTTCAGTTTCAAGTTATTGGACCCCAAGCTGAATCATTTCTTACACTTTTCTGCGGTAAAGATTCTGATGAACTTAAGGAAGATTCAATAGTAAAAATTATTGATCCGAACAAGGTAATATTCGTTTCAAAGAGCAGGCATTTTGAACAAGTACCATCTTATCTGGTTTTGGGGAAAATACATTTTGCGGAACAAACACTAAAGATGATGTTTGAAGAAAATACAATTTTCGATATGAAAATGATCGGTGAAGAATCCTTTAATATATTTAGAGTGGAAAAGGGAATTCCTGTTTTCGGTACGGAGATAAACGATGAAGTGAATCCACATGAGAACGGTTTAATTTCTGATGTATCATTCAATAAAGGATGCTACATCGGTCAGGAAGTTATTGCACGATTGGATACCTACGATAAAGTACAGAAAGAACTTAAAGGATTTGTGTTCGAAGCGAATCATTTTGATGATGATTCGTTAACAGTTATTGATGAAAATAACGAAGAGGTTGGCAGAGTAACTTCCATCATCAACTCGATACTTTGCGGTAGAAAAGTGGGGATAGGATTTTTGAGGAGAAAAGCAGATCCTAATAAAGTTAAAATAAAATCGAAAACTAGGGATGAAATTCCAGTTCGAATTGTTGAGCTGCCCATTAAAAAATGAAAATTTATACAAAAACCGGCGATGCGGGGGAAACATCATTATTCGGAGGAAAGCGAGTAAAAAAAAACCATGCACGAATTGAGGCGTATGGAACAGTTGACGAATTGAATTGTGTAATGGGCATTGCACGTTCTTTTAATGATGATGATTCTATCGACAAAACTATTTCGGATATTCAAAATATATTATTTGTTCTTGGTAGTGATTTAGCAACTCCATCTGAAAATGATAAAGTAAAGATTGAAAGAATAAGTGAATATGATATAGTCAATCTTGAACAGATGATAGATGAATTAAGTGAAAAACTTCCGCCGCTTAGAAATTTTATTCTTCCCGGGGGAAGTAAAACATCAGCTCAAATTCATCTTGCAAGAACCATCTGTAGAAGAGCCGAAAGGAAAGTTTATACACTAAGTCAATCTGAGAATGTAGGAGATTATGTTCTTAGATTTTTAAACAGACTTTCGGATTTTCTTTTTGTTTTTGCACGTTATGCAAATCACTCATCCCACACACCCGAAATCGAGTGGAAGAAATAACCTTCCAATATTGGGGGTGAAATTGGTTTCGACGGGATTATTAGTTCTTTGAATTGCGCACCGTGTTCTCCGTAGACACGCTAAACGACGGAACAAAAACTAAATGGCGAATCTAATTACGCTTTAGCTGCGTAACTAATAGTTACACAGCCGTTCACTAAATTCCTTCGCATCGGGATTTATTCGAACGCCGATTAGGTGCGATAGCCTGACTGAGTTTCCGAGTAACGAGGGCGAATTTTTTTTCGGAATAGCTGATGTAAATCCTGTCTGCCGGAGCTGCTTCAGCGAAAATTAATAGGCAGACTATGTGCGTAGAAGTTCCTTGAATTGTAGTTTCGGACGCGGGTTCGACTCCCGCCACCTCCACTAAAGTCTATATAAAATAATAGCTTACAGAACCGTCTCACAATATTCTCACAATTATTATGCTTAAATTATTACTGTTTTTTTCACATTTACAAATTGACAAATCATCCTCAATAATTATATAATTTTCTTTTGGAATCATCATCCAAGCGTGAAGTGTTTGATTACTACTCCGTGTGGAATACATATACAAAATAACTGCTCCCTATTCGCCATTATTTTCAGCTTGATAGTTATATATAATTATACAAAGGTAGTTTCTGATTGGGATTTAGAGAAAAGATTTTTTCTTATGT
>CAZCLA010000031.1:0-30161 GCA_964499285.1 uncultured Melioribacteraceae bacterium
TTTTTATTATGTTGAACCATAACATCTTGTGAGAAATGTTATGCGAAGAATCACTGCTTTTCTAATGTTTTTAATCTCAATCTCTCTTTGTTATGGACAGACTATAACCCATTCCCCGGTTGTGGGCGGAGTCACTTCAAGCGAAGCATCATTTGTTGTAAGGACGGAAAATACTGATTCGGTAAAAGTCGAGTTGAGTACCGATAATACTTTTTCTTCTGTGCTGTCAAGTAATTACTTTGTCGTCAATAATGAAATTGATGGTTTCGTAAAATTAAGCATCCAAGGTTTGACATCAGACACAAAATATTTCTATCGATTTGTAACGAATGAAATTCGATATGACGATGGCAGAGAAAGGTATTTCAAAACCTTCCCAACGGAAGGAACATCATCCGATTTTAAATTTACATTTGGTTCGTGTCAGCAGGAACGCTTCGATGAGGCATCTTATTTCGGTGACATATTCCCTGTAATTGCAATGGAGAATAATGCGTTTTTTATTGAACAAGGGGATTGGACTTACCCGGATTCTACCGATACACCTGCCGATCCGCAAAATTACTTTTCAGTCGATTACAACAGGGTAATTGATACTTATAAAGCGCGGTACACATTTGAGTATCCAATGTACGTTTTATTGGAGAACACGCCGGTTGCTTATACTTATGATGACCACGATGTTTCAGATAACGACTGTGATTCAACATACCCGGGAATTGATAATTCTATAAAGGGTTTTATTGAGATGTTCCCGGGCTATAATTTGCCTGCTCCCGATAAAGGAATTTGGCATAAATTTACCTACGGCAATTCGGAAATATTTATGGTGGATAATCGCTCCAAAAGATCGCCGAATATTGACGGAATGGAATTTATAACTCCTGATAGTGCAATTTTCAATCCAGCCGATCATCATACTATCCTTGGGACCGATCAAATGAATTGGCTTCTTGAAGGATTAAAAAATTCCGATGCAACCTGGAAATTTATTTCTTCCGGTACGCCTTTCAATCCGGGCTGGAGGGCTGCAATTGAATGGGCGTTAAGCTTTCAAGGAATTGTCGATCAGGTTGTTTTCCCGATCGTCGGCACCGTTTCCCCGACAGAGATCGCAATTCATGCAGCCGATAAATGGTCGGGTTTTCCAAATGATATTATAAAGCTGATTAGTTTTATTATTGAGAACCAGATCGAAAATGTAATATTCCTGACCGGGGATTCACACAATGCCGGATTGGATGACGGCACAAACTCTGTCCTTCCCGAATTAATGGACAGCGGTTTGGACAGAACTAACGGCAGAACCGTTCAGATTTTTGAATACCTTGGAATACACGTTTGGAACAGAGGAGGTCATACTCTCGATCTTGGCTTAAATAATTTTTTGAATTCCTATGGAAGAGTCACTGTTTTCGGTGATGATTCTGTAAAGCTAGAAGCAGTTTCAGAGGACGGAACTGTTTTAGGACGAAATACAGTATTAGCCGGCTACATCCCGGAAAGTGTTCATGCTGCTGTTGGTCCGGAGATTTTATTCTTCGGAGAAGTTGATGTGAACGCAGAAACGGTTACTTATCCTTTTAACATCATTAGTACAAGCACAGATGAATTGATTATTGATTCAATAACATTGACGGATGAGGAGAATTTTTCGCTTTCTGGCTTTGAACTTCCTCTTGTAATTCCAGCACAAAAAAAAGAGAGTATTTTTGTTTCTTACAATCCGACGCAACCTAACAAAACTGATTCAGCTTTTATTGAAATTAGAACAAATGCTCCTAAGAATCCATATTTTAATGTAAAGGTTTACGGTAATGCAATAGGTGCGGTAAATGTAGAAACGAATGAACTCGTTCCGGAAGATTTTGTTCTTGAGCAAAATTTTCCTAATCCATTCAATCCGATGACGATAATAAAATTTTCCGTTCCAAATAGTTCTGAAATAAAACTCAAAATCTACAATGCACTCGGTGAAGAAGTGATGACATTGGTTGACGATTATTTTGAAAAGGGAAATTACGAAGCAGTTTGGTATGGCTACAATGAAAATCATTCTCAATTAGGAAGCGGAGTTTATATTTACAATTTAATTTCCGATTCAAAACTAATCGCCTCAAAAAAGATGGTTTTATTGAGATAGAAAGAAATTTGTAGAAAAAGACATCAGTAATTCGACGAAGATATAAAAATGTTATTTCGGAACTTGATATCCGATATTAAATTTTACTAAATTTACCACTTAAAATTATTTTCACATTTAAGTGATTCTTATAAGGCAATTATGAGTGTAATTAAAATCAAGAAAGGCTTAAACCTACCTATAACCGGTTCACTTCCCAAAATCGAAAGTATTAGCGAAACAAAGAAAGTTACTAAAGTTGCTTTGCTTGGCGATGATTATGTGGGGATGAAACCCTCATTCGAAGTTAAGGAAGGTGATGTAGTAAAGCTCGGTCAGCTTTTGTTTAATGATAAAAAAACTCCCGGTGTAAAATATACAGCACCCGCTGCCGGAAAAGTTGTTGAGATTAACCGGGGAGAAAAGAGGAAGTTTTTATCTATTGTTATTCAGGTTGATGGGAATGAAGAGGTGACATTTGAAAGTTTTTCAGATGGAACTCTTGCAGATTTAGGAAGAGAAAAAGTTCAGAAAATATTAATCGAATCCGGTATGTGGACATCAGTTAAATCCCGCCCCTTTGGTAAAGTAGCATCACCGGAAGGAACACCGCATTCAATTTTTATAAATCTGATGGATACAAGCCCCTTGGCTCCGCCGATGGAATTAATCCTAAAAGGGAATGAGCATCATCTTGCAAACGGCATAAAAGTTCTAACTAATTTGACCGAAGGAAAGATTTTTGTATGTAAATCACCAAAGATTAATCTAAACAATATTGAAACTAAGAATACAGAAATCCACGATTTTGACGGTCCTCATCCAGCCGGACTTGTAGGTACGCATATTCATATGCTTGATCCTGTCAGCAGAAATAAAACTGTTTGGTATGCAGGAATGCAGGATGTAATTGCAATAGGAAAACTTTTTACTACAGGTAAATTGGATTTTGAGAGAGTTGTTTCGATAGCTGGTCCCGGTGCAAAAAATCCAAAAGTTGTAAAAACCCGGATGGGTGCTTCAATCAGTGAAATAATTAACGGGGAGACGATCTCAGAAAATATTCGTCCAATTTCTGGATCGGTATTAAACGGATATGATTCTTCTCAAGAGGGATACGGTTATTTGGGGAAATTTCATCAGACCGTTTCGCTTTTGGCTGAAGGAACCGAAAGGAAATTCTTGGGTTGGCTTTTACCGGGATCAAATGTGTTCTCGGTTACAAATGCATTTCTTGCAGCGTTGTCCAAAGGTAAAAAATTTGATTTAAACACTTCAACAAACGGAAACGAAAGAGCAATGGTACCGATAGGCAATTATGAACAGGTTACTCCATTGGATATTGTTCCGACATATCTTTTAAGAGCTCTAGCGGTTGATGATGTTGAAGAAGCGGAAAAATTAGGATGTCTGGAAATTGAAGAAGAAGATCTTGCATTGTGCACTGTTGTCTGCTCTTCAAAAATAGATCATGGTAAAAATTTAAGAAGAAATTTAACCTTAATTGAAAAGGAAGGATAGTGAAATTTTTAAGGAACTTTCTAGACAAACAGCATAAGCATTTCAGTAAAGGCGGAAAACTGGAGCGGCTCTATCCTGTTTATGAGATGGTTGATACCATACTTTATAGCCCGGGTCTTACCACAAAAGGGAAGACTCATGTCAGAGATGGCTTGGACCTGAAAAGAATGATGATTGTCGTTGTTGTTGCGCTTATTCCCGCAACTCTTTTTGCTTTATATAATACAGGCTACCAAGCAAATCTTGCAATGCAGAGTTTGAATCAACAGCTCCCAGGCACTTGGCAAGGTGATGTGGCAAACTGGCTCGGATTTAGTTTTGATCCTTCAAGTCTTTTTGGCAATATCATTCTCGGGGCGCTTTATTTTCTTCCAGTATATATTGTTACGCTTGCATTTGGTGGATTTTGGGAAGTTCTTTTCGCTACGATTAGAAGGCATGAAGTTACAGAAGGATTTTTAGTAACAAGTCTTCTCTTCCCTTTAATTCTTCCGCCGTCTATTCCTTTATGGCAGGTCGCAGTAGGAATCTCATTTGGGGTTGTGATTGGTAAAGAAGTATTTGGCGGTGTAGGAATGAATGTTCTTAACCCGGCACTTACTGCAAGAGCTTTTCTGTTCTTTGCTTATCCGGCTCAAATTTCAGGAGATAAAGTTTGGGTTGCAGTCGATGGACTAAGCCGGGCAACTCCTCTCGCAGAAATGGCAGATTCATCTATGCAATTATCAACAACATTTACGGATGCTTTTTTCGGAATGATTCCCGGCTCGATGGGGGAAACCAGTGCTTTAGCATGTTTGATCGGAGCAGTTGTTCTGATTATTACTAAAGTTGGTTCTTGGAGAATTATGCTCAGTGTTGTTGTCGGTGCCACGTTGACTGCTTTAATGTTCAATGCAATCGGAAGTTCGACAAACCCGATGTTTAATGTATCTCCGGTTTGGCACTTCGTTACCGGTGGTTTTGCTTTCGGTACTGTGTTTATGGCAACTGATCCCGTTTCTGCTGCAATGACCGAAAAAGGAAAATATGTTTATGGATTTCTAATCGGTTTGCTTGTCGTTATAGTTAGGGTTGTGAACCCTGCATTTCCTGAAGGAATGATGCTGGCAATTCTTTTCGGAAACGTTTTTGCACCGATTATAGATAAAATTTTCTTGAATGCGAATATCAAAAGGAGACAACTGAGAAATGTCGTCTGATAATCTTAAAAAAACAATCGGAGTTGCGCTCGGAGTTTGTCTCGTAGCATCAATTTTAGTTTCGACTGCTGCGGTTGAGTTGAAACCGATTCAAACTAAGAATGCAAAGCTCGATTTATTAAAAAATATCCTCGAGGCGGGTGATCTTTATTCCCCTGGTGTCGATATCCAGAAAACTTACAACGAAAAAATTACTGCAGAGCTGGTTGTGCTCGAATCCGGAAAACCGTTACCCGAAACAGAATATACCCAGGAATTAACACCGGAAAAATTTGATCTTAAATCTTGGGCATCAAGTCCGGAACTTGGAACGGCAATCCCTTCCGAACAAGATCTGGCAGATATAAAAAGACAGCCTAAATACATGGCTGTTTACACTGTTAAAAATACCGATGATGAAATTGAAAAATATATTATGCCGATTATGGGTACCGGCTTGTGGTCAACGTTATATGGGTTTATTGCGTTGGATAAAGATCTTAAGACTATTAAAGGATTTACTTTCTACGAACACGGAGAAACACCCGGTTTGGGCGGTGAGGTTGATAATCCAAAATGGAAACAGCAGTGGGTTGGGAAAAAAGCATTTGATGATAACTGGGAAGTTAAAATACAAGTTCTAAAAGGTAGTGTCGATGAAACTGATCCCAACAAACAATTTAAAGTTGACGGACTTTCGGGATCGACTTTAACTACGCGCGGGGTAGATAATTTAGTCCGTTATTGGCTAGGAGAAAATGGATATGGTCATTTTATTGACTATTTAAGAGGTGAGAGCTAATGAAAAAATATAAAGAGATATTATTCGATCCTATTTTTAATAACAATCCGATTGCTCTTCAAATCTTAGGTATTTGTTCCGCACTTGCTGTAACCTCAAAATTGGAGACTTCGGTTGTAATGTCAATTGCAGTAATATTTGTGGTTGCGTTCTCGAACCTTTTTGTGAGCTTGATAAGAAATCACATTTCAAGTGCTACTCGAATACTGATCGAAATGACAATTATAGCATCGCTTGTAATTATTGCGGATCAATTGATTAAAGCATTTGCTTATGATGTTAGTAAACAGCTTTCGGTTTATGTCGGACTTATCATTACAAACTGTATTGTGATGGGAAGGGCTGAAGCATTTGCGCTTAAAAACGAACCTTTCCCAAGTTTTCTTGACGGAATCGGCAACGGATTGGGCTATAGCTTTATACTTCTGACGGTTGGATTTGTTAGGGAATTGATCGGTTCCGGTAAATTATTCGGTTTAACTGTTTTTTCATCCGTAAATGACGGCGGATGGTATTTACCAAATGGTATGTTTTTATTGGCTCCGAGTGCATTCTTTCTTATCGGATTAATAATATGGACGATTAGATCTTTCAAACCAGAGCAAGTGGAAGAGGAATAAGATGGTAGAATATTATTTAAGTTTGTTTGTCAAATCAATATTCGTTGAGAATATTGCTCTCGCATTCTTCCTTGGGATGTGTACATTTCTTGCCGTTTCTAAAAGAGTTGATACGGCAATCGGTTTGGGAATAGCCGTGGTAGTTGTTCAAGCAATTACATTACCGGTCAATAATTTGATATATCAAAATGTTCTCAAAGAAGGCGCTTTAAGCTGGATGGGATTAGATAATGTGGATCTTACATTTATCGGACTCATTACATACATAGGTGTTATCGCCGCAATGGTTCAAATTCTTGAAATGATACTCGATAAATATGTCCCTTCATTGTACAACTCACTGGGAATTTTTCTGCCGCTTATTACCGTAAACTGTGCGATTCTCGGTGGTTCATTATTTATGGTTCAACGAGATTACAACTTTCCTGAAAGCGTTGTTTTCGGACTTGGATCGGGAATTGGATTTGCTTTAGCAGTTATAGCTTTAGCAGGCATTAGAGAAAAAATGAAATACAGCAATGTGCCGAAAGGTTTGAGAGGATTAGGGATTACCTTTATTACTGTTGGTTTGATGGCAATTGCATTTATGTTGTTTTCTGGAATTCAACTTTAGAGGAATTTAATGGACGGAATCAGTCTAATTATTCTTGGCGTAGTTTTCTTTACGATTATTGTGCTACTTTTAGTCGGAATTATTTTAGTTGCTCGTTCTAAACTTGTAACCACCGGCAATGTTAAGATCGAAATAAACGAAGATCCGGAACACACAATTACTGTTCCCGTTGGCGGAAAGTTGTTGAATGTTTTGGCAGATCAGAAAATTTTTATTCCTTCAGCTTGCGGCGGGGGCGGCACATGCGGCGAATGTAAACTGATCGTAACAGAAGGGGGCGGTGATGTGCTTCCAACGGAAAAATCTAAATTATCTCGAGGTCAAATTCGTGAAAATTTTAGATTAAGTTGTCAGGTTGCAGTTAAGAACGACATGAAGATCGAAGTAGAACCAGAAGTTTTCGATATTAAAAAATGGGAGTGCACAGTTAAGTCTAATAATAATGTTGCTACTTTTATTAAGGAACTTGTGCTCGAACTCCCTGAAGGTGAAAATGTAGATTTCCGAGCAGGAGGTTATATTCAGATTGAAGCACCTCCCCATAAAGTTGATTTTAATGATTTTGATGTTGAAGATGAATATAAACCGGATTGGGATAAATACAATGTCTGGCGTTACAAATCCAATGTTGATGAGGATATTGTACGGGCTTATTCTATGGCAAATTATCCCGAAGAACGTGGAATTATTATGCTGAACGTTAGAATTGCGACGCCTCCGCCAAATAAACCTGACGTTCCGCCGGGGCAAATGTCATCCTATATTTTCAACCTTAAACCCGGGGATAAAGTAATTATATCCGGCCCTTACGGTGAATTTTTTGCAAAAGATACAAATAATGAAATGGTATTTGTTGGAGGTGGTGCTGGAATGGCTCCGATGCGCTCTCACATTTTTGATCAGTTGAAACGAATTCAAACCGATCGTAAGATGACATTCTGGTATGGTGCAAGAAGTTTACGTGAAGTTTTCTATGCCGAAGAATTTGACGAACTCCAAGAAAAACATCCTAATTTTACATGGCATCTGGCTCTTTCGGAACCGCTTCCGGAAGACAATTGGAAAGGTCCAACGGGTTTCATTCATCAAGTGCTTCTTGAAAATTATCTAAAAGATCACCCCGCTCCTGAAGATTGCGAATATTACATGTGCGGTCCACCAATGATGAACGCAGCAGTGATCAAAACACTCGAAGATCTTGGCGTTGAGCCTGAAAATATTATGCTTGACGATTTTGGCGGATAATTACTATATTAATCCGGAATTGAGTTAAAATATTAAGCGGTGCGTAAACTTGTTAAAATTATCGTACCGCTCTAGTTTTTCGTACATTTTATCAGTCGATTCTCATTACGAATATTAAAACAAAGTGAGGTCATTCATGAAAACTGCAGCAGAATTATTACAAGAAAAAGGAAATGAAATAATCAGCATTTCACCCGAATCAACAATATATGATGCTCTTCAACTTATGAATAAAAATAAAATTGGAGCGATGCTTGTTGAAGATAACGGCAGCATAGTTGGTATTTGGACTGAAAGGGATCTTACGCGTAATATGCTGAATGAAACGTTCGATATAAAAAAGACGAAAATTAATGAAGTGATGATATCGGACCTGATTAAAGTTCCTCACGATTGCACCACTTACAAAATGATGGATATATTTCTCGGTAAAAGACTTCGTCACCTTTTAGTTGAGCAAGAGGGTAAATTTATTGGGTTGCTTTCAACCGGAGATGTTATAAAAGCAAATCTAATGGATAAATCCCAAGAACTGGAAGAGCTTAATAAAATTGTAAGCTTCGAATATTATTCAAATTGGAGATGGAAAAAGAAGTAATGATAATCCGTTTCGGATTTTTTCCTTCGATCATCTTATCCTTCCTGATTCTCCTAATTTCTTGTGATTCGGAAAAGCAAATTGAAGAACCATTTGTGATTGATGGCTCAACGATGGGGACGTACTATTCGGTAAAAATTGTAAAATCCGATTCTGTCTTTACCAAAGAATATTATGAATCTCTGAAATATAGAATCGACTCAGTTTTGTATGTTGTAAATCGTCAGATGTCAACATATCTAGATGATTCTGAGATCAGTTTGTTTAACAGTTTTCAGGACACGGGTTGGTTCCCGATAAGTTATGATTTTGCTTATGTTGTTAAGACTGCTCTAGATATTTCGGCTAAGACAGATACCGCACTTGATATATCGGTTGGTCCCCTTGTAAATCTGTGGGGTTTTGGACCATCAAAAGATAGATTAAGAAAACTACCGGACTCGCTCGAGATTAAAAACTTAATGAGTCTTGTTGGTGTTGATAAACTCGATATAAAATTAAAACCACCAAGCATTAAAAAATCTATCCCGGAGATGTATATTGATCTTTCTTCGATTGCAAAAGGGTACGGGGTGGATAAAGTAAGCGAATTTCTGGCAGATGAAAATCACGATAATTTTATGGTTGAGATCGGAGGCGAAGTTCGTGCTAAAGGAGCAAATCAGTTCAATCTACCTTGGAGGATAGGAATATCAACTCCAAACGAAACAATGGGTATCCAGAAAATTTTGGCTTTAAAAAATTTTGCAGTAGCAACCTCAGGTGATTATCGTAATTTTATTTCAATCGATGATAAAATGTATTCTCATACTATAGATCCAAGAACAGGATGGCCCGTAAAACATAATTTGGCTTCAGTAACGGTAATTCATAATAACTGTATGACTGCCGATGGATTTGCGACTGCTTTCGAAGTGTTAGGTGCAGAAAAATCTATTAAATTAGCGGAAAAATTGAAACTTCCCGTTTATTTGATTGTCAGAGATGACAACGAGTTTGTCGAATATATGAATAAAGAATTTACTAATTTTGTAACAGAATAGAAGTATAGAAAGGCGGAAGTAATGGAATATATAATTCTCCCCATAATTTTTTCGATGGCAGTTGTTGGTTTTGGTTTAGCTCTTCATTTCAGTAAGTATAAACAAGAAGATAGGGGATGCTGTGGGGGTGGACACTGTTCTACGGATGGTTCCCATAAAACTCATGGATGTTATTCATCAAAACTTGAGTATTTGGATAAAGTAACTAAATAATTAAGCTGCTGATGCAGCTTTTTTTATAACAATTCACTTCAAAATAAATTGAGAACCCATTGAACAAATACTATAAGTTTTTTGTGATATATATTTCTATAATTATTTTCCACGGATGCAGTTCGGATAAAAAAGAAATTCAAGTACAAACACAGCTTAAGTATGATCTGAAAATTGCTTACAATGTGCTTGAAAATGAAGCACTGGATGATTATGAAATTTACATAATGAATCTTGACGGCACGGATAAACAAAATATTTCTAACTCACCTTCTGTCGATTGGGTTTATTATTCTTATGAGGCAAAAATTTATTTTCTTTCGGATCGTGACACATCAAAAAGAAAATATTTTCTCTACGAAATGGATCACGATGGTAAAAACATTCGCAGAATATCAAAGTTTCTTCTGAATGATTCATACTTTTCTTCAAGAAATAATGGAACTGAATTTGTAGTTTCATCTTCAAAAGACGGGAACAGTGAAATCTACATCATTAACTTGAATGGGGAAGAGTTAGCAAGATTAACTGACAATAATTTTTATGATTCTGATCCTTATTTTTCACCTGACGGTAATCAAGTTGTATTTCGTTCAAAAAGAACCGGTATTGATGAACTGTGGTTGATGAATTCTGATGGCACTAGTCAGACGCAGCTTACACATTATCCTGAAAAGGATACTTCAATTGCTCTAAATGGCTATCATGCAGGTCCGCCGGAATGGGAACCAACCACCAATATGATCTCCTTTGCCAGCAAGCAAGAGGGATTTCATA
The DNA here is from genome assembly GCA_964499285.1 of uncultured Melioribacteraceae bacterium. GTDB lineage: Bacteria > Bacteroidota > Ignavibacteria > Ignavibacteriales > Melioribacteraceae > JAGFIY01. The sequence goes on from CAZCLA010000031.1 coordinate 10,736, forward strand.
ATATTTATACGATCATGCCGGACGGTTCGCAGCTAACAAGATTATCTCCCGACAGTTCTAATCAAATTTATCATTCGTGGGGACCATTTGCTGGTGCATTAGTTTATGATAATCAAGTATCGGGCGAAGAAAATTATAATATTTTCATTGCAAATTTTGTTTACAACGCAATTGATCAATTAACCGATTCACCAAAAGCTGAAATGGGACCGGTATTTGTTAAAGTCTTTAGAGAATTACTTAAGAACTAAACTAAGCATTGCAGTATGAAATAAACGGAGTTTATTATGAGAATTTGTTTATCACTTATTATTTTCCTTCTTCTTCCATTTGTAATAACAGCACAATTAAATGATGATGAAGAAATTACTGTCGATGAATTAACTGCACACATCAAGTATTTAGCTTCAGACGAACTTGAGGGAAGGAAACCCGGCACGAAGGGCGGTAAATTAGCTGCCGAATATATTCGTGCTGAATTGAAGAGAAATAATATAAAATTGTTTGGTGAGGATGGTTTTCAAAAATTTGATGTGCTGAAAGGAATTGAAGTAGATGAGGGAACAAAGTTTCTCATAGATGATAATGAATTAGAGTTCTTAAAAGATTATTCACTTTTTCCGATCTCCTCTGAAGGTACTGCAGTTTCATCAATTGTTTTCTGTGGATATGGTTTTAATATTGACGAAGAAAATATGAAATGGAATGACTATAAAGATGTTGACGTAACCGGGAAATGGGCAATTGTGCTCCGCGGTGCTCCCAATGATTCAACCGGAATATTTGATAACCATTCTGCTTTGAGAAAGAAAGCGCTATCAGCTAAAGATAACGGAGCTGCTGGAATAATTTTCGTATCCGGTTTACAGTTTGATCCGGATGACGAACTTGTTGTACTCGATAATTCACGCGAAAGTAATGTCGGTATTCCGGTTCTCCAATTAAAAAGAAATGTCCTCGATGAACTTTTCAATGAAGTTGAAATATCTGTCGAGCAAATGGAAAATTATTATCAAGAAAACCTATCTCCTTACAGTTTTCCTTTGGATATATCTTTCGATATAGCGGTTAATATCAAAAAAATAACAGACACTACTCAAAATATAGTTGCAATTGTCGAAGGCAGTGATCCTATTCTTAAAGATGAGTATATCATCCTCGGAGCACATTATGATCACCTTGGTATTGGTGGACCAGGTTCGGGATCACGTCAACCTGATACGAGCGATGTACATAACGGAGCTGATGATAATGCATCCGGTTCTGCCGCCATACTCGAATTAATCGAGAAAATTAAAGCCGTTGCTTCGGATATTAAACGGAGCATAATCTTTGTCGCATTTGGTGCTGAAGAAATGGGATTGCTCGGATCAAAATATTTTACAGAAAATCCTCCGGTTGCTCTGGAGAAAATAAAATTTATGATTAATCTTGATATGGTTGGTAGACTTAATGAGGAGGATAAAACAATATCAATTGGGGGGACAGGGACAGCCGTTGGTCTCCCAGAAATGATTAATTCTGAATTGGAAAACTTTGATTTGAAAGCCACTCTTTCCCCGGAAGGTTTTGGTCCATCCGATCATGCTTCGTTTTATGCCAAAGATATTCCTGTAATGTTTATTTTTACTGGCATTCACGATGATTATCATACTCCTGCTGATGATTGGGATAAGATAAATTATAAAGGGGAAAAAATAATATCCGACTTCACTTATTCGATGATAAAAAGAATTGCGAATCTTGAAAGCAGTCTTGTATATCAAGAAGCCGGTCCCAAGGAGAGAAGCAGCGAAACAAGGAAATTTAAAGTAACCTTAGGGATTATGCCCGATGTTGCGGCTTCGGATTCAAAAGGATTAAGAGTTGACGGTGTTATTAAAGATCGTCCTGCTTACTATGCCGGAATGAAAAAGGGTGATGTAATCATTTCTATGGATGGGAAAGAAGTCGGAGATATTTATGATTATATGAATAGACTCTCATCATTCAAACAAGGACAGAGAATAACTGTCGAAGTTTTAAGGGGTGAAGAAAAAGTCATTCTGATTGTAGAGTTATAGTCAGCGCTATGTTGATTTTATTAACCGGTGAAATCGGAACTGGCAAAACAACCAGATTGAAAAACTGGTCTGGAAAGAATTCCGAGTTTAAAGGTATACTTCAACTAAATATAAACGATAAACGATTTTTATATAATGTTTCGTCAGGAGAAACCAGAGAATTAACCGCCGACAATTCAAGCAATCCTATCAAAATCGGGAAGTACAAATTCGATGCAGATGTGATGGAATGGGGAATTAATATCTTAGAAAATCTATCGAGTGAAGATTATCCTAGAATAATAGTTGATGAGTACGGAAAACTTGAAATGGTAGATAAAGGTCTTGAACCGACAATTGGCAAACTTGTTAAAAAATCTCTCACCGAATCGTTGTCCTTGATTTTAGTAATCAGAAAGAATTTACTCGATGCATTTTTGAGAAAATATTCTATATCGGAAGATGATTTTAAATATTTCGAAGATGTCTATGAAAATTAAATCCATAAATATTGGGCTGCCTGAAGCACATTTATGGAATGGTGAAAAAGTTGTTACATCAATCTATAAAAAACCAATCGACAGATCGGTAAAAGTTTCGCGACTTGGAATCATTGGTGACACTCAGAGCGATAAGGAAAATCACGGTGGGTTGTTTAAAGCAGTCTATGCATATCCATTTGAGCATTATAAAATTTGGAAGAAAAAATTAACTGAGCCCATCTTTGATATCCCTTCGTTTGGGGAGAATCTAACAACTGACGGATTACTTGAGAGGGAAGTTTTAATAGGTGATGAATTTAAAATAGGTAGTTCGATACTCAAAGTCACCGAGCCGCGTCTTCCTTGTAGTAGATTGAACATAAGATTGAATAACAGAAATGCAGTAAGAATTTTCAGTGATTTACGATTACCAGGAATTTATTTCTCTGTTGTACAAGAGGGGACTATTACGCCGGAAGATAAAATTGAACTAATTTACCGTGATGAAAAAAGTATCTCGATTTATGATATCAACAATTTGTTTTTAAGCCAAAGCGGAGATAAATCGTTAATAATTAGAGCCTCAAAACTTTCGTATCTGAGAGAAAAATGGAAAAAACGTTTTGAGGATATTCTTAGTAAACAAAGCAATACGAGAGAATGAAATACAAAGCAGCACTATTCGATGCAGACGGAACTCTCTTTGACTACGATAAAGCAGAACTTGAAGCTTTGTATAACACTTGTGAGTTTCTTCAGGTGGAATGCAGTAATAATTTTATCGAATTATACAAAAAATTTAATTCGGGAGTTTGGAGAGATTTTGAGAATAAAAAGATTGATACAAAAACACTTCGGTGGAAAAGATTTCAATTACTTTTCGATGAATTGAAAATTGAAATTGATCCAAAATATGTAAGCACACTCTATCTCGATTATCTTTCGCAAAAATCTTATTTACTGAACGGTGCAGAGGAATTGATAAAAAATCTTTATAAGAGAATAAAAATTTCAATAATTACTAATGGTATATCGGAAGTTCAACGTCGCCGCATCGGACTTTCCAAAATCAATAAATATTTTGATCAAATTATTATATCTGATGAAATCGGGTCACCAAAACCGGAACCAATGATATTCGAAAGAACACTTGAATTTTATAAGGATATTGAAAAAAAAGATGTGATAATTATCGGTGATAATCTTGAGTCGGATATCAAGGGTGGTGTCGATTATGGCATCGATACGTGCTGGTTCAATCCCAATAAAACAAAAAACGATTCCAAAATTGAACCTAAATATGAAATCTCAACTCTAAAAGATTTCCTTGGGATAGTTGATTGAATAAAAATTATTATGTTATAATAATTTTTTTAATTCAATCACAGACTAAAATTGATTTAAACCCAGCCTCTTAATTTGCATGCTTCAGCAACTCTTGCGACTCCTACGACCATTGCAGCTAATCTCGGATGTACTTTTTTATCTTTAATTGCTTCTTGAACTGTATGGTAAGCTTTTGAAATTTTCTTATCCAATCTTTGTTGAATTTGTTCTTCTTCCCAGAAATATGAGTATTTATCTTGAACCATTTCAAAATACGAAACCGTAACCCCTCCGGCACTTGCTAGAATATCAGGTATCACATGAACACCATTTTTATTCAATATTAAATCAGCTTCAGGAGTTGTAGGACCGTTAGCAAGTTCACTGATTATTTTAGCTTTAATTCTAGCGGCATTTGAGGAGGTTATTGCATTCTCGAGAGCTGCTGGATATAATATTTCGACATCGAGAGTTAACAGTTCGTCATGAGAAATCGATTTTGCCCCGGGGAAGTTTTTTACCGATCCGGTTCTTAGTTTATGAGTAACTAATTCTTTTGGGTCCATTCCGCTCGGATTATATATAGCCGCTCGAGAATCACTTACAGCAATTAATTTTCCCCCTCCTAAAATTTCTTGATGGAGTAATGCAGCTCGCTGACCTGCATTGCCAAATCCTTGTATGGCGTATGTTTTAGTCGGATCAAATCCATATACTTTACATGCTTCTCTGACATTAATAACACCGCCGCGAGCGGTGGCATCGCGTCTTCCTTCCGTTCCACCTACTTGCTGTGGCTTATCGGTCATAATTCCCGGTTGATGTTTATTTATTATTATTTCGTATTCATCCATCATCCAAGTCATTGTTTGTGGATTAGTATAAACATCCGGTGCGGGAATATCTCTTTCAATTCCAATGATAGGTGCGATTGCACGAATATAACCGCGGGAAACTGCTTCTAATTCGCGCTCGCTCATGTTTTTAGGATCGCAGCAAACACCTCCTTTACCACCTCCAAGAGGCAGATCGACGACTGCAGTTTTCCACGTCATCCAGCAAGCTAATGCTCTAATTGTGTCGACTGTTTCATCCGGATGAAATCGGATACCTCCTTTTGCTGGTCCTCGTGCAGTGTTATATTGTATTCTCCAAGCATGAAAAATCTTTACTTTACCGTTATCCATTTTTACAGGGTATGTAAATTTAAATTCTCTTTGAGGATTAATTAACAGTTCTACGGTTGCTTGATCTAAATTCAATAACTTAGCTGATTCAAGAACTTGCTGCTGTGCCACCTTAAATGAATTGTAAGATTCCATCAGGTTATCCCTCATTTTTATCTTCTTTTGATAAATTGTTTTTGGGAGGCGATTTTTCTATATCTTCCAAAATTATTCGGTACCAACAATTTTTACACATCAAAGCTCGATCTACACTTAGAAGCACTTGTTGCCATGGACTAAGTTTGTGTCCGCAGTGAGGACAGTGATCAATTACTGTACTTTTATCTTTATTTTCTTCAGCCAATTTCAGCCTCCGGCTTTAGAATTATTCCCTTATTTTTATGTCCGTTCATTTTAACCAGAATCGGTTTATCAAGTTCAATATGTTTTGTATAAACTTTACACTCAGCATCGGTTTGGGATTCCAGCCAAGCCCAGTCGAGATGACCCAATTTATTCGAATCCACAGTAAAATAACCGATCATGAATGATGTAATATTTTGGAAAAAGTGAGTGCCTTGAGAAGGCATAACAGAAAACTCCTTGAATCCGGATTCCACAATCACTTTTGCTCCTGCAATTTGCTCCCAAGTCACCGGAATACCAAGCCATGGATCTAACGAACCCCATCTGCCAACTCCAATCAACAAATAAGGTTTATTTTCTTCTAAAAGTTTCGAGTTAAAGTAACTTACTTCTTTTGCAACTTCTCTACTTTTTGATCTATCAAATTTATCGTAATTGACATAAACAATGTCTTTTATATCATTAATTAATCCATTCCCAAGTACTTGTGTACTGTAACAAATTATTTCTTCTTTATTTGAGTCGTCTATTGTCAGTTCTTCAATTTCGTGATTAATTACCAAAGGTCTCATTTGTAGTATTCCAAACTCTTTCAGGCTATTCTGATCAGGTGTCATATTCACCGCGAATTCAATTTCAACGGGAGTTCCCATTCCCCAAGTACCCATATCTAAAAGAAGTTCTAAAATTTGGGGCAGCGGAAAAAGTTTGTTTCTTAGAATCGGTCCGAATGTAACCAGTCTGCTTCCTTCTCTGCTTAAGCCGTCGTAAATTCTATCATTTTCTGCAGAATGAACCGATCCGGAATAATGGAGTGTTCCGTCATTTTCAGCCGTGTCTAAATCGAATTTTTTCAAAAGCATATCATGCGTCTCATAACCAAATTCAGAATTACCATCCAACAGAAGAGCATAAAAATCTATTTGACTGCTATTTAACGATTCTTTAACCGATGAAAACTGGAGTAGGTCGGTTGGATATTTAGGGCAGAATCTGACTGTATTTCCTCCATCAACAACAGTTTTTCCCAATCCAAGTGCAACAGAAATTATTCCATCTGTTGATTTCTGCGGTGAAATCGGGTAAAAATTATACGACTTTGCAACACCGGAAAAATCGGGGTAAAATCTATTTTGATGAGTGTTACCAACCATTCGCTGGATTATAACAGCCATCTTTTCTTCTTCTAATCTATATGACGTAACTTTTATATAATTTTTTGCACTTTTGTAAAATGTTGATGCATAGACTCTTTTTATACTGTTCAGCAAGTCGTTTAAACGAATCAATGCATTTGAGTGAATGTTTGGAATCATATACGTCTCATAAACGCCGGCAAATGGGTGATATTGAGAATCTTCGAGTAAGCTTGAAGATCTAATTGCTAAAGGCGATCTAACAATATCCAGAAATGCAGCAAGTTCACCCAAGATATCTTCCGGAAACTTTCCGGCTTCAAGAAATTTTTTTGTTATTTCGGTATCATCATCACAATTTAATGCAAACTTCTTCAGATTATTTTCTTCAAGAAATTGATCAAATACATCAGTTCCTAAGACAATTCCGGATGGAACAGAAATCTGAATATTTTCGAAGCTATCCCTAACGTTATAGTTGTTTATTAATGTATTTACAAAACTTAATCCCCGGGCTTTGCCTCCGAGTGAACCTCCGCCGATTCTCGCAAAACTACTTCCGGGATCAAACGTTTCTTTTGAAAAATCAGTGATAATTCCTCTTTGCCGAAAGCTGATATAGTTTAGTACAGCCTTTATTAAGTATGATCTGAGATCTTCGACTGTTTTATAGTCAGATACTTTTCGGGGTCGAAGTTGATGTGCTAAGTAAAACTCTGTCCTTGCTTTTAACCAATTCGAAAAATGATTCCTTTCTGCATGATATTTTATACTTTCTGCCGGTACAGATTTCATCTGTTCAACAAGTGATTTCAAGTCAATGGCTCTGCCAACTTCCATACCGTTTTCAGTTCTAAAAATAAAATCACCAAAACTAAAGTAATTTACCATAAATTGTCGAAGTTCATTGAGAAGGGTGGGGGAATCCTTCATTATAAACGATGCTTTGTACTCGAGAGCGCTTTCTTCATTTTCGGGATTGTGAGAAAGTAGTAAAATCGGTATATCACTTTGCTGTGTTTTAACACTCGAAGCAAATTTAATCCCCGCCTGTGGATCTTGGACCCCATTATGCGGAAAATCAATATCCGAAATCACTCCTAAAATAAATTCCTTGTACTTTGTGTAGTACTCCCAAGCTTCTTCATAATTCGAGCAGAGGAGGATTTTGGGTCTTGCTCGCATTCTTAAAAACTTATGACTTAAGTTTATTCCTTCTGAGATTAATCGTTGAGATTGTTTCATCGTCTCCGTATATATTATCGGAAGAAATGACGAATAGTATCTCACATTATCTTCAATTACAATTATACTTTGAACGCCGACAATTTTTGTGTCGTGCGCGACATTAGCTCTGTCTTCGAAATATTTTATTATCGCAATTATAATCCGGAAATCACCTTGCCACACAAAAATTTTATCGAACACCTCGGTGTTTTTATTTAATAAAAGATATTTCAATTCCTTGTTGTCGTGGGCTAATAAAACAATAGGAATATCCAAATCGGATTCTTTTATTAATTTAGCAAGCTGAGTTGCATGCATATCTTCGATGTGCAGAGTTGTGATAATTAGATCGAATCGTTTTTCTTCTTTAGCTAGTGCGATTGCATCCGACCCGCTTGATACTCTTGTCAATTCCGGTGAATGACTTAATTGGAGTCCTTGATATTCATTACGAATAAGCTCGTAGAGTCTGCCATCTTCTTCGTAGAGATAAAGATCATAAAGACTTGAAACCAAAAGAATATCACGGATGCGGAATCTCATCAAGTTTTGAAAACCTTGAAATCGGTTTCCGTAACCATGCTCAATCCACATCGAATCCGTTTGGTCCAGAAGAGAGTCTTTCATATAGTCCGAAACATTTTATAAACAAATAAATATATGAAAAAAGAAGCTGCCTCAAAAGTGAATGATTTCCCGATCGTATATATAAGCTTTTGAGGCATCTTCTAAAACAGCTTAATAGTAACTAAACGACGCCTTGATCGATCATTGCATCAGCAACTTTTAGAAAACCTCCGATATTTGCTCCGTTCACATAATTGCCTGGTGTTCCAAATCGGTTTGCATTTAGAACACAAGTCGCATGTATATTTTTCATGATCATCCTTAATCTTTCATCCACTTCCTCACGCGTCCATGGGAGTCGCATACTGTTTTGCGACATTTCCAGTCCTGATACTGCGACACCTCCTGCATTCGCTGCTTTACCCGGACCGTAAAGAATTTTATTGTCAAGGAAGAGATTAACACCTTCAATGGTCGTGGGCATGTTTGCGCCTTCGCTAACGACGTAAACACCATTGTTCAGGAGATTTTGTGCATCCTTTTCGTTTATTTCATTCTGTGTTGCACTAGGGAAAGCACATTCGGCTTTGTGATTCCAAAGAGGATTGTACTCCATTTTAGGATCGAGTTCCGTATAAACTGAATTTTTATATTTATCAACATATTCTTTTATTCTTCCTCTTCTAACATTCTTAAGCTGCATTATAAATTCTAACTTTTCGTCGTTAATCCCTTCTTCATCGTAAATGTACCCATTCGAATCGGAGAGTGTAACAACCTTTCCACCGAGGGAGTTAATTTTTTGAACGGTAAATTGAGCGACGTTTCCACTGCCGGAAACAAGACATGTTTTACCCTCTAATGTTTCATTTTTTGTTTCAAGCATTTCAGCAGCAAAATAGACTGCACCGTAACCGGTAGCTTCTGGTCTTATTAACGAGCCTCCCCAGTTCAAACCTTTGCCGGTCAGAACACCAGTAAATTCATTTCTTAATTTTTTATATTGCCCAAAAAGATAACCTATCTCCCTTCCGCCAACGCCTATATCTCCGGCTGGTACGTCAGTGTTCGGTCCGATATGTCGGTAAAGTTCACTCATAAAAGCCTGACAAAATCTCATTACCTTTAAATCACTTTTCCCTTTAGGATCAAAATCCGAACCACCTTTCCCGCCGCCCATTGGAAGTGAAGTTAAACTATTTTTAAATACTTGTTCGAAAGCAAGAAATTTTAATATGCCGAGGTTCACCGATGGGTGAAATCGAAGACCTCCTTTGTAAGGTCCGATTGCACTATTCATCTCTATTCTGAAACCACGATTAATATGAACTTCACCTTGCTCATCAACCCAAGGGACGCGGAAAGTTATAACTCTTTCCGGTTCGATAATTCTTTCTAATACTTTAGCTGCGCGGTATTCAGGATGCCTGTCCAGCACAATTGAAATTGATTCTGTTACCTCCTGAACAGCCTGATGAAATTCAGGTTCTGCAGGATTTTTTGCGATTACTTCAGCCATTAATTCTTTTACGTATTCTGACATATTGATTTTCCCCAATTAGTTTTTTGGATGACTATTATCTCGATAAGAATTTAGATGAAATTAAAAGTGTGCGGTAGAATAGATTCTATGAAAAATTTGTAACAAAATTTGTTACAAGGGGAGTGAGACTGAATGATTAAAAACTTCTTAATAAAGCAGATTATTTCTCAGAACATACTGTGTCAACTCAACATTTGATTTCAAATGGATCTTTTCGAAAATTCTATTTCGGTAGCTGTACACAGTATTCATACTTATGTTTAATTCATTTGCGATTTCTTCAGCAGATAATCCGGCAGCTATTTTAAGCATTACAGTGTATTCACGATCTGAGAGAATTTCGTGAGGAAGATTATCTTTAGAAGTGTTTATAAAATCGACTAATTTTTCTGCTAATAAAGGACTGATATACTTCCCCCCATTGTAGATCTTTCGAATTGCGGTTATTAAATCTGTTGGGGCACTTACTTTTTGAAGGTAACCCGAGGCTCCCGCTTTAATTGCTCTAACTCCATACTGTTCTTCACTATACATGCTTAGAATAAGAACACGAATATGAGGATACTGCAGAGTGATTTCTTTAGTGATTTCTATTCCGGAATTTTCCGGAATATTTATATCCATTACAACTAAACTGCAATCAGTATTTTTTAAGAGTGAAATTAATTCGGTGTAAGAAGCAGCTTCGCCAGAAACATTAATGTCCGAAACCTCCGCAACAATTTGTTTTAGTCCCTCACGAACAATTGAATGATCATCAACTATAATGATATTAATCATCTAAGTATCATTTAAATTGGCAGTTCTAAATTTACTAAAGTTCCGCTTCCCATTGAGCTTTTGATAATTAAAATTCCTCCGAGAATTAATGCTCTTTCCTTCATCCCTAGTATTCCTAATGATCTCGGATTATTTATTTGATTTTGAGTAATACCCTTACCATTATCTTTAATCGCTAAAATCAATTTATCATTTTGAAGTTTTATCGTTATATCAATTTTATTTGCATTTGAATGCCGTGCTGCATTTGTTAAAGCTTCTTGAAAGATTCGAAACACTGCAATTTTCTTCTCGGGAATCAACATAATATCATCATTCGGAATATCAAACGCACAGTTGATTTTAGTTCTTTTTGAAAATTCATTTATCTGCCATTCCATTGCCGGTAAAAGTCCGAGATCGTCGAGAATTCCGGGTCTAAGTTTCTCACAAATTCTTTGTACCGAAACAACAGATGAATCAATTAGGTTGGTAATCGAATCAAATTTTTCTTTAAGTCCGGGATGATCGGGTGAGATTTTCTTTTCAAGAAGTGTTGTCTGGATTTTTAGCACAGTCAAAACTTGACCAAGTTCATCATGTATTTCTCTGGAAATATTTTTTCGTTCCTCTTCACGAATCGACTGAAGATGGATTGCCAAGTTTCTTAAATTTTCACCGGTTTTTAGTAAGTCATCCTCATACTTTTTTCTTTCAGTTAAATCTCTTGCAATAAATACTATAGCTTGCCGGTTTCCGTAATTGAAAAGATAAGAGTTTATTTCGGTCAATAACTTCTGTCCATTTTTAGAATTTAATATTGTAGGAAAAATACATTTACCCTCTTCAAGCAACTTTTCGATGAACTCAATTTCTTTTGGCTCATTATCTTCGAAGAATAAATTTGACGGCGAGAGGTTTTGAAGATCGCTTTTCTCAATGCCGAGACGTTTTTCAGCTTCGGAGTTTACATCAAAAAAATTGCTTATTGTTTTGCCGTAATTGAGATAGCATAAAAAAATGGCATCATTAGTGTTATTAAATACAGTTTTATAATGATTGCCATATTCTTGAATTTCTAACTCATGCTGTTTTTGAGCGGTTATGTCATCGACAAAATGAATTATATATCTATTTTTCCCTTCATCCTTTGTTACAAATTTGCTTCTAAACCATTTTACGTTTCGATTGATTAATATACTATGTTCAAGTTGAAACGGCGATTCAATATCGAATTTGTTATTATTTAGGAGAGATATAATTTTATCTGTTATGTGATTTTGAGTAAATGATAAGATATTTTTATTAATGATTTCTTCAGGAATGCATTTAAAATGGTCAGCATATATTTTATTACATGATTTAACGGTGCCAATGTTGTCTAATACCGCTGCACCGAAAGGAAAACTTTCAATAATCATTTCTGAGAAGTTAACATCCACTATTGATGAATTATTCATTTTTTCGAAAAATTATCAAACTGATAACCCTGGTTTCAAAATAATTCCTTGATTTTGGTGCCCATTTATTTTAACAGAGATAGGATCTTTGAACTCCAAATGTCTGGCAAAATTAAATTCTTCAACAGCCTCTTGGGTAAGCATCCATTCCCAATCGATGAATGAAAATTTATCTGTTGAATTTACGGTAAAGTAACCGACTCTGAAGCTAGTTATATTTTGAAAAAAGTGTGAACCTTGCGAAGGTGTAACACTAAAATCCTTAAATCCCGATTCGACTATCGTACATGCTCCGGAAATTTGATCCCAAGTAACTGGAATACCAAGCCAATGATCGAAGGAACCCCATCTTCCAACTCCGATAAGAATATAAGGTCTTTGTCGTTTAAGTAATTTTTTATTAAACTGACTTATTTCGTAAGCAACTTCGCTGCTTTTTCCTCTATCAAATTTGTTTATATCAACTACAATCAAATCATATATGCCATGAAATGATCCATTACCCAACACTTGCGAACTTCTACAAATTAAATTTTCTTTTGGATATTCCTCTAATTTTAAAATCTCAACTTCACGGCTTATTACTAAAGGACGCATCTGTAAGAATGCAAATTCTTTGGGGTTGACATTCATATTGACTGCAAATTCAATTTCAACATATGTTCCCATTCCCCAAGTGCCTAACTCTAAAAGGAGGTCAAGAATATCTGCCAAAGGAAAGACCTTATGTTTTAGAATAGGGGAGAAAGTGACAACTCTCTTTCCGGCGCGGGAAATACCATCGTAAACTGCATCGTTTTCCGGTGAATAAGTTGATCCAACGTAATTCAGTGTTTGATCTTTTTCGGCTGCGGATAAATCATATTGTTTAACAAAAATTTCCGGATCTTGATCCAAGCTAACAATTTTAGTTTTTAGATCTAAAGCATAAAAACTCTGCTGTGCATTTCTGATTGTTTCTTTTGTTGAGAAAAACTGTAAAAGATGTCTTGGGAATTTCGGACAAAACCTAACAGTTTCTCCGCCTTCAACTACGGTTTGACCTAATCCAAGCGCCACAAAGGCAATTCCATCCTGAGATTTCTGGGGGGGAACAGGATAAAAATTATAAGATTTGGCAACACCGGCAAAATCCGGATAAAATCTGGACTCATGTTTTGAACCTATTAATCTTTGAACAATAACTGCCATTTTTTCTTCTTCAAGCCTGTATGATGTAGCCTTCATATAATCTTTCGCCGAAGTAAGGAATTGAGAAGCGTAAACGCTCTTGATAGCAGTTAAAAGTTCCTCTAATCTTATATCAGGATTAGGATCATTATTCGGAATCATGAACGTTTTGTAAACACCGGCAAATGGTTGAAATTGAGAATCTTCGAGAAGACTCGATGATCTGACAGCCAGTGGTTCCGTAATAATCTCTAGAAACTCTCTTAATTTATTTAATATATCTTCTGGAAAGATAGATGCTTCACGAAAATTTTCGGAAATGAGATTATCATCGTTCTCGTTCAATGCAAACGTGAACAATTTATTATCCTCAATAAATTGATCGAACACATCGGTTGCTATAACAATAGCGGATGGAACAGATATTTGGATTCCGGGATATTTATCATGAAGTTCATAGTTGTTAATAAGTGTGTTTATAAATCCCAAACCGCGAGCTTTGCCTCCCAACGAACCTCCGCCTATACGTGCGAAACTATTATTTGGATCAAAGGTAACTTTATTAAAATCAGTTACAATTCCTCTAGTTCTCAGCTGCTGATAAAGAACAAGAGAATCGATGAGATTTTGACGTAACGCTTCATTAGTAGGAAAGTCACTTAATTTACGAGGACGAAGCCGATCAGCAAGCCAAAATTCTGTTCTTGCTTTTAACCAGCGGGAAAAATCATTTCGTTCCGAATGAAAGATTAATGATTCGTCCGGAACCGTTGCTAAATGCTCTTCCAATTGTTTTAAATTGGATGCTCGTGAAACCTCACTTCCATCCGGAAGACGGAAAATAAAATCTCCAAAGCCAAAGTTTTCCAAAATAAAATTCCTCAAATCATAAAGAAGCCGGGGTGAGCCTTTTAGTAAAAATCCGACTTCAATTTCCTTTGCTCTTTCTTCATACTCAGGATTGCTCGACTGTAGAAGTATAGGAATATCGTGATGCATCTTTCTTACTTCCATAGCAAATTTAATTCCGGCTTCGGGATCCCGCACTCCTTCACTCTTGAAGTTTATATCAGTAATAACACCAAGCGTATAATCGTGATACTTTTCGTAATACTCCCACGCCTCTTCATAGGTTGTACATAAAAGAATTTTGGGACGAGCGCGCATTCTCAAATACTTATGTGTGAGGTTCACACCTTCAGAAAGTAAATACTGAGACTGTTTTAATATTACTTTATAGATCAACGGTAGGTAGGTGGAATAAAATTTTACATTATCCTCGACAACAATTATACACTGAACTCCTCCGGTCTGCGTGTCATTTTCCACATTAAATTTATCTTCGATGTATTTTATTATACCAATCAACAATCGATAATCACCTTGCCAGATAAAAATTCTATCAAATACGGAAACGTCATAATGTGTCTGGATTTCTTTACGTTCACGGTTATCATACGCAAGAAGGATTATCGGTGTGTCTATTTCTAACTTTCTTACTTTGTTCACAAAATTTATAGGGTGCATATCTTCAATGTGAAGAGTTGTGATAATAAGATCAAAAGCACTCCTTCCGTTGTTCATCAATTCAATTGCTTCGGATGCGGTGGTTACAGCGGTGAGTTCGGGAGCATGACTCAGGTTTAGGTTCTGATATTCTTCGCGGATAAGTTCATATAATCTTCCATCTTCTTCAAAAAGGTAATTATCATAAAGGCTTGAAACAAGGAGTATATCACGAATTTTATAACGCATCAATTTCTGAAAGCGCTTGATTCTTTGACCGAACATACTCTTTAAACTGAGCTGTTCGAGCTTATTCATCTTCATAGGCGATTATTTTTTTGATATAACATGCTGTTAAAATATAATAAAAAAGGCAATCGATTCAATTTATTTTATAATAAATATCGACTGCCTTCTAAATCAATAACTGATGTAGATATTAAACAACGCCTTGATCAAGCATAGCATCCGCCACTTTCAAGAATCCGGCAATATTTGCTCCAACCACATAGTTTTCCGGTTTGCCGAATCTTTCAGCAGTTTGAACGCAAGTATCGTGAATGTTTATCATAATTTGTTGAAGTTTTGCATCAACTTCATCGCGCAGCCAAGGAAGTCTCATACTGTTTTGAGTCATTTCCAAACCGGATGTTGCAACTCCGCCAGCGTTTGCTGCCTTGCCCGGGGCATAAAGTATTTTTGAACTATCAAATACTTTGTAACCTTCAATTGTAGTAGGCATATTTGCGCCTTCGCATACGCACATACAACCATGTTTCACCAATTCTTTTGCATCATTTCCGTCTAGTTCGTTTTGAGTTGCACAAGGCATTGCAACATCTACTTTAACTCCCCAAGGACGTTTGCCTGGATGAAATTCAACTTTAAATTCCTTTGCATAAGGTTCTACGATATCTTGTGCCGATGCTCTAAGCTTTAGCATGTAATCAATCTTTTCACCGGAGATACCATCTTTATCATACACAAATCCATCAGGACCTGAAAGAGTGACAACTTTTCCACCAAGTTCATTTATTTTCGTCACCGCTCCCCACGCCACGTTTCCAAAACCGGAAACAGCAACTGTTTTGCCTTCAAAATTAGTGCCTCTTGTTTTCAGCATTTCTTGAGCAAAATATACAGCACCAAATCCGGTGGCTTCAGGACGAATCAAAGAACCGCCCCAGTTCAAGCCTTTACCGGTCAGCACTCCGGTGAATTCATTCCTCAATCTCTTATATTGTCCAAATAAAAAACCAATTTCGCGCGCACCAACACCTATATCACCAGCAGGAACGTCTGTGTTTGGCCCGATATGCCGGAACAATTCACTCATAAAACTTTGGCAGAATCTCATGACTTCATTATCGCTCTTTCCTTTTGGATCAAAATCAGAACCGCCTTTGCCGCCGCCCATTGGTAATGTTGTTAAACTGTTTTTAAAAACTTGTTCAAATGCTAAGAATTTTAATATCCCAAGTGTAACGGAAGGGTGGAAGCGAAGACCGCCTTTATATGGGCCAATAGCGCTGTTCATTTCAATTCTGTATCCGCGGTTCACTTGAACTTCGCCCTGATCGTCAACCCATGGAACTCTAAAAGTAATAACACGTTCTGGTTCAATCATTCTTTCAAGTATTTTTGCAGAGCGGTATTCGGGATGTCTTTCAAGTACAATTTCAAGCGATTCAAGAACTTCTTCCACTGCTTGATGAAATTCCGGTTCACTTGGATTCTTTGCTTTTACTTCACTGATGATTTTTTCGATATAATCTGACATAACAACTCCAATAAATTTTGTATGATTTACTTCTTTCTATATAAAGACAAACATAACTTAATTTGTATATGAAACTTAGTGATATTTTACCTTAAGAAAAAAGGAAACAGATGAAAAAGGGGATTTTTGGTAAAAAATATTACTTTTATGGTATTGGACCATGAATTGTAAAATTCAGATTTTATATCTCATTATAGGGCTGGTGATTATTCAGATCATCGAATTTCTACTTCACATATTAGTAAGTATATTGTGTAAGAATTTCTCATCTTCGATACTATTCTCTATTTATTTTTCCTCGATTAAAAGAAAAATAAATTCCAAATGCACTTATTACTGCAAAACAAATAAATGCATATTTCATTGCTTTCAAAAATATTGTGTTTGAAACCAATTCGATTGCTTTGCCTTCAAACATAAAAGAAAAAAGTACTGCTGCTATTGTCATGCTGGCTATCTGACCGACTACTCTCATTGTCGCAGCTGAACCGGAAGCCAAGCCATATTGTGTTTTATTGACCGAACTCATAATCGTGTTCATATTTGGAGAAGAGAAAAGTGCGAATCCAAGTCCAACCCAAAGCAGCATAAAAATTATTAACCAAACAGGCGTCTGCAAAGAAAAGTATGCAAATGATGCCAATCCAATGGTACACATTGTCATACCAATTGTGGTCAAATAACGAGGCTGTAATTTATCAGAAAGACTTCCGGCAATAGGAGAGAATATCGTCATCATGATCGGTTGAGCGACCAATAAGGTTCCGGCATAGCTTGGAGAAAAACCTTTAAGTTTTTGCAGGTACAAACTAAGTAAAAAGACGATAGCAAAAGTTGCGCTGTAATTAATTAATGCTGCTAAGTTTGAATAGGCAAAGAGACGGTTATTTGTAAATAATTTTGTATCAAGTACCGGCGAATTCGATTTACTTTCTAAACGCCAAAAGATAATTACGGATAATAAACCCGTTAATATCATTATCCAGCCTTCAACCGAAGGTATTTTTGAAGAACCGTAAGCAAGTAAAAGTAAACCGATCATGTACCAAATTGATTCTTTCAATTCAATTTTTTGATTTCCTCTTTTCTCTAAGCTATCATTTCCAAAAAAAAGGAAACTTATAAGTGTTGTAAATACACCTAGTACTGTGGTGATGTAGAATATAGATCGCCATCCAATGTATTCTGTGATTAATCAGCCGACAAAAGGTCCGAAAGCTAATCCTAAATAAACCGCTGAGACAGAAATACCGAGAACTCTTCCCCTATATTTTTGAGGGAATGCTGCAACTAATATTGCTGGTCCTGTCGTGGTCACAAATGCAGTTCCAATCCCCTGAAGATATCGAAATAATATGAGCCATAATCCAGAAACAGATGAGCCGCATAAGAAAGATGAAATTGTAAATATGAGAACACCAATCTTGAAAAATTTTTTAATTCCCTTCACATCACCAAGTTTCCCGACCGGTAGAAGAAACATAGCAGTAGCCAGAAGAAATGAGGTTATAACCCAGCTAAGAGTCACTGCATCTAAGTTAAAACTTTTTTCAATAGCTGGTAAGGCAATGTTAATAGAGGAGATGAGAAATGTTCCCATAAATGAAGTTACAGCAACTACGGCAATTGTATAGAATTGTGACTTAGAAAGATTCATCAAAAAAAAATCACACTGTAAATAAAATATGAATCAAAAATAGAAATATATCGGACGAATTGAAATGAATGATTTAGCGTACTAATGTGATAGAATGTTAATAAAAGCAAAAAGATTGGAAAATTCTTTTTGCATTTATTGCTGTTCGCTACAGCGATCGGATTTAAAGTGAACTACAAATATTCGGGGGTTCAGCTTGCCTATCGGCAGGCAAGCCCATTAAAAATTAGTTGTTTTTACAAGCATCAGAGAGTTCATTAATCAATTTTAATGAATTCGCAAACTTATCATCATCTTCACCAAGTGATTTTATTACTGCACTTCCGACAATAAAACCGTCTGTATAATTTCTATATTCTTTAATATTATTCGGAGATGAAATTCCAAATCCCAGCATCATTTTATTATTAGAAATAATTTTATAAGTTCTTTCGAGATTGTGTTTTACTTCATCTCCAAAATTATTTCGAACGCCGGTTGTTCCGGTTACACTTACACAGTATACAAATCCCGAACTTAATTCATCAATTTTCTTAATTCGCTCTTTTGAAGATGTTGGAGTTGTAAGCAGCGCAATTTCAAAATCTTTGAATTTATGCGTAAAAAAATCTTCATACTCTTCAAGCGGAATATCAGGTATTATTAATCCATCCACTTTGGCATTCTTTGCATCGCTGATAAATTTCTCAATTCCGTAATGCATAATTGGATTGGCGTAACCCATAAGTATTAGCGGTTTATCAACTCGTTCTTTTATTTTAGACGTCATCTCAAGTACCGAACTAAGAGATACGCCATTTGACAAAGCTGCTTCCGAAGATTTTTGTATTACCGGACCGTCGGCTAAGGGATCGCTGAATGGAATTCCAAGTTCGATTAAATCTGCTCCGGCATCGTAAACTTTACAAACCAAATCAACAAATGAATCGACATTGGGATAACCGGCAGTTAAATAAATTGATAACGCTTTTTGATTATTCTCATTAATCTTTTCAATAGTTTCTCTTATCATTATTTTTCACCAATATTTTTCATAATAGTGTTGATATCTTTATCACCACGACCGCTTATGTTTACTACAACTATATCATCCGAATTTGTCTTAGGCATCAGCTCATTTAAATAAGCAACAGCGTGAGCCGTTTCAAGAGCAGGAAGAATTCCCTCTGTTTTTGTAAGCAATTTAATTCCTTCGAGCGCTTCTTCGTCAGTAACGGAATAGTATTCTGCACGTTTTAT
>CAZCLA010000031.1:30261-33140 GCA_964499285.1 uncultured Melioribacteraceae bacterium
AAAAGGATAAAATATTCCGATCGCATTTGAACCACCGCCAACGCAAGCGAGAATGTGAGTCGGTAATTTATTTTCTTTTTCTTGTAACTGCTGCTTAGTTTCTTCACCGATTACCGATTGAAAATCGCGTACAATCATAGGATAAGGATGCGGACCGACAACTGAACCGATTATGTAATGAGTGTCGTGTACATTTGTAACCCAATCACGAATTGCTTCGTTTGTTGCATCTTTTAAAGTTTTACTTCCTGAATTAACGGTTCTGACTTCGGCACCTAGTAGCTTCATTCTAAACACATTTAAACTCTGTCGTTCAACATCAACTTCACCCATATAAACAATACATTTCAATCCGAACTTTGCACAGACGGTAGCAGTCGCCACTCCGTGCTGTCCAGCTCCGGTCTCGGCAATGATTCTTTTCTTGCCTAACTTTTTTGCTAAAAGAATTTGTCCAATTGCATTATTTAATTTATGTGCTCCGGTGTGACAAAGATCTTCACGCTTCAAATAAATTTTGCCTCTACCGAAATATTCGGTTAATCTTTTTGCATAAGTGAGGGGAGTGGGACGACCGTTATAATCTTTTTGAATTTCTCTCAATTCCTTTAAGAAGCTTTCATCGGTTCGAAGTTTTTTATAAGTGTTTTCTAATTCATAAAGAGCGGTCATCAAAGTTTCTGGTACAAACTTACCGCCGTAAATTCCATACTTTCCTTTTTCATTCGGGAAAGTATATTTTGTTTTTTGTTCATTCATTACACTAACTCCTTTCCGACAATCGGTGCGAGTTCTTTTATTTTTCCAAGTAATGATTTAAATCGTTTCGGATCGAGTGATTGGTATCCATCGGATAATGCTTCTTCCGGGCGTTGGTGTACTTCTATCATTAGCCCGTCTGCACCCGCAGCTATTGAAGCCAAAGCCATCGGGGGAATTTTATCCCACATCCCAACCCCGTGAGATGGATCGACAAAAACCGGTAGGTGACTTTCTTTTTTAAGAACGGGAACTGCATTCAAATCAAGTGTGTTACGTGTAGCAGTTTCAAAAGTTCTGATTCCTCTTTCACATAAAATTATATTATAATTATTTTGAGAAATGATATACTCGGCGCTTAAAAGTAAGTCTTCAACCGTTGCGGACATTCCGCGTTTTAGTAAAACCGGTTTTTGCGTTTTGCCCGCTTCTTCAAGCAGCGTAAAATTCTGCATATTTCTCGCACCGATTTGAATTATATCGGCAACTTCCG
Source organism: uncultured Melioribacteraceae bacterium (assembly GCA_964499285.1). Classification (GTDB taxonomy): domain Bacteria; phylum Bacteroidota; class Ignavibacteria; order Ignavibacteriales; family Melioribacteraceae; genus JAGFIY01. The sequence goes on from CAZCLA010000031.1 coordinate 31,514, forward strand.
AAACAGCATCAACAGTGTGTTGATTTAAGAGTTCCGTAACAATTTTTAAATCAAATTCTTTTTTGACTTCTTCGAGATATTTTAATCCCTCTTCTTTTAGACCTTGAAATGAATAAGGACTTGAACGAGGTTTATAAGCACCGGCTCGCAGAAAGTTAATTCCCATATTTTTAAGTAGTTCTGCAATCTCAAAAATTTGATCGCGGGATTCTACGGAACAGGGACCGGCAATAATTTGCAGCTGTTTTCCGCCGATGGATTTATCACCGAAGTCAATTATTGTGTCTTCGTTTTTCATCATTCGGGATACGAGTTTATATTTTTTTGTTACTCTAACAACATCTTCTACTGAAGGCATCAAACTGAAATCCTCTTGTTTTAGTTTATGAGTTGGACCTGTAATTCCGATTGCAAGTTTTGAAGCACCGGGAATTTCGTGTGGCGTACAATCCAATTGTTCAATTTTCTGTTTCACTTTTTCGATGTCCTCACGCGGTGCATTCAAATCCATTATTACTAACATTGATGATTCCTTAGGTTGTTAATTTTTATGAAAAATGATTTTACTTTCTCGTGATCTTTAATTCCGGGTTCGCTCTCCAGCAGAGAAGATAAATCAACTGCTTGAGGAGAAATTGTTCTATAGATTTCTTCAATATTATCTTCCGAAACTCCGCCCGCTAAAATGATTTTGTTTCGCTTACTTTGCGGAATTATTTCCCAATCAAAACGTTTTCCTGTTCCGCCATATTCTTTTTCATCTTTTGAGTCAAGAAGAATTGTATAGTTTGAATATCTTTCGAGATTCTTATTCAACTTATCATCAACTCGAATTGCTTTGATAACCGGGTAACTTACTTTTTCGCAGTAGTCCAAACTTTCATCCCCGTGTAATTGAACAGAATTTAAACCGATCTCATTCGCAATGGAATTAACCTTTTCAAGATTCTCATTCACAAATACACCAACTTTAAAAACAAAGAAGGGGAGTTGATCGAGTATCTTTTTTGCACTTTCCGGTTCTATGTATCGTTTACTTTTTTTATAAAAAATAAAACCAAGTGCATCCGCACCGCAGTCAACGCAGAATTTTGCATCATCTATATTTGTAATTCCGCAAGTTTTAACTTTCACGACTACACCATTCATTGAATATTTTGAGTTCATCGGAAATATTCTTAGCGCGCATAAAATGTTCGCCGATTAATAGCGCATCTATTTTCTCAATCTTAACTTTATCGAAAGATTTTTTATCACTAAAACCACTCTCGCTGACTACACAAACACTTTTCGGAATTAATTTTGATATTTCAATTGAATTACTGATGTCGACTTCGAAAGTTTTGAGATCACGATTATTTATCCCAATTATATTATGAATTTCAAAATCAACTTTGCTTAACTGTTCTTCCGAGTGCAGTTCAATTAATACTTCCAAGTTCAATTCTTTTGCGGCGTTTGTTAATTCTTGAACTTGTGTTTCGGATAAAATTTCACAAATCAATAGAATAACATCAGCTCCATTAGCTTTTGCTTCGTATACTTGATACTCATCAAGTATAAAATCTTTGCGAAGAAGAGAAGCAGATTTGATTTTTGCAATTTCGTACAAGTAATCAATTGAACC
>CAZCLA010000031.1:33240-35540 GCA_964499285.1 uncultured Melioribacteraceae bacterium
ATTGATTCCTCAGCAAGATTTTTACATTCCATCAAATCATCAGAAATACCTGATGTTTTCAATGCCATTGCAGCATTTGCCACAATAACCTCAAATGCCGCACCTTCAGTTTCATTGGAAAAAACTTTATATATTATTTCTGCATTCTCCTTAGCCGAACCTCCTTGAAGTTGTTCCAGAGTTGCTTTCGGGTAACCAAAGTTTTCGTTTGTCAAAGAATAGAAATACATTGAATGGTCGTGATTAACTTCATAAACTTTTGTTATATCGGTAAGTGTAATTTCATCATATCGATTGCTTGTACAGAGAAACGCAACTTTTTCCATTTCCAATAATCTAATTGCGTCTGTCATCAAACGAGCAACATCATCATTGAAAGTCCCAATTAACTGATGTTTAACTCCGGCCGGATTTGTAAGCGGACCGAGTATGTTAAAAATTGAGCGGAACTCTAATTCTTTTCTTATCGGGGCAACGTGTTTCATCGCCGGGTGGTAAAGAGGCGCAAACAAAAATGCGATACCAATTTCATTCAATGCTTTTTCAGAAAGTTCAGGGTTGAGCTGAACATCAACTCCGAGTTCGTGAAGCACATCGGAACTGCCGCTTTTGCTCGAGATTGACCGGTTGCCGTGTTTGGCGACGCTTACTCCCGCACCGGCAACTACAAATGAAACAGCAGTAGAAATATTAAAAGTCCCGGAGCCGTCTCCGCCCGTACCGCAGACGTCTACTACTCTGTCGTTTTCACATTTTATTTTAATTACTTTTTCACGCATCGCTTTAACAAAGCCTGCAACTTCTTCCGAAGTTTCACCTTTTATTTTAAGCGCAGTTAAAAGTGACGCAATTTTTGAATTGTTCTCATTACCGCTCATTATAGAGTACATAACTTCGTAAGCTTCATCGAATGTTAAGTTATGCCCTTCAATTACTTTTTCTAATTCTGCTTTCATTGTTCCAACCAATTTTTAATTAGATTATAACCTTGTGGAGTTAAAACTGATTCGGGATGAAATTGAATTCCCTCTACCGGATATTCTTTATGTCGTATTCCCATTATTACATTATCATTTGTATGGGATGTTATTATTATTTCATCTGATAGTGAATTATTTTTTATTGCGAGTGAATGATAACGTCCCGCTTCAAAATTCTGCGGAATGTTTTTGTATATTTTTTGATTGTCGTGAAGTATTGTTGATGTTTTGCCGTGCATTAAAGTTGGAGCATTTGTTACTTCACCGCCAAAAGTAATACCGATTGCTTGATGACCTAGACATACACCGAGTATCGGAATTTCTCTCCCCAATTCTTTTATAACATCAAGAGAAACTTTGGAGTCCTCGGGTTTGCCGGGACCCGGGGAGATGACAATTTTGTCGACACCCATTTTGCGAATCTCATTCACAGTAGTTTTATCATTTCGTTGTACGAGAATATCGTTCGTAAAACTTCCGATAAGTTGAACGAGATTGAACGTAAACGAATCGTAGTTATCAATTACTAAAATTCTCATCCAAATCCTCTGCAAACTTTAATGCTTTTTTCAAAGCGGCTGATTTATTTTGAATCTCATAAAATTCATTTTCGGGGAGACTATCGGCAACAATTCCGGCTCCGGCTTGCCAATAAATTTTTTCCCCCTTTGAGAATAATGTCCGAATTGCAATGCAAAAATCAAGATTACCGTTGAAGTCAATATACCCGACTGCACCCGCATAAACATTCCTGATTAAATTTTCGTAATCGTTTATCAACTGCATTGCTCTAATTTTCGGCGCTCCCGTAACAGTTCCGGCAGGGAAGCTTGCTTTGAGTGCATCGATACAGTCTTTATCTTTTTGCAATTCACCTGAAACCCTCGAAACAATATGCATAACGTGAGAGAACCGGTTCACTTTCATATTTTCGGTAATTTTTATTGAACCGTAATCGCAGACTCTGCCGAGATCATTTCTTGCTAAATCTACAAGCATTGTGTGCTCTGCAATTTCTTTTGGATCGGAAAGCAAATCTTTTTCCAATGCTGCATCTTCTTCGGTAGTTTTACCTCGTTTGCGCGTACCAGCGATTGGTAAAATTTCAGCTGTTTTATTTTTTACCTTTAGTAAATCTTCCGGTGAAGTTCCGATAACTACTTTTGAATCGGGGAATTCCATATAATACATATAAGGTGAAGGATTGATAATTCTAAGAGCGCGGTAAACATTTAGCAAATCACCTTCGTATTCTGCGTTAAAGCGTTTTGACAGAACAATTTGAAACACGTCACCGTTGTAAATGTTTTCTTTGGCTTT
>CAZCLA010000032.1:0-31341 GCA_964499285.1 uncultured Melioribacteraceae bacterium
AAAAACTCTTCGCAATGACAGTGTTCGATTTAAATGAAAAACTATTGAAATTACATATCCCCCCGCAATCATACTTTAGAAAGACGAGTTTTAAAGATTGCGGGAATCGCAAATGTTAGATTTTATTTGCAGTTACCTTAAAAATCCAATTGTCAAAGTCAAAGAGTTATTATCCAATTCATTAAAAGTGTGAGAAAATGCAAGATTTACAGTCAATCTAAATTTATATGTGTTGAACAGCCTAAAGCCGCCGTTTAGTATTGCTTCAAAGCCATCTCCCTTTTTCTCCACCCACCGGTGCTGGTCAAATTCTTGTATGTACGTAAATGAATTTTGATCCTTCAACCAATGAAATCCCAAGCCTAAACCCAGATAAGGAGCAAAATCTTTTGTAGAAGCTAAGATTGAAGAAAAAATATTTACCCCGAAACCTTCTCTTGCAAAAAACTGTACACCGTATTCGAGATTATCAACATCAGCCCCAAACTTTGCATCCATAGTAAAAGACGGGTCATCGTTTTGAAAATTGCTTATAGGATAAAAATAACCGAACGACAGACCCCAAAACATTGAGCCGCTTCTTCTAAAATCTTCTTTTGATTCATCTTCAACAATGTTCCCTATATCAGCTACTGCTTTTATAGATTTCCCTTCAACAATGCTGGCAGCGATCCTTGTCATTACAACATCAAGTTCCTCAACCGATTCAGAATTTACTCTATCGGAAAAGACAATTTTTTCTAAAGAAATGCTATAAATATCAAAATGCACTATCAGCTTCTCTCCAAGAGACATTATAACAGTTTTGACTATTTCATCGGCGCTTAATTTCGTACCAATCTCTTTCAAACACTCATTACCTATACAGTTTAAATTTTTGGTTGCTTCCGCTGTTTCACTTGCACTGATTACTTGAACCAAATTCGACTTGTTGGTGATTTCTTGCCTCAGCAAAAATTCCGCAGTAGTTAGAGTTGAATTATCAATCACTTCTGATTCGAACGGAAGTATAATTATTCTTTTTGTTGTTACCTGAGCTTGGGTGGAAATTGTGAAGAGAAATAAAACACAAAGAAAGGCTGAAAAATTGAATTTTCTTTTGATCATTTTGACTCCGAGAAAATTTTATATACCCACACTAACTTAATTTTTGAATTTGCAAATTCCAATCCAAAATTGTTGACCTAATTATTGCACAAAACAATGGATCAAATCTATAAATATTTTGAAAATTCTTTCTATTTGATGATACAATAGATTATATTAGTGTACCATTTTGAGAATATTCAAATGAGTTTTATATAAATGTCTGAAGGACTTGTACATAGTCTTAAAGCCGTTGTTTCCCTCTGTGAAGCTGATTCCGGGTTTATCGTTGATATTAACTCGGACGACAAGGCAAAAGTCTATTCGACCCATTTTTTGCCGGATTACTCAACTAAGGACATTACGGATCTTTTTAAGGAAAGCAAGTTTCCGAAGGATAGTGAATTCCTCAGAACATTCAACGAGAACAGGTCCGAGAAAGATAAAATCTCATCTCTTTTCATAAAGAAACTATTTGAAAATGACGCGAGAAAATTAATACTTGTTCTCGTTTCGAAAGAAAAAAATAATTTTAAGAATCTTAACGGCAAAAAATTAAATGACATAGTTTCACTTTTAATGTATCATATCAATAAACCGCTGCTTCTCCTCGAGAGACATATACGAGAAACAACCGATAACATTGATGCTACAATCTATTCCTCCGATATTAATGGGAATGAATATTATTTCGTTTCAAACTCGATAGAAAAATTATTGGGTTATCCTTCCCAATATATTTATGAAAATAGACTTGCAATTCTACGAACCATCCTGCCCGAAGATTTTAAGAAGTTCAAAGATTTTATTGCAAAAATAAAAGCCGGAGAGTCGGCAGTAGCCGAATATAGAATTCTAAATAAGGACGAAGAGATTCGTTATATAAGACATAGCGGGACACCCATTGTTGAAAACGGCAAAACAACCAGAATTGTAGGTATGCTGAGCGATATCACCTCCGAAAAAGCCGCGATGGAAAAACTACACCGTTCGGAAGAACTGTTATCAATGTTGATGAAAACCACCAACAGCTTGATTTTTACACTAAACCGATCAGGATATTTCACCGATGTTAATCCGAAAGGCGCTCAGGAGCTTGGCTACAACATAAACGAACTTGTGGGAAATCATTTTCTGGAATTTATAGACGAAGAAAACCGTGGGGAGATTGCCGTTGCTTTTCAGAAAATTTTGAAGTCCGACGAAATCGTAACCTTCGAAGCAGTGATAACCGACAGATTCGGAAAATCCGTTGTTTATGAAATTCAAGCAAGATCGGTTTTTGAAAATAATGAAATAACCGGCATGCTTGGAATGGGGCGCGACGTCACAACCAAGAAAAAAGATAAAACAAAATTAAACGAACTAAATACAAAACTAACCGAAGCAAACAGAATTATTTCAATAGAACGCGACAGAGCTAAACACCAGATAACTCTGCTTGAGGAACTTAATAAACTAAAAAACGATTTTATATCAAATGTATCGCATGAGTTAAGAACCCCTCTTGCTTCAATAGTCGGGTTTGCGGAAACAATTGCTTCGGACGAAGATTTACCGAAAGAAATGGTAAACGAATTCAGCAATATTATTTTGACTGAAGGGAAAAGACTTGCAAGGTTAGTTAACGATATACTCGATTTTTCAAAGCTCGAATCAGACAAAGAAAATCTTTCCCTTACGTCCTTTGATGTAATAAAGTTATTATACGAACTCAAAGACAGTTACTCAAAACAGGCATCAGATAAAGGTTTAAATCTTACAACCGAACTTCCTGAAGCCGAAATTATCATTAAAGCCGATAGGGACAGAATATTCAAAGCATTCAGCAACCTTATCTCAAACGCAATCAAATTCACGCCAAGAGAAGGAAGGATTACAATTATTGCTCAAGATTTTCTAAAGGAAGTTGAGGTAATGATAAGCGATACAGGAATAGGAATTCCTGAAGAGGAAAGACCAAAGCTGTTTCAAAAATTTTCGAAGATTAGCAACAATAAATCTCAGCAGCCAGGAGCAGGATTCGGACTTGCTACGGTTAAACAGATTGTTGATCTGCACAAAGGATTAATTCAAGTTAAAAGTGAAGTTAATAAAGGCAGCACGTTTATTGTTCGTCTGCCTAAATCAAGAAAGTAGAGGGGATTAAATTGGACAAGCTCATTTTTATTGTAGATGACGAACCTTCAATATTGAAGCTTCTTTCGCATTGGGTTAAAAACCAATGGCAATATAAAGTTAAAACTTTCGAGAACGGGAACGATATAGTAGATCATCTTTCCGATGAACCTGATCTGATCCTGCTCGATATTATGCTGCCGGATATTGACGGAATAGAAGTGCTCAAAAGAATAAAAACGTACAATAAAGACGTTCCGGTTATTATGCTCTCAGCTCAAGGGAATGTGGGTGTTGCAATGGAGTCAATAAGACTGGGGGCATTCGACTATTTTCCAAAACCAATCGATAAAAATCGTCTCGAACCAGCAATAAAAAATGCCCTTAAGAATTACGAACTCCAGAAAAAAATTCATGATCTCGAAGCCGAAGTTCAAAAAGAATACAGCTTTGAAAATATTATTTCTGCTGATAATAAAATGCAGAAAGTTTTCAAGATGATAACTAAAGTACTCGATAATGACATTACGGTATTGATTCACGGTGAAAGCGGAACGGGAAAAGAACTAATTGCGCGAGCAATTCATTACAACGGAAAAAGAAAAGAAAGACCCTTTGTTGTTGTAAACAGCGCTTCGATACCCCGTGAACTTTTGGAAAGTGAACTTTTCGGTCATGAAAAAGGTGCTTTTACGGGAGCGCATCAAAGAAAAATCGGAAAGTTCGAACTCGCAAATGGTGGAACAATATTTCTAGATGAAATTGGTGAAATGGAAATGTCGCTGCAAGCAAAAATTCTTAGAGTGATTCAACAACGGGAGTTTGAACGAGTAGGCGGAAACGAAATAATAAAATCGGATGTTAGAATAATTTCGGCAACCAACAGAAATCTTACCGAAGCGGTTGAAAACAAAGAGTTTAGAGAGGATCTTTATTATAGACTGAATTCATTTCCAATAAATGTGCCTCCTTTACGCGAAAGAAGAGGCGATATTGTGATTCTTATAGATCACTTCTTAAAAACATTTAACGAAAAACTTGGCAGAACAATAAAGGGCGTCAATAAATCCGCACTAAAATTGATGTACGATTACGATTGGCCGGGAAACGTTCGCGAACTTGAAAACACGATTGAAAGATGTATGATTCTTTGCGAAGGTGAAAATCTGGATGTTGAAAGTCTACCGGTGCACATTAAGGATTCAACGGGAACAAGCAATTTAATTTATGGCGGGCCTATGTTTTCGGACAGCATGCCAATTATTCCTTTCGAAAAATTGAAGGAAGAAGCGATTAAGCACGCTCTTAAAGTTACTGAGGGGAACATTGTTGACGCAGCGAAAAAATTGAACGTGGGGCGCGCAACACTTTACAGGTTGATGGAAAAATATGAAATATCATATAAAAAGAATTAGTGGTGAAAAATGAAATTCGAAGAACAAATTGCAGGCAGCAATTATATAATTTCTGTTTTAATTGAAAGGGCTACCCTTAATGATGCCGACGAATTTAAGAAAATAGTTAATTCGCGAATTGACGAGGGTTATGCTAACATTGTCGTTGATCTATCTGAAGTTGAATATCTTGATTCGACTTTCCTTGGCAATTTAGTCAGCTTATTGAAAAGATCGGTAAGAGTTGACGGCGACCTAAAATTAGTCGGTTTTAAACCGATTGTAAGATCCATGTTTGAGCTTACAAGAATGTTTCGAGTTTTTGAGAGCTTTTCAAGTGTGGATGAAGCAATAAAAAGTTTTAATAAATAGATAGAGTATTATGGAAGACAATAAAAGATATAAAGTTCTTCTTGTTGAAGACGAAGAGAATATTTCAACGCTGTTTAAATATAATTTGAAAAAATCCGGATTCGAATGCGAAGTTGCAGCCAATGGTATTGAGGGATTGGATAAGGTTGCAAAGTTCAATCCCGATATTATTATTAGCGACATAATGATGCCGGAGATGGATGGACTGGAATTCAGAAAAATTTTGATCGAAAATCCTAACTTTAATCAAATCCCCTTCGTGTTTTTAACAGCCAAAGGAGAGGAAGAAGATATTCTTGGTGGTTACGAACTGGATATCGAAGATTATATAATCAAAACATCAAGTCCAAAAGTAGTTCTCGCAAAGCTTACCGCAATCTTAAAAAGCAAACAGAAAGAAAGAGAAAAAACTGTCGGCGAAGTGCAGCAAGCGGCTGATAACTTGGGCGCAAAGGTTGTGCCGGATGAATTTCTTAAAATCAACGGATTTGATGTTAAACATTTTCATCGTTCGTTTGATAACATTCCGGGAGGCGATTTTATAGATTACATGGCTCTCGATAAGGATACCGGCGTTGTGGTTCTCGGTGACGTGATGGGAAAAAAGTGGAAAGCTTGGTATTTCGCGGTTGCCTACGCGGGCTATGTCAGAAGCGCAGTCCGGTTTGCTTTAAAATCCGAAACAAATGTTTCCCCGGCGGAAATTCTCGCCAAGGTAAACGAATCTGTTCACAATGACGAAAGGATCTCAGAAGTTTTTATTACGCTTTCGGTGCTCGTTTTAAATAACATAAACAAAACTGTTACTTATGCAGGTGCGGGAGACCTTCCCATATTATTGAAAACGGATGGTGTTAAATTAATTGAATCCCATGGACTTTTATTAGGTTTCGATGCAAATGCTAAATACCAAGATAGACTTGTGCAGCTAAATTCCGGCGATGAAATCATTCTGTTTACAGACGGTTTGATAGAATCGAGAAATCCTTCGGGTGAGCTTTACGGGAATGAAAGATTGATTGATTCGGCTTCTAGAGCGGGTAAATCTGACGATCTTCTTGAATTTATCAAATCTGATTTTAATTCGTTTACATACAATGTTTATGAAGACGATTTCAGTTTAATCTCAATTAAAGCAGTTTAGTGATTAAAGTTGTGATTTCGCATTATCGACTCTAATTCCGACCCGTTTATTGTCACCTCTTCAATGATCTGCTTTATAGTACTTTTGTCGGTTTTAATAAAATCATCAGCATCGATTGTAACAATTAATCCAGCAAGATCAGCAGAAGCGGGACTAATCTTAATTCTCTCCTTCTCCGAATAGAAAATATCCGGTCTATGTTTTTTCCTTAATATTAAAATCAACTTGTAAATGTGTTTACTTTTCCATCCCAACACATTAATCATTGGTTCGGTATCTAATGGAAAAATTTTTTTTGCCGATTCTATTAACACAGCTAAAAATTTTTCTGCGCGATCAGCCGATTTACTTTCAATAAAAATAAAATTTGGTAAAGTATCGGTTACGACCTCAACATTTTCTGAAGCTTTCTCTAAACTATCGGCAAATTCAATCAGCTTTAGTTTTGATTTTGGAACTGATTGGAAGTGAAAATGATCTGGGGCTGAAGCTCCGCATTTTGGTCCATTGTAAAAAAGTGCTTGTTCTTCCGGGAATAATTCAATCAATGAAATAAAATCTTTTCCCTTAAATTGTTGAGGAATATGTTTTTCGTTAGCTATTGTAAAATGCATTTCAGTTATCGGAAAGGGATTGCAAAGCACGAGGTAATCTTTTAAAATAACACCAGCTTGTTCGGGATAAAGATTGTTTTTGCAAAGAAAACATTTTCTTGCACTAACAGATTTTTCATCGACTTTTGCTAAAGTTGAAGCAGTGCGGTTAGGATTATAGGATAAGATAAAATCGTTATTCGCGATTGTAAAACGCTTCTCTTCCAATGAATTTAAAACTTTCGAATTTTCGTTTAACAAAGTCCATTGCTTTTTTTGATCAGCGTAAAAATTGCTGAGCCAATCACCCGAATTCTTCAAGTAATTTTCGATGGGAATAAATTTATTCCTCATAATTTTTTAGCAGTTTGATTCGTTCTTCGATTTCTTCTGTTCTCAAGGAATCTTTGAAAAAATTGTTTTTATTTTCTTTTTCTATACTCAGCGATGAATCGGTATTTCCTTCCCATCTTCTACAGATATAAATAGGCTCAAAAATTCTTCCGGTCTTAAATTCGCGGGATAGCTGGAGACAAACAGCATAATCTTCTCCGTAACTAACATCCGGTATTTCAGCTTTGCGTAAAAGCGGAGTATAAAAAGCACGAGGCGCCCCGAAACCATTCACTCTTAATGCATTGTTCTTTCCGTTTTCCTCTGTCCATTCATTATGCGAAATTATTCCCGGCGGAATTTCCTTCAGCTTAAAATCCGTAAGAAGATAACTTCCGATAACCATTCCACATTTGTCTTCATAAAATTTACTTACAATTTTTTGGAGAGTGTTTTCATCTTTGTATAGGTCATCGCTGTCGAGTTGAACGGCGAACTTACCGCAGTGATGTGAATGTACCGCAATTCTCCAGCAGCCTCCGATTCCGTAGTTTTTCTCCCTTGGTATAATATGAATGATCTTTGAGTCACTCTCTGCAAAGGACTTTATTGCTTGTGTAGTCCCGTCATCCGAGTGATTATCCACTACAATTATATTGAAATGGAAGTTTGTTTTTTGGCTTAAAGCAGAATTTATTGCATCATCTATCGTCTTGACCCGGTTCTTAACCGGAATAATAATAGAAGCTTCGGTCTTAAACTCTTCACTGAACTTAACAGCTTTACTTTTAGGAGGAAGTTTTGCGTTTATCCTTTCGAGATAAGCCGAAACGACTTTTTCTAATTCCTTTTGCTCTTCCTCAAATTCCGGATCGACGTAACTGAAGTGTTTTTCGTACTTTACATCTTCTTCCTTTTCTTTTGCTGTATAAAGAAATTCTGTAATGTGAAAAATATCTGAAACTTCAAGGGCGGTAAGCCAAAGGTTGTAAAATGCAGAATATTTTAGATCATTAAAATATGTTAATGATTTTTCTAAAATATCCCTTCTTATAAGAACCAGTTTTCCAAAATCGAAATTATCTCGGACACTTCCGAATTGATGATCAATTTTCGGCATCATTTTCTTAACGCCTGATTTTTGGGAGAAGTGATCCGAATAAACCAATCCTGCAGTGTTTTTAAGTGCCGAATTTTTGAATTTGGCAAAAGTCTCCTTCTCAAAAGAGATTTCACTCGAATCGACGACGGTAAGCAGAAAATCCTCTTTTGTTTTCTCAATCAGCCGAATTAGAGAACTACTCTCAAACAGATTGTTGAAGTTCAGGAAATTATGATCTACGATCTGAGATTTTGAACTTTCGAAAAAATAAACGCCAGATATGATACCAGATGCCGAGATCAGTTGATTGACATTTTTACTATTTTCTTCTGAAAGGAAAGGTAAAATTAATTCCATAGATTGATTTTAATATTTGATAAACGACGAAAACAGCTTGTTTTCGAACAATATGTAATAATTACTATGTCTAAAATATCACACATAAGTGACTTTAGTCACACAACTCTATTGCATAAATACTGAGATTTGTTGATTAAAATTTAAGCGGAACTCAAGCTTAATAATTTTGTCTAAGAATATACAAAAAATGAGGCATTAACTTTCAGGTGTTAAGCCCGAAAAATTATGGAAATATTTCAGCTTACATATGGTTTTTTAATGACACTTCTCTTAAGTGCGGGAGTTATGATGCTTACAATGGTGTATATTCATGATGTAAAAATCAATTCATCATTAACTCTTCGCAAGAGTTTGGAAACTCAAAACAAATCATTTATTAATCAAATAGCATCACTAAATCCCCGGCCAAACTCATTCAGTCGTTTTACCGGATGTTTACTATTTGATTCCAACAATATAGGAGAATTTTTTATCTCTAAAAATTATCCCGCAAGCGGGGTAGTTGTTCCGGTCTACAAAATATAGTTCCCTTTTTTCCTAGAAGTATTTATTTATTATTAACAAACTATGAGGCAAATTAGTGCGTAAAATAAAAATAATGATAGTTACCGTTGTAGTTCTGACGGGATTGGCACTGCTGGTTCCGAATATAGTGGCGGCTATCGAAAATGATTCCGATGTTTCTTATGGAATAGATATAAGCGCAATCGATGTTCGAATTACGGAATCATTAATTAAAATAGAAGACAAAGGTTCAATGATCGCTTCCTGGTACGGACCTAAGTTCCATGGACGGCTCACCGCGAATGGCGAATCGTATGACCAAATGGGTTATACCGCGGCTCATAAATCTCTTCCGTTCGGAACAATACTTAGGTTAATAAATCCCGAAAACGGAAAATCTGTTATAGTACGAATAAACGATCGAGGACCTTATATTAATGGAAGAGACATTGATCTTTCTAAAGGTGCTGCAATAGCCTTAGGTTCACTTAATAACGGTGTGATAAAGGTGAATGTACAGCAGATATATTCGGATGAGTCATTAATGCCCGTCGACGGAAAAATGTAATCCATTTTGTGAATTAAATTTAAGTCCGGTTTTTCCGGACTTTTTTATTTTAAAGAATTGTTTTCAAGAAATAATTACCTAATTGCATTAATTTAATTTTATGATCCCCAGAAATTATGTCAACATATTATTGTCGGTTGTTTCCTTTGTCTTTTTACAAAATTGTGCTCAGGATAAGAACCTCAACACCGGTATGGATGAACCGGCAACATATTGGCACAAAGACCTTGATGTGGATTTAGGGGCAAAAACAGAAACTCTTGAAAACGGATCGACCCTTATCATTTCCAGAGGTCGTGGAGAGAACATAAGAGGTTTTGTTTATCAAAAAATTATTGAGGAATGGATAACCGTTGATTCATTCGATTATTCAGATTATCCACAGCTATCTTCGATTGGAAACACATTTTACTATATCTACCATCAAACCCATCACGGTTTTTATAGACCAAGAATGTTTAAAGTAAAAGAAGGAATTAATTCCGAGATATCTCTTCCGGCAATAATGTGGGATGATACCGATTACGTTATGTGGCGTGGAATGTCGGTGCTTTCCGAAAACAATATCTGGCTCGTGGGACAGCATGGCAACATCATTCATTTTGATGGAAACTCATGGAAAAAGATAAAAAATCCAGCCGAAAATCTTGAACGCATTGATTTAAGCAAAGGAGATCTTACTTCTATTAAAATGATAAATAACAACACTGGGGTTAGTGTTGGAAAAGATGGAATGATTTTAAAGTACAATGGTAATTATTGGCGTAAACTAAATGCTTATACGGACAAATTTTTTAATTCTGTTGATTTGAACGAAAATGGTAAGGGATGGATAGTCGGTGAGAAAGGGACAATAATTCGAATTGAAGGCGACAGTTTAACTGATAGATCGCTGAACGAAGCGGTCGACCTCAATTCAGTAAAAATTATAGATGAGAACAACGCTGTTGCCGTGGGAAATAATTCAAGTTTGTACATCTACAAAAACGGATTATGGAAGCGCGATTCTTCAGCATTGAGCATCACAGATGATTATGTGGATGTGGAAGTGATCTCATCCGAAACCGGAAAAAATTTTTTCTTGCTCGTCGGGCTGGAAGGAGTTTATTCAAATTCGGAAGTGCTTGGTTTTTCATTTACAAAAATTACAACTCAGGCAAATATTAAAAACTTCGGCAATGCTGGTGTATTCTTTCAACAGTTTGGTGAATTTCCATCACTTATGGTTGAAAACGAAAATAGTGCAGTTGTTCTATATGACAACAATGGAAATAACATTTTTATTGAAAAGCTGCTGCCTTTAACCGGAAATGTTAATACAAATCTCTCAGCAAAATCAATTGTTGCTGATTTTAATAACGACGGATTTAAAGACATCATATTAATCTACTCCGCTACACTTTTTTATTTCTTCCTAGGACAAGATGACGGATCGTTTATTGACGCAACAAGTTCTAGCGGATTGAGCTTCGAGTCGATTGATCAGATTTTGAAAATGACTATTTCAACCGCAGATTTTAATGCAGATGGATTTCTGGATATCTACATAACGAACCACAATTCACGCGACTATCTCTTCGAAGGTAACGGTGCCGACAGATTTATAGATCGATACTCAACCTCTGGCATTGAGAAGGAACTCGGCTATGAGTCTTTCGGAGCAACAATTGCCGATTACAATAACGATAATCTCCCGGATGTTTTTTTAACTTACAAGCAAAGAATCGGCTCAAGAAATTCGGATTTATTTATTAATGAAGGTGATTTTAAGTTCCGGAGAAAAATTGATTCAGCATTTGTCACCGGTGAATCTCCGCTTACCTATTCCTCTCTTTCTGCCGACTTTGACAACAACGGAGCAAACGATATTCTTGTTTTCTCCAATCGAGTTCCACCAGCAATTTACTTAAACGATGGTAATGCAGATTTTAGAAATGCTTCATCTGAGTTTTCTCTGGATGAAATAATCTATCATCCTGATCCTACAACTGGTCTGCTTGGTGCGGCAGATGTAAACAACGACGGCTTTATTGATATTTTTATGAGCAATAAATTGTATCTCAACCGTAGCGGCAAAAAATTCGAAGCAGCAGGCGGTACGGGAATAAATTTTACCGGCAATCCAAGTTTTGCTGATATCGATCTCGACGGTGATTTTGATCTTTTCGTCGGAAGCTCTACAACCTCACTTGGCAGTGGCGAAAGAGCTGCAATTTTCAGAAATAACTTAAACAACGGCAATTTTGCATTCATCGAATTATTGACTGATCGTTCCAACAGAGACGCTATTGGTTCAAAAATATTTATAAAGTCGTTTGATATTGATGGAAAACTAATAAATAATTTGCTCTACGAGGTCGGAACCGGTTCCTCTCCGATAGCTCAAAATAATTTAAATGTTCATTTAATTGGAATTCCACAAGCCGACTCGATTTCTGCAGAGATTATATTCCCAAACGGAACTGTAAAAGAGATAGAAAAGATAAAGAGAAAACAAAAATATACTGTTTATGAATCCGGGTTGATTCTTAACAAAATCATTTTAGCATTCAACTCGATTGATCGTTCGATAAAAACCATAAATGTTTTTTATGAAATAGTGAGACTTGTTGTACTTGCTTTGCTATTTGTTCTTTCGCTTTTCTCTTTAAGAAAATTTGATAAAAATGATTTCAGAACGGGAATATCTGCCCTATTAATATTTTTGATTTTTCTGATGCTTGTTCATTTCTTTCATAATTATAGAAGTACTATTAGCATTTTAATTCCAATAATAGCACCGGTATTTGTGTTTATTCTTTTCGCTTATGCAGTTTCCCAGATAAAGGAAACAAGGGCGAGAAAATTCATTTCTCATTTCAAAATAGAATCTATTATTGGCGAAGGCGGAATGGGAAAAGTTTATAAAGCTGCCGATATTCACACAAAGCAAGTGATTGCACTAAAGGTTCTTCACCCGCAGTTAATGAACGACCCGGAGAACAAGAAAAGACTTACGACAGAAGGACAGATTCTTTCGTCTTTTGACCATCCGCATATAATCAGAGTTTCGGAAATCGGTGAAGCAAAGGATTATAGTTTTATTGCTATGGATTATCTGCCAAACGGAACTCTGCAAAACTTTATTGAAGAAAAATTTCCACTGCCGCAAAACCAAGTAAAGCGGATACTGATCCAAATCTGCGAGGGTCTTTCGGCAATTCATTCACAAAAAGTAATTCATCGTGATCTTAAATCAGCAAATATTATGTTCGATGATGAGATGAACATAAAAATTATGGACTTCGGACTATCAAAATCTCCGCTCGTTTCACAAATGACATCGCTTGGAACAGTAATAGGAACATTGGGTTATGTTGCGCCGGAACAAGTTACAAATATCAAGGTGGATGAAAGGACGGATATTTTTTCACTTGGTGTTATAATGTATCAAATGCTTACAAACTCTCTTCCATTTAAGGGCGAAAACGAAATAGCTCTTATTCATTCAATTTTTAATACAATTCCCGAGAATCCGTCATTGATTAATAAATCAGTATCAAAAATTCAAGATCAGGTTGTGCTGAAAGCTATTGCAAAAGACCCGAATGATAGATATACTAACTGCAAAATTTTGCAACTTGATATAGAAAAATATTTTTAGGTGAGAATATGCTCCCCGGCGATACTACCAGAGAAAAACTCAGTAAAAAGTTCGGTGATTTCGTAAGTGAAATTTCTGGAGATTTTTTGCAAGTAACGCAAAATCTCAAAAGCGGAGAACCGACAGACCTCACTATAAAACTTGTCGAATCAATCTTTAAGAAAACCTTAAGATTTTCAAGAAATTTTAATGCTGAAATTGAAGAATATTTGGACGGTTCTGAAAAGCTTCGGGAAAAGATTGATTACCTTACAGAAGAAAACCGAAAACTTGAGATTCTTTATTCATCCGGCATCCAATTTCTATCCGACATCGAATTGAAAGTTTTGATGCAGAAAGCAGTCGAGACGGTAGTAAAGGAATTAAAAGCCGACGAGGGCTTTATAATAATAACTGACGAAAATGCGGAGATTGATTCAATCTTTGCGAAAAATATAGATCCCGAAGTTGATTCTTCAGCAAAAGATCTTAGCACTTCGGTAATTAAAAACAGTCTTGAAAATCTTAAACCCGTAAGTTTAAGTGATATTAAAAGCGAACATGAATTTTCTAAGCAGAACAGTGTTGTCAGTTTAGGTTTATCTGCAGTGATTTGTGTCCCTTTAATTTCTGGAAACTCTGTTCTCGGCGCGGTTTATCTTGATAGACGCAACAAGCAGAATCCCTTTTCCGATAACGATTTGAAATTTCTTATATCGTTTTCTAAACAAATAGTGAAAGGTTTGGAAATAACGATGGAAATTTCTTCGCTCGAACAAAGGCTTGTTGAACGATCGGGCGATAGATTCAATTCACTTCGTGATGAATTTAAATGTGATGATATTGTAGGGGAAAGCAAGGAACTTTACACAGTGCTGAATCTTGCATCAAAGCTGGCAAAATCAGAAATACCGATTCTTATTCTCGGTGAAAACGGAACAGGAAAAGAATTAATCGCCAAAGCAATACACAATAATTGCAGTAGGAACGGCGGACCATTCGTCGCCCTGAATTGTGCGGCAATTCCCGAAGAACTGCTTGAATCCGAGTTGTTTGGTTATGAAGAAGGTGCATTTACGGGAGCAAAAAATTCAAAGCCCGGAAAAATTGAGACGGCTGACGGCGGCACTCTATTCCTCGATGAAATCGGGGATCTTTCTTTAACGCTTCAAGCAAAACTTCTTCGAGTGCTTCAAACAAAAGAACTCGGAAGATTAGGTTCGACATCTTCCAGAAAAATTGATATGCGAATTATTTCCGCGACCAATCAGAATTTAGCAGAGATGGTCAAGGAGAAAAAATTCAGAGAGGATCTTTATTATAGAATTAAGGTGATGGATATTACAATTCCTCCGCTCAGAAAAAGGAAGGACGATATCGCAAGCTTAGTTGAATATATGATTGAAAAATATTCTGGTGGTGAGAAGTTTGATATTTCTCCGAAATTTATTGCATTACTGGAGGCTTACGATTGGCCGGGAAATATCCGTGAACTTGAAAATGTTGTTCAACGTAGCATTGCTCTTGCAAAAAATAATTACATCGATCAAGAAAATCTTCCCGAAGAAATTGCCGGAATCGAAACAGTTGTTGATCCAAGTGAGGATAAAACACTTGAAGAAGCCGAAAAAGAATTTAGAAGAAGTTATCTAAAGAAGGTAATAAATCAATCCTCATCAAAAGCCGAAGCAGCGGAAAAATTGGGAATAAACCGATCGCATTTGCATAAACTAATAGCCCAATTGGATATATAATTTCGCATTATAACTACTAATGTTTATATTGAACTATTCATCGCCGCCTCTGATTGAGTATGTACCTTTAACCGCATAATCGAAAAACTTTAAAATCAACATATTTTAGCAGCATATATCCACCGGAAAATTTAGATCGTTTGTCTGCTTTATTCCCTTTTCTTATCTTTACACCTAAATTAATTTAATTATGAAAACGAAGACGAAAAAAACTATAGATTTTCTAATTATCATTCTCGTGTTTGCATTAACTGGTTCGAGCGTGGCTTATCTATCCGGAATAATTATGAGCGGACTCGGTTTTGAGCCATGGACATTCTCATATGTTCTCGGTTATATGCTTATGATTTTTCCTTTGTATCAAGGATTAACACTCGTTTATGCCGCAATTTTTGGGAAGTTTAATTTCTTCTATACACGACAGAAAAAAATTGCTCTTAAGATCATCTCGCTATTTAAGCGTTCTAAAAAAGAAATTTCAATCACATCCGAAACCACAAATTCCTAATACTTAAACTCACTGTTGTTTCCTAAATTATTTGATTCTTTTTCGAGAATACATTATTCTTTTATTTAAATGACAATATTTAAAGGAATGCTAATGAAGAGATTCTTGTTGATGATAATTTTAAGTGTTTTCGCGATAAAGGCTCAAGAGAAATTAATTGTCGGCACTAAATCTGCCGAACCTTTCACAATAAAGAAAGATAACGGAGAGTGGACCGGAGTTACATTTGACCTATGGAAAAAGATTGCGGATCAATTAAAACTTGATTATGAAATTAAAGAGTATGACCTTGAGGGAATATTATCAGCAGTCGAATCGGGGGAAGTTGATATTGCTGTTTCACCGCTGACGATCACTTCCGAGAGGGAGGAAAAATTTGATTTTACTCACCCATATTTTATAACTGGGTTGAGTATTGCTGCTTCTGCTAAAACAGACGAAGGATTTTTCAGTCTATTCAGAAGAGTAATTTCTACAGAGTTTTTTGAGGCGGTGGGATTTCTTATTCTATTGCTGTTTGTTATAGGACTTATAACATGGCTTTTTGAAAGGAAGAAAAATCCGGAGGAGTTCGGTGACGGAAAATCTAAAGGAATTTGGTCAAGCTTTTGGTTTGCTGCCGTTACAATGACCACAGTAGGTTACGGTGATAAATCCCCAAAATCGATTGGTGGAAGACTAGTAGCATTAGTATGGATGTTTGCCGCGATTATTATTATTTCAAGTATCACTGCTGCTATTGCATCTGCGTTAACTGTCGGACAGCTCGAAACAAAAGTGAAAGGCTTGAATGATCTTTATTCTGCTAATGTGGGAACCGTTGCTGCTTCATCTGCAGAATCCTTTTTAATAGATAAAAGAATTAATTATTCGAACTATCAAACGGTTGAAGAAGGAATTGAAGCTATAGCTAGCGGCGAACTTGATGCTTTTGTTTATGATGCTCCGATTATGAAGTACATTGTTAAATCAAAAAATCTTTCCGTTAAAGTAAAAGTGCTATCAGTTTCGCTGGAATCAGTGTTTTACGGTTTTGCACTTCCTGCAAATAGTTCGCTCAGGGAAATGCTTAACCGTGATATAATTGCAAAAATAAGTGCGCCTAAATGGAAGGAAGTAATGTTCAAGTATTTTGGAGATTAGTGAAATCGAAGATCCATCAGCCAATTTTTCGGTAACTTTTGCACACTCAAAAATGCCTTGCCATTATAGCTATTTATCTTTAAAATCGAAGCATAGATATAGGATTATATTATGAAATCGAAGCTGTACATACTTGTTCTTCTATTGAGCGGCACAATCTTAAATGCACAGAGCACCTATGAATTTTTAAGACTCGATATGAGTCCGCGTGCAGCTGCACTTGCAGGCAGTTTTGTATCTACTTACGATGATCCCAATGCTATGTTTTATAATCCAGCCGGAATTGCGACTTTAGAAGGTCAGCCTATTTCTTTATCATTTGTTAAACATCTCTTGGATATAAATTCGGCTAGTTTGAGCTATTCGCATAACTTTGATGGAATAGGAAGATTTGCCGCAGGCGTTCAATATATTAATTACGGCACTTTTACTGCAGCAGATGAATTCGGGAACAAAACCGGAGAGTTTGGTGCCGGCGATTTTGCGCTTACTATCGGTTATGCAAATCAACTTGACGAAAATTTTTATTATGGCGCAAATGTTAAATTTATCTATTCGAGTATTGAGGAAGTCTCATCAACCGGGATAGCTGCTGATTTGGGACTGCAGTACTTAATTCCCGACAGTAGATGGAGCTTCGGAATTTCTGCGTTGAATCTCGGGGGTCAGCTCTCAAGTTATTATGATACACGGGAAGATCTTCCGCTTGACATTAGAGTTGGATTTTCAAAAACTTTGGAACACCTGCCTTTCACATTCTTGATCTCATTAAATAAACTTAACGAAAAATACGACAGCTTCGGAGATCGTTTTCAACAATTCTCTCTCGGAGGCGAGTTTAAGTTAAGTCAATCGTTTCATCTAAGACTCGGTTATGATAACGAAAAAAGGAAGGAACTTAAAATTGGAACAACAGCTGGTCTTGCAGGATTCAGTCTCGGCGTAGGTTTAAACATAAGTAACTATTTAGTCGATTATGCTTTTTCCTCAATGGGTTCGATCGGCTCGCTCCATAGAATCGGAGTATCGACAAATCTTTAATTCGATTTTAATTCTTCTTTTATAAGATTAATCTCTTCTTCGGCACGTTCGTGTGAACCATTGTAATCTCTAAGATCGAGCACTTCTTCGAGAAGGGAAATTGCTTCTCTGCGTAAATTTTTTACACGCAAAATTCCCGCTTTAATTATCATCGCATTGATTAAAAAGCCTGACTCTTCGTCTTCGTTCAATAGTTTTGAATAATTGATGCAGTCGTCAAAATATATAAGTGCGTCATCCAAATTTCCTTTGTTGTACTCATCATATCCCACATAATAAGAAGCCTCGCGCATGGTATTATCGTTATAACCGGGTTTTTGTTCAACACCTTTTTTATATATTTCTCTAAAAACTTCCGACGCCTTCGTATATCCGAATCGTTTAATCATTATCCTTCCTTTGTATCTCTCAAAAACCGGATTATCCGGAAACCAATTCAAAAGACGTTCGTTAAAGAACTGAGCTTTGTTATAATCTTCTTCGTACATATAGTATAAGGTCATCAAAAAATAGTTTGATTCAATCTTTGCGTACTTTCCTTTATTCGCGCAGAGTTCCAATTGCTGCAATCCTTTTTTTCGATCCCCCTGCGGGAAAAAAATCATAACAGGTTTTACGAAAGGATATTCTTCCGGAATCACATCGGCGTAGTAGTTATAGATACCGAATCCTAGCTGCACATCCATATTTGTGCTGTCTAAATCGTAAGCTTTAAATACCATAGGAAGTGCGTCTTTTCCGTCAAGAGCGGCATTGAGCCAATCTTCTCTAATGGATAAAAGTCTTCCTCTAAAACCAAGCGAACCGCCTTTGAAAAACATTGCATCTAAGTTGTCTTCATCCTCATCAAGAATGTCATCGCACATATCAATCACATTATCCAGCTTTTCGATAAATATATCATCATATTTCTCGTTATTAAGATCGAGCAAAATTTTCCACCATACAATCATAGCATCAAAAAAATAACCTGCTGGATGTTCAGGATAATTTTTTATAACCTTATTAAAAGTCTTTTCCGCTTCGTTGAATTGAATTCCATAAATCTCATCTATACCCTTAAATACAAGCGAATCGAACTTCGCGGAATTCTGCTGTTGAGCAAAAACCGAGGTAAAGAGAAAAATAAGTACGGTAAATAATCTTGAAATCTTCATACAAAACAACATAACAAAAAATACCCTAATAAAAATTTGTCAAATTTTTACACTTTGATTAAAAGTCTGTTCAAAAAATTTTATTAACTTGTCAGTTTAAATTCCGACAAAATTTATGGCAAAGAAGAAAAACACTACACCGGTTCCCAAGGATAAGATAATAATAAAAGGTGCACGAGAACATAACCTAAAGAACGTCGATCTCGAAATTCCACGCAATCATCTTGTGGTGTTTACCGGCGTCAGCGGAAGCGGTAAATCTTCACTGGTTTTCGACACAATTTATGCAGAAGGACAAAGACGATATGTTGAAAGTCTTTCATCCTATGCCCGCCAGTTTTTAGAACGAATAAATAAACCGGATGTCGATATTATACAAGGGATTTGTCCTGCGGTTGCAATTGAGCAGAAAAAAGGTGCAAGAAATCCCCGATCGACGGTTGGAACCAGCACTGAAATTTATGATTACTTAAGACTTCTTTTCGCACGAATCGGAAGAACTATCTGCTTTGACTGCGGAAAGGAAGTTAAGAGAGACACTGTTACGTCAGTAATCGAGTGGTTTAACGAGAAAGAAGATGACGAAAAATTCTTTTTGGGATTTCCGCTTCATCCTCACGAGGGACGCACACCAAAAGAAGAACTGGAACATTTAAAGAAAAGAGGCTTTTTTAGAATTTACTACAAAGATGTTTTGTATGATCTCAACGAAGATGATGCGAAGTTAAAATCGAAAGAAAATATTTTTGTCGTTCTTGAAAGGATTAAACTTAGGAAAGAAAGCCTGCGCGAAAAAATTGCGGATACAATTGAAGCATCATTTAAGGAAGGCGAAGGAAGACTCATTGTTGTTAATGCATCAACAAACGAGCTTAAGACATTTACGCAATTTTATGAATGCTGCGGAATACGTTATGAAGAACCCGAACCTCAATTTTTCAGCTTCAACAATCCTTTCGGAGCATGTCCGGTTTGTCAGGGTTTCGGAAAAACCATGAGCTATGATATGAATCTGATTGTCCCAAATCCTAATCTGTCAATTGCCGATGGCGCAATTGCTCCTTGGCGGACTACAAAGTACAGCAAATATTTATATAAGCTCGTAAAAGCAGCGAAGAACAAGAACATACCTCTGCATGTTCCTTTCAAAAATCTTAAGGATGAACATATAAGTCTTATAAAAGAAGGATTTGATGACTTTTCAGGAATAGAAGGTTATTTCTCGGAACTCGAGAAAAAAAATTATAAAATGCACATCCGGATTTTACTAAGCAAATACAGAGGTTACACAACTTGCAATGCATGCAGAGGATCAAGGTTAAGAAGAGAAGCACTTCAGGTTAAGATCGGAGGAAATTCAATTCACGATATAATTAAACAGTCGATTGAAAGTGCAGAAGTGTTTTTTAATAACTTGATGATTAACGATTATGAAGAAAAAATAGGCGGTAGAATTCTTTCCGAAATAAAAAAACGATTAAATTTTCTAAATGAGGTTGGACTCGGTTACTTGACTCTCGACCGATTGAGTTCAACACTATCGGGAGGAGAAACACAAAGAATAAATTTAGCAACCTCTCTCGGATCTGCTCTTATAGGAACGCTTTATGTTCTTGACGAACCAAGCATTGGACTTCATCCTCGAGATAATACAAAGCTTATAAACATCTTAAAGACCTTAAGGGATCTCGGCAATACGGTTCTTGTAGTTGAGCATGATTCCGAGATGATGCAGGCAGCAGATTTGATTGTTGATATGGGACCTAAAGCCGGACAGTTCGGAGGGGAAATTATTGCGGTAAACACATATAGTGACCTTCTGGATAATGAGAAATCTTTAACAGGAAAATATTTGTCGAACAAGCTTTCAATTCCACTTCCCGATAAAAGAAGAAAAGGTAATTCCAAAACAATTAGGATTAAAGGTGCAGCGGAACATAATCTTAAAAATATAGATGTTGAAATTCCTCTAAAAAAATTTGTGGTTGTAACGGGAGTAAGCGGCTCAGGAAAAAGCACACTTGTCAATGATATTCTTTACGGCGGTGTAATGAAAATGTTCGGGAATAACCCGCCCAACATTGGCAAATTTGAATCCATTGAGAATTATCATTCGATCGATGAGATTGAAATTGTGGATCAATCGCCTATTGGAAAATCGCCTCGGTCGAATCCAATAAGTTATGTGAAAGGATTCGAACATATAAGAACATTATTTTCAAACACGCCACAGGCTAGATCAAGAGGATATAAGCCGGGTTATTTTTCTTTTAACGTTCCCGGTGGAAGATGTGAAACTTGTCAGGGCGAAGGATTTGTCAAGATAGAGATGCAGTTTCTAGCAGATCTTTATTTGGAATGTGAAGACTGTAACGGAACCAGATTTAAAAAAGAAGTTAGAGAAGTACTTTACCGCGGAAAAAATATTGTTGAAGTACTTGACATGACAGTTGACGAAGCATATGATTTCTTCAAAAATGTTAAGAAGATTTCTGGCTATCTTAAGGTGCTGAAAGATGTGGGTTTGGGATACATAAAACTTGGTCAGCCTTCAAATACACTTTCTGGTGGTGAAGCACAACGAATAAAACTTGCTCTTCATCTCCACACTCAGAAGAAGAGCAAACATACGCTTTTTATTTTTGACGAACCCACTACCGGTCTTCATTTTGACGATATTAGTAAACTTCTTAACTGTTTCAATATGCTTGTCGATACAGGAAACTCGATAGTAGTTATTGAACATAACCTTGATGTGATAAAATGTGCCGATCATATTATAGACCTTGGTCCCGAAGCCGGATCAAAAGGTGGGGAAGTCGTTGCAGCCGGGACGCCTGAAGAAATCATTAAAATTAAGAATTCGTATACTGCTAAATATTTGAAATCATATCTGAAAAATTAAAGGGTAAGTCTTATTTCATTTCCGCTGTCGGTATAAACGACTTCCAAATATTCGAACTCGGCAAGGTTTTGCTTAAACGAAAAAATATTTTTTCCGGGATAAATTTTATCGACAATAAGTTGGGCTTTATTTTCCCCTTTACCCGCGATAACATATACTTGTTCCGTAATTTTTGAATAAAGCAGAAGTTTATATGAATTGTCTGAGGATTTAACAAGTACTGGTTTATCAAAGTATGAAATTTGCTTTGCAATGTCTTCAAGAGCAGGAATTGTCACTTCAACAATGTTTGATGTTGAATCACTTTCGTTCCAAAGTTTATCGACGGATTTTAAAGTGAAATAATAATTTACCTGTTTCGGTTTTTCTACCACGATTGAAATTTTAGTTTTATCCGCGCTGAAAACATCCTGAAGATTTTCCGGTCTAAGATTTTCTGTCGGGTCATCAAGTTTATACAACGCAAGATATTCAGCTCCGTTTCCGAAATATTCATCGTCTAATTTCCAAGATAAATTAATCATTGATTGATTAGAATCATTGATGTAATAACTAAGATTATATGGCGGTTCCGGCTTTGCAGCAATAATATTCGGAAGTGCTGCCGGAAAAGCTTTCGCGGTAAAAAAATCCATTGGAAGATTTTTTATGTGTTCATATCGAAAGAACGCTACACCGTCCGCATTTTTTTTCCTTGCAATATCAACCTGTTGATGAAGCTCAGATACAACCTCTTCTTTATATGCTGCAATTCCAATTATCAAATTTTTATTGGGATTTGAATTTCTCCAATCCTCAACCAATGCCTCGTATTTCGGATTTGAAAGATTGCTCCAATAAATTTGCGGAACAACATAATCGATATAACCTCGGTTAAGCCATTCTCTTGAATCTTGAAAAACTTCTGAATAACCCTGTAATCCAGTTGCGAGTTTTAAATTTCGATAAATTCCAATAGGAGTCGCTCCGATTTTTACAAGCGGTTTAACTTCTTTCACATTAAGATGAAGAGCTTCAACAAATTTTGTTATATTGTCCCGCCTCCATTGATCTCTATCCGTACCATTTCCATAAAGATTGTAAGAAAAATCATCGTTGTACATCCGGCTGGGATAGCGAATAAAATCAAGATGAAGTCCGTCTATGTTATAATTGTAAACAAGGTCCAAAAACAAATCAACAAGATAATCTCTGACTTCTGGAAGCCCGGGATCAACCCAATAAGACACAGTTCCGTTTTCTCTTACTTCATAAATCCAGTCGGGATGTTTATTATTGAGATGATCCGGATGAGAAATTTTGTTGTTCGAATTACTAGAAAAACAACGCATTACATTTACCCAAGCATGAAGCTCAATTCCATTTCCGTGTGCAAGATCAATCATATATTCCAGAGGATCGTATCCGGGATCTCGTCCTGTCTGTCCGGTAAGATAGGATGAAATAGGTTCGTAATTGCTTCGGTACATTGTTGTGCCGTTGCTGCGGACCTGAAAATAAATAGTATTTAGTTTCTTCCTTTTTACATCAGCTACTATACTTCTTAATGCAGCTTTCTGTTCTTCAATGTTATAGGTATTTGGAGGCCAGTCGAGTTGAAAGTTTGTCGTAACCCACACAGCTCTCGATTCTCTTTCCACTTGAGCGGAAATTGTTGCCGTTGCAAAACACAAAAGAAATATGACAGCAGTTGTTTTCTTCACGCGAAAAATTCAAATCCTTTTTTTATAGAATCTAAAACTAACTTTTTGTCCGCTGAAAAATCCAATAAAATTTTACCGGTGTCCTGAATTAGAACAAATTTAATTTTACCGCTGCGGTTCTTTTTATCGTTGTACATAAGTTCGTAAATCTGTTCAACATTAGGTGAGTTTAATTTTATCATGTTTTTAAATAAACTAACTGAATTTAAAAATTCGCTTGTCTTTCGGTTGTTAAGTAATCCTAAGGATTGAGATAAAAATATAGAGCATGCAATCCCCGCAACAACTGCTTGTCCATGTTTCACGCGGTTCTTCTGTTCTGCTTCTATTGCATGCGCAAAGGTGTGTCCTAAATTAAGAATTTTTCTCAAACCGGATTCTTTTTCATCTGATTCTACAACGGCGGATTTAAATCTAACTGATTCTTTAACCAACTCTATGATCGATGATTGTTCGCAGTTCAACATTAAGTTAAACTTTGCGGCAAATAATTTTTTAAT
Source organism: uncultured Melioribacteraceae bacterium (assembly GCA_964499285.1). Lineage (GTDB taxonomy): Bacteria > Bacteroidota > Ignavibacteria > Ignavibacteriales > Melioribacteraceae > JAGFIY01. Next base: position 23,908 of record CAZCLA010000032.1, read on the forward strand.
GGATTCACTTCCGATAAAACTGTATTTCAATGCTTCACCCAATCCGCAGATAACCTCACTTTTATCTAATGTGGTCAAAAGAAAGGTGTCTATTAAAACAAATTTAGGTTGATGAAAGGCTCCGATAATGTTTTTAATTCCTCCAAAGTTAATTCCGGTTTTGCCTCCGATTGAACTATCAATACCAGCAAGAAGCGTCGTAGGAACTTGAACATATTCCACTCCACGCATATATGTGGCAGCTGCATATCCGGCAATATCACCGGTAATTCCCCCGCCAATCGCAACAATTGCGGTATCTCTTCCGAACTTTCCTTTTATTAACTTTTCATAAATGTAATTGAGACTTTCCGATGATTTGTTTTTCTCGGTTGAATTGAAAATAAATTTGCCGGTTTTATTGGGAAATTCTTTAATGATTTTTGTGATTTGTTTCCTATGATAGTAATTAACCCGTGAATCTATAACAAAAAATATTGAGGTCGCCTCACAATGTTTCGTGATTTTTTTGTTCAATTGATCAATGATGCCACTTCCAATATAAACGGGATAAGGATTTTGGGGAATATTTACATTAATCTTTCGCATACATCATCTTTTTGATTTTTTTTGCAATTAGATCTACTGTATTTCCGATTTTTGTTGCATCAGTGTCGATGACCAAATCGGATTGAAGATAATATGGCTCGCGTTCAATCAACATCTTGTTAATTTTATCTAAGAATTTTTCCGGTGGCTCCTCATTAAGAACAAATTCTCTGAATGCAGGTCTGTCAATTTTGTTCTTGATTCTTCTATAAATTACTTCGGGAGATATTTTTAAATAAATTGTAGTTCCCGAAGATTTAAGTAGTTCAACATTTTGTTTGTTCGCCATTGTTCCCCCGCCAAGAGAAACCACAATTGATTTTTCATCAATTAATCGCCTAAGAGTTTCGCTTTCGATTTTTCGGAATTCTTTTTCCCCGGAATCTTTAAAAATATCGACAATAGATTTTGACTGCTCCTCTTCGATTACTTTATCCAAATCGTAAAACGACCATCCGAGAACGTTTGCAAGTATTGGTCCTATTGTGCTTTTTCCGCTAGTCATAAATCCGCATAAAAATATCCGGCGGTGGATCATATTAAAAATCACTTTATTAATTGTGCTTTAATATAAGAATAACTTACGAAGTTTGTTGAGTTAACAGTTAGATATGGAAAGCAATTCCAAGTTGAAAAAGTGTTCCGTCAAGATTCACTTTGCTGTGAAAAATCTCGTTATTGATTCTGTAATTTCTTCCTTCGTATTCAAACTCGAGTTTTGTGTATCTGTTTTTCATTTCGATTTCGGGATCCCGGAATTTCATTTCAAATCTTGCTGAGAGATAATCAAATATCATATACTCAATTCCAGTCAAAACATGAACACCCACCGAAAATGGCTGCTCAATCGTTTCGGAAGAAACATCACTGAAGTTTCTAATGTGATTGCCAAAGTATGCTCCTGCGCCGGCACCGATGTAAAACTTGAAATCGTCGTTCGAAAATGGAAAAAGATAAAAGACGTCAAATTCAACCGGAATAAGTTCAAAACCTTCTTCGGCGGAAACAATTTCGAGTATTGTCGGTCCGGCAATTCCAAAATCAGCCGTCGAAAATGTTTCTTTTATAAATCCCGCGTTAATTCCGAGAAATATTTCATCAAATACCGAATAACGAATGTTTACTGAAAACCCCCAAATATCTTCGAGAGGCGAGTGAAGATATGCAAGAACCGGATCAGATGCTTTTGGCTGAAGGAATAATTTTGCATCTGTTGTTAAATTATAGTTTACTGAAAAGCTTAATCCAGTATCGCCGTGCTGTGCGTTAGCTTCATTTAACGGGATAGACAAAATTATAATAAGGAGTAAGTTTAACTTTTTCATTGCCGTTGTAAAATATAAAATTCAAATTTAATTGTAATGGCAAAAATAATGCATCATTCTTTGAGTAAAGGATAAATTTGATTATAATTTTAGTATTTTTTCACACGTTGCTTTAAGAATACAAACACCGGAATAATTTTGAAACCAAAATTCAGCATAAAACTTCGAAAGAGAATAATAAAAATCCGAGAAGCGGTATCGAATAGAATTTCTCGCCTCTCCATGCCGGAGTATACAGTTTTTGCAGTTTATGCTATTATAATCGGTGCTGCCGTGGGATTAGCTGCGGTCTTTTTTCACAAAGTAATTGACTTTTTTACATATGTCTTTTTTGAAATAGCTACCGGCGAGTTGGAAGTTATCCTTGGGGCTGCCGCAGTTATTTTAATCCCGGTAATTGGTATGCTGCTTCAAAGTTTAATGACGAGAATTTCTCCGATTACTGCGAAGAAAAAAGGTGTTGCCGAAGTTATAAAAGCTGTTGCGATGAGAGGTGGATTTATAAGGTTTAGAACAACGGTTTTTCACTTCCTTGCCCCGGCAATAAATATTGGTTCAGGAGGAACTGTTGGACCTGAAGGTCCGGCAGCCCAAATAGGCGGGGGTGTTGCGAGTAAGCTTGGGCAAATAATTGGTCTTTCTGATTCAAGAAGAAGAATGTTTACAGCAGCCGGTTCGGGAGCTGCAATTGCCGCGGTATTTAACACTCCGCTTGGCGGAATTTTCTTTGCATTGGAAGTTGTTCTGCTGAACGATTTTCAATCGGCAACATTTTCTGCTTTGATACTTGCTTCTGTAACCGCTAGCGCAATAAGCAGAATTTTTCTCGGAGATAATCCCGCATTCAATTTTACTGCTTCTTCTTTTGAGAGTTATGATCAGTTGTATCTGTATTTGATTTTGGGGATAGGCGCGGGAATAATATCGCTGTTGTTTTTAAGATATTCTCAAGTGGTCAACGATTTATTTGCACAAAAGAAGATTGCTGAAATACCACGATGGATAAAAATGGCTGCGGTTGGATTGATAGTAGGTGTTTCGGGATATTTTTACAGCGAGATTTTCGGTATCGGTTATCACGCAATAAATGAAATACTTGCTAATCATTTTTCTTGGAATATTGTATTAATTCTTCTCGTGTTAAAGTTTATTCTTGTACCGTTGATTTTAAACTCAGGAGGTTTCGGCGGTGTTTTTGCTCCCTCGCTTTTTATCGGAGCCTGCTTCGGATATGTTGCCGCTTATGCATTAAAATATTTTTGGGGCGTTGAGGTAGACACCACAACATTTGTGCTTGTCGGAATGGGAGCAGTGCTTGGTGGAGTTAACTCAATACCGATTTCTGCCATACTTATAATTTTTGAGATGACAAGAGAGTATTCGTTCATTCTACCCCTTATGCTTTCGGTTGTAATCAGTACAACCATCGTGCAACTTGTTGTACGAAGATCGGTTCATTTAGAACACCTTCAGAAGGAAGGTTACGATCTTGCTGCTGGAAGGGAATCGAGGATTTTAAAATCTGTACAAGTTAAAGATATAATGAGAAAGGAAATTGTTCTGCTTCCTGAAGATACTCCGCTGCCAGTGCTTGTTACAAAACTGCTTGAAAGTCATCACAGCACTTTTTACACGTCTGATGCAAAAGGAAATATTACAGGAGCCATCTCCGAAAATGAACTGCGTCCAATTATTACAGAGTATGAACAGGTTCGGGATTTTATTGTAGCTAAAGATATTGCCCGGCATGAACTTACAAAAGTTAAAGAAACCGATGATCTTCATTTTGTTCTTAACCTATTCGGTCAACGCAATGTTGATGAATTCCCTGTTTATTCTGAAGAGGGAAAAATTGTTGGTTCCATAACACGTCAGGATGTTATTACAGCGTATAATAGAGAGAGTCTTAAATATAATTTAGCCGACGGCTTAGCTCACGATTTGAAAAATATTGAAAAAATCGAAGCAGCAAAAGTGGCAGAAGGCTATTCAATAATTGAAAGAAGAGTTCCTTCAAAATTTGTGGGCAAATCGGTTATTGATCTGCAGCTAAGACGAAATTACGGCTTGGAAGTATTGATGATTAAACAACAGACTTCATTCTTTGAAGGAAATGACGATACAAAAATTATTATACCAGATAAAAGTTATCCGCTGAAGCCGGATGATATTCTCGTTCTTTTCGGTTCTGACGAAAAACTTGCTCAAACCGAAGATTGGAAATAACCTCTTAAATTCAAATTCACTTCATTATTCATTAAATTTGTGTACAATTAGTTGAAGAATGGGGAAGATATGCCTGCATCCAAACATCTCATAAAACGTAAACCGCAAGAATTTATAAAGCTTCTTAAGCGAGAAAAGATAAGACGATTTTATTTCGTATATAATAACTCAAAAAGGAAATTGATTTCCTCTCACACAGTCCTTCAACCGATAGCGGATTATTTAAACAAGGATAAAAGAGATTTTCTAAAGCACGAAGGAATTTTTGTGGAACTCGATTCGAATTTTGATACACTATTGGGAGCGTTTGTTCATAAAACTATCAGAGGACAAGGTATCGGAGGTTTACGATATTGGGATTATGAAACTATCGAAGATTTTTTTAGAGATGGATTAAGACTTTCTGCAGGAATGACTAGAAAAAATGCACTTGCCGGTTTATGGTGGGGCGGAGGCAAAGGGGTTATCTGTCATAATTCTCTCAACAATAAAAAGAACGCTGATTATAGAGATCTTTTATTCAGGAATTACGGACGTTTTATTAGCTCGCTTAATGGATGTTACATTACTGCTGAAGATGTAGGGACAACCCAGCAAGATATGGAGAGTATTTTTGCACATACAAGATTTATAACCTGTATTCCTCAGAATAAAGGGGGAAGCGGCAATCCCTCAGAGCTTACAGCACAAGGAGTTGTAAGCGGTATGGAAGCAGCTTTGTATTTCTCGAAGAAATTTACTCTTGATGGCAAAACAATTGCGGTTCAAGGACTGGGAAATGTTGCTTCGCGGATGATTAGAATTCTATATAATAAAGGAGTTAAGAAGGTAATTGCATGCGATATAAACCCGGAAATTGTCTCCCAAATAATCAGTGAATATCCGGACGAATTTCTTGAAGCTTATACTACAACTAAAAGTGATACTTCTATCTTTTCGACCGAATGCGATATCTTTGCTCCATGCGCTACCGGAGCTGTATTAAATAACAAAACAATTCCCAAACTAAAAGCTAAGATTGTTTGCGGTGCAGCTAATAATCAATTGGAAGATCCGACAAGAGATGATAAAGCGTTAATGAAGCGTGGAATTATTTACGTCCCGGATTTTCTCACGAACAGAATGGGAATAGTGAACTGCGCAAACGAGCAATACGGATTTCTAAATAATGATCCGGCAATTGAAATGCATTTCGATAAAAAATGGAAACATTCCATCTTTAAAACAACAATAGATGTTCTAAAAAAATCTAAAAAAACAAAGAAACCTTCGGGCGAAATAGCCGTTAATCTTGCAGATAAATATTCTGAAATGAGTCATCCGATATTCGGACATAGAGGAAAACAAATAATTAATTCTTTAGCAGTTAATGAATGGCATAAATCATGACATAATGAGGCAAATTATGAATGCACTATATAAAACATTCTTTTTTTTCCTGTCAATAAGTCTTACAATTTTCGCACAGCCCGATGAGAAGCAAATGCAGGAGATGATGGCAATGATGATGCCGGGACCGGAACATGAATATCTCGCCAAATTTGAAGGCTCATGGAAATCGCAATTCAAATTTTATATGACTCCCGGAGCAGAACCGATCGAAAGTACGGGAGAATCTGAAAATAAAATGATTCTCGGAGGAAGATTTCTGCAAATAACAGCAACCGGTGAGATGATGGGACAACCAACCGAAGGTTTATCATTGCTTGGTTACGATAATCGGCTTAAGGTTTTCACATTTTATGGATTTGATACGATGGGAACTTATGCTATTACACCCGTAGGTGAAAGACTTGATGAAAATACTTTGGAGTACAAAGGAGAAAATTGGGAGCCGCAAATAAACGACTTCAGTAATTATAGAATCGTTTTTAAAATGATAGATGAAAATTCATACACTTCAGAACTTTACTTTTTGTTTCCCGGACAGGATAAAGAAGTGAAAATGCTCGAGGTGCTAAGTATTAGGAAATAGAATCGGAGTTTAAGTAAAAATAATATGCCGGAAGAATTAACGTACAAAAAAATTTTCTACTTCTGGATGCCGCTTGCCGCCACTTGGCTTATGATGTCGGTTGAAGGTCCTTTTCTTACGGCTATTATAGCAAGACTTGCCGAACCGAAGTTTAATCTTGCCGCTTACGGTGTTGCGTTCTCATTTGCATTAATAATTGAAGCTCCTGTCATAATGATGCTCAGTGCATCAACAGCGCTTGTAAAAAATTATCAATCCTTTACTAAACTTAAAAACTTTGTTTATGCTTTGAATCTTTTACTTACTATTGTGATTTTGATTGCCGTTATTCCACCTGTATTCAACTTCCTGGCAATTGATCTTGTCGGACTTCCGCCGAACGTAGCTCATCTTACCCATATTGGTTTGTTTATTCTTATGCCATGGCCCGGAGCAATTGGATACAGGAGATTCTATCAAGGGATATTAATAAAATACAACAAGACTAAGCGTGTTGCTTATGGAACAGTTATAAGATTAATTGCCATGTCAATAACCGCGCTTATACTGTATCTTTTTACGAAAGTACATGGCGTTATTGTCGGGACGGCTGCTTTAAGTGCCGGAGTTATAGCAGAGGCAGTTTCAACCAAATTTATGACCTCGTCCATACTTAAAAAAATCCATGTTGAAGATAAAGCAATTGAAACAGATTTAACATATAAAGAAATTTTAAATTTTTACTATCCGTTGGCTTTAACGGCTTTGATCTCACTTGGAGTTCATCCGATAGTGACTTTCTTCATCGGTAAAAGTTATATGGCAATAGAATCGCTTGCTGTTCTGCCGGTGCTTAATTCGCTGGTATTTATATTCAGAAGCTTAGGGCTTTCTTATCAAGAAGTAGGCATTGCACTTATGGGCGAGAAAATGGAAAACTACAAATCACTTAGAAACTTTGCAATCGGAGGCGGAGCTTTTGTGTTCGCGGGAATGCTGCTGATTGCAAACACTCCTGCTGCTGATTTTTGGTTTAGATCGGTTTCCGGACTTACTGACGAGCTTGCTGATTTTGCATCGCTTCCGCTAAAAATTTATGCTTTTATTCCGGTATTAACTTTTTATATTTCTTTTCAAAGAGCAATATTGGTCTATGCTCGTAGAACACAACCGATTACTTTTGCTACAACAATTGAGGTCGGTGTAATAGTTTTAATTCTTTTTGTTGTCACAAAGAATTGGCAAATTGCCGGAGTGATTGCAGCAACCATCGGTTTTGTGTTTGGGAGAACCGCTGCAAATCTTTATCTAATTTCACCTTTTCGACAAGCTGTATCATCG
>CAZCLA010000033.1:0-11900 GCA_964499285.1 uncultured Melioribacteraceae bacterium
TAATCAAGAAACAAAAAACCCGGAATCAAAAGATACCGGGTTTTTTCATTAGAAATTAGCCGCCTTAAAATTTCAGTACAAACAGCAATTTTCAAACTCGACTCTGCAGTAAAAAATCAATACTTATATTTAATCCACTTAATTACTTCCGACCATTTTGGTTTTTTGCCTGTCCACAAAAGCCCAACTCTGTAAATCTTTCCAGCCAAAGGAAATATTAAAATTAAAGTTGCAAGATTTACGACTATCGATACAAGAAACTGCCAAAGAGGAACATCCACAAGAGTCATCTTTGCAGGCATCACAATAATTGAGGCAAAAGGAAGCATTGCCGATATTCCGGCAATTGGGTTGGCGGGATTTTCCATCATCGACATCGAGATAAAAAACGGAATTATTATCAGCATCATGATTGGCCACATGCCTGACTGAGCATCCTGCGGACTATCGAATATAGATCCTATTGTTCCGAATAATCCGAGGTAGGTTGCAAGTCCAATCAAAAAGTTAATAAGCAGATATAATATTTGTCCGCCCGTTACATCAAGCGTTAATTCTTCGGGTAAAGCAAACCATGTTGTGGAGATAAGCATAATAACGGGTGAAAGCCATATTAACATCTGCAGCACGCCGGTTATTGTTGAGCCGATTATTTTTCCCGCAAGAAGCTCCCTGCTGGTAACGCTGGATAGAAGCACTTCAACTATGCGGTTTGTTTTTTCCTGAATTACCGACTGCATCATCATCGAGCCCATCATTAGCAAACTTATATAAAGCAGAAAAGTAAACAGGTATGCAAGAACAAGATTTCCGAAACCTTCTTCCTTAATGCCTTCTTCTTCCGATATTTTGAACTTCGTAATATCAACATTCATTCTTGCGAATTGTAGTTCTTCCGGGGGAATATCTCTTGTTGAAAAATATGTTTCAACCAACACTTTGTTTATTGGTCCGTTGAATCTATCAAGCATCCGAATGCTTTTAGGCGCTTTTGAATAATATTGAATTTTCTTGTTCACCAAAGCAGAATCGGGAATGAACATTATTCCGCTCAACGATTCGGAGATCAAATCATCATTGCGAATTTCCAAGTACGAACTCAATACTCCGGATTCCATATTTATAAACGAAGGAACTACGGAACTATCTTTTATAAATTCATACTCCATTAGTTCGGCTTCGAGTTTTTTGCCAAGCTCTTCCGATTCGGTTATAATTTCTATTTTTTGTCTTTCGCCGCCGTCAAAAGTCATTAAAAATGTCTGAAGTCCTATAAATCCGAACATAAGAAGAGGAAGCATGACAGTCATAATTATAAATCCTTTAGACAACAGCTTTTCTTTAAGCTCTCTTTTAATAACGGCTATGGTACGGTAGTTTATCATAATGTCTCCCCGTTATTTTTTTCTTTACCGACCGTATCAATAAAAATTTCCTGCAGCGAAATATCGTTTGCGTCGAATCGTTTTACATTAATCCCTTTTTCAATAAGAAGTTTTAAAAGATCCTGAGATTCTTCGGCATTATTAAGTTTTATGCCTGTTGTGTTTCCGTAATCGGATATTTGTTCAACCAGCGGATGTCCGTTTAGGAAAGAAATATCACCTTCATAATTCAGGCTAACGTTTCCCTGCGAATATTTTTTCTTTATGTCGCGTATCGAATCGTTAAGCTTAATTTTTCCTTTGTCGATTATTGCAATATGATCACACATCTTTTCAGCGAAATCCATTATGTGAGTTGAAAATAAAATTACTTTTCCCTGCTCTTTCATTTCGAGAATAATTTCCTTAAGCAAGTTTGTATTTATCGGATCGAGTCCGGAGAAGAGTTCGTCGAGAATAAGAATTTCGGGATCGTGAAGAATCGTTGCAATAAACTGAACCTTCTGCTGATTTCCTTTCGAAAGATCTTCAATTTTTGAATTCGCTCTATCCGCAAGGTCGAATCTTTCAAGATACTCTTTAGCTTTTTTTGAAACGGCTCTTCCAGCTTTTCCTTTTACTTCGGCAAAAAAGTTAAGTGTATCAATCACCTTCATTTTTTTGTAAAGTCCGCGTTCTTCGGGAAGATAGCCGACCTTACTGTTGAATTCAGGTCCCGATAGAGTTCCTTTATAAATAACTTCGCCGCTTTCGGGCAGGTAGATGTTCATCATCATTCTTATTGTTGTTGTTTTGCCAGCGCCGTTTCTTCCGAGCAGGCCGAAGATAGACCCCTCCGGAACCTCAAACGATGCATCGTCAACGGCAACAAGGTTACCGAAAGTTTTGCGTAAATTTTTTACTTCAAGTGCAATCATAAAGAATTCCTATGTATATAATTCAAAAATAACTTTTTCATTAGTGGAGTTTTTCAGCTTTCAAAACCTGATTGTTCTGAAACAATGTTAAACTTTCAACAACACCCTCGTCGTTTTTATTGAATTCAATTTGAGCGTCAACTACTTTGTAAAAGAACTTTGTTTCGCTTAGCGGAAAAACCTCAAACTCTGCTTGATTAGTTGCTTTAACCAGCAAGTGTCCGTCTTTTTCTCTTACAGTAAAAATAAACCCTTCAACAAGCTTATATTCCCCCGCATATGATTGTAGTATAACGGGATCCACAATTACTTGATCTTCTGTCCACTCGACTCCGAGTTTCTTAAGCATTCTTTTTCCGTTTTCGTTGGCGGGATTTATTTCAAGCGATTTTGAATAAAACTCTATTGCCTTATCATTCTCGCCTTTCAACATGTAAGCTTCGCCCATGCTATCATAAACATTTGATGAGGCAGGATATTCTTCGATGTTAAGTTTGAATATTTGGACAGCGTAATCATACAAATTTTCGTTAAGCAAAGAATAACCAAGTGTGTTAAGTTCAGTTTCGGAAAAGTCGAAAAGTTCGGTCTCTTCCTTTTTTAGCAGTTTGTAAGTTTCAATAGCTGGTTCAATACCGTCGTCCATTATTACTGTATAGAGATGATCGCCAATAGGTTTTTGGGGAAATGTGTACTCTTTATCGTTCAATATTTTGTCGATAGTCATTGCAATTTCGAACAGAGAAGCTCCGGGAGTGTTTGTGAATATGGCAATAAACCTATCTTCGGCAGGGAATCTTATCTCCAAGGTATTGAAGCCGTTGATTCCGCCAGTGTGAGTGTAAATTGTTGTTGAGTCAGCCGAATCGCGCCCAGGCATATTTTGAATTAACCATCCATAACCGTAATTGGAAAGCTCAGGAGTAAACATTTTTTCTTTCATTTGATCCGAGAGAATTTTGTTTGTGTATAAAGCTCTATCCCATTTGTAAAGATCACCGACGGTTGAATACATATGTCCCGCACCCATCACATTCGGCATAAACATGTATGGATCTTTTCGAAATTTGGGTCCTTGTTTAATGTAACCTGAAGCAGCGTTGTTTATAACGAGTTCATCATCTTCGGAACCACTGTTTAACATACCGGCTTTATCAAGCAATCTTGTTTGCAGCAGATCTCCAAAGCTTTCCCCCGTTACTTCTTCAGCAATTGCCGCAAGAAGATAATAACCCGAATTATTATAGACGAACTTTTCGCCCGGCTCGAATTCAAAATCACCGGAATGAAAATGTTCAATAAAATATTGTTTTTCATAATGAAGCCTTAAAGAATCAGCCCAAACATTCGGAAGATTTGTGTAAGAAGGAATTCCCGAAGTATGGTTTAAGAGTTGGTGAATTGAGACTTTCTCTCCGGTGTTCTTTCTATAATTTGGAAGGTAATCCGTAATTTTTCCATCGAGATTAATTTTACCTTCTTCAACAAGTTGAAGAATAACAGCTGCCGTAAATTGTTTAGAAATAGAACCGATTCTAAATTTTGTGTCGGCTGTATTGGGAATATTGAATTCACGATTGGCTTTTCCGTAACCTTTTTCTAATATGATTTCCCCTTTGTCTGCAACCAGAACAGATCCGTTAAATCGATTGTAGTCAAGGTATTTCTGAAGCAGTTCGTCTATTTGGCTTGATTTATCCTGAGCCACAATTGTACTGCTTAAAATTAATAGATAAATAAAAAATAATACCGAAAACTTTTTCACTTTCCCTCCAAGAAAATTGAAAATCATGCTAATAGATTTTGACGTTTTGAATCCGAAAATGATTTCTAACCCATAAAGAATCCTTTGCGGTGCGATATGCCGAGTATTTTTTTACAATGCTCGCAATAATAAGCATAGCGTTTTCCGAAGGTGCTAGAAATAGCTGTAACTAAAATATTTTGTACCTCCTTTTCGCAGTGCGGACACACAGGAACAACCGAATCGGTTTCTTTTGCTCTAATCATAATATACCTCGTTTTATGTTGATAAAGATACACTCAGTACCGAAAATTATTCAATATTGTAAAAACATATATATTTTTCTTAATAAAATTTAAATAGGACATCGAGATGGCACTATATTTGATTAAAAAGAAATATAATACTATATTTAGTAACTGAAACTATATGATAATCGCAAAAAAAATAGGTTATTGCAAGAAACCAAAGTTTTCTGCAAAAATTGAAAAGGTTTATTAAAGTGCACTTCCAAAATTAGAAGTGCACTTTTTTTATATGTATTCCGGAGATATTATAAAATTTATTGAGGAGTGGGCGCCGCCCGGAGTTGCTTGGGACAGAGATAATGTCGGTCTTCAAGCAGGCTCTAAAAAGGAAAAGATCAAGAACATTTTTCTCTGTCTCGAACTAACTAAACCGGCGCTTAACGAAGCCGTAAAAAAAAACTGCAACCTTATTTTTACACACCACCCATTCATTTTTAATCCTCTAAAAAACTTAGACACAGATAACAGCACAAAAGCTCAGATTATTGCCGAACTCCTTAAAAAGAAGATTACATTATTCTCTGCTCACACAAATCTTGATTTTACAAAGGACGGCGTAAGTTTTCAGCTCGCAAAAAAACTTGGACTTAAGAATATTGATTTTCTTGTAAACGAAGAATCAAACCAATATAAAGTGGTTGTTTTTGTTCCGAATAAAGATGCCGACCGCTTGGCAGAATCAATTTTTGATTCTGGCGGCGGAATTATAGGGGATTACAGCAAATGCAGTTTTATGATTTCCGGAACAGGAACATTCGAAGGGTCGGAAAATACAAATCCCACTGTCGGGCAAAGACAAAAATTTGAAAAAGCAGAAGAAATCCGCTTGGAGATTTTGACCGATAAATGGAAGCTTTCAAAAGTTGTAGAATCAATACAGAAAAATCATCCCTATGAAGAACCAGCCTTTGATATATATCCTTTAAAGAACAAGAACGTTAATTATGGGTTTGGTGCCATCGGAGATATGCCTTTCCCTTTATCGGTAAATGAATTTTTGAAGTTGCTTTCAAAAAAAATAAATGTTCGTTCGCTTGACTATAACAAAGGAAAACGGCGGAATATAAAAAAAGTTGCAGTCTGTGGCGGAAGCGGCTCGGTCTTAATAAAGACCGCCGAACAAAATGGTGCCGATGCTTTTGTTACGGCAGATGTTAAATATCATTCGTTTCAAGATGCCGAAGGAAAAATTATGGTTGTCGATGCCGGGCATTATGAAACAGAAATAATTGTGCTAGATGAAGTAAAAAAGCGTCTTGAAAAGTATTTGAAACAAAACAACTCGAAAGCAAAAGTATATAAGTTTGGCGGCTCAACAAATCCGGTAATGAAATTTATAAATAATATTAAATAAAGGAGTAATTAAGTGATTAGCAGACTAACTACACTGTATGAACTTCAACACCTCGATGACCAACTCGATGAGCTTGAAGAGCTAAGGGGAGATCTTCCATTGACTGTTAATGATCTTAACAGCAGGATGTCTGAAATTCAAAATCAAATTGACAATAAAGAAGCTGAAAAGAAAGAAGCGCTCGCGAAACAAAAAGATAATGAAGAAGAAATAGAACGACTCGAAAAAAGCTTAAAGAAATTTAAATCTCAGCTTTATCAAGTTCGTAACAACAAAGAATACGATGCTCTCACAAAAGAGATTGATCATTCGGAAGAAAAAACAGAAAAAATGCAGTCCGAAAATGTTGAACTTGAGAACATCGTCGAAAAATCGAAAATTGATATCGACGAACTGAAACCGAAACTCGAGGAATTAAAGGAAGATTTAAAAAATAAAGAAGCCGAACTGAAGAAAATTATTAAGGCAAACGAAAAGGAAGAAGAGAAATTAAAAGTTGAGCGTGAAAAAGTAGTAAAGAATGTAAAGAAGAGCGACTACAATACATACATGCGTATAAGAAAAGCAAAGAACGGTACCGCAGTTGCAACAATCGCAAGAGGAGCATGCAGCGGTTGTCATAATGTTGTTCCACCACAACGCCAGATTGAAATAAGAGCAAGTAAAAGATTATATATCTGCGAATCATGCGGGCGGCTTTTGGTCGCTGCTGATATTGCAGACCAAGTAACATCCTAAGTTTTATAGAAATATTAATCAAAACTTAAGCTAGAGTTTTTGGAATTTACGGTTATAAATTGTTGATAATCGTAAAAGAATGTTTCTGCTGATCTCTGTCTATTTTATTATTTTGTTTAGTAAACACAAAAGAGGTGGCAGCGATGAGTAATTCAGCAAAGCGTTTCTTTTTGGTTTTGGTGTTATTTCTTTTCTTGCTTCCCAGCAATGCAACCGCACAATTCGAAGTTCAAAAACACTATGCCGGACCTTCATTTGGATTTTATTTTCATGGAAGCACAATAATTTTCGGGGCAAATTACGAATATGGAATGACGCTTAAAGATGTTGGGAAAATTGGCGTTGGTGGAATTTTACGATACTTTAGTTTTGATGCGGGTTGGTGGGATTATACGGATATCCTAGTCGGCGCACAAGGAAATTATCATTTTGTTCTCGACAACAAAAAACTCGATCCATTTGCCGGTATTTTAATAGCATTCGATATTGGATCGACAGATTACAGCGGTCCCGCAAATCAGTTTTATACCGATCCTTCTTACGGAGGTTTTTGGGTTGGTATTCATGCCGGAATGCGTTACTGGATTTCTCCTACACTTGCACTTTCCGGACGTGTTGGATTCGGTTCTTTCAGCTACGGAGCTTTCGATTTCGGTGTGGACTTTAAATTTTAAGCCGTTTGTTTTTGATGTATATTTCTAATAAAATCAGTATAAGCAAATAGATTTTTTGCATAAAAGTATTTCCGATTCTATCGGTAGTTTACAAAAAGAAATATTTTTAAATAATCGCTTATTGATGATTTTATTAATCACATTCGTTAACGATGCACAAAATGAATCAGTATTACTGCGGCAATATCATTTTGTCTCTAGTTAAATCTTCCGGCTCACCCTTTCTTAAATTTTATTTTTCCGTCTCCTTCATAAACAACTGTTATTCGATCTCCTGGGGAAAAATTATTCATAAGCAGTTCGGTTGACAAGGGATTTATTAAGAAGCGCTGAATAGTTCTTTTTAATGGACGCGCGCCGAACGTTACATCGTAACCCACTTGAAGAATAAAGTTTTTTACTTCATCGTCAACGCTGATGGTTAAATTCTTCTCAAGCAAAAGATTCTGAACGCGCTCGATTTGAATGTCTATTATTTTCTTCAGCTCAGATTTTAACAGTGGTTTGAACAATACAATTTCGTCAATTCTGTTAAGGAACTCCGGACGAATTGCATTTCTCAGAAGTTCGCTTAGTTTAATTCTCAATTCGCCCATTACGTCTTCAAGATTATCTTCGCTTATGTTTGTAAGTCTTTCTTGAATTAGATGTGAACCAAGATTTGATGTCATAATAATAATCGTGTTTTTAAAATCAACGGTTTTGCCTTGATTGTCAGTAAGTCTTCCGTCATCAAGAACTTGCAGAAGAATATTATAGACTTCGGGATGAGCTTTTTCAATCTCATCGAGAAGAACAACGGAGTATGGTCTTCTTCTCACGGCCTCGGTCAATTGACCGCCTTCTTCGTAGCCAATGTATCCGGGAGGAGCACCGATCAATCTTGAGACAGAATGTTTTTCCATGTATTCGGACATATCGATTCGCACCATTGCTTTCTCATCGTTGAAAAGAAACTCAGCAAGCGCACGAGCAAGTTCTGTTTTACCTACACCGGTAGTTCCGATAAAAATGAAAGAACCGATTGGGCGATTACTATCCTGAAGACCTGCTCTACTTCGTCTTATAGAGTTTGCAACAGCATAGACAGCATCATCCTGACCTACAACACGTTTGTGTAGCTCATCTTCCAGACGAATAAGTTTATGTTTTTCGCTTTCAAGCATTTTGCTTACAGGAATTCCCGTCCATTTTGCGATAACTTCTGCAATGTCCTCTGCATCGACTTCTTCTTTAAGCATATTATGTGTCTTCTGAAGTTTTTCTAGTTCTTTTGATGCAGCTTGAAGATCTTTTTCGAGTTTGGTGATAACCCCGTATCTTAGTTCGGCAACTTTACCGAAATTTCCTTCGCGTTCAAATTTTTCTGCTTCTGCTTTCGCTTGCTCTATTTCGCTTTTCATCTTGCGTATATTTTGGATTCTATCCTTTTCAAGCTGCCATTGAGCCTTAAGTTTATTTCTTTCCTCTTTTGTTTCTTTTAAATCGTCTTCGATATCAGTAAGACGTTTTCCGGATTCTTCATCTTTCTCCCTTCTTAAAGCTTCTCGCTCTATTTCAAGCTGTTTTACTTTTCTTTCGACAACATCAAGCTCTTCAGGCATTGAATCAATTTCAATTCGCAACTTTGATGCGGATTCGTCTATTAGGTCTATTG
Source organism: uncultured Melioribacteraceae bacterium (assembly GCA_964499285.1). GTDB lineage: Bacteria > Bacteroidota > Ignavibacteria > Ignavibacteriales > Melioribacteraceae > JAGFIY01. The sequence goes on from CAZCLA010000033.1 coordinate 8,778, forward strand.
CTTTGTCGGGGAGGAATCTATCACTAATATACCTGTTTGAAAGCTGCACGGCGGCTACAATCGCGCCATCAGTTATTCTTACGCCATGATGAATTTCGTAACGTTCTTTCAATCCGCGAAGTATGGATATTGCATCTTCCTCATTGGGTTCTTGGATCAGCAGCGGCTGAAATCTTCTCTCCAGTGCCGGATCTTTTTCGATGTATTTCTTGTATTCGTTCAAGGTTGTTGCCCCGATTGCATGAAGTTCGCCGCGAGCGAGCGCTGGCTTTAAAATATTTGCAGCATCCATAGCTCCATCGGTTTTTCCTGCTCCTACCAAAAGGTGTAGTTCATCGATAAATAAAATTATTTCGCCTTTCGATTCTTGAACCTCTTTTATAACAGCTTTTAATCTTTCTTCGAATTGTCCTCGATATTGTGCGCCGGCAACCAAAGCACCCATATCCAACGAAACAATTTTTTTTGTCTTTAAATTTTCAGGAACGTCACCGTCTACAATTCTATGAGCTAATCCTTCGGCGATAGCAGTTTTTCCCACACCAGGTTCACCGATAAGTACTGGATTGTTCTTGGTTCTACGGGATAGAACTTGAAGCACTCTTCGTATCTCCTCGTCACGACCAATAACCGGATCAAGTTTATTTGCTTTTGCAAGTTCGTTGAGATCACGCCCATATTTTTTTAATGACTGATAAGTCTCCTCTGGATTTTGAGATGTTACTCTTTGATTTCCTCTAATATCCTTCAATGCTGCTAAAATTAATTCTCGCTTTACACCGTTCTCAACCAGGAGATTACCGGCGGAATATTTCTTATCAGCAAGAGCCAGAAGGATATGCTCGGTTGAAATGTATTCATCTTTCAAATTGCCTGCTTCTTTTGCCGCATTATCAAGAACTTCTCCCGATTGTCGGGAAAGCTGTTGGTTTCCTATACCGCTTCCGGTTACTTTGGGAAGTTTTTCCAATAGTCCCACAACTTTTACTTTTATTTGATTTTCGTTAGCTCCTATTTTTCTTAAAATTGAAACAGCGACGTTGTCCGAATCCTGAACCATTGCTGCAAGTACGTGTTCCGGCTCAACTATTTGATTATTATAACTCTGAGCGATTTCAACTGCATTCTGTAAAGTTTCTTGAGCTTTAACAGTAAGCTTGTTTAAATTGAATGACATATCAAATATTCCTCCTCATAATCAGAAATGACCAGCAAATAAGATCCATTTAAACAATTCCTGCAATTCCAAAGTTTCTGTTCGTTCGCACGAAACATTTTGATATCTTGTTCATCTATATTAACTAAATAAAACTTTGAAAACAGATATGATGAAAAATTTTGCTCTATTAGTCTTAATTCTGCTTAGCGCATCAATTTCAATATTATCTCAGAATGATGAGATAGATAAACTTTTTATCAAAGGGAAGTATGAAACTGTAATTAAACTTTTGAATGCAAAATTAACAGTTTCAAATACCTTGAGTGCAAAGGAATATTATCAACTGGGAATGGCATATCAGAATCTTTACAACACACAAAAAGCGGTTGAATATCTTCGTGAAGCCAGTCTGCTGGATTCGCAAAATGCTGCTTATCTTTATTCGTTTGGGCTGAGTCTTTTGGCAAACGGGCAGAGCAATTTTGCCATAGGAGTTTTAAGTGAATCGCTTGAACGGGACCCCGATAATTTGAGTGCTAAAATTGAACTTGGAAAGCTATGGATTGAAAATCAGAATTACGATGCGGCGAAAAACATTTTTAGCGAACTATTCAGGGCTGATTCACAAAACACATATTATGCAAGACAGATTGCACTTTGCTGCTTAAAACAGAACGACATTGATACGGCAAAATCTTTTTATCAATTCGCTTTTAATAACAATCCGAGCGATCACGTTTCGGCATATCAATTGGCCGGGCTTTATTTTAATGAGTCAAACTATGATGCAACTATTCAAATTCTTTTGTCTGCGCTCGAAAGAAATCCAACAAATCTTCCGCTAAATCGTTTGGCGGGGGAAACGGTATTTAAAATGAAGAAATATCACGATGCAAAAATTCAATTTAGAACCTTGATTGATTTAGGAGATTCAACAGCCGCAAATTATCAAAAACTTGGATTTTCATATTACTTAACTGTAGATAAAGATTCTTTGTCTGATGACCTGCTTAAAAACGAAGAGATTAGAACAGCGTTGGAATATTTTTATAAATCCTTTACACTTAATGATAAAGATCCGCTTACGGCTTTTTATATTGGTATCTGCTATAGTGATCTTCAAAATAACGAAGCTGCCATAGAATACTTAAATAAATCAATTAACTTGGTGTTCCCGGATTATATTGCCGATGTTTATTATCATCTTGCAACCAATTATGAAAAATACGGCAATAAACCCGAAGCAATATCGGCGTTCCGAAAAGCATATAACCACGATCCCGCCCGCGATATTATTCTTTTCCAGATGGCGGGAATATTTGACGAATACTACGAGGATAAAAATGTTCCTCTCTTGTATTATGATCTATTTCTGAGGAAAACTAAAATAGATGACGAAAACATCAAAAATTACGCACGCTCTAAAGTGGAAAGACTAAAAGAAAAGCTGCATTTTAAATAATTTAATTATAAATCATATTTTAAGTCTCGCTCTAACTTATTGCATTACAAGAACTTACCACCAGAGTCTTTTGTAAAACACTCCATTTATTAGTAACTTTACAGTTCTGCTTTTTAAAAATTTAAAAAATGTTACCAAACGAAGATACAATAACAGCGATCGCAACTCCTCCTGGTGAGGGAGCGATTTCCATTATAAGAATAAGCGGAAAAGATTCCTTCTCTGCTGCTGATAAAATCTTCCGCGGCAAAATTCGTTTAATCGATGCTGCAACTCATACGATCCATTACGGCAGCATATGGAATGGTGAAGAGATTGTTGATGATGTTCTCGTTTCGGTTTTTAAGAATCCCAACTCATTCACCGGTGAAGATTCGATTGAAATCAGCACTCACGGAAATCAATTGATTTGCAGAAAAATAATAGAACTTCTTGTAGAAGCGGGTGTTCGGCTTGCCGAGCCCGGTGAGTTTACAAAGCGGGCATTCTTGAACGGAAAGCT
>CAZCLA010000033.1:12000-30949 GCA_964499285.1 uncultured Melioribacteraceae bacterium
TTCTCGATGAAATTGATAAACTTCTTTCTACTTACAAATTCGGCAGAGTAATAAAGGATGGAATTAATATTGCATTAGTTGGGAAACCGAACGTGGGTAAATCGTCGCTGCTTAACTATATGCTGAAAGAAGCCAGAGCAATTGTAAGCGAAATTCCCGGAACAACTCGCGATATTATTCGTGAAGATTTTACTTTTGACGGCATTTACTTTAAAATACACGATACTGCCGGAATGAGATTGACCGAAGATTCTATCGAAAAAGAAGGTGTTGAACGCAGCAGAAACGTGGTGAAGAATGCTGATGTTGTTGTTTTTCTAAATGATATAAATGAAGGGATTGACGATGAACTGCACTCCGCACTTTTAAATCTAACAGACGATGATAGAATAATTACTGTAATGAATAAAATTGATATTTTTAGCGGCCAACGATCTAAAAAGTCGGTAAAATATATTTCGGCTCTTACGGGAGACGGTATAGAAGAATTGTTGAATTTAATAAAAGAAAAAGCAATAAGTTCACAGGCTTATAGTGAAAAGACAGCAATTGTTTCAAATATTCGACATTATCAATCGCTTAAAAAAGCTAAAGAAAGTCTGCTCAATTCACGAGAGACAATAAAAAATAAATTTTCAGGAGAATTTCTCTCGGTTGATTTAAGAGATGCCGAAAGCGCGCTGGGAGAGATTATTGGAATAGTGACAACTGACGATATTCTAAACAATATTTTTTCAAAGTTTTGTATTGGAAAATAGTTGTTCCACGTGGAACAGAATTTAGACGAACAACTTTTTTGAGCAAAAAGTTTCACGTGAAACGAAAAGGTATAAATGAGAAGTTATGATATAATAGTTGTTGGCGGCGGCCATGCCGGAATTGAGGCGGCGATTGCAGGTGCAAAGATTGGTTGTTCTGTAGCAATGGTGACAATGGAAAAGGAGGGACTTGGTAGAATGTCCTGCAATCCTGCAATAGGCGGCAGTGCAAAGGGGCATTTAGTTCATGAGATTGATTCTCTTGGCGGAGTTATGGGGCAGATAGCCGACAACGCCGGTATCCAGTTTCGAATGCTCAATAAATCGAAAGGACCTGCAGTTTGGGCAGGAAGATCTCAATCGGATAGAAAACTGTATTCAAGAGAAGCTTTGAAATTTGTTGAAGAAACAAAGAACTTAGAAATTGTTGAAGACTCTGTAATCGATGCAATTGAAGAAAACGGGAAAATTATCGGAGTAAAAACCCTTAAAGGAATAAATTACGGATGCAAAGCGTTAATAGTTTGCTCCGGCACTTTTATGAACGGGTTGATGCATACCGGTTTAAATGCGACAGCAGGAGGAAGATTTGGAGAAAAGCCGTCGATGGGATTGACAGATACCTTCATCAAAATGGGTTTTACAGCAGGAAGATTAAAAACCGGAACTCCGCCTAGACTCGAAGGGAATTCAATCGATTTTTCGAAGTTTGAAGAGCAGCCCGGAGATGAAAACCCACAACCGTTTTCCAGATTTACAGATTTAAGCACGTTTCCGAACCTGCCTCAAGTTAGTTGTTATTTAACCTATACTAACGAGAAAGTTCATAAAATATTGGAAAAAGGATTCGATAGATCTCCGTTGTTTATGGGTCTAATAAATGGTGTTGGACCACGCTATTGTCCCTCGATTGAGGATAAGATAGTTAGGTTTTCAGATAAACCAAAGCATCAATTGTTTCTCGAACCCGAAGGGCTCGATACATCGCTTATCTATCTTAATGGATTTTCGACCTCGTTGCCCGAAGAAATACAACTTGAAGCCGTGCACGCGACTCCTGGTTTAGAAGATGCCGTTATGGTTCGTCCTGGATATGCAGTCGAATATGATTTCTTTCCTCCTTATCAAATTGAACTGACTTTGGAAACAAAGTTGATTGAAGGTCTTTATTTTGCGGGACAAATTAACGGGACTTCGGGTTATGAGGAAGCTGCTGGACAAGGACTTATTGCCGGCATCAATGCCGCACTAAAAATTCAAGGTAGAAAACAGTTTGTGCTGAAAAGAAGTGAATCGTATATCGGTGTTTTGATTGATGACCTTGTGGGAAAATCAACCGAAGAACCTTACAGAATGTTTACATCAAGGGCAGAACACAGACTTCTTTTGCGTCAGGATAATGCAGATAGAAGACTAATGAAATACGGTTTTGAAGCTGGTTTGATCGGAAAAGAGGATTATGAAAAACTTACAGAAAAAGAGAAAATTATTCAGAAAAGCATCGATAGGATGGAAAATTTAAGAGTGAAGCCCAACTTTGTCAATCCAATTTTGAAAAAATACAACACGTCCGAAATAGAACATCCTGAGCTTATTTCGAAACTTTGTAAGCGTCCGAATATTAAACTTGAAGATCTTCTTGAAGCGGTACCGGTTGAAGATAACGGATTCATTCACGCATTAAGGAGTAATCCAGAAGCTCTTGAACAGGTGGAAATCGAGACAAAGTATGAGGGCTATATTCAAAAACAGCAGGAACTGATCAAAAAACTGCAAAGACTTGAAGAAATAGAAATACCATTAAGCTTTGACTATAATAATTTTAACACGATCTCCCGCGAAGCAAGAGAAAAACTAACAAAAGTTAAACCAAGGTCGCTGGGACAGGCGTCGAGAATCTCGGGGGTTACTCCTTCAGATATTTCGATATTATTAGTATATTTAAAAAACTAATTTCTGAGGACTTTCATTGGATCCACAAGAACAATATTTGCGAGAACTAAAGCAATTTTTCTGGGAAAACAGTCTAAACCCGGATATTTATCAACTCGAAAGACTTGCTCACTTTGCTTCGCTGGTTGTTGAAAAGAATAAGGATGTTAATCTTATATCCCGCCGTGATGTGGACAAAATAATTGAAAACCACGTTTTTATCTCATCATTAATTACTGAATATCTCCCCGATAAGGTGAACAAATTCCTTGATATCGGAACCGGCGGCGGTTTTCCGGGTATCCCTCTAGCAATTATGAAGCCTTTAATGCGGGGCGTGCTGGTCGATTCTACTTCAAAAAAGATTAATGCCGTTCAAGAGTTTATTCTTAATCTTAAACTCAGCAATGTGATCGCTGAAAACGATAGGGTTGAAAGTGAAGAATTTATTAAAAAACACGAAAATTCTTTCGATTTAATCGTAAGCCGTGCAACTGTTCCGGTAATAATTCTTTTTAGATATGCTTTACCTCTAATAAAGGAGAAAGCATATATCATAGCGATTAAAGGTGGCGATCTTTCCGAAGAGATGAAAAAAGCCGAAATGAAGTATAAAGCCTACATCAAAAAATCAACAGTTTTTGAATTAGCTTACAAACCAACGAACATCAGAAACAAGAAAAAGAAAAAACTAGTTCTTCTCGAACTTACCAAATAAAATTTAAGGCAGTTAATTTGATTTAACTGCCTTTTTAGTTTTTAGTATTAATTAGCTGATCAATGATTTCGCAAAACGAAATATTCTTGAAGTATCTTCCGCAAAGGGATGTTGTATTTGTTCTTGGTGCAGGAGCTTCACATCCGGACGGAGTTCCTCTTCAACGGCATCTTCTGCCGATGATCCTTTCGGGAGACTATCCTGAAATACTAAATTCTGAAATAGGCAAAAAAGTTATCGAATTCATAAATGATAATTTTACTTACGATCCACAAAATCATTTCTTTCCTCAGTTTGAAGCAGTGTTTGGTTTCTTGGATTATTTCATCTTGGAAAATGAAAGTCTCAGCGCAAAGTACACACACTCAGAATTGGTTACCATAAAAGAATATCTTATTAAACTGATTCATTATGTTGTTGACTTAAGCACCAACAAAAAAAGCGCTGTTTATGGAAAGTTTTGGGATGTCGTAACTAAGTATAACAGAAACATATCTATAATAACTCTTAACTACGATACACTTTTGGAACAAGCTTTTGATCCTTTATTTAAGAAAGTTGGCTATATTGATTACTGTACTCATCTTATGAATTATGTTCAAAGGCCGGAATTAAAAAGCTATAACTTTTGGATTAATCCACGAGAACCAGTTTTATTAAATCAAGAAGATAATCCCGCCGCATTCAAAATCGTTAAAGTGCATGGAAGTCTTAACTGGAAATACTGCAACTGCTGTAATCAGCTTTTGCTTACACCGTGGGACAGAAAAATCGACTTGAACAAAGGTAAACTTCTCGGCTACACTTACCCCGATCTTAAAGAATATGAATATACTTGTCCGCTTGACGGAACAGATTTTGAAACACTTATTATGCCGCCGTCTTTCATGAAATCATTGAGAGTTCCGGTGATATCGCAGCTCTTCAATGAAGCATCAAGAGAAATCCGTTCAACACGAAAGGTGGTTTTTGTGGGATACTCTCTCTCGAATGCGGATGTTCATATTAAAGCATTGTTTAAGAAGCACCTTGATGATAATGTTGAAGTAGTAGTAATAAATACAAGACGAGAGGAAAGTTTAAAGGCAAGATATAGAACTTTAAGCAGCAACATCAAATTTTTACGACGATCTTTCCAAGAATTGGTTGAAGATGAAGAACTTATGAAAGAATTATTAACAACTTAATAGCTATAAATTTTTATATGTTAAATTACCCCCAAAAAGATGAATGCCCGGATTATTATCAACCGTATATTGAAAAAACAAAGAACAAGGATATACTCGTCTTACTCTCTGAGAATATGGAAGAGCTTTCGAGGCTGTTGAAAAATTTATCCGATAAAGATGCTTTGTTTGCATATGATCAAGGGAAATGGACAATCAAAGAACTATTGGGACATTTAATAGATGCAGAATTGATCCTCGGCACCCGGGCTTTGCGATTTGCGCGGCTGGATAAAACCGATCTGCCTCAGTACGATCATGATGATTATGTAAAAAACGGAGAGTTCAACAAACTACCGCTTGCCGATCTTATAGAACAGATTTTTCATATAAGGAAGGCAAATATTCTTCTTTTTAAAAACCTCAGCGATAATGTTCTGCTTAGAAAAGGAACTTCCGGCGGGAAAACTTTTACTGTAAGAAGTTTGATCTATATTATAGCAGGACATCATCAGCACCATCTTGAAGTGCTTAAGGAAAAATATCTGCCGCGGTTGACTTAGTTGTAGCTTATTCAAACATTCGAAAATCTTCACTGTCCAACGAAATTTTGTAAGCTTTAAAAACTTCGGAAACTTGATTGGCATTCCTTGCTCCGACAATTGCTGCCGTCACATTCGGATTGCTCAACGTCCAGGCAATTGCAATTTCTCCTGGATGAGCCTTGTATTTTTCCGCAACAGCTTTCATCTTTGCAACAGTTGCAAAATTTTCAGAAAGCTTCGGTTCGTTGAACATTTTTGATTTTTTTCTCCAATCATCATCTGGAAGATTAGCAATTCTTTCCCGCGTCATTTTCCCGGTTAGCAGTCCCGATCCCATTGGAGAATAAATTATTGTTCCAATGTTTCTTTCTTTGCAGTAAGGCAGCACTTCTCCTTCATATTTTCTGTTTATCAAATTGTAAGGCGGCTGAAGAGAAGTTACGGGAGCAATTTTCTCGCATATTTCAAGTTGTTCCACATTAAAATTTGAAACGCCGGCATAACGAATTTTTCCTTCTTCTTTCAATTTCTGCATCATTTCCCAAGCCCCTTTTATTTCGTCGTTGTTGTCAAATGGAGGCCAGTGTATTTGATAAAGGTCGATTACGTCTATCTTCAATCTTTTTAAACTATTCTCACATTCTTGCTTAATTGATTCGGGATCATGACTCCTTTTTACGTTTCCAGCGTTGTCCCAAACCAGAGAACATTTTGTAAAGACATAGGGATTTTCTCCTGAATACTCTCTTAAAGTTTCGGCAACAATTTCTTCTGAATGTCCAAGTCCATAAACTGCAGCAGTATCAATCCAGTTTACACCCATATCCAGAGCTTTTATTATAGCCTCTTTTGAATATTTGTCGTTTTGAACTCCCCAGCCGAATTCCCAACCGGAACCACCAATTGCCCAAGCTCCGTAACCAATTTCAGATATTTCAAGATCGGAATTTCCAAGTAATTTCATTTTCATTTTATCTCCGCTAAATTGAACAAGTTATTGCATAATGATAAATAGTAAGCATAAAATCAAATCAGAAAAGATATTTAACTTATATTTGTTTGTTGATCATGAATATTTTTGATAAAAGAATGATTCAAGTTGCAGGCGTAATCGATCAAGCTGAAGCAAATCTTCTAATTGATTGCGGTGTAAAATTCATAGGCTTTCCGCTTCGTCTTCCTATAAACAAGGAAGATCTTTCCGAAGATGATGCGAGAAAAATTATCTTGACATTCCCTAATGATGTAAAGGCAGTGCTTATAACCTATCTGAACAAGGCAAAGGATGTTCTTGAATTATCAGAATTTTTAAAAGCAAATCATGTACAGCTTCACGGTGATATAAGTGCAGATGAATTAATAATCTTGAAAGAAAAAAATAAACAAATTAAGATTCTTAAAAGTATAGTTATCGGCAAGGATGATGTTGAGTACAGCCTAAAAACTTTTTCGAGCCTTGTAGATTTTTTTATTACTGATACATTTGATCCAAAATCCGGGGCAACCGGAGCGACGGGGAAAACTCACAATTGGGATGTAAGCAAGAGAATTGTACAAAAATCACCTTTGCCGGTTGTACTTGCCGGAGGATTGAATCACAAAAATGTGGCAGAAGCTGTTAAACATGTGAAACCGTTTGGCGTTGATGTACACACTGGGGTCGAGAATAATTCAAGAAGAAAATCACGAGAACTACTTATGAAGTTCATTGCCGAGACAAATAAAGCTTTTAATGAAATAGGGGAATAAATGAAATATGAGTTAAGAAAAGATCAATATTTAATAAGCACAGACAAAACTTTGCTTAAGAAAGCTCTAATCCATGAATTTCTAACAAAAAGTTACTGGGCAAAGGGAATTTCTCAAAACATTGTTGAAAAAACTATTGAAAATTCTATCTGCTTTGGAGTTTATAAAAATATTGAACAAGTGGGCTATGCAAGAGTAATTACGGATTATACTACATTCGGTTACATCGCGGATGTTTTTATTATTGAGTCGCACCGCAAAAAAGGTTTATCTAAGTGGCTTATGCGTGCAATTCTTGATCATCCTGAACTTCAAGGATTCAGAAGATGGATGCTTGCCACAAAAGATGCTCATTCTCTATATGAACAATTCGGATTTACTTCATTAAAAAATCCGGGTCAGTTTATGGAGCTTCATAACAAAGCTCTGAGCTTATATTGATTCTTAAAAAAGTTAGACTGTTTTTTTATAATTTATTAGTTAACAATAATTTTTGCGGAAGGAAAAATGAAACTTAAGTTTATCATCATTGCTGCTTTCATGAACTTTTTGATGATTACAGCATGCGCACAGAGCAATATTAGAGAGGTAAAAATAGTGGTTGAAGCAGAAGGTGTAGAAAAGGGAGAAACTGTATTTATCGCAGGAAACAACGAACAGTTCGGTAATTGGATGCCGGATGCTGTAAGTCTTGAAAACAATGAAAATCTCTGGGAAAAAACTTTCGAGTTCCTCAAAGGAGAAATCCTGGAATTCAAAATAACCAAAGGCAGCTGGGACAAAGAAGCATTAACTGATGATAACCAAGTTCCAAACAATTACATATTTAAAGTCAATACGGATACCACGGTTCATTTACAGATAACTAAATGGAAAGGTCGGGATCCAATATCCGGCGGCTTTATGGGGCAGATAACCGGAACAGTTGAATATCATAAAAATTTCGAAATGGAAGGGCTGCGTCCTCGAGATATAATTGTTTGGCTTCCTCCGGATTATTTTGATAAATCAGCAAAAAGATATCCCGTCCTTTATATGCATGACGGACAAAATATTGTTGATCCCAACACAAGTTCTTTCGGAATTGATTGGCAGATAGACGAGACTGCGGACAGTCTCATCCGTTCACAGGAAATTGAACCGTTCATTCTGGTTGGAATCAACAACACGGCCGATAGGTTTTTCGATTATTCTCCGGGGGAAAAAGGAACGGCATATATGAATCTGATTGTTGATAAAATTAAACCATTCATCGACAGTAATTATAAAACCCATCCCGGTCGAGAAAATACTGCCGTGGGAGGATCATCTATGGGCGGATTGATTTCGTTTATGATTGCATGGAAATATCCCGAAGTTTTTTCAAAAGCAATCTGCATGTCGCCGGCATTTAAGATCAACCAAGTAGATTATGTGAAAGAAGTGAAAAGCAGCAACGAGGAAAAAAAAGATATTGTTTTATACATTGATAACGGCGGAGTGGGTTTGGAAGAAACTCTTCAGCCGGGCATTGATGAGATGCTGCAAACTCTTAAAGAAATAGGTTATGAGGAGGGAAAGGATTTCGTTTGGATAAAAGATAACGAAGCGGAACACAACGAACCTGCTTGGGCGAGAAGAATGCACATTCCGTTAACAATGTTATTCGGCAAATAAATGAAACTGTTATCAAAAAATCTTGAATTGGAATTACTTGATAGCGAAAACTCAATTATAAATGAGATTGCCGAGGATTCCGAAGATCTTTTCAATATGAGTGAAGTGTGGCTGTATCCAAAAGGAACACCGACACAAATGATATTTTCTGTCAAAAAGGATGGAAAGCTAATCGGCGAATTGAAATTTCGAAACATCAGGTGGTTTAATAGAAAAGCTGAACTTAGCATCATTCTAAAAAAAGAAGAACAGAATAAAGGCACAGGCACGGAAGTCATAAAGACAGTAATTGAATATGCTTTCTTTAAAATGAATCTTCACCGGCTCGAAGCAGAAGTTATCGAAACTAATGCTGCTTCAAGAAAGTTGGTGGAAAATTTTGGATTCAAAAAAGAAGGCGTTCTTCGTGAAGCTAAATTTCAAAACGGCAAGTTTATAAATATTTATAGATACGGTCTTTTAAGATCGGAGTACAATAAACAAGGAAGCAAAAAATGAAATTAACGATGTATCAGGTTGATGCGTTTACGGAAAAAGTCTTTACAGGGAATCCGGCAGCTGTTGTGCCGCTGAAAAAATGGCTCCCGCAAAAAACAATGTTGAAAATAGCTGCCGAGAATAATCTTTCCGAAACAGCTTTCTTCGTTAAAAGAGGAAAGGATTATCATATAAGGTGGATGACTCCCGCTGTGGAGGTTCCTCTTTGCGGACACGCAACGTTAGCCTCAGCGTTTGTTATTTTTAATTATCTAGACAAACGGGTTAAGAAAATATCCTTCAAATCAAAAAGCGGAAAGCTTTCGGTTGAAAAAGATAAGAACTTGATTAAGCTTAATTTTCCTTCTCGTAATCCGGTTAAGAAAAATGCTCCTTTAAGTCTTCTGCTTGGATTAAAAATGAGACCAGAAGAGGTTTATTATTCTGAAGGCTATTATTTGGTTGTTTATAAATCAGAAAAAGATGTTTTTTCTATTACTCCGGATTTTAATGAATTGTTGAAATTAAAATCGTCCGAAGTAATAGTAACAGCACCGGGAACCCGATCAGATTTTGCTTCGCGTATGTTTGCACCCGGGGTCGGCATAAACGAAGATCCGGTGACAGGTTCCGCTCATACAATTTTAACTCCATATTGGTCGAAGCGATTGAACAAAAAAGAACTGAAGGCTTTTCAAGTTTCGAAACGGGGCGGAGAATTGCAGTGTAGAGATTTGGGCACCCGAACAGAAATCGCGGGAAAAGCCGTGCTCTATCTTAAAGGCGATATATACATTTAACTGCTGATTATTATCTTATTTTTTTGTTTATTGTTTTCGTTTGGCAAAACAACTTAAAATCGGGAGAGAAAGTTGAAAACAAGGCGTCGCGAAAAACTTTTTTTGCTTGTTTTGTCTCTCATATTTATTAATAATTGTGAGGCTCCTCGCAACAATCCACTCGATCCGCAAAATGAAGATAATCAGCTAGCTCAATTGACAGGAACGGTTCAAACAGAGAGCATTCCGCATACACCGCTCAATTCGGTAATCGTCAAATGGAACCACGGCAGAAACATAACCACCACTGACTCTCAGGGACTGTTCTTCTTTGACAACATTAACAGAGAAGACGGATGGCTGCATTTTGAGAGGGAAAATTATGTTGATGACTCAATTTTTATAAGATGGAACGAAGAGAAGCAGATTAATAAGCTTATATCTCTTAATCATCGCCCGATTATAGATTCGATTAATTTTTACAGTATTGTCGAACATCGTTATCCATCGGAAAAAAGATTTAAAGCAGAAATAATGCTGAGGATTTCGGATAATGATAACGACACAGACACGGTGTTTGTTACTAATCCAACCCTTGGTTTTTCATCACCTATGGATTTTAACGCTGCGACAAAATTTTTCTTGAAATCTTTGTCGCTTTCCGATTTAGGAATTGAATCATTAAATGAAATAATCGGAAGAGATTTTGAAATTCTAGTTAAGGATAACAGCGGAAGATTGTTCAATCTCGGCGGAACAAATATTAAACGGATTATAAACGAAGAAATACAGATTATTTCGCCGATTAATAATGACACTTTAACATATCTTCCTTTCTTAAATTGGAAAAGGTTTTTGCCGGGATTTCAATTTACATATCTCGCTCAAATTTATACAAACGATATTATTCCCGAATTGGTTTGGCAAAAAACATTTTCATCCGAGGAAATTCAATATCAAATAGATTCGCATATTGAGAACGGTGATTATTTTTGGGTTATCTGGTGCATCGACGAATTTTATAATCAAAGCAAATCGAAACCGGCTAGTTTTGTGCTTAATCTGGAAATTCCATGAAAAACGAATCAACAAATATGAGTTTCATAAATCAAATTTCGGACGAACAGTTCAATGCTTTGTACGAAGTCACAAAAATGCTTAATGCTGCGGATCTTGAAGAAGAACTTTTTGCAAAAGCGCTGGATTGGATAGTTCAAACCGTTTCTGCAGAGAGAGGATTGTTTGTTAAATATAATTCTGACAAGGATGATTTTGCGATAATAGTTGCGCGCAACATGGAAAAAGAAACGATTTATGATTTGTCTGAATTTTCAAGCGGTGTGCTTCGTCAGGTTGTTGATCAGAAAAAATCTATTATCTATCACGATGTTCAAGGTGATCCCACATTATCGCAGTTCGAAAGTGTTAGAATAAAAAACATAAAGTCAGTCATCGGAGTTCCGATATTCAGTCTGCAAAAAATTTATGGAGTTATCCTAGCCGACAGCACAAAGAACAGAAAGGACTTTAACGAAAGAAGCCTGCGCTTCATTAATTTCTTTTCAAACCTCGTATCGCTTGCCTTGGAAAAGATAGAAAACTTCAGGCGTCTTAAAGAAGAAAATCAACGACTGATAGAGAAATTAAGCGGACCTACTTTAATACCGGGAATGCTCGGCAACTCGCCGGTAGTTCAGAAACTTGCGAAGCTTATTAATAGAGTTGCAATGACTGACGCAACCGTTTTGATTTACGGCGAAAGCGGAAGCGGTAAAGAACTTGCTGCAGAGGCAATACATAAACTCAGCAAAAGAAACAAAGGACCCTTCCTTGCACAATTCTGCGGCTCGATTCCCGACAGTCTTCTCGAAAGTGAATTGTTTGGTCATAAAAAAGGAGCGTTTACCGGCGCGGTATCGGACAGAATTGGTCTTCTAGAAGCAGCGGACGGCGGAACGTTTTTTCTTGATGAAATAGCGGACATCTCCGAAGCGCTACAAACAAAGCTCTTAAGGGTTCTTGATAAAAAAGAAATTATAAGATTGGGCGAAACAAACGTTAGAAAAATTAACGTCAGAATTATCGCTGCAACAAACAAAAACCTCTCCGACCTTGTAAAGGAAGGAAAATTTCGAGAAGATCTTTTTTATAGATTGAATGTTTTTCCCGTAAATGTTCCTTCTCTTAGAGAAAGAAAAGAAGATATTCCGCGTCTAGCCGATAATATTATTAAATCTTCGGAAAAAGCAAATTTACGATTGACGGAGAAAGCGCTAAACAAAATTATTAAATACAATTGGCCGGGAAACGTGAGACAGTTGATAAATGTGCTTCACCGCGCAGTGATTTTATCGGACGGAAAAACAATAACAGAAGACGAAATTATAATTGATGATAATGACTCAACCCTGAGGTTCGAAGGAACGTTAAAAGAATTTGAACAAAAACTGCTTTTGGAAAGATTAAAGCAGTTTGACGGCAACAGAACAAAAACAGCAGAATCATTGGGTGTTTCTGTCAGATGGATTCAACTTAAATTAAAAGAAATGAAAGAACGTAAAGTATGAATCCTGGAGATCTGGAAATATTGTTCGATAAATTTGAGATAAAAGAATGTCTCAAGAAAGATCAATTTTCTTCGGTTTATTTGGCAAACCACATTTATCTCGGAAAGGAAATTATACTTAAATCTTTGAGGCTAAGCGAGGATTTGGATATAGCAGTTGCCGATAGATTTAAGAGAGAAGCAAAAATACTTGCAAAGCTTGATCATCCAAATATTATAAAGGTGTTGGATTTCGGAATTTTCGAAAAGCACTTCTATATTTCCTTCGAATATTTTCGCGGTAAAAATTTAAGAGAATTAATAAACCTGAACGATTTTAATCCTGATGAAAAACTAAACCTAACCAAACAACTTCTTTCGGGCTTGAACCATGCACATAACCTCGGCATTATTCACAGAGATATAAAACCGGAAAATATTTTTGTAAATGAAAAGCTCGAATTGAAACTCGGTGATTTTGGTCTTGCCACATCTGAAACCGAAAATTTTGTAACGGAACAAAATTCGCTGGTGGGAACGCCGAGCTATATGTCCCCAGAACAAATTATAGGCGAGGAGTTAACAAGTTCGACGGATTTGTTTTCGAGCGGAACAGTATTGTTTGAACTTTTTCATGGTTTTAATCCATTCTTGGGGAAAGACATAAACGAAACAATCTCGCGTCTTCTTAATTATTCGGAAGAGGAAACTGCTGATAAAATTTCTTCCGGAATTCCTGAAGTGAATGAACTTTTAAAAAACATGCTGAAAAAATCACCCTCGAACAGACTTCAGAATGCCGAAGAAGGATTAAAGATTTTAGGAATACAAACGATTGAAAATTTTATCGGTAAGAAATCATCACGTAATGAAAAAAGAATTGTGGGCATGTTCACGATTGCCGCAGTAATAATTGCGATTATCGTTTTTCTTCCGACCAGAATTGAAGACGAACAACCAAAACCGATTTTTAAAGATACTTCTTCTTCCGTTGAGGAAACAAATTCCTTAGATGAACTTTCAAAAATATCACAAACTAAAGCTGATGAGGAATTTAGGGAATCTGACCCGAAAGAAGAGGTAAGTTTGGATGGAACTAATAAAAATTCATCTCAAAAAGTTGAAACCGATCAGCTTCCTAATGAACCGATTAAATTTGGCGAGTTGTATGTCGAATGCATCCCTTGGGCTGATGTTTATATTGATGCTGACCTTGTGGAAACGACTCCAATTGCGAAAAATATTCGCATCAAGGCAGGAGAATATAATTTAAAGTTGATTCATCCCGAATTTCCGCAATATAATGCTGGAATAGTAATTGATGAGAACAAAGTGACAAATATAAAAGTAAATCTTAACGAGTTGATGGCTGAAATAGAGTTCAACATTTTTCCTTGGGCGAAGGTAAGAGTTAATGAGACACTCGTCGGTGAGACACCCTTCGGCGAACCGATAAAAGTAATACCCGGGAACGTAAAAATTACTCTCGAAAATCCCGAGTTTGTATCGTATGATACAACACTTACCTTATCACAAGGCGAAAGAAAAAAATTTGTTTATAAGTTTAAGAATCAGTGATGTATAAAATTTTAAAAAAAATATTGATAGCAATGCTGCTCTCTTATTCTGCAATTTCAGCACAGTGGGAAATTGCCGGGACAATGCCTCGCCATGTTGCAGGAGCAGATGCATTTGTTAAGGATAATAATATTTACTTATTCGGAGGTTATTCGGATTCTACTCAGACAGTCGTTAATTGGATTCAAAAATATCAAGTTCTGCTGGATCTCTGGAAGCAGATAGGTGAGATGGAATATCCAAGATTTTCTCCGGTGGTAGAAACATTTGAAGATACAGCTTTTATTTTTGGCGGAGTAAGTGTAACCGATTTTGAAAAAAGAAGTACAATCTCTAAATGGTCGCTTGAACCTCGAAGCATTGTTTTTGACACAAACAATGTCTTCAACAGAAACTTTGCCTCCGGGAATATTATTAATGGAGTCTATTACTTGATCGGCGGCAACCAGAATGATAAATCATCAAGCGATACGAGTTACATTACCGGCTACGATATAAGAACAAAAGAAATTGTATATCGATCAAATAAAATTTTTCCCGGATTAAAACCTAACCAGCAAATGTCTGCAATTATTGGAAATGAAATTTATATTTTCGGAGGAGTGCTTAACGGAATTCTTAATTCAATTTTGAGATTTGATACAGTCACAAAAGAACTTACAACACTAAGAACAACACTTTTAATTCCGCGTGCCGGAGGAAGAGCGATTTATGATCCGAACGAAAAACGTATTTTGATTATTGGTGGATACAATGAAAGTTCGAATGCACTAAAAAGTGTAGAAAGTTTTAAACTTCTTGGCAACGAACCAATTATCTCTGATCTTAATGAATTGAATTTCGAGCGAACTAATTTTACCGCAGCATTCATTAATGATAAAATTTACGTAATCGGAGGTTACAACAAGCAAGGTAATCCGGTTAAAGAAATTGAAACATTCGCAACCGGGCTTACTTCCGCCGAGGAAATAATACTGCCGTCTGCGGAACTAAAACAGAACTATCCTAATCCTTTTAATCCGACAACAAAAATTGAATTTACTGTCCCGTCAAACGCTAAAAATAATACCTCAAAAACAAAATTAATTGTTTATGACGTCCTCGGCAGGGAGGTAGAAGTGCTTGTAAACAAGCACTTGAACCCGGGTGAATACGAAGTTGAGTTCAATGCTGAAGATTTTTCGTCAGGAGTTTATTATTACAGATTCGAAATCGGAAACTATGTAAAAACAAAAAAAATGATTCTTCTTAGATGAGAAATTCGATTTCGAAAATAGCGCTGCTTCTTCTTTTTGTCTCGAGCATTTCTTTTTCGCAGACAAGAATTACCATCGAAGAAATTAAAGATAAATATGAATCTTTCGAATACCGTGATGTTATACGTCTTTCGGAAATTTTTTTGTTTGACAATTTCGGAATTACAAAAGAGGATTCAATTGATGTGCTTACTATGGAAGCTGTTTCATATTATTCCCTGAATGAAGAAAACTCCGCAGAAAAAGCTTTGCGTCAAATTATTGATATTGATAGAAATTACGAGCTTAATCCAAGCACAGTTTCACCTAAAATTATATCTTTGTTCGAACAACTTAAAATTCAACATGCGCCACCGTTAAAAGAAGTACAACCGACTGAATCAATACAAGAACAAACAAAAGAGCCGGATTATAATTTGCTGATTGCGACAAAAAACGATGTTTATGTGAACACATTTTCGCGTTCGGTGATTTTCCCGGGGCTCGGTCATTTGTATCTAAATAAATCAGCGAAAGGATGGGTGCTTGCTTCTCTTACGGCAGCTACTCTCCCGACGATGGTCTATTTTATATTTGATGCATCTTCGAAAGAAAAAGATTATTTAAACGAAGTTGAAGCAGCGTTGATCGAGCAAAAATATTCTGAGTATAATTCGGCTTATAAAACCAGAAATATTTTTATTGCGGCGTTTGCAGTCGTTTGGCTCTATTCGCAAATAGATTTGTTATTTAACTCATCAGATGCCTTCACAGATAGGATAAAAACAGAATTTATTGTAAACTCCGATGGTTTTTCAAATTTATCCTACACTGTTACATTCCGAGTCGAACTGTAGATTTAAGAAGAAAAGATTAATGAGAAAAGTTTGAGCGGCAGCAGACTCTAATTTGATTGGCATTCGGCTCAAAAAAAATCCCCACAGCAAAGTTGTGCGGGGATCAAAAATAATATCAAGAAAATCTTTAATATTTTTTCAAAGTACCCTGTCTTTCTTTTGCTTTTTGGTCCCATTCAACCGCTGTAGTTTTCAAGAACTCTTCCTTATCGGCACGCAGCATTTCCATATCCAAACCTATATACTTTTGTGCTTTTTCTTTGGTTGAAATGTCAGGCATTTGGATTGGGTAACTCACTCCATGTTTTACGAGCACCAAAGCAAGTTCTTTTCTTGCCTGTTCTGCTTTTTGGATACCGATACCCAAAACACGAAGTGCTTCATCTGGAGAATGAAATCCCGCAGCATTTGCAGCGGCAACCCAGTCCCATCTCCATTGAGCATGTCTTATTAATTCTTGCGGTTTATCCATTTCACTTTGAACCGCACCGTTATCCCAAGCAGTTTTTGCTTCTATGTGCGCGGCAGCCAGGGCTTCTTCGAGCATACCACGTAGTTCCATAATTCTATCCTGCCTGCTGTAAACCATTCTGATTAACTGTTGAGTTTCATCGCGGTGACAATTAAAACATGAGTTTGCAATATTGTTTAACGGCGATTGAATATGATGATCCGTAAATTTTACTCCACCCTCTGTTTTGTATGGCATATGGCAATCCGTGCATGATACACCTTGTTCTGCATGAGTTCCGGTCATAAACAATTCATAATCGGGATGCTGTGCTTTAAGCATAGGAGTTTTGCTGAGTGAATGAGTCCAATCGGAAAAATCAAGATTGTCATAATATTCTTCCATTGCATCAGCGCTAAATCCGTTATCCCAAGGGAATGTAAGATAGTTTTCGGGATTTTCTTTGAAATAATATTCAACATGACACTGTGCGCAGACAAGACTTCTCATTTCATTATGGGAAAAATCTTTTACTGATTTTCCTTGTCTTTCAATAGCTTCAATCAACGCAGGCCGAGTAATTCTAAGGTTCATTGTTTTTGGATCGTGACAATCTTGGCAGCCGATTGGGTTAATTATATCGTGTCCTTTATCAAACCAATTTCCCGAATAAAATTCTGCGATTCCTTTTTCAGCCATCACTCGCGGGACGTCTGTGCTTTTACAACTCCAGCAGGTTGCAGGCATCGGTTTAACTTTGTTGCCGCCGGTTCGCAAAATATTTCTTATATCCTCGATGGCGTGAGCGTGTCCTCTGCCTTGATTATACTCTTTCGAAAAGCCGTACCCAGCCCACATAACAACAAGCTCTGGATATTTTTCCAAATAATCGATGAAAACCGATCCGCCGTATTTGCTGGCAAATGTTGTGTCTAAAGTTTTAAGATAAGTTTCATATTCACGGGGATAGTTTTCTCCCCACACTTCGTTCCGCGGCTCCCATTCAGGCAATGGTTTTACGGTTTGAAGAGTAAGAGCTTCGCTTCGTCGTTCAATAATTGATGAGGCGAATAATCCAATCAAAAACACTACGGCTACAGTAACAATAAACAAAACCCATCCCAGCCAGGGTTTTTCTCTTATTCTTTCTTGAATTGATTTCATTTTCCACCCTTTATTTGATTTAATCTATTTGGTTTCATTAAAATATTTCTCGAGCCAATCAGAAATGATAGGTTTATAATCCGGAACCTGTGCATAAGGTGTAGATGATAAACTTCCTACTCTTCCGTGCGGAACTTCTCTATGACAATCCCAGCACACACCCGGTCTTTGATCTTCGACATTGCGATTGTTAATTGCTCTCAAGGCAATTGGATGAATTTGGTTAGAATGACACCGAATGCAGTTTTCCTGTACGGCATTTCTTCCGGCATCTTTAATTCTTATCACTTGAGGTTCGAGCCGAAATGTAAACATTGTTGCGTGCCTTAAACCGTCCATAGCTTTGAAATAATATGTTCTCACAAAATGATCTTGGGGAACATGACAATCGTTGCATGTTGCAACTCTTGCGTGACTGCTTTTTTGCCATGTGGCAAATTGCGGTGTCATAACATGACAGTTGATACAAGCATTGGGATCATTGGATAAATATGAAACGGCATTCGATACAACAAATATGTGAGAACCTAAGCCAACTAAAATTCCAAGCAGAATTATCACCGGAAATCTCCAATTGGACGGAGGAGTTAAGAATGAGATTATCCTTTTAAGTGTGGATTTCCTTTCAATGTTTGAGGACATATTATTCCTTCTTGTTTGAAATTATTTTATATAAAATGATATTTTTTCAAAACAAAAATTTCTATTAAACACAATATTCAGATAATATATTCTGAATCAATTGCGAAAAGATAGAAATCTATTTTTAATCAAGCAACTATAATCGGCAAGCCAGATTTTTTATGTTATCTAATTTCTCAGTCTTGGAATAACCCTTTGTTTAATATTGATTTAGATTAAATGTATTATTAAAATTCGACATTCTGTCTGTTTCGGTTAAAACAAATTTTGAATTTATTTAGGGGGAAATATGAATCCAGTCGGTTGGTTTGAAATACCTGCTAAAGATATAAACGAATCAAAATCATTTTACGATTTTGTTTTTGGAATAGATATACAGATAAATGATTTCGGCGGACTAATAATGGGGTGGTTTCCGTACGATAACGAAAAACCGGGCTGTTCTGGATCGTTAGTACAAGCCGAATCTTACAATCCTTCCTACGACGGCACAATGATATATTTTTCCGTTGATGATATCGAAAGCACTCTGTCGAAAGCAAAAGAGAAAGGCGGAAAAATTATAACTGAAAAAATGAGCATCGGCGAATACGGATTTGTTGGACATTTTGAAGATATCGCCGGAAATAGAGTTGGACTCCACTCCACAAAATAGTTTTATCACGATTCGTAGAGACACAGCATTGCTATGTCTCTA
>CAZCLA010000034.1:0-30919 GCA_964499285.1 uncultured Melioribacteraceae bacterium
GCAGTGTGAACGACAGCATCAATTCCCTGCATAGCATTTTTAACAACAGATTTATCGCGGATATCACCTTTAATAATCTTTACCTTATCTTTTACATCAGGGTATTCGAAATCAGCAATATCAAGAGAAACAACATCGTGTTTTCGTTTCAATAAGTGACGAATCTCATTGATACCTAAAAATCCGGCACCTCCTGTTACAAGAACTTGCATTTTCACTCCAGATAAACTCTGCAAAATTATGCAAATGTTTCGACAAGGCAAAAGTTAACTTCTGAATTGATGGCAAAGCCGAATAATTTGGTTATTTTTAAACAGTTATTGTATGGGAGGAAGAAAATGGCTGAAAGATCTTCAAGAATAGCGACTGGATGCGGTATTGGTTGCGGTGTTGTCGCGATTATCATAATTGTCATTGGGGTGCTTGTTTATAATTACGTGAAAGATACGGTTCAAAATGTGGAGCAGATTGAAGCAATTTCAAAAACACTCACGGATAAGTTTGGAAGGGAAGAGGATTTTGTTCCTACTTTTGAACAGCCCAAATTTGAAGAAAGATTAAATCTTTTTTTAAATCTAAGAGATACTCTAAATGTTAGAAGCACAAAATTTTATGCGAATTTTACTGAACTTGTCGATACTATTTCGGGTGAAAAGAAGGATAAAAATTTCTGGGAATCTATAGGACTCATCAATACAGGAATAAGTGTTGTACCCGAAATGATAAAGTATTATTCGAACAGAAACACGCTTCTGCTTGATTACGGCATGAGTCTCGGAGAATATTACTTCTACTACATAATCTCATATTTTTCTTACTTAAAAAAATCACCTGGAGACGGACCGCCGGTCAAAATTTTTGAAGACGATCATTCAAAACAAGAGGGAGTAACTATCGACTTAGAAGTAAAGGATGAAAAGGCAGAAGACGTAATTGCAATTAGGAATTTTGAAATGACTCAAAAAGTAAATTACCTGTTCAAACATTTTTTAATTAATTATGCCGAGTCGTCTAAAGAATCTGAATTAAATCAACTTGTTACGTCAGAAATTGATCTACTTAATAATGATCGAACAAGAATCCCTTGGGAGGACGGACTTCCTGAAACATTACTTTCAACTTTCGAAGTAGTGAAGGAAAAAATTGAATCTACTTATGTCGCAGTAGTTAACCCTATCGAGTTGAATTCAATAACTCAAAAATTGCACAAATAAAGTGATGAGAAAATTTCGATCAATTACTATTATTCTAATTCTATTTGAATTCGGAAATTTATTTGCAAGCGGTGGGAAAATAACTGGTAAAGTTATAGACCAAGAATCCGGGGAAGGGTTGCCGAATGTAAATATTTTTATTTCGGGAACTACCTGGGGAACTACAAGTGGATTGGATGGAACATTTTCATTAAAAAATATTAAGAATGGTCAACATGAATTAGTTGCTTCAATGATTGGATATGAAAGTTTTCAAAAAATGATAAACTTTAAAGATGATACGCCAATTGAGTTGAATATTGAATTGCGAGTAAAAATATACAGAGTTGATCAAATTGAAGTTAAATCCACTGCGCCAGGTGAATGGCAATCCGATTTTAAAAAATTTAAACGTTATTTTCTTGGAAGATCAAAGTTCGCTGATGAATGTAGAATTGAAGATGTTCAATATTTTGAATTTTCTAAACCTAAACCGCATATATTAGTTGCAAGTGTAGACCGTCCATTTAGAATTATAAACAATGCATTGGGGTATGAACTAATTTGCGAATTAAAAGAATTTACTTTTAATGATGTTGAACAAAGAGTAAGATACCTTCTGCTTCCAAGATTTATTGAATTGACTGCCGAAAATGAGAATATTGAAGAAGAATGGTGCAAGAATAGAGTAAAAGCTTTTGAAGGTTCGCTCGATCATTTTCTACAATCCTTGGTAAAAGGAAATTTTGGACAGGAAGGATACGAGATTGAAACTAGCAGGATTGCCTCTCAATCAGGGTTTGAAGGTTATAGAAATCCGGTCTTTGCAGCAGATTCAATTCTTTATCTTAACGGAGAAACAAAAAATTATACTCTTCATTTCGACCATTACCTACAAGTGAAAGATAATAAAAGAAGAATTGACGGACTTCCAATTTCGTGGATAAAATTATTGTTCGGCGAAGCGGTTTTAGATTCACTTGGGTACGCGAATGAAGTGATGTCGATTGAAACTCATGGATATTGGGCATCGAGGGGAGTTGCCGATCTGCTTCCAAAATATTATTCCCCTAATAACTAACTAATTTTTTAGATCGAATTAAGGATTTAGTCTTGAAAATAATTTCTTTTGTCTCTTCAATATTATTATTGATCTCTGCTTGTTCCAGTAATGTCCCAGAAACAACACATCAAGAACAGAATGCTAAAGTTCTTTCAGAATCAGTTGTGCATGAATTTAAGTTAACGGGAGAAATAGCATATAGTTCATCTGAACTTTCCGGGTTGGATTGGAGTGGAGATAAATTATTTCTGCTGCCGCAATTTCCTTTTGAGATGTCCGCTAACGATGAATATGGCTTTCTATATTTTATCAATAAATCTGATATACTTAATGTGCTTAATAGTGATGGGAATAATGAATTATCTTATTCTCAGGTAAAACTTTTTGCTAACGGTCTTGAAGAGTTTAACAGTTGGGGCTCCGGGTATGAAGCGATTGCATTTAAAAATGATAGAGTTTATCTCACAATTGAATCGTTAGAAGGAGGAGAAACTGACGGGTATATTGTAATGGGAAGATATTATGAAGCTGAAAATAAAATTGTTCTCGATAAATCAACATTAAAAAAGATAGATCAAGAGATCGAAATTTTTAATTTTTCAGACGAGACTTTGCTTATCAATGATGATAAAATAATAAGTATATACGAAGCAAATGGGAAAAATGTTAATCCTGCTCCGGTTGCAAATGTACTCGATACGAATTTAAGTGAATTGCAGCATTATAATTTAGAGAACATTGAGTACAGAATCACCGATGCCTCGAAAATTGACTCGAATGGTAATTTTTGGGTCATTAACTATTTTTGGCCCGGAGATGAGGAAAAACTCAATACCGCCAGTGATATAATAATTAAAAATTACGGAGTGGGACAATCTCACAAAAATTCAGCTTCTGTTGAGAGAATAATTAACCTTCAAATTCTGGATCAAAAAATAGTTTTGGGAGAAAAAAATCCTGTGTATCTACAATTACAAGCAGACGGAGAAAGCAGAAATTGGGAAGGGCTGGCAAAATTGGATGATCTGGGATTTCTAATGGTAACAGACAAATTTCCCAAAACAATTTTAGCTTTCATTCCGTTCCCTGAAGATTATGAATAATACACTAATCTTGACATTTCTACTCTAATCCAATATATTTGTTGGCTCTATAAAAAATTTGTCTCGACCTTGGAGGAATTAAACTGTGAAGCAGGAAAAATTAACAAAATTTATAAAACCTGAAGATGCCAATAGAAAATGGTACGTTGTTGATGCTACTGATCAGGTTTTGGGTAGATTAGCTGCAAACGTCGCATCGGTTATCCGTGGTAAGCGTAAGGCTCTATTTACTCCAAATATGGATGCCGGTGATTTCGTGATTGTTGTAAATGCAGATAAAATTAAGATGACCGGTAAAAGACCGCTGCAAAAATCTTACTTTTCTCATTCCGGCTATCCGGGTGGTGTTAAAGTTAAATCTTTTGCACAAATGATGGAAAAAAATCCGGAAGCTGTTATCGAAAAAGCAGTGAAGGGAATGCTTCCCAAAAATAGATTAGGAAGAAAGTTAATTAAAAAATTAAAAGTTTATACCGGCGAAAATCATCCTCATTCAGCTCAACAGCCGGAAACATTAAGTTTTTAAGGGGTTTTGATGGCAGATAAAATTCATATTGGAAGAAGAAAAAATGCTGTTGCTCGTGTTTATTTAAGAAGCGGCAAGGGAAACGTTTTAGTTAATAAAAGAGAATTCGATAAATACTTTCCTCTTAAAACTCACAGAGATGATGTCATGCTTCCTATGACATTGACAGACACACTCGGTAAATATGATATCTATGCGAATGTTCGCGGCGGTGGTGTCTCAGGTCAGGCAGAAGCAATCAGACTCGGGATTGCAAGAGCGCTAATTACTATTAACGAAGATTTTAGACCGACTCTTAAATCTGAAGGATTACTTACTCGTGATCCTCGAATGGTTGAGCGTAAAAAATACGGACAACCAAAAGCAAGAAAAAGATTTCAATTTTCTAAAAGATAAATTATTTAATAAATCATACTTTCGGATTTGTCCCCTGTGTCCCACATAAAAAGGGATTAAGGATAAAGTTGAAGAAAGTAGAAGAAAAACAGGAGAAAACATGTCAAAAGTTGAATTAACCCAACTTATCGCCGCCGGAGCACATTTCGGTCACCTTACACGCAGATGGAATCCCAAAATGAAACCGTTTATCTTTATGGAAAGAAACGGTATTCATATCATCGATCTTAAAAAAACTCAAGAATCTTTGGAAGTTGCCGCTAATAGATTTAGAGATGTTGTGGCAAGCGGTAAAAAAGTTCTTTTTGTCGGAACGAAAAAACAAGCAAAGGGAGTAATATCAGACGAAGCAAAACGCTGCGAAATGAACTGGGTCAGCGAAAGATGGCTTGGAGGAATGCTCACAAATTTTGCTACAATACGAAAAAGCATCAAAAGATTACAGAATATCGAGAAGATGGAAAGTGATGGTACTTTCGAAAAAATTACCAAGAAAGAGAGACTTCAGCTTTCCCGCGAACGAGATAAATTAAGAAAAGTTCTTGATGGCGTTGAATTTTTAAACAAACTTCCGGGCGCTTTGTTCATTGTCGATATAAAGAAAGAATTTATTGCAGTTAAGGAAGCACATAGATTAAATATTCCGGTTTATGCAATTGTTGATACAAACTGCGATCCGGATTTGGTTGATTACGTAGTTCCCGCAAATGATGATGCGGTAAGAGCTATCGAGATAATAACCAAAACAATGGCTGATGCTGTAATTGAAGGTTCACAAAAAGCAAAAGAACTTAAAGCACAAGAAGATGCTGAAAGGGAAAGAAGCAAAAAAGAATCTGAAAGTGAAAATGAAGAAGAAAAGAAATCCGGAAAACCGAAGGTAAGAAGAGTCAAATTTGATCAAAAAGGTGAGAAGCAATCAGAGAAAGTTACAAGAAAGAAAAAAACTGAAAAAAATGAAAATGATTCCAAAGAAAATGATGTAGAGGAAACCCAAAATCAAGATAAAGAAAAAAGCAATGATGAGGCTTCTCAAACGAAAGAAGAGACGAAAGAAAATTAAAAATAGAAATAAGGAAAAATTAAATGAGTATTAGTGCATCACAAGTTAAAGAGCTAAGAGATAAAACCGGCGCGGGAATGATGGACTGTAAAAAAGCGCTTACAGAAGCAAATGGCGATTTCGAGAAAGCCATCGAGATCTTGAGAAAAAAAGGAGCTTCGGTTGCAGCAAAAAGAGCCGAAAGAACCGCTAATGAAGGAACAATTCTCACTCGGCTTCTTGATGACGGAAAAACTGGTGTTATGGTTGAAGTTAACTGTGAAACTGATTTTGTGGCAAATAGTGATGACTTTGTGAAATTTGGAAATATGGTGCTTGATGTTGTTTGTTCACAAAAACCGGCTGATGTCGAAACGTTGCTTAAGTTGAAAGGAAATGAACTCACAATCCAAGAAGAACTTACAAATCTTATAGGTAAAATTGGTGAGAAATTAGAAATTTCTAGATTTGTAATTGATACTCTCGAAAATGGTAAAATAGTTGATTATGTCCACCACGGTTCAAAACTTGGAGTTTTGTTAGCGGCAGATAATGTAGAAACTGAAACCGCCGATAAAATTGAGCAGATAATGAAGGATATTGCAATGCAGGTAGCAGCAATGAAACCGGGTTATATGTACAGAGAAGAAGTTGCTTCTGAAGAAATCGAAAAAGAACTTGATATATACAAAGAATTGGCTAGAAAAGAAGGTAAACCCGAACAAGTGATCGAAAAAATTGCTCAGGGAAAATTGAATAAATTTTACGAAGAAACCTGTCTCTTTGAACAAGCTTTCGTTAAAGATAACTCAAAATCCGTTGGTGATTTAATAACCAACTTTAACAAGGAAAGCGAAACTCAGGTTAAGCTGAAATTTTTCCGTCGTTTTCATCTGAGCGACGAGAAAAAGTAATTTTTATTAAAGGTCTTAATTTTTATTAAGACCTTTTTTTTTGTTATTTTTAAGGTCAATATGAACACACAAACAAAGTATAAACGAATTCTTCTAAAGCTTAGTGGCGAATCTTTGATGGGTAAATCCGATCAAGCCATCGATCCCACTATCCTTGATTTTTTTACTACAGAAATTAAAAAAATTCATTCCCTCGGTGTTCAAATCGGCATCGTAATTGGAGGGGGTAATATTTATCGTGGACTGAATGCAAGCGATCAGGGAATTGATAGAGTAACCGGTGATCAGATGGGGATGCTGGCTACAATGATTAATTCGCTGGCACTTCAGAATGCTCTCGAGCATAAAGGTATGTTTACTCGGCTTACAAGTGCAATTAACATGGAAGCTATTGCTGAACCATATATTCGAAGAAGAGCTATCAGGCATCTCGAAAAAGGAAGAATTGTTATCTTCGGTTCAGGTACAGGTCATCCTTATTTCAGTACAGATACCGCAGCTTCACTTAGAGCTGTTGAAATAGAAGCCGATGCCATCTTTAAAGGCACCAGAGTCGATGGAATTTTTGATTCGGATCCAGAAAAAAATCCAAATGCAAACAGATTCAATGAAATCTCATATTTGGATGTATTACAGAAAAATCTTAGAGTAATGGATTTGACGGCAATTTCGCTATGTAAAGAAAATAATTTGCCTATAATTGTTTTTAATATGAATACTGTGGATAACCTGTTAAAATTGGTGACTGGGAACAATGTTGGTACGGCAGTTGGAAATTTTAAATAAATTTAATTGGAGTTTCAAATGACAAATCCAGCTATTAAAGACGCAAAGTCCAGGATGGACAAATCTATTGAAGCTTTTCGTCAAGAGATCACAAAAATACGCACCGGAAAAGCAACAACAGCATTGCTAGATGGAATTAGAGTAGATTATTATGGAACGATGTCACCACTGAACCAAGTTGGCAACGTAAGCGTTTTGGACGCCCATACCTTAAGCATAACTCCTTGGGACAAATCGGTAGTTCAGGCAATCGAGAAAGCAATACAAACAGCAGATTTGGGTTTGAATCCCATCAGTGACGGCACTAATATTAAAATTCCAATTCCACCTCTGAACGAGGAGAGGAGAATGGAACTAGTTAAATTGGTGAAAAAATTCGGCGAGGATGCAAAAGTTGCAATTCGAAATGTGAGAAGAGACGCAAATGATCATTTGAAAAAGCAGGAAAAGAACAAAGAATTATCCGAAGATCTAAGACATGATGCTGAGCAGGAAGTTCAAAAATTGACCGATGAACACATCACAAGAATTGATGAGATTATCAAGCACAAAGAAACCGAAATAATGGAAGTTTAGTACTTTTTTAAAAAATAAACGAAAGTCCGGTTCATCCGGGCTTTTTTGTTTTAAATATTATAGATATTTTTAAGTAGATATATAACTCAAATTATCTATTATAAATAGAATAATCGCAAAACAAAGGATAAGCCATGGCTATATCAAAAGAAGAAGCACTTAGGTATCACAAAGAAGGCAGACACGGTAAAATTGAAGTGATTGCTACAAAACCTTGCTACACTTCAAGAGATCTCTCTCTTGCGTACACTCCCGGTGTTGCAGAACCCTGCCGAGAAATTCACAAGATTGATGATGAAGTTTACAGCTACACTGCAAAAGGTAATTTAGTTGCGGTAGTTTCAAATGGCACTGCGGTGTTGGGGCTTGGAAACATTGGTCCGCATGCAGGAAAACCAGTGATGGAAGGAAAAGGCGTATTGTTCAAAAGATTCGCTGATATTGATGTTTTTGATATTGAATTGAAAACTGAAAACCCGAAAGAAATAATCAAAACCGTTCAACTTCTGGAACCAACTTTTGGCGGAATTAACCTGGAAGATATCAAAGCCCCCGAATGTTTTGAAATTGAGGAAGAACTTAAAAAAACAATGGATATCCCAATCTTCCACGATGACCAGCATGGAACTGCAATTATTTCCTGCGCAGCTTTAATGAATGCTGCAGAAATTGCTAAGAAAAAATTGGAAGATCTACGGATAGTTGTTGTAGGGGCTGGTGCTGCAGGAATTGCTTGCAGCAATCTATATGTTACTGCCGGGGTTAAACGAGAAAATATTTCTATGTTCGATTCGAAAGGATTGATTCACAAAGAAAGAACAGATCTTAACAAGTACAAAGCTGAGTATGCTATTGATAATATCTACGAGGATTTGGAAGCGGCAATGAAAGGTGCTGATGTTTTTGTAGGTCTCTCAAAAGCAGATTTACTCAGCAAGGAAATGGTTGCCGTAATGGCAGATAATCCGATTATTTTTGCAATGGCAAATCCGGATCCTGAAATTCGTTATGAAGTAGCCATCGAAGTCCGTAAAGATTTGATTATGGCAACGGGAAGAAGCGATTATCCAAATCAGGTAAATAACGTACTTGGGTTCCCGTTCATTTTTAGAGGTGCACTTGATGTAAGAGCAAAAGCCATTAACGAAGAAATGAAATTAGCAGCCGTGAAAGCTTTAGCTGATCTAGCAAAAGAAGAAGTTCCGGAAGTAGTTATTAATGCTTATGGTGGAACTGATTTTTCATTCGGACCCGAGTATATTATTCCCAAACCATTCGATCCAAGAGTGTTGTGGAAAGTAGCCCCCGCGGTAGCTAAAGCAGCTATCGACTCCGGAGTTGCTAGAAAACCAATTGAGGATTGGAAATCTTATGAAGAAGAACTTCAAGAACGTTTGGGCTTTTCAAAACAAATCACTAGAATAATTGTACACAAAGCTCAGAAAAATCCTAAAAAAATAGTATATCCTGAAGGCGAGGAAGAAAAAATAATAAGAGCAGCTCATTATGTGAAAACTGATAATATCGGAAATCCGATTTTATTAGGAAACGAAGAGGTTATCAAATCAAAAATTCTTGAATATGGATATGATCTCTCAGAGTACGAAATAATCGATCCGAAAAATTCCGATCTTACACAAAAGTATATCGATCTATTTTACGAAAAACGACAGAGAAAAGGGATCACGAGATCAGCTGCTGTTGAGGCATTGAGCCATAGAAATTATTTTGGTTCGATGATGGTTGAATGCGGTGATGCCGACACTTTGATTGGCGGATTAACATATCATTACCCCCAAACTATTCGTCCGGCACTGCAGTGCATCGGTGTCAAATCGGGGAACACGGTTGTATCCGGGCTTTATATAATTATTATTAAACGTAGAGTTCTTTTCTTCGCGGATACTACGGTTAACCTTGATCCATCCGCGGAAATTCTTGCGGAGGTCGCCATAAGTGCTGCTGATACGGTAAGGCAGTTTGATATAATCCCAAAAATTGCCATGCTTTCTTTCAGTAATTTTGGAAGTGTTAAACATCCGCTTACCTCAAAAGTGAGTAAAGCCGTTGAGTTAGTAAAATCACAGCGACCAGACCTTGTTATAGATGGCGATATGCAGGCAGATACTGCAGTAGAACCAAAAATAGCAACTAAAGAGTTTCCTTTCTCGAACATAAAGGGCGATGCGAACATCCTTATTTTCCCTAATCTAAGCTCAGGAAACATCGCATACAAGCTGCTTGAAAGATTGACGGATGCAACAGTTATTGGCCCGATCTTGATGGGAATGAAGAAACCTGTTCATGTTCTGCAGAGAGGTGCTTCTGTTAATGATATAATAAATATGAGTGCAATTTCGGTTGTTGAAGCTACTGTAAAATCATAGCTGAATAATCTTTTCTTGATAAAGATAATTCATTTAAAGGTACGTCAAATGGGCGTACCTTTTTTATTTTCGATATTTATTCATGATTACTTCTTTTGTATATTTTTAGTTTAATTAAAAAAATCATTTTCGGATGAACCGGCACAAAGATTTATTTCGAAAAATTATTTACTTCAGCATAAGTATTATATTGTTTTTTGCCGGTATGATTATTTATGGAATTATCCTAAACTCGGGAGAAAAAACATTAGCGGAAGAAATGAATGATAAAGGGTTATCGGAAATGAAAAATGTTTCGATAATTATAGATAAATCAAATTACTCGCTTCAGCTTTTTTCGGATACGATTTTAGTTAAAGAATATAAAGCGGTTTTTGGAAAAAATCCGGAAAAAATAAAGCGGAGCAAAGATGATTTTGTTACACCTTACGGAAGGTTTAAAATCTGTGAAATGAATGATTCCACGGAGTTTCACAAAAGTCTTAGATTGGATTTCCCAAATATTCACGATGCTTCCGAAGCTTTTAAGAGTTCTATTATCAGTAAAGAGGAATTTGAAGCTATCATCGAATATATGAAAACAAACAAATGCAGTTATCCCGGAACAAAATTGGGAGCGGATATTTATATACAAGGAATTGGTGATTATAATTTCATTTTTAAAAATCTACCATTCACTTTTAATTGGACTAATGGTTCAATCGCGATTAGTAACGAATCGATTGATGAATTATTTTCTGTAGTTTCTATCGGAACTCCTGTTGAGGTAACACACTGAAGAATAAAATTAGAAATAAGAGCGCAGATTTTTTTAATAGTTTGATCATTTTTGTTATCACACTGTTTTTATTTTCCCATTTAAAAGCACAGAGTAATCCCATTGAGTTTGAGATTGCCGAAATTACATTCGAAGGGAATAATTCATTCAGCGAAGATGAGTTGAAACCGATTCTTGCTTCACAAGAAAGTCCGTCCGGATTTTCTCAATTTATTAATTCATTCACTCCTTTCGGGGAATCTAAAGTATTGTTCGATTCTTTGATGATTCCTGTTGATATCGAACAGCTTGAGCTATTTTATAATATTAATGGTTACTTCAAAGCAAAAGTAAAATCAGAATTTACGTTGGATAGAGAGAATGAGGAAGTATTTTTAAATTTTTTCATCGAAGAAGGTCCTTCATTCACTTTTAGAAAATTTAACAAGTACGGACTAGAATCGATTCCGGCGGAGTTTGTGAAAACCGTGAACGATGAATATCAAATTGATTCTACAATTGTTTACAACGAAAGTCTTGTCAATAGGGAACTTATTTTCACGCGGGATTATATGCGAAACCATGGTTATATGTTGTTTGGGTATAATCCTCCGGAAATTTTAATTGATACGGTATCAAACAAAGTGGATGTAAATATTACTTTCATTCCCGGTAAGCGTTATAAAGTAAACAAAGTCTCGGTTATTAAGGAAGGACCCGGAAAAGAAATGGTTGATGATGATTTGATTACGGAAATTGTCAGTATCGATTCCGGTGATTACTATAGTTCTTACGACATGGTTTCAGCTCAGATCAGACTTTACAGAACAAATCTTTTCGAGTTTGCAAGCGTTGCCGAAGTAATCGGCGATACGGTCTCAAACAAAGTACCAGTAAGAGTAAATACAGATGTTGGATTGATGCACGAGTTTATTCCGGAACTTATCTTCAACAATGAGGATAATACGTTCAATATCGGTTTATCTTTTGGATTTTCGAAAAAGAATTTCTTCGGTGATGCAAGATTACTGCAGCTGCAAGCATCTGCGGCGGCGAAGGATTTATCTGAGTTTTTGCAGAATCCAGCACTCTCCGATACAAACATTTACGGATATTCCGATTTAAGATTAATCCTCGAACAACCGATGCTTTTTGGTAAACTGGTTCACACTCGATGGGAGAATTATCTAACGGTTCAAAAACGAAGACAAGATTATAATGAATCTTTAATAGGTACAAAACTAAGTTTTGACTTTGAACTTTCGCCCGATGTCTTTCTTACTTCACTCGTAACATATCTTAATTACGAACATAGTAAAGCAATTTTCAGAGATAAATATATTCTTAGAGTACTTAAAGCAGAATTGAATAGGATTGAGGGTATTCAAGATTTTGTAAACGTCGATTCACTTGCAGCTGAACTTCTCTCGGAAATTCCGCCGAGTGAAAAGCAGTCTACTTTCGACAATAATCTAATTGGTTTAAACTTGGGAAGCAACCGTACGAATGATGTTCTTTTCCCGACTAGGGGGTTCAGAATTTCCACAAACTTTGAAAACGGAAATGGAATTAATTTTTTAATC
Organism: uncultured Melioribacteraceae bacterium; assembly: GCA_964499285.1. Classification (GTDB taxonomy): domain Bacteria; phylum Bacteroidota; class Ignavibacteria; order Ignavibacteriales; family Melioribacteraceae; genus JAGFIY01. The sequence goes on from CAZCLA010000034.1 coordinate 12,327, forward strand.
AACAAAATTGCCGGAAAAGAAATAGGTGTTCCGCTGTATTATAAAGCTCTTGTTAATGCATCGTATTTCCCGCCAATTTATAAATCGAGTGTTTCGGCTTTTGGTATAAAATTTCTCGGAGGTATTCTTCATGCTTATGATGGTAATAAAGCAGAGATTCCGATAAATCAAAGATTTACTGCGGGCGGGAGCAACTCGGTTAGAGGATGGGCTGCCCGCGAACTTATTCCTGCAGTTTCGGAACTTCCATCTGAATTGACAATCGCTGATCTTGAATCAGTTTTTTTCGAAAACAATTTACCCGGGGGTTTTATAATTTTCGAAGGTTCTGTTGAATCACGCAACAGACTTTTCGGGGAAATAGGCTCAGCACTTTTTATTGATTACGGCAATGTATGGAATAATTACAACGAAATTGTGCTTAAAGATATTGCCGTTGCCGGAGGGTTCGGATTTAGATATTATTCATCGTTTATTCCTTTTAGAATTGATTTTGGTTTTAAATTGCACGACCCTCAAGATCCGCGTCCAATTACACAGAAAAAAATATTTAAGGATAACGTTTTCCAATTTCATTTTGCCATCGGCGAAGCATTTTAATTTTATCTTTAGTTCCATTTCATAAATCATTATTTTTCATATTAAATATTTTTGGAGCGATGATGCTTTACAGCATGACTGGTTTTGGTAAAGGAGTTGTTCAGGAAGGCGATGTTTCGGTTGAAGCCGAAATTAAAAGTTTTAATAACCGATTTTTGGATGTATCAATTCGACTGCCGAAAAGTATTTCGGATAAGGAATTTGCCGTTCGCGAGATTTTAAGAAAAAATCTTAAACGTGGTAAAATTGCTCTATCTGTTTTTATGAAAAAAGACGGATCGGATAATCGTCAACTTTTTCTTGACGAAACCGGTTTAAAAACAGCGGTTGAATTGTTGGATGAACTTTCGAAAAAATCGGGAATTGGATCTAAAATTGGTTTTGATCATTTACTTCAATTTCAAAATTTGTTTCTAACAGATTCTATATTTGATCCGGAAAAAGAATTTGAACTTGCAAGCAGTGTAATTCTTAAAGCAGTAGAAGAGCTGAAAACAATGAGGGCTGCCGAAGGGAAAGAACTGCAAAAAGATTTGATTGAAAGAGTAAAGCTTATCGAGAATTATGTCACTAAAATAGAGGATATGAGTCCTAAAGCAGTTACTGGTTACTTTGAAAAACTAATACAGCGTGCAAAACAGTTGTATACTGAATTAGAAGATAATCCCGACAGACTTCAAGCGGAATTAGCCCTAATTGCTGAAAAATACGATACAACCGAGGAATGCGTGCGCCTAAGAAGTCACATAAAAATGTTCAAAGAAACTCTAGATTCCGGCGATGAAATTGGAAGAAAATTAAATTTTATTACCCAGGAGATGAACCGCGAAGCAAATACGATAAATAGTAAATCAGTTTCCTCAGATATTTCAGCATATGGTATATTTATTAAAGAAGAGCTCGAAAAGATCAGAGAACAAATTCAGAATATAGAATAAGTGAAAAAAGGAAAATTATTAGTCTTCTCAGCTCCGAGCGGGACCGGGAAAACAACAATCGTTAGAAATTTAATGAAAGAAAATCCGGATTGGATTTTTTCAATTTCTGCTACAACTCGTGAGAGAAGAGGTTCGGAAATAGATGGGAAAGACTATTTTTTTATCTCAGAGGACGAATTTATAAAGAAAATTAATGCTCGGGAATTCGTTGAATGGGAACGATTTTATGATTATTATTACGGCACTTTAAAAAAAATTATTGACGATCATCTTCAAAACGGTAAAATTATAGTTTTCGAAGTTGATGTAAAAGGTGCATTAAAAATTAAGAATACCTATAATGAGGCGGTTCTTATATTTATTGCTCCTCCCAGCATTCCGGAATTAAAAGACCGGCTTCGTAGAAGAAAGACAGAAAGCGAAGAAGATTTGGAAAAAAGATTCGACAGGATCGATCTTGAACTTAGTTACAAAGATAAATTCGATTATCTTGTGGTGAACGACGATCTGGAATCTGCCATCAAAAAGATAAAAGAGATAGTAAAAAAAGTAATTTAATTAAGGAGTAAAGATTAATGAACATTCAACCAGTTAATATAGCAAGTGTTGAGAAATATACGGATAATGTTTATGAAAGCGTAATTGTAGCTGCAAGAAAAGCAAGACTAATAAACGCAGAAAATAAACTTCAGTTTAATGCTCTTATAAGCACAATAATTCCGGCAGTTGAAGACGAATTTGACGAACGTGAAAATCCTGATCAAACAAGAATTTCGCTGGAATTCGAAAATAAACCAAAACCTCACCTTCTCTCGCTTAATGAATTAATTGAAGGAAAAATTGATTTCAGATACAAGGAAGATCCCGAAGTAGAACAATAAAAATTAGCCTTCTTAAACGAAGCGGAAGTTTTACTTCCGCTTTTTTTTGTTTTAAACTATTTTTTAGCAAATTGCTGTCCCAATATAATTGAAAAATTCATGTCGGAAATATCATTAAATTATAGGATTATTGAAGCATTAAAGGATCAAAAAGAGATTTTTGGAGACGAATTATTTGTAACTCTTGATCTAAGCTCGCGCGAAGAAAAAATTGAATACGGAAGAGAAAAACTAAATTTATCACCGAAAAAAGTTGAAGAGAAATACGTGCCGAATTTATTCCAAGAAGATTTTCAAAAAGCAAAAACACTGATCGAACTCAATAAATTGATTTCCGGCTGTCAAAAATGTTCGTTGGGTGCTTCGAGAACAAATTTTGTTTTTGGAACCGGGAATCCAACTGCAGATGTGATGCTGATCGGCGAAGCCCCGGGCGCCGAAGAGGATAAGCAAGGCGAACCATTTGTCGGAAGAGCGGGCAAACTTCTCAATGATATTTTGATTGCGATAAAATTTCAACGGGAGGAAGTTTACATAGCCAACATACTAAAATGCCGACCCCCCAATAACAGAAATCCGCTACCGGAAGAAATGGCAACTTGCATGCCCTACCTAATGAAGCAAATAGGATTGATTAAGCCAAAAGTAATTTTATGTTTGGGTTTGGTTGCTGCAAAAGGTTTGCTAAATCTAAATACTAGTCTTACAAAAATGCGAGGTAATATATACGAATTAGAAGGTATTAAAACTATGGTCACTTATCATCCAGCGGCATTGCTGCGAAATCCAAACTGGAAAAAAGGCTGTTGGGAAGATGTTCAGAAATTTAGAAAACTTTACGATGAATTAGCAGGGTAAAGAATGGCTAAGAAAGCTAAAAGCGAAAAATCAATTACGATAGATGATTTAAAATCCGCAACAAAGCAGCCGCCTCAATCGGTTGAAACCGAACGTGCTGTTTTGGGTGCAATTTTACTTGATCCAAAAGCAATATCAAAAGTTCTTGAAGTCTTAAAACCCGAACATTTTTATGATCCGCAAAACTCGGTTATTTTTGAAGCGATGATAAATCTGTCGGAATCGAACGAACCCATAGATTCAGTTTCACTTTACGAAGAATTAAAGAAGACAGATAAACTTAAAACATCCGGCGGAGCTGCATATATAAGTCAACTTACACAAGATATTTCATCGGCGGCAAATGTTGAATTTCATGCAAGGTTGATTTTTGAAAAATGGATTCTTCGGGAACTGATCTCAACCTCTCTTGAAATTGCGGGAAGTGCCTACGATGGGAAAGACGATGTTTTTGATATTCTCGATGCAGCTGAACGAAGAGTTTTCCAAATAACCGAACAAGGTTTAACAGAATCTTATAAATCGATGGACAAAGCTGTTAAAGAGGCTTTGGAGCACATCGAAGCTATACATTCACAAAATATATCATCCTTTTCCGTTCCAAGTGGTTTTATTGAATTGGACGATATATTAGGCGGTTTTCAAAAATCGGATTTGATAATTGTTGCTGCAAGACCATCAATGGGAAAAACCGCGTTTGCACTTTCTGCTGCTCGAAATGCTGCTGTTGATCATAATATGGGTGTCGCAATTTTCAGCTTGGAAATGGCGACAATTCAACTCGTTACTCGCTTAATTTGTGCTGAAGCCAGAATAAACGCGCATAGTGTGAGAACCGGTAAATTTAAAGCTGAAGAGGGTCCGCGTATAAGTCGTACCGCACACAAACTAAGTAAAGCTCCTATCTATATCGATGACACACCTGGACAAACTGTTCTTCAAATTCGTGCAAAAGCAAGAAGATTGAAAGCTGAGAAAGATATTAAACTGATAGTAATCGATTATCTTCAACTCATGTCCGGACCCGGTTCATCAGAAAGTCGTGAAAGAGAGATTTCTAATATTTCAAGATCATTGAAAGCTTTAGCGAAAGAGTTGAATGTTCCGGTAATTGCATTATCGCAGTTGAACCGCGCTGTCGAGCAATCATCCGATAAACGTCCGATGCTTTCTCACTTGCGGGAGTCGGGATCTATAGAACAAGATGCTGACGTTGTGCTGTTTTTGTACCGAGCTGAAGCTTATGGACTTGAAACAGATAGAGAAGGAAATTCCACCGAAGGGGTGGCGGAGGTTATAGTCGGAAAGCAAAGAAACGGACCTATAGGTGATGTGAAAATGAGATTTATCAAACAATATGCTCGTTTTGAAAATATGGAACTTATTCACTCGGATGTTCCTGCACAGCTACCCGAATCGGCAGGTGAGGATGATTACCCGATTTAAGCAAATTACAATTCTTATTATACTTTTTGGTGTTTCTGTATCCACTCAAGTAAAGTACACTGATGCAGATGTGCAAACTTGTTTAATAAAGTTTGAACTTGCAGACAGTCTTAATCTATTCGAAAAACCTATTAACGATGTAATAATCGAAATTGCTGAAAGTTTTATCGGAATGGACTATGAAGCATCAACTTTAGAAACAGAAGGAGAGGAGGAACTTGTAATTCATTTGACCGGATTAGATTGTTATACTTTTCTCGAAGCAGCAATCGTTTTTGCCCGCTGCATAAAAATAAAAAACACAAATTTTGATTGCTATAAAAGTGAACTGGAAAATATTCGTTACAGAGAAGGTACGATGAATAAGTATCCTTCGCGCCTCCATTACTTCTCGGATTGGATTTATGAGATGGATAAAAGGAAAGTTGGAGTCAATATTACCGAGGAAATCGGCGGGATCAAATACGAAAATAAAGTATATTTTATGAGTGCTAATTCAAAGCTTTACAACCAATTGGATACCAATCCCGAATTTGTTGATGAGATGAGAAAGATTGAATCTGAAATTTCTTCACGAGATTACTTTTTTATTCCCGAGGAAATGATAGATAAAATAGAAGATAAATTAGTTTCGGGGGATATTTTGGGAATCACAACAGATATTGCTGGACTTGATATAGCACATACGGGAATAGCTTTCAGATCAGAGGATGGACGAATTCATTTACTTCATGCTCCAAACGTTGGGAAGAAAATTCAAATCTCCAAAGAACCGTTGGCTGATTATTTGAAACAAAATAAATCCCAAACTGGAATTATAGTACTACGGTTACTGGATATAAATTAGTTTTTAATCAATTTTTTGAGAACTCTTAAATTTTCCAGATCTTCAAATTGTTCTTTTCCCTTTGGTGTTTCAAGAATTTTAGGAACTTTTGAAAGTTTTTTATCATTCATAATATTTGAGAATCCATCCAATCCGATAAATCCTTTGCCGATATGTTCGTGTCTGTCAACTCTGCTCCCAAGCTCTTTTTTGCTGTCATTCATATGATAACACTTTAAGCGATCCATTCCAATGATATCATCAAATTCCTTCATAACTATTTTATAGTTTTCAGCATCTTTTATATCGTACCCGGCAGCGAAAATATGTGCCGTATCGATGCATACAGTCATCCTCTCTTTTTCTTCAACAAGATCTATTATATCACGCATATGCTCAAACTTGTAACCAATTGCAGTTCCTTGTCCTGCGGTCATTTCAAGCATGCTGCTAACATTATACCCTTTAGTTTTTTCGTGAGCGATGTTAAGCGATTCTGCAATTAATTTAATTCCATCATCTTCGCCCATACCGCCGTGCGCCCCGGGATGAAAATTGAGGTGTGGAATTCCGAGCTGTTCGCATCTTGTCAGTTCATCAACAAAAGCTTTCCTTGATTTTTTTAGAATGGATGTATCTTTCGCACAAAGATTAATAAGGTAAGAGTCGTGCGTAACAACGAACTTTAGTTTTGAATTATTGAGTTTAGCCCTGAATAACTCAATCTCAGTTTTTTCAAGTGGTTTTCCTTTCCATCGATTGTTGTTTTTCGTGAAAATCTGCATAGCTGAAAATCCAAGCAGTTCAGCAAGATCGACAGCCTTAGAGACTCCTCCGGAAATTGATGTATGTGCCCCCATCAGTTGAAGCATTAATTCGACCCGCTTAATTTTTTAATCAATAGTTTATTCACAAGCTGCGGGTTAGCTTTGCCATTCGTTTCACGCATCACTTGTCCGACAAAAAATCCGATTACTTTCTTGTTGCCTCTTTTAAAATCATCTGCATCATTTGGATGCTTTGCTATGATAGAATCTATTATATTTTCCAACTCAGACGAATCGCTTATTTGAAGCAATCCTTTCTCGTTTACAATCTTTTTAGGATCATCATTATTTTTGAACATATATTCAAAAACATCTTTCGCAATTTTGCCGCTTATTATTCCTTCCTTAATCATATTTATAAGTCTGGCGAGATTTTCCGGTGAAATTGGAAATTGTGTTATCTCGAGTTTTTTTTCATTTAGATATTTCAGCACTTCGCTGATCACCCAATTGCTGGCGGACTTGAATTCATTCGTGCTCTTGCATAATTTTTCAAAATATTCGGCAAGTTCGAGTGATGAGATTAAAATTTCGGCATCATATTTTGGGAGCAAATATTGTTCAATAAATCTATCGAGTTTTGATTTAGGAAGTTCGGGAAGTGTTTTTTTAATCTCAGCAATCCATTCAACACTAATTTTAACCGGAACCAGATCAGGTTCGGGAAAGTAGCGGTAATCGTGTGCTTCTTCCTTTCCGCGCATCGGAATCGCTTCATTCGAATCGGCATTCCATAACAGAGTTTCCTGTACAATATCTTCTCCGTTTTCGATTAAATCTAACTGTCTTTTAAACTCAAATTCCAATGCTTTTTCAACATTTTTGAACGAGTTTAGATTCTTAATCTCCGTACGTGTATTAAGATTTTTCTCGCCCTTTTTTCTTATTGATATGTTTGCATCACATCTCAACGAGCCTTCTTCCATATTTACGTCGCATATATCGAGATACGTCAACAATAATTTTAGATTCATTAAATAATCGTATGCTTCTTTTGGTGAACGGATGTCTGGTTCTGTCACAATTTCAATCAAAGGTACTCCACATCTGTTTGCATCAATATAAGTATCTCTGCTTTGTTCATGGATAAGTTTCCCTGCATCTTCTTCCATATGAATTCTTTTTATCCCGATTGATTTTTCTGAACCACCCTCCCCAGTAATTTCAATTTTCCCATTTTCGCATATCGGAAGCTCAAACTGTGATATTTGGTATCCTTTAGGAAGATCGGGATAAAAATAATTTTTTCTGGCAAATACAGATTTGGTGTTAATTTTTGAATTGACTGCCAAACCCATTTTAATTGAGTATTCAACTACCTTTTTGTTGAGAACCGGAAGTACTCCGGGATGACCTAAACAAATCGGACAGACATTCGTATTTGGCGGATTTCCAAATTTTGTTGAGCAAGAACAAAATATTTTTGTTGCAGTTGAAAGTTGTGCGTGAACTTCCAACCCTATAACCGGTTCGTAAATTTTGTGCATAAGTAAATTGCCATTTTTAGGGAAACAAGTTAGAAATAATTGGTAAAATATGCTTGGCGTATAAACCAAAGGCGGATAGCCAATCCGCCTTTAAGGGAGTAGGGTTTATTTACTCTGAGGGTCTATGAGGGTACAAATTTTATTTCAATATTATTATCGAAGATATTTTTCAAAAGTTTACTTTGTTCTGAGAAATTTTAATTTTAGGGATAACTTTTACTCTTTTTCGTGGAGATTGAATGAATTTAGATGCTCTGATCTTTGCTGCTCATCCTGATGATGCTGAACTTTCGATGGGTGGAACAATTGCAAAACTCGTAAAATACAATAAAAAGGTTGGAATTATTGATATGACTCGCGGCGAGATGGGGACCCGCGGTACGGTTGAGACCAGGGCAGAGGAATCCGCCAAAGCATCAAAAATATTGGGTGTATCGCATCGTGAAAATCTTGATTTGATTGACGGTAATGTAAAGTTTTCCCAAGAAAACTTAAAAAAAGTTGTATCCGCAATTCGGAAGTATAAACCAAAAATTGTTTTTGGTCCATATAAAAATGATAGACACCCGGATCACATCGGTGCTCATCAACTTGTTAAGGAAGCAATGTTTTTTTCCGGAGCGGCAAAATTTGAAACAATCTCCGAAACCAAAGTTCAGGAAAATTTTAGACCTGAGCGGGTTTTTTATTATATGCAGACATATGAGTTTGAGCCTTCTTTTATTATTGATATTTCGGATACATTTGATCTCAAAATGAAATCAGTTAAAGCTTACTCTACTCAATTCTTTGATCCTGAAAGCAGCGGACCAGAAACTTTTATAAGCTCACCAAGATTTATTAGATATGTCGAGGCAAGAGCAACGGTTTTTGGATTTCATATCGGGAAGGATTATGGTGAACCTTTCTACAGCGAAGAAAAGATTGAATTAAAATTGGAAACACTTTTTTAGGGTACAAATGAAAATTGGAATTGCCGGCATTGGATTAATGGGAAGAGCGCTCGCTCTTAAGCTCTCTGATGCTGGATTTGAATTAACCATCTATAACCGTACAGAGCAAAAAGCGGATGAAATTGCATCAAAAAAAATACAAGTTAGAAAATCTCCCGATGAATTAATACAAACTTGTGATGCTATAATATTGATGCTGTCGGACTATAATGCAATTTGCGATTTCATTAGTTGCATAAGTAAACCATTTAATGGCAAAACTATAATACAGATGGGGACCATTTCCCCTGGTGAGAGTGAAATTTTAAATGAAAGAATTCTTGAACTCGGGGGAGATTATTTTGAAGCCCCAGTACTAGGTAGCATTAAGCAAATTGAAGCGAAGGAATTAATTACGCTTGTAGGATCATCCGAGAAACAATTCAATAAGTATAAAAGCGTATTCGAATGTGCGTCGAAAAAGGTTGTGCATCTTGGAGATGTAGGTAACGCGGCTGCAATTAAACTTGCCCTAAACCAATTGATTGCATCGCAAACAGCGGTTTTTACAATGAGTCTCGGTTACTTGAAAAGCAAGAATATTTCCACCGAATTATTTATGGAGATATTGAGGGAGAGCGCACTTTATGCTCCGACTTTTGACAAGAAACTTCAGAATTTTCTTGACAGAGATTTTGAAAATCCGAATTTCCCTCTTAAACATCTTTTAAAAGATGTTAAGTTAATGAATAGTGAATTCAACAGAGCTGAGGTTAATACCGATATTCTAAAGTCTCTTATTTTATTGATAGAGGAGGGAGTAAAAAATAAACTCGGTGAAAAAGATTATTCTGCAATTTATAATGTGATTTATCCTTTAAAATAGTTGTTTAAATATGTGAACAATTTTAGAATATTTAATATCTGCATAGGCGTTATTGGTTCCATATTAGTTTATACTTTTGCAGATTTTGGCGTGGGTAATGAAGATGCACTTTTGACAGCAGCCATTGCTTTCTGGATTGCATATTGGTGGATAACTGAACCGGTTCCGCTTGCCGCGACGTCATTGCTGCCAATTATTTTATTTCCGCTATTAGGGCTTGTCAGCGGGGATAAGATTGCTAAATCCTACTTCAATTCCACTATACTTTTATTTCTCGGCGGATTCATAATTGCGCTTGCGATGGAGCAGTGGAATCTCCATAAACGAATTGCTCTTGTGCTGATATCATTTTTCGGAAGGAGTACTTCTTCAATTGTTTTCGGGTTTATGATTGCATCTGCATTTCTCTCGATGTGGATTTCAAATACAGCGACCGCAGTGATGCTGCTGCCGATTGGACTTGCTATGCTTTATAAGATTGAAGATCAAGCCGGTTTGGAAGCATCGAGAAAATTTTCGATTTCATTAATGTTGGGTATTGCTTACGCTTGTTCGGTGGGAGGCATCGCAACCATTGTAGGAACGCCTCCGAACCTAGTATTTCAGAGAATTTATGCAATTCAGTTTCCCGATAATCCGGCAATAACATTTGGTGAGTGGATCATTTTTGCGTTACCGCTTTCAATAGCGATGTTATTCATGATTTGGTTGATATTAACTAAATTATATTTTCGACTCGATGATAAAATTAATATTGATAAATCAATTATCATTGTAGAAAAAAAACAGTTGGGAGGAATGAGCTACCAAGAAAAAATTATCTCGATTGTCTTTATTTTGACAGCAATTCTTTGGATTTTTAGAAATAATATTGACACAGGATTTTTCACGATTCCCGGATGGTCTGCTTTACTTCCTTCAAAAAACTTCATTGATGACGGCACTATCGCAATTGCGATGAGTTTAATGCTATTCATTATACCGGCAAAGGACGAAACAAACGATTCAATTGCAATTCTTGATAATAGGATTATCCGAAAAATTCCTTGGGAAATCATTTTACTTTTCGGTGGAGGATTTGCACTTGCTGAGGGATTTATTTCAACCGGGTTGTCAGAAATCATCGGAGCTCAATTTTCTGCCCTGCACGATTTCCCTGTGTATTTGACGATTTTGATCATATGTTTTTCAATCACATTTCTAACGGAATTAACATCAAATACAGCGACTGCTCAAATTATACTTCCGATTTTAGCATCATTATCAGTTCAACTTGAGATCGATCCGAAGTTAGTGATGATTCCGGCAACTATTTCTGCATCAATGGCCTTTATGATGCCCGTCGCAACTCCGCCAAATGCTATTGTGTTCGGTAGTGGTCGACTAAAAGTTTTTGATATGGCACGATCAGGCTTTGCAATAAATCTTATAGGAGCACTTATGATAAGTATTTACTGTTATTTTTTATTCTCATAAGAGGAGGTTGAATCTTTTTTGTGCAAATTGAATCATACTGATAAACAAAATTTATGGAGGAGAAATTGGAATATTATTTAATAAGAGATGTAGATTATTCATTCGATCAGGCAATAGAAAAGGTTACTGAGGAACTGAAAAAAGAAGGATTCGGAGTATTGACCGAGATTGACGTGAAAGAAACACTGAAGAAAAAAATAGATGTTGATTTTAGGAGATATAAAATTCTCGGCGCGTGCAACCCAAAATTTGCACACCAAGCTTTATCTGTTGAATCACAACTTGGAGTATTGCTCCCTTGCAACGTAGTGGTTCAGGAAATGGAAAGCGGTAAAGTAGTAGTTTCGGCTATGAATCCTTCTGTTGCAATGAAAGTAGTTGATAATCATGAAATGGAACAAATTGCAAAAGCAGTTTCAAACAAAATTCAAAATGCTTTAAACAATTTATAATTTGCCTGCATTTCATTACATCAGTTGGGGGAAGTGATTTCCTCAACTGATTAACATTTCTTTGTTACTCTTTATTTTGCTAATCTCCAATCAATAATTTAATTTTGGTACTAAAATAAGACAATAATAGCGGAGATTCTCATGATCAGTTTTGTTATAAAGCCGGCGGAAAGAACTGAAAACATAACATATGCGGTAAGAGATATTGTAGTACTTGCAAATGAAGTAGCCAAATCCGGTAAAGAAATGTTATACTTAAATATAGGTGATCCTAATCTTTTCGATTTCGTTCCCCCAAGACATATGATTGATGCGACATATAAGGCAATGCTTGAAAACAAAAACGGTTATTCACCTTCGTCCGGGATTAAACCGGCAGTCGAAGCAATTGAACGTGAAGCCGAAAGAAAAGGAATAAGTAATATACAGGATATTTTTGTGACCACAGGTGCAAGTGAGGCAATTGAGCTATCATTGTCTGCACTTGTAAATCAAGGTGAGAATGTTTTAACTCCAACTCCCGGTTATCCGCTTTATACCGCGGTTGCCAGTAAACTTCAAGCAATTGAGAATCCATATTATTTGAACGAAGCAAATGGATGGCAGCCGGATATAGAGGATATCAAAAGTAAAATCAATGAAAAAACAAAAGCCATTATCGTAATAAATCCAAACAATCCAACCGGTTCAAATTCGCGCAAAGAGACTTTGCTTGAGATTATTGATATTGCAAAAGAACATAATCTTGTAATTCTTGCCGATGAAATTTATGATAAACTATTGTTTGATGGACAAGAACATATTTCGCTAGCATCACTTGATTCAGAAACTCCAATGATCACATTCGGAGGTTTATCCAAAAATTATATGGTTCCAGGTTTCAGAATCGGGTGGGGAATTGTGAGCGGAAATAGAAATACACAGTCAGATTTTATCGAGGCAATTAACAAAATGCTGCGTGCGAGACTTTCGGCAAATCATCCTGAACAGTACGGAATTCCGGCAGCATTGGATGGCGATCAATCACATCTTGATCAAGCAATTAAAAAGTTAACAAAACGCCGGGATATGACTGTAGAAATGTTGAATGCAGTCGACGGAATTTCTTGTGTAAAACCCGAAGGAGCTTTTTATGCATTTCCAAAAATTGAGTTAAATAAACAAACCGATAATCATTTTGTTGCAGAGTTGATTAAGGAAACAGGAGTCGTGGTTGTTCCCGGAACAGGATTTGGACAAGTGCCAGGTACAAATCATATGCGGGTTGTGTTTCTTCCTCAGGATGAAATTCTCGAGAAAGCCTATAAGAACATTGCTGAGTTTTATCAAAAATATCGCGATAAATTCGATAAGTAATTATAATTCTGAAACCGATAAAATTAATCGAAAGTTGATCATCTAATTGATGATCAATCATTTTTTAACGCGGCATATTTGCATTCTTGTTCGGCACAAAGAATTCCACCGGAAAAAATATTTATTTTCATAGTTAATTTGGCTTTTCCGTTTGTGCGAGCAGTTTGAACAAATTCTATCCAGTGCTCATTATTTATTTCTGTTTGGGATATAAAATCTGATTTGATCGGAAGTTTATATTGAATCGAATTTCTTTGAATTACCAATCTCAAAGGCAATTTTCCTTCCTGCACTTTGTAGAGCAATAATGTCCAGCCGGTTACAATTCCAAGAGTTGAAATGCTTCCGCCGAAAGCAGTATTAAAATGATTTTTATTTTCTATAATCGGTGCGGTTATTACTATTTTCTCATTGGTGAGTTCAGAAATTTTGAATTGATGATACCTCAAAATAGGAATGTTTTTGTATAGCTGTGCTTCCAGATTTTGTGCATCGACTTTGTATTTTTCCCCAGATGATTCCGTATTTTCTTTTCTTACAAACATTTTGCCTTATTAATTTTAGTGTTAAAGCAAAATAAGACATTGACTCCACAAATCATATCATTTTTTTCAATTTTGCATTTTTACAGGATGAACAACTTTTTGCTTGATGGATTCTTAATCCATATATTTCACCCCAATTTTGTAAAGGAATTATGATCTCACAAAATATAAGTACAACTAAGCTCGATAATGGAATAACCGTAATTTCAGAATTTCTTCCTTATGTAAAATCTTTCTCGCTCGGATTTTGGATGAACGTTGGTTCGCGTGATGAAAGCGGTTATAACAACGGAATTAGTCACTTTCTTGAGCACATGTTTTTCAAGGGCACGGAAAAACGTTCTGCAAAAAGAATCTCGGACGAAATTGAATCTTTGGGCGGGTATCTAAATGCATTTACTTCAAAAGAGCACACTTGTTTCTATGGAAGAGGACTTACAGAACATTTTGAGAGAATATTCAAAGTACTTGCTGATATGATTCAAAACTCTTCCTTTAGAGAAAAAGATATTTTGAAAGAATCTGCTGTCGTTGTAGATGAGTTGTACGATATAGAAGATTCACCCGAAGAACTAATTTTCGATAAATTTGAATCCGGTTTATTCGCTGGAAATTCTCTTGCACTTCCAATAATTGGGACCGAGAAGAATCTGTCTGGTTTTACAAGAGATGATCTCATTAATTTTATAAGTAAAAAATACTCAGACAGAAAATTCTATATTGTTGCATCAGGTTTAGTGAATCACAATAAATTGATTTCACTTGTTGAGAAGTACATTCAGAAAAACTTTTCTGGAAAGTCAAATAGAATATTTTTTAAACTAGAGCATGCAAGTAAAGCAGACTATAGTTTTTTTGAAAAAGAAATTCAACAGTCGCACCTTATTTTAGGCACATCTACATTCGGTTTCAACGATAAGAGAAGAGCCGGCTTAAGTTTGCTTTCGCATATTTTGGGCGAGGGGAGCAGTTCAAGACTTTTTTATGCTGTGCGCGAACGTAACGGAATAGGCTATCAAATCAATTCATTTTTAAATTCTTTTTTCGATACTTCGGCTTTTGGAATCTATCTTTCTTCAAATCATAATGCCATTTTACGGGCAAATGAAATTATCAACCGTGAGTTGGAAAAAATTAAATCAAAAAAAGTTTCGGCAAAGGAACTGAAAAAAGCTAAAGAGTACATCAAAGGTTCAATGCTGATGAGTTTGGAGAACACGACCAACCGTATGGTTAGAGTTGCTCAAACCATGATCTATTTCGGAAGAGTCAAAACTGTTGAGGAATCGATCGCAGAGATTGAAGCGGTTGATGAAAGTGATATTTTGCAATTAGCGAACATCCTGCTAGAAACAAAATCACTCCAGAAAGTAGTAATTAGCTCAAAAAATCCATTTTTATGAGAAAATTTAAATAGGATAAAATATCCAATTCGAATTTTTAATATTTACTTAAAAAGTTTATTTAATTTTGAGTGTAGAAATGGATTCCTTAAATTTATACCTATGCTGAAAAAGTTTTCCAAAATACTGGTCTTTTTAACCTACTTTATATGTGCATCCCTGTATGCACAAGAAATGCGTGGATATTTCGATGTATCTATACCGGAAAGCATTCCGGTAAATTCTGATTTTTCTGTTTCGATAGTCACACAACTGCATCCCGATAGATTCGAGGAAGTAATCTTAAACGTATATACAAATTCTGGTATTTCTCTTAAGAACGCGGTATTGAATTCTGCCGATTATCAACATCCACTGACTTATTTAGCAGATCTTTCCGATAGATTTAAAAACAAGAACAGCGTCCAAATTCCAAATTCAGAATTGGGGATAACAGAATCGTTCTCTCAAATAATTCTTCAATTCGGATGCCGAAATATAAAGGAATCTGAAATTGGTTTTTCAATAGAATACAAGAACAACGATACTATCGAAAAACATTTTACTTCGATGGATGCTGTTATTTCAAATGAGGATATGTCAGTATATCCTGTAAAGTTTTATCAACAGGATGATTTTGCCGGAAATGCAGCGCTTGTTCAGCCGGATGCCTCGTTGAATTTGCAGTTGTCCGATCTTAACCTTGGTGAAAGAAATTTTCTTGTTTCCAGTTGGATAAAATTGAACAAACCGTTGAGCGCGTTTCTTGAAATATTAAACCCGGTAAATAACGATACACTTCTTTCATTGAGTACGAATAACTTCAAATTTCTAGATCACAAATCAACAGGTTTGACAGAAGAATTTAACGAGATATTTATTTCACCTAACGCCTGGACTTATCTAACAACAGAATTTACCGAAGATCTGGATTTGAACGTTTATCTCAACGACGAATTAGCCGTTAAAATTTATCTGCCGGAACTTCAGAACATAAATTCTCTTCTGCTTCAAATAAAAAATCGAAATGATAATAGAAGATTTCTTGTAGATAACTTGCGATTGCTCTATCACGACGGAGATATTCAAAATTATTTTAGACACAAAAATAGAAAGACCTTATTTCTTCAAGATACCGAAGTTATTTACACCAATAGTTTTGATACTCGTGATAATTTGAATTTTGAGTTTGACAATATTAAAACAGTATCCCGAAATATAGCACTCGTAAAATCAGAAGCTCCCATATTTTCTCAAGCGCCTCTGCTAAGCGTCAATATCTATAATAATTTCATTTCGATAGAATGGAAAACGATAGGTGAACTCACAAATGTTAAGGAGTATGTGGTCGAAAAAGCTAACTCCTCCAATGATTTTGTTGAGATTTTCAGAACTCAAGCAAGTTCAAGTGAGGGAAAATATTATTACTCGGATTCAAAGGATGTATCTGACGGAATCATTTTATATAGAATAAAACAGATAAATAAAAGCGGCAACTCGGTTTACTCCGCACCGGTAAAGATCGGTAGAGGTGATGCAAGCGACTTTATTGTCCACCAAAATTATCCGAACCCGTTTAATCCTCTAACAAAAATTTCTGTTGAAGTTTTAATGGATGGTGAATTCCAAATTACAGTTTATGATATAGTCGGTGAAAGAGTTGCCCATCTTCATTCAGGATTCCTATCGAAAGGGATTTACGATTTTGAATTTAATGGTACGGGACTTCCCTCAGGAATTTATTTTTACGAAATTAAATCAAATCTTTCCTCAGAAGTTAGAAAAATGATTTTGGCAAAATAAATTATTTTTCTAATTTTCATTTTAATATTGATCAAAGATCAAATCTTTTATGCTATCTAAAATATTTTCGAGTGCAACTTACGGAATCGATGCGTTTATTGTTGAGGTAGAAACTCATTGCGAGCAGCAGATTCCCGGATTCACGATTGTCGGTCTTCCCGATAATGCAGTTAAAGAATCGCGGGAAAGAGTTTCGGCTGCGATTAAAAACAGCAGCCTTAAATTTCCGCTTAAGAAAATTACTGTCAATCTTGCTCCGGCTGATATCAAAAAGGAAGGGAGTGCATTTGATCTTCCTATTGCGATTGGAATTCTTGCTGCCACTAATGTAATTGAACCCGGATGTTTCGAAGATGTACTCTTTGTCGGCGAATTATCACTTGACGGCTCACTTCGGAAAATAAAGGGTGCTTTACCCATAACGGTAAAAGCAAGAAAAGCCGGATTCAAAAGATTGATTATCCCGACAGAATCATCACAAGAGGCTTCGATTGTAGAGGGAATTGACGTTTTTCCGTTTGATAATTTGTTGGATGTAGTTCGATTTCTTAAAGGAGAAATAGAAAAAATTCCACTAAAATCAAGAATAGAGGATATTTTTGCAGAGGTTAATACTTATCATCTTGATTTCAGTGACGTAAAAGGACAGGAAAATGTAAAACGAGCATTAGAAATTTCAGCAGCCGGCGGACACAACATTCTTATGATAGGACCTCCCGGTTCCGGAAAAACAATGCTTGCAAAACGTCTTCCCTCAATTCTTCCTCCATTGACATTTGATGAAGCTTTAGAAACAACAAAAATTCATTCCGTTGCCGGGATTCTTTCAAAAGATTTGGCTTTAATAACCGAGAGACCATTCCGAAGTCCTCATCATACTGTTTCCGATGCCGCATTGATCGGCGGAGGATCTTTTCCAAGACCGGGAGAAGTTTCATTTGCACATCATGGAGTACTTTTCCTCGACGAGTTGCCCGAATTCAAAAAAAATGTACTAGAAGTTATGCGGCAGCCTCTGGAAGATTATAAAGTAACTATTAGCCGATCAAAACTCTCCCTCGAATTTCCTGCTAATTTTATGCTTGCAAGCGCAATGAATCCTTGTCCTTGCGGATTTTTTACCGACCCTAACAAAGAATGCACATGTAACACCGGAATGATTCAAAAATATATGGCAAAGATAAGCGGTCCTCTTTTGGATAGAATTGATATTCACATCGAGGTTCCTGCAGTAAAGTATGACGAACTTACTTCAAAAGCAAAGGGTGAAACTTCGTCCGACATAAGGAAACGAGTGGTAGCTGCTCGAAAGGTTCAAGAGGAACGATTTAGTAAAACTTCTTATATCTATAAAAATGCAGATATGGGAAGCAAAGAAATAAGACAGTTTTGTAAAATTGACGATGCTGGCAATCAACTTTTAAAAATGGCAATGAATAAACTTGGGCTATCGGCAAGAGCGTATGATAGAATATTAAAAGTAAGCAGAACAATAGCCGATCTTGAAAATGAAGAGAATATTTCCGCAGCCCATCTCAGCGAAGCAATCCAATACAGAAGTTTGGATAGAGAACTGTGGAACAATTGATAATCAGTTTGTTGGACTATCGTAATAAGTAAGGAATTAAAATAAACATGCGTGTGACTCGGACAGTCTCTTAAAAAGGGAATTACGGTGACGCAGTTAATTTATATTGGACGGATGTCGGTACGACTGAATATTTGGTAAAAATAGAATATGATTACGGATCAGGATTTAATGTGTTCAATACGGTTGAAGTTATTGGAACATCCTATATTGACAATCTATTCTATTTTAACGCTGGCATGGAACTTCATTTATTTATACTTAGGAATCTTTCCCTCTTCACTAAAGGGATCATCCATCTCCAATTAAT
>CAZCLA010000035.1:0-20176 GCA_964499285.1 uncultured Melioribacteraceae bacterium
CCCAGTTCATAATCTTTAACCTGAGCAAATAAGGAACCGGTTAAGACAAAAAAACCAAAGACGAGAAATATTTTTTTCATTTAATTTCCTGTTAAGAATAATTAGTAATTTTAAGATTCATTTTCCGAGTTGAGAAAAGCCCATTGAGAAAACCAAAAAGCAATCCTAAAGATAGAATTATAAAATTAGTAAAATAGATTAAAATTGTAAAACTAAAAGTAAAATATGTTTTCTGAATCACATATATCACAATATTAACAAATAACAAAGAGACAACAGCAGCCGAAAATCCAATCAAAAGATTAACGAGAAAAACCGGTATTTTAATATTACTGATCTTCGAACCAACTAATCTCATAGTATCGAACTCTTTTTTACGTGTACTTAAAATCAATCTATTTATTAAGTAAACCAAATAGAATGACAAAATTATGAGCACCACTGCAATTGAATAGATTATTTTTTTCGAAGTTTCGAAAAATTGAAAAATTTTCACCAAAAGATTTCTTTCATAAACTATTTCCGCAATAAAGTCATTTTTTTCGTAATCGGATGTGATTTGGTCGATTGCCGCTTGATTCATATACTCATTCTTAAGGAATATTTTGAAAGACGGCGGAAGAGGATTTAACTCGAGCACATCCCTAAAATCCTCACCGGTTTCCTCAACAAACGATACAGCTGCTTCTTCTTTACTTATAAATTTTATATCCGAAAATCTCACATCACTCAACAAGATTTTTTTCAGTTCATTAAAAGAAGCCGATTCAACCGAATCTTCCACAAAAAAATTGAGTTCAACCTGTTTGTTTATCTTTTCTTCGAGGTAATTCGAACCAAAGATTAGTCCGATACTCAAATAACATAAAATAATTGCAAGAGTTGTAGATATGAAAGCAACAAAAGCGGCAATTTTTGCCCTCATTAAATTTTTAAAAGCTTCTTTTAGATAAAATGAAATCATAATTAAAAGTTTGATTCGTCAATCCATTGAACTAAATACCACTTTGCCTCAGCGTCTTTGGCAAGCGTTAGATTTACTTTACCGTCAACCAAAATTATATCTGTCGGGTTAAATGTAATCGTCAAGTTAAAGCTTCTCACAACATTAGTCGAATCAGAAGAAATTGCAACAATATCATTCCAAATCAAATCAAGTTTTTGGGAGTTTTGAAAGAGACCGTATGTAACTTTCATTTCCTCGTCCCGTCCCCAACTCACATTTACTCCCAGCTCATAATCTCTATATGTAAAAGTAAAATCATCGTTAAGCATCTCGCCGTAAATCGTTGTGTCTTTGAAAGAATAAGCGTACTGCAAATTAGTAAATACTCCGTCAATCTGCTTGCGGTCGCTAATTAAACCGGATGCATCGGATTCGGTATCTAGTTTAGGTGCAAAAGGATTCACACAACTTGAGATCGCGAAAGTAACCAATAATAGAAACGATATTATAAGAAAAGATTTAATAATTAAGTCCTTTCAAATCACTCCAGCTTAATTTATCCTCGACTTGGTAATCCTCCCATCTCGTTATGAACCAGATATTTCTACTGTCGGTGTGGATGACAAACCTTGCGCTGCCCTCAAAAGTTTCCTGACTACTTGGGAGGCTTATCGAATAATCGTATGAGTAAGAGGCGCTGTCTCCAAATGTGCTGCTCTGTTCATTTTCAAGAGAGAGTATAATCTGTGACTCACCGGATTGCGAGATAATATTATTAAAAAATATTCGCTCAGAGTTTTTATCCCAATCACTAAGACTTGGATATTTATTTACGGCTCCGCTCGATGGGACGAAGATATAACTCTCTGAAAGTGTAACTTCATCAACCAGACATGCCAGATAATAATCAAGCACTTTATCACGATGTGCGTTAATAAAATTTTGAAACAGAATATCAGGCGAATTAGCCGGCGGAAAGTTCAAACCACCGGATGTCGGAGGTTCCGGATCTCTCGGTTCGAAAAGTTCGCAACCTGCGATTGAAATTAATGCTAACGATATAATAAAAATCCTCAGCAAAGTTTGAATATTCCTATAAATCTCTCAGAAATATCTTTCTCAAATTTACTTCCTTTATAATCACCTAACAATTCTATTCGTTCGTAACCGAACTCCTCAAATTTTAACAAAATTTTTTCGTAAGGATAAAGTGCTACTGATTCCCGGAAATTATAAACACTCAATTCCGAGTGTACTTCAATTTCCTTAACCACTCTGTCACCAATGATTGAACGTTTTTCCATTATAGTTTTACCGTTGATTTTTTTTTGACTCAACGGATTTAAATTATTAATAACGTAATTTGCGTTCAGAAAATCTATTACAAAATATCCCCCGTTCATCAAAAAATTAGGAGAATTCTTAATGAACAAGAAATTTTCCTCCTCGGTATCAAAATATCCGAAACTTGTAAAAAGATTAAAAATGGCAGAAAATTTAGTTTTGATGCAGAAGTTTCTTATATCAGCGCAGATGAACTTTTGACTAATTGAAAAATCATCAGCAGATTTTTTTGCTATATTTAGAAGATTTTGGCTAAGATCGAAGCCAAAAACATCAAATCCTTTTTCAGCTAAAAGGTAAGAATAACGCCCCGCACCGCAAGCAGCATCAAGGACACTGCTTCCTTTTTCGATGTCAATAAAATTTAGAATCGTGCTCAGTAATACACGAGCGTCATTCAAATTTCGTTTATGGTAAACTTCAAGATAAAGATCCGAGGAGAACCATTCTTTAAACCAATCGTTCATCACAAAATAATTCTGCTGAGAACGGCTCTTCCAATCGTTGCATCGTCAGAAAATTCGAGGTCTCCGCCTATCGGAATGCCGCGAGCAATTCTAGTTATTTTAAGATGCGGGTACTGTTCCTTAAGTGATTTGGCAAGGTAGAGCGTTGTTGTTTCGCCTTCTGTATCAGGATTCAGTGCAAGTATTACTTCGATTATACTGCCCTGTGCAATTCTCTCAAATAACGGCTTAATATTTAAGTCATCCACACCCTTTCCTGAGAGCGGTGATAAAACACCACCGAGCACGTGAAAAAGTCCGGAGTACTCATTAGTTTTTTCAATAGCAATGACATCGCTTGATTCTTCGACGATACAGACGGTTGTTTTATCGCGTTTCGGACTCTTACAAATATCGCATACCTCATCGACAGAAATATTACCACAAATTTTACATTCTCTAATCTTTTCCTTGAGATCCAGGAGTGATTTTGAGAGATCTTCAACGTACTTTCTATCGCTTTTGAGCAAGAAGAGTGCTAGTCGCTGCGCAGTTTTCCGTCCAATAGAAGGAAGTTTGCTCAACTCATCAATGGCGTTCTGCAAAGGTTCTGCGATCTGCACTTAAAACCCCGGAATATTTAATCCCGGCGGCAGCATACCTTTCGTAAGATTCTGCATTTCGGTCTCCGCCATTTTACCCGCAGAATCCAGAGCCTTATTAACTGCGGCAACCACCAAATCTTCGAGCATATCTTTATCCTCGCCGTTAAGCACCTCATCGGCAATCACGAGTGAAACAAGTTCTTTTTTACCGTTCACAACCGCTTTAACCATTCCCCCGCCGCTTTCTTCCTCTACCGTTTTATTTGCTAATTCAGCTTGTACTTTTTCCATTTCGGCTTGCATTTTCTGGATTTGTTTGAACATTCCCTGCATTCCGCCTTTCATTATACCTCCAAAAAAATTACTAATTGCGTGAATTTATAAAAATTTGTGCTCACATTGAAATTATTCATTTATTATATTAGTTAGTTAATTCTATTAAAAAGTTGGGATTAAATTGATCACAAAATACGGATACGGAACCGTAGGAATTATTGTTGTGGTTTGTTTTGTTTTAATAGCAGCCGCAATATTGACTGATCATCCCGTGCTTAAATACGGGTTGAGCATAATATCTGTTCTTATCCTGGCATTCACGCTTTATTTCTTCCGTGATCCGGACAGAAAAATTCCAGATGGAAATAATATAGTGCTCTCACCGGCTGACGGGAAAGTGTTACTAATTAAAGAAATTAGCGGACATAAGTTTGTTGAAGGCGATGCCCAACAGATTTCTATCTTTATGTCACCTTTCAATGTTCACGTAAACAGAATTCCCATTGACGGAACTGTTGAGTACTTAGATTATATAGAAGGCGAATATTTAATGGCATTTCACGATAAAGCAGATGAACGAAACGAGCGGAGCGAAATCGGAATAAACAGCAGACAAGGCAAAGTATTTTTCACACAGGTAGCGGGTTTTATAGCAAGAAGAATAATATATAATCTCGAAAAAGGAGAGCAAGTAATAAAAGGCGAAAAATTCGGAATGATTAAATTCGGGAGCAGAGTGGATGTAATAGTTTCGAATGATTGGAAAATCAAAGTTAGAGAGGGAGATAATGTTACAGCAGGAGAGACAGTACTTTATGAGAAAAACGATTAAAAATTTCAATCTGTCGAAAGCTATAATTCCGAATTCATTCACTGCATTAAATATTATCAGTGGATTTGTATCAATTGTTTTTGCGAGCAAGGGTGAATTTACTCTCGCCGTATATTTAATCTTTGCGGCTGCTCTTTTTGACATGATTGATGGACTTATAGCAAGATTGGTAAACACTACAAGTCCTTTCGGTGTTGAACTTGACAGTCTTTCAGACATTGTTAGTTTCGGAGCCGCACCATCATTTTTAATTTATCAGGTTTACTTTTTTCAGCTTGATTATCTAGGGATTATTATCAGCGCACTTCCTATGGTTTTTGGAGCTTTTAGATTAGCAAGGTTCAACATTCTTCTCGAAGATTATGACATTAAGCCGGATTTCAAAGGTCTCCCTATCCCCGTTTCGGCTTTGACGATTGCATCATTTGTTCTATTCTATCTGGAAAATTTGCAGTTCGATTTCAGCTATACCATTCCGCTTACAGGACTGATGATAATTCTATCCTTTTTAATGGTAAGCAACATCAAATACGATTCTTTTCCGAAGCTCAACAGCAAAGCAATTAAGGAAAAACCATTTATGGTCATCTTTATGACAATTTCACTATTCGTCGTGATATTTGCGCATCAATTGGGATTGTTTATCGTATTTATTTCTTTAGTATTATTTGGTATTTTGAGATCTATGGTAAATACATTTATTCACAAAAATAACCCGGAAGAACCTACATTAAACTCAAAGGAAGCATAAGTGTACAAGGTTAACGTAATAGTAAAAAGAAGACCGAAAATTCTGGATCCTCAAGGAAAAGCAGTAGAGCAAGGAGCAAAGATGCTGGGATTCAGCAACATTAACGGTACAAGAATCGGAAAATATATTGAGTTTTTTGTCAGCACAAACGATCGTGAATCTGCAGAAAAAGAAATAGCAGAATACTGCGAAAAACTTCTTGCAAATCCCATTATGGAAGATTTTGAATATACGGTGGAAGAGGTTAAATGAATCCCAAATTCGGTGTTGTTGTATTCCCGGGTTCGAACTGCGACCACGATGCTTATTATGTAGCAAAAAAAATATTGGGTTACGATGCTGAATTTCTTTGGCACAAAGAGCGAGACCTTAAAAATTCAGATATTATAATTTTACCGGGAGGATTTTCTTACGGCGATTATTTACGAACAGGTGCAATCGCAAGATTTTCACCGGTAATGAATTCGGTAATAGATTTTGCGAACAAAGGCGGAATTGTGATAGGCATATGCAACGGTTTCCAGATTCTGCTAGAAGCCGGATTGCTGCCGGGAGTTTTGATGCAGAATAAATCTCTGAAATTTATCTGCAAAGATGTAAATCTAAAAGTTGTAAGCAGAAATACAATATTCACTAAAGACATTGATAAAGATATACTTACGATCCCGATTGCCCATGGCGACGGTCAATATTTTGCGGAGGATGATGTGATTAAATCTCTGCAGGATAACGATCAGATTGTATTTCAATACTCGGACGAAAATGGAAATGTCAATGAATTGTCGAATCCAAACGGTTCGGTATTGAATATAGCCGGAATTGTAAACAAGAAAAAAAATATATTAGGAATGATGCCACATCCCGAAAGATGCAGTGATAAAGTATTGAACAACACGGACGGGTTGGAAATTTTTAATTCTACGGTCAAGAATATTTATAACTTAATAGAGGTGTAAAGTGTTTGGAAACATAGGAACGCCGGAAATAATTCTAATAATAGTTGCTATTTTAATTCTATTTGGGGCGAAGAAAATTCCCGAATTAGCAAGAGGATTAGGCAAAGGTATGAAGGAATTTAAGAAAGCCGTTAAAGAAGTTGAAGACGACATCAAGATGTCCGACGAAGATGAAAAAGAAAAAGACAAATCCGAAAAAAAATCTTCATAGAAAATTTGAGCGGGATTCTTGTATAAAAATCATTCGGAAAAAATTCAAAAAATAATCTCAGGCAGTTTAGATTTAACAGAGCATACGAAGAACTTACTCTCCTCGATTGAAAAACATTCGGCTCTTAATGCGTTTAATTCGATTTCGAAAGATGCTGTCGAAAAATCAGCAGCAGCATCAAATAAGATCAAGACAGGAAAGTATGGCAAATTAGCCGGAATGACGATTGCGGTAAAAGATGTTATCTCGGTTAAAAATGAGCCGCTTACATGTTCTTCCAATATTCTTAAAAATTTCGAACCTTTGTACAATGCTTCTGTAGTGGAAAAACTTATCGAAGAAGATGCAATCCTAATTGGTAAAACCAACTGCGACGAATTCGCAATGGGATCCTCAAACGAAAACTCGGCTTTCGGTCCAGTATTGAATCCAATTGATAAAACTAGAGTACCAGGTGGAAGCAGCGGAGGATCTGCAGCTGCTGTTTCGGCTGGATTGTGTGATGCGGCTCTCGGTACCGACACAGGCGGTTCAATCAGACAGCCAGCGGCTTTTGTCGGGATTTACGGACTTAAGCCCAGTTATGGATTAGTATCCAGATTCGGTCTCACTGCCTATGCATCATCATTTGACAGTATCGGTCCTTTTGCAAAAAACTTAGATGATCTCTCAATTGTTCTTGAAGTAATTTCCGGAAAGGATGAAAAAGATTCAACTTCATCCGGTAAAAAATTTACAGATGAATCCGTTAAAAAGTTAGATGCTTCAAAATTAAAGGTAGGATATCCAAAAGAATTTTTCGGTGAAGGAATTCAACCTGAAGTTAAAGAAAGAATTTTTGATATCATTCAAAAACTAAAAAGAACCGGAATCGAGGTTAGTGAAATTTCGCTCCCTCACAACGATTACTCAATTGCGGCATATTACATTTTAACAACTGCCGAGGCATCATCAAATCTTGCACGATACGACGGAGTAAGATACGGCATCCGTGACGACGCTTCAACAGAGCTCAAAGAAATGTACGAACAAACCAGAAGTACTGGTTTTGGTAAAGAGGTTAAACGTAGAATAATGCTCGGAACATATGTGCTTTCATCGGGCTATTATGATGCCTATTACAAGAAAGCCCAAAAGGTAAGAAGATTAATTAAAAATGATTTTGATCAAGTTTTTAATAATTTTGATATTATTATCTCCCCCACTACTCCGACCACGGCATTTAAACTTGGAGAAAAAATAAACGACCCGCTCCAAATGTATTTAGCCGACATTTATACGACATCTGCAAACCTTGCAGGCATACCCGGAATGAATTTCCCGGTTGGTTTCGATAAGGAAAATTTACCTATAGGAATGCAGTTAATGTCAAATCAATTTTGTGAGGATAAAATAATTGCTTTTGCAAAGTTTGTAGAAAATGAAATGAATTTAAGCTAGAGAGTTTTTAATTTTGTTTAAATGAAAATAAAAGGAAACTAATATGAGTATTCTTCTCGACAAAAAGACCAAGGTTGTTGTTCAAGGAATAACCGGTAGTGAAGGCTCTTTCCACACTCAGCAGATGGTCGAATACGGAACAAATGTAGTAGCCGGAGTTACGCCAGGGAAAGGCGGTACCAAATTTAATAAGATTCCAATTTACAACACAGTTGCCGATGCAGTTAAATATCAGAAAGTTACAGCCTCGGCAATATTTGTCCCGCCGCCTTTTGCCGCCGACGCAATTTTAGAAGCTGCAAATGCCGGAATCAAACTTATCGTATGTATAACTGAGGGAATTCCCGCAAAAGATATGGTTGCAGTGTACGATGTTATAAGAAATTCGGATGTAAGATTGATCGGTCCAAACTGTCCGGGAATTATATCCCCAGGGAAGGCAAAGATCGGGATAATGCCGGGATTCATTCACCGGAAAGGAAAAGTTGGTGTTGTATCAAGAAGCGGAACTTTAACTTACGAAGCTGTCAAGCAGCTTTCCGATCTCAAGATTGGACAATCGACTTGTGTTGGAATCGGAGGAGATCCTGTAATCGGTTCTCAGTTCACAGATATAATTAAGCTGTTTAATGAAGATCCGAACACTGATGGAATAGTTATGATTGGTGAGATTGGCGGAAGCGCAGAAGAGGAAGCTGCTGCTTATATCAAAAAGCATGTAAAAAAACCCGTTGTTGGTTTTATTGCCGGTCAAACAGCACCTCCCGGAAGACGTATGGGTCATGCAGGAGCAATTATTTCCGGCGGGAAAGGAACTGCATCAGAAAAAATGAAAGCATTGAAGAAAGCTGGAATACATGTGGTTGAAAGTCCGGCAGCAATTGGCATAACAATGAAAGAAGCGCTTTCGAAAATTAATAAGTAAATAATAATTAGATAATTAGTTTAGTGATGCCGTCTTTTACGACGGCATTTTTTTAATAACAGTAATCGATTCGGAGGAAAAATTGAGTAATAGAACTTTAGCAATTCTTAAACCAGATTGTGTTCAAAAGAATTTGATTGGAGAAGTAATTTCTAAAATAACCGGTGCAGGTTTTAAAATTGTGGCTATTAAGATGGTACACTTAAATGAAAAATCAGCGGGCGGTTTTTATGAAGTTCACAAAGAAAGATCGTTTTTTAATGATCTTATAAAATATATGACATCGGGTCCTTGCGTTCCGATTGCCTTGGAAAAAGAAAATGCTGTTGAAGAATTCAGAAAGCTCATTGGGGCGACGGATCCGGCAAAAGCTGAAGAAGGAACGATAAGAAAACTTTACGCTGACAGTATCGAAACGAACATCGTTCATGGTTCAGATTCAGATGAAAATGCTAAGTTGGAAATTTTACATTTCTTTCCAAGAAAAGAATTATTAGAAAACTACGGTTGAAATGTCGCTGAAGAAATGGATAAAGCTCAGTGAAAAAGTAATGTTCAAAAACCAGCACTGGACTTACAAAAAAGATACATTCAAACTTGAAAATGATGACCGGGAAGGCGAATATCATTATGTTCACACTCCCGGTTCTTCACTAATAATCGCAAAAAAGGAAAACAAATATTTATTTGTTGAACAATTTAGATACTTAAATCAAGAAACAAGTCTTGAATTTCCTTGCGGATCAGTACCTGAAAATTATTCAGCACTCGAAAATGCACATAAAGAGCTGCGTGAAGAAACCGGTTATGATACAAAAGAAATGGAATATATTGGTAAGTTTGCTCCCTACTCCGGAGTAAGCGATGAAACTTGCTCCGTATATTTCTGTGAAAAATTATTTCGCTCCCCGCTCGAAATGGATCAGTTTGAGGAATTCAATTTAATCGAGTTGACCTATGATGAAATTGAACAGAAAATTGCAAAAAACGAGATTTGGGATGGTATGTCACTCGCAGCGTGGATTCTTTTTAAGAAAATCTATTTAAGTAAATAATGTATCTTATTACTAATAAATATCTTACACTTTTTCTTTTCTTGTTTTTTCTAATATTTATCTCCTGCTCAGCTCAACCAAAGTTTAAATTAGGAAATGAACAATTAATCAATACGGAAAATGACCTGATCAGCCATAAAAAAGTCGGTATCGTCATCAACCATACATCAGTTTTATCGAACGGTACTTCCTTAATCGACACATTACTTTCTTTGAAAATTTGCGATATTCAAACAATTTTTACGCCGGAGCACGATCTATTCGGAGATGTTGAAGCCGGAGAACTTGTACATACCAAAGGAAAATTTTATAAAGGCATCCCAGTAAAATCACTCTACGGCAAAAACAAAAAACCGCAGCCGAATGACGTGAAGGATCTGGACATAATATTGTTCGACATTCAAGATCTCGGAGCACGCTTCTACACTTATATTTCCACAATGTATTATTGTATAGAATCTGCTGCTGAAACAAATAAAAAAATCATTATTGCTGATCGCCCAAATGTAATTGGTGGAGCACGATATGACGGACCGGTACTTGATCCAAACTTCAAATCATTTATTGGTATAAATGAGATACCGGTAATATATGGGATGACAGTAGGTGAGCTTGCATACTATTTTAACTTTTTGCTATTTGAATCAACCGGAAAAAAAGCAGATTTAACCGTATTAAAAATGGAAGGTTATAAACGAGAAAACGATCAGAAAATTTACTTTAGGAATTGGATTAATCCTTCTCCAAATATTCCAAATTTTGAGACCGCACAAATTTATCCCGCGACTTGTTTCATCGAAGGAACAAATGTATCCGAAGGACGAGGAACAACTAAACCCTTTCTTCAAATCGGTGCACCATTTATTAATTCAGACAAACTGCTTTCCGAACTTGGAAGTTATGATTTAACCGGTTTGCACTTGGCGGCAGTTGAATTCACTCCGGAAAAAATGAAATCAGCTTCAAAACCGAAGTACGAAAATGAAAAATGTTACGGTATTGAGTTTAAGATAACAGATCACAAATTATTAGATCATATGAAAATAATGGTTGCTCTGATCAAATCACTGCTGAGATTATATCCGAATGAATTTGAATTTAATGAGAATCATTTCAATCTGCTTGCCGGCAACAACACTCTTATTCGAAAATTAATGGAAGGAATTTCCATAGAAGAGATAAGATCAAGCTGGCAGAATGATTTACAGGATTTTACGGAAAAACGAAATAAATTTCTGCTGTACTGATTTCCTATTTAACGGCACGCACAATTACTTTTGAGCCGCCTTCTTTTACGACCGAAATTTTAGTCCCCTTTAAGATATATTCACCTTCCGTAACTGCATCAATTCTATTATCATCAACCAAGATAGTACCGGACGGACGGAGATCAGTAAAAGCGATTCCCTTTTTTCCGACCAAGGATTTAATCGTCTCATCCGAAGTGTAGCCTGAACTTCCGCCAATATTCGTATTTAAAATAAGATTATTCCAAATCCTGGTTTTGGGAAGAAACTTTGAGATGAAATAAATCAGCACCAGCGATGCAATTAATCCGCCCGCAAACTGGATAATTGCTGCCGAGATAATCTCAAAATCAACCATCGGAAAATCCGAAATGAGTCCGAGGAAAAGACTTGCCATCATTAAAATAATTCCAAGTATTCCAAACACACCAAAACCGGGGATCACAAAAATTTCCACAATAAGCAAACCTAATCCAACAACAAAAATCAATATTTCTATTATCGATGCTAAATCGACAATATAACTAGAGCCGAAGAACAAGACCAGAGCAATCACAGCCGCAGTCCCCGGCACTCCCCATCCAGGTGTTTTAACTTCGGTAAACATTCCTACTAAAATTATCATTATAAGCAGCGAAGAAACGATCGGATTATTTAGAAAACGAACAATCTCTTCGGCAACATTTGTATCGAGCGTGATTAATTCTGCATTCTCAAGATTTTCGTTTTCCAACACCTCATTTAAATCCGCAGCAATGTAATCAGCCATTTCATATTTAACCGCTTCTTCGGCTGTTAAAGTGATTAGCTGAGTGCTGTCAACAAGTCCTTCAACAACAATTCTTTCGTCAACCATACCTTCGGCAATTTTACTAGGTCTGCCATTTTTTTCAGCGGTAGCTCTCATCTCAGAACGCATGTAGGATTGAGCTTTTTCCGATTGTTTTTCACCGGTCTGATCCACAACTGTGGTTGCGCCCATAGATGAACCGGAAACCATATATATCTTCTGGCATGAAAGTGCAATTAGCGAACCGGCAGAAATTGCCCGTTTATCGACAAAGGCAATCGTCGGAATTTTTGAATTTAATATAGCATCTTTAATTTGAGTTGCAGCATCGACTCTTCCGCCGAAAGTGTTGATTTTAAATATAATTGCATCGGCATAATTTGTTTCGGCTTCTTGAATTATCCTTTTAATGTAAGGCGAAAGACCTAAATCAATGTCGCCTTCAACATTTGCGAGATAAACTTTTGACTGCCCAAAAACCGATGAAAAAGTCAAAAGAAAAAATATCAACCATGAATATATTTTTTTCATGGCACCCTCAATTACTTGTTGATAAATGCACAATTAAGCATTTTATAGACCAGCTTTGCCGTAGTAAAACTTGATGATGGATCATCTTTCTTTGGTGCAAGTTCAACTACATCAAAACCCACAATATTTTTCTTTTCGCCAACCTTTTTGATAAGCGAAATTGTCTCGTCCCAGAACAAACCTCCCGGTTCCGGAGTTCCCGTAGAAGGCAGGAAGGATGGATCGAATCCATCGACATCAAACGTAATATATACATTCTTCGAGAGATTTTTAATTACGCTGTTCATCCAATCTTTTCCATAAACACTCTCTCTAATCCCTCTGCCGTAGAATGTTTTTATTTTGTTTTCCTTTATAAATTTTGATTCATCAATACACTGCGCACGAATACCTACTTGAACTATTCTCAATGTGAATTCGGCAATGCGTTTCATAACACATGCATGGGAGTACTTTGTTCCCTCATATTCTTCCCTGAGATCGGAATGAGCATCTATCTGAAGTATCGATAAATCTTTGAATTTTTCGAAGTACGCTTTTGCCGGCGCCGAAGAAATTGTGTGTTCGCCGCCAAGAGTTACAACAAATTTATCTTCATCAAGAAGGGACTTTGTCGAATCATAGATTTTTTTCAAAGCCTTTTCAGGGGAAAGCTTATTGAGGTTCATAGGTTCAAGCGCAGCTATTCCCTTTTCAAAACAAAGCTCCCTGTCAAATTCCTCATCATAAAACTCTACATAATGAGAGGCTTCAAGAATTGCTTTAGGACCAAGACCTGTTCCTTTCCCGTAACTTACGGTTTTTTCGAACGGAACAGATTGAATAACAATTTTCGAATCTTCGTAATTTGAAAATTCCTTTTCGATCGCGAGAAAATTCTTTTTTATATCAAGTACTTTCATTCGAAATCACTATTTATTAACAACTGAAATTGCAGAACGCTCAATTTTTACTTTCACGTTGCTGCCAATATCGAGCAAAGCAGTTTTTTCTTCCAAGCCTGCTATTGTACCATGAATTCCGCCGCTTGTTACAACCTTATCCCCTTTCTGAAGTTCGCTCAATAATTTTTCCCGTTCTTTTGCTTTCTTCTGCTGAGGTCTGATTATCATAAAATAAAAAATGGCAAATATTGCACCGAACATAATTAATGTGCTGACTAAACTGCCTCCGCCGTCTCCTCCCTGCGGAGCCATTGCAAATAAGATTTCCATTAATCCTCCCTAATTTCTTTATTATTCTTTGATATAATATTTATAATACTTTCCTTCCATTCCGAAAATGAATCATCCAGTATTCTTTTTCGAGCTTCTCTCACTAAATTAAGATAGTAGGAAAGATTGTGAATCGTGCCCAACTCAAGTGCGAGAATCTCATTCGCGTTATAAAGATGACGCAGATAACCTTTTGAATACGTCCGGCAGGTATAACAATCGCATTCCGGATCCAGAGGTGATTTATCATTTTTATAAATCGAATTTTTAATAGTAATAATTCCCTGCGAAGTAAACAAATATGCATTTCGTGCGTTTCGGGTAGGCATCACGCAATCGAACATATCGATTCCCCTTTCGACGGCATCGAGGATATTTTCCGGTCTTCCCACACCCATCAAATATCTTGGCTTAGAAGCCGGAATAAAATCCGTCGTGAAATCAACTATTTCGTTCATGGTTTCTGCCGGCTCGCCGACAGCAAGTCCGCCTATTGCATAACCATCAAAATCGAGCGACACCAAATCCTTAGCGGAAGCCTCTCGTAAATCCTTAAAAACACTTCCTTGAATAATTCCGAAAAGAGCCTGTTGATGCTCATATTTCGGATTGGAATTATGGAACGCCTCAAGATTTAATCTTGCCCAAGCGCCGGTAAGATTTTTCGATTTTTCCGCATAATCGTATTCGCAAGGAAAAGGTGTACATTCATCGAGAACCATCATAATATCAGAGCCAATCGAACGTTGAATTCCGATTACTTTTTCTGGTGAGAAAAAGTGTTTTGATCCATCGAGATGAGATCGGAATTCTACACCGTTGTTTTTGATTTTTCGTAACTCTGAAAGACTATAAATCTGAAATCCCCCGCTGTCGGTCAAGATTGACTTATCCCATTTCATGAAATTATGAAGTCCGCCGAAATCCTCCAATATTTCAATTCCGGGTCGCAGATAAAGATGATATGTATTCCCAAGAATTATTGGAGCGTTTATGTCTTCGGTCAGTACACGCTGCGAAATAGCCTTTACCGTAGCTTGTGTACCGACAGGCATAAATATAGGTGTCTCAATAACACTGTGATCGGTTTTTAATATACCTGCACGTGCTTTCGAGTTTTGTTCTTTATGTAAAAGTGTAAATTCCATACAAAATTAGATTACGAAAATAACTTAATTCGGATTGATCTGCCAAAAGATATGCGGGTCAGTCTAGAAACAGTGATTTTAATTCCGGGGTTGGGATCATGCATTCGTTTCTTTTGCCGAACCACTTATATCTTTTTTTTGCGATGAGATCATATATTTTGTCGAGCAAGACATTGGGAAAAATTTTAAAAGGATAGAAAATGATTAACGGAAATCCCAGATGTTTAATAATTTCAAAAAATGCTTCAGTTTTTTCGAAGACTCTATCTCCGTCGATGAGAATGACTGAATCAAAATCTTTGTCAGATCGATTATATTTTTTCAATAGATTAGTTGAAAATTCAGATTGAAGCGAGGCAAACCGGAAAATTCTTTTCTTATCGTGTCTTATTATTGTCTGGACGCTGAAGTTACAAAGATTACAGACACCGTCGAATAAAATTATTTTATAATCCATAATAAAAAGCCGGATAATGATTTATCCGGCAATATAGTACAATAAAATTAAGTTTCAATCAATTCTTTTTCGAGTGTGCATTCCTGCAGCCAATGCTGGTATCCGCCGGTCAAGTTTATCACGTTATCGAAACCTTGTTTTTTGAGGTAGCTACATGCAATGCTCGATCTGTCGCCAGTCGCACAATGAACGACCACATCTACATCCTTTCTGATTTTATCAAGATTCTCTTTTAGTGAACCTACGTGGAAATTAATTGCATTATCCACAGTGCCTGCCTTATACTCGCTGGCTCCTCTGACATCAATAACTTGAACTTCTTCTTGATCAATTTTCTTGCGAAGATTTGTGCAAGTGATTTGATTTATTACATCGAGTTCATGACCCGAGTTTGCCCAACTTTCAAGATTTGGGAAATAACCATAAATGTTATCCAGTCCGATTCTTATAAGAGATTTAGTAAGCTCTTCAATACGATGTTCGGGAGCAATCAGCAGAAATTTTTCATCATAACCGAGCATCCAGCCCATCCAAGTGGTAAAAGCAGAATTATCCTGAATGTTTAAGGAACCTTTGATATGTCCTCCTGCAAACGCAAATTTATCTCTTGTATCTATAATAGTTACGTTTTCATTAACTGCATCCTTAAATTGTGTTAATGTAAGTCTTGCTGGATGAGGAACACCACCGATTATATCGGGACCGGTTTTGTTCAATTTTTTCATCATCGCAAAATATTTCGGCGGCTCAGGCTGTCCTTCAAGTAAGGCATCTACAAAACTGTCTTTATCCTCAAATTGAAGCGCCCAATTGACTAGTTTTTCATAACCGACCGTACTGCTCGGAACTGCACCTAGGGACTTACCACAAGCCGATCCGGCACCATGCCCGGGCCATACTTGTATATGATCTTTTAACGATTTAAACTTTTTCAGTGAATCGAACATCTGCTCGGCGCCTATTCTCTGAGTTCCTTTTATTCCAGCTGCTTTTTCGAGAAGATCAGGTCTTCCCACATCGCCGACAAAAACAAAATCGCCGGTAAAAATCATAATCGGTTCTGTGCTTGCGGCAGAATCTGTAAGTAGAAAACTTATGTGTTCAGGAGTATGTCCCGGAGTGTGAAGAACTTCAAAAATAAGATTG
Source organism: uncultured Melioribacteraceae bacterium (assembly GCA_964499285.1). GTDB lineage: Bacteria > Bacteroidota > Ignavibacteria > Ignavibacteriales > Melioribacteraceae > JAGFIY01. Next base: position 16,321 of record CAZCLA010000035.1, read on the forward strand.
CCTACTTTAAATTTATTTCCATCTTTCAAAGGTGTATGCTCAAACTGATACTGCCAATCATTTCCTCCTTCATCCGAAAGCAGAATCTCGGCACCGGTTCGTGCTGCTAATTCTCTGCTACCACTAAGAAAATCAGCATGTATATGAGTTTCGGTTATGTGAGTTATGCGAAGGTTTTCGCGGTCTGCTATTTCCAAATAAATATCGATATCTCTTCTTGGATCTATTACTATTGCATTCCCGGTCGCTTGACATCCTATCAAATAACTTGCTTGAGCTAATCCTTTTTCATATATATGTTCAAAATACATGTTCCCTCCTTAATCTCTCTCTATCTCGCCGTTCCAACCAATTATTCCCGGCTCGAGATTGTGCACATTTTCAAATCCTAATTTTAGCATTTCTTTAACTGCATAAAAACTTCTGTTACCGCTTCTGCAATAAACTAAATATGTTTTATTTCTATCGAGGCTTTCAATTTTCTCAGAAAATTTGGGATCCATAAGATCAATCAGTTTTGAATTAGGGATCCTAACTTCCTTGTTTTCCCCCGGTGTTCTTACATCAAGAAGAACTGCATTTTCATTTTCCTCCATAATTTTTTCGAACTCATCGGAAGATAAATTGCTTACTTGAACTCTATTACCAAAAATTGCTGAAAGTGGATTCATATATTTTTCCTTAGTTAATTAAAATTCTAATTTCGTTAAACATAATATAAGTTCCCATTAAAAGAACAAACCAGCCGAAAGCCGGTTTTAATTTTTCGCCGGATACTCTCTTGCTGAGGATTAAACCGAAGAATATTCCTACAGCCGCAAAAAGGGAGAAGAGCAGAAGAAAATTCCAATCGAAGTATAAGTCAGTTCCGGCATCACCAATAAATCCAAAGAACGATTTAAGTGCAATTACAATCAATGATGTGCCGACTGCTTTTTTCATTGGGAGTTTGGCAAAGACCACCAAAGCCGGAATTATCAAAAATCCGCCTCCGGCTCCAACAAAACCCGTAAGAACACCTACTACAATTCCCTCGACTATTATCAATAAATATTTCTTCTTTATTTTCTTTCCCGGAACGCTTGGTTTGGTTTTCTTTATCATCGAACATGCCGAGCCAATCATCAGAAGCGCAAACACAATTAGTATTAAAAAGTTTTTAGTGATTGTAATTTCTGCGTAGGATACAAGCTCATCGGGGATTGACGACATCAAAAATCTTCTTGTTAAATAAACCGATATCAGCGAGGGAATCGAAAATAAAACTGCCGTTCCGATCTCGACTTCATTTTTTCTGAAATAACCGTAAGCACCGATTAGTGCCGTGAGACCCACAACAAAAAGTGAATATGAAGTCGATAACAACGGATCGATGCTGAAAATATAAACAAGAATTGGAACAGTCAAAATCGATCCTCCTCCGCCTATCAGTCCGAGCGTAATTCCGACTGCGACAGCCGCACTATATCCAATAATATTTTCCATACCAATTCAAATTATTGCTGGATATGATGTCCGTTAATCAAAAAGGATTCACAATCCGATTTTAGGAATTGCACCTAATTCTGAAGCACTTGCAGTTTAATAAGCCCTACGCGGTTAATGTCGGATCTAAGGATGGTGATCTTAAATTTGTCAGTTTTAAATTCGTAACCTTGCTGTGGAATATTTCCTAGTGTAGAAGTAATATAGCCGGCAAGCGTTTCATAATCTCCTTCGGGAATGTCCAAATCATGATCTTCGTTTAATGCATCGACCTCAACTTTACCGGAGATTATGTAAGTATCGTCGTTTATTTTTTTACAAACATCATCGTCCACATCATACTCATCATGAATTTCGCCGAACATTTCCTCGATAATATCTTCTACCGTTATTATCCCGGCTGTTCCTCCAAATTCATCAACAACAATCGCAATTGAAATTCTTTCGTCGAGAAATTCATTAAGCATCTCTATCGATTTTTTTGTATCCGGAACAAATTTTGGTTTCCGCATCATTGATTTTATATCGCTCGGATTTTTAAACATATCGTACGCAAAAACAACACCTTTAATATCATCCATACTTTCATCGTAAACGGGAATTTTAGAATATCCGGATGTAATGAAAACATCCAATAATTCCTCAATTGAGCTGTCAATTTGAATCCCGGCAATGTCGGTTCTTGGGGTCATCGCTTCATAAATTTTTTGTTCACCGAGTTCGAGGATATTTGCGGCAATATCGGAAACACTTTCCGCAAAATGTCCCGCCTCCGAACCTTCATCTATTAGTACTTGAATATCCTCGCGATCAACAAGTTCGGTCTGCGCTTCTTCAATCTCAGCTTCCTTAACAAACACATTGCTTATTGAAGAAAGTAATTTGACTACCGGATATAAAATTATCGAAAGTAATCTAAGCGGAAGGGAGATTAGAATAACCAATCGATCCGCAAAATCGCGTGCTATATATTTCGGGATCAACTCTCCTAATAACAGAAGAAGAGATGACGAGATTAAGAGTATTTCAAAATCATTGAGATCGAAAAAATGAAGCAGAAAAACCGTAAGCAGCGATGCAAATGCGACGTTGACAATGTTGTTGCCGACAAGAATCGTCGAGAAAAAAATATTCGGATCGTCAACAAAATATTGAGCAGCTTTTGCGGCAATTTTATTCTTCCTTGCTCTTACTTCTATTTTTAGTTTGTTGGCTACCACGAAAGCTAATTCGGAGGATGAAAAAAATCCGCTGAGAAGCAGAAGAATTATCAATCCAATAAAATCAAATAACATATCAATAAGCCTTATCCACTTCTACATTAAACGCAATATATTCATAATTGCCGCTGTCGCTTGAAAATCTAAGCTCCACATCTATAAGTTCATCCGGGTTAAACCATGGTTCCAAAAATAATCCCGAAAGTGTTGAGAACATTATTTTTCTTATGCCGTCAGAACTCTTATCGATATCCTGTACTGTCGGGATAATTTGATAAACTATCTTCTGTCGCTGATGAATTCTTATCAGAACCAATTCCACTTCTTCAGAGGAATAATCATCAGTTGACGGTATTGCTAAATCGCCGGTGATGTGAAATTTTGGTTTACCACCGGGCATATAATCGACCCAAGCATAAATTTTTTCGACCTGTAAATTGATGGAAGGTTCGTAATAAACTCTATATTCTTCATCTATATCTGATTCGTCAGTGCTCTCTTCCGAAGACGAACAGGAAACAGCAAAGAATGAAATAACGACTGAGACGATAAGATAAACAAATAAATTATTTCTCATAATAAATCCGAATTATAAATCAACAATACTATCGAAATTATATAAAGAAAAATATTTATAAGCATCGGAAAATCTTTCAACAAAAGTTCCACAGTATTTTCACCTTGTTTTCGAATATGAACAAGAAACATATATCTAAATATACCGAATACAACAAAAACTGTGGTATAAATAAAACTTTCGGTATTGAAATACTGAACCGTTCTATCCGAAACCGCATAAAGTGCGTAACATATAATCACTCCGGCTGCTGAAATTGTGCCTATCTGATCCGTAAATTTTATGCTGTAATTCTGAAGCACTGATCTAGTCGTATTATTTGTTTCTTCCATCAAACCAATCTCGGAACGTCGTTTCATTACAGCTAAAAATAGTGAAATGAACAATGTTGTAAGAAGCAGCCAGTTTGAAACAGCAACCGAAATAGCAGCAGCGCCCCCGACAACTCTAAGAGTAAAACCGGCAGCGATTGAAAGTAAATCCAAAATCACTATTTTTTTGAGCAGCAATGAATAAACTACATTCAGAAGAACGTAAGCGCCGACAATTTTAATAAACTCTGTGTTTGTATTTA
>CAZCLA010000035.1:20276-30389 GCA_964499285.1 uncultured Melioribacteraceae bacterium
AGTGCAACAAACACAAAAGTGTTCTTAATCCAATCCTTGATCCTTATGAGAGAAACGATTTCCTTAATCATCAGAACACGGCAGATTCTTCATAAACGCCGAAAGGCTCTTTCAGTGCTCCCACCATCTCTCCGAGTGTAACATATTTTTTGGAGGCTTCAATAAAAACCGGCATCAAATTTTTCCCGTCAATTGCAGCAGATTTGATGTTCTCGATTGATTGTTCAACATCCTTTTGATTGCGCGACTGTCTCAGATCAGCTAATTCCTTTTTCTGTTTCTTCTCAACTTCCGGTGAAATTTGAAGTATCGGAATATCAATTGTATTTTCTTCCTCAACAAATTCGTTCACTCCGACCATAAACTTCTCTTTCCTTTCAAGTTCCTTTTGATACCTGTAAGCGGCATCGGCAATTTCGCGCTGGAAATATCCCGCCTCAATCGCAGGAATAACTCCTCCGAAACCGTCGATTTCATCGAAGATTCTGTTTGCTTCTTCTTCCATTTTATTTGTTAAAGATTCAACAAAGTAGCTTCCGCCGAGAGGATCGACTGTATTTATCACACCGGTTTCGTATGCAAGAAGCTGCTGTGTTCTAAGCGCAATCTTAACGGCTTTTTCGCTTGGCAATGCTAGTGTTTCGTCCATCGAGTTTGTGTGAAGCGACTGTGTTCCGCCCAGCACCGCAGCCATTGCTTGAAATGCGGTTCGCACTATGTTGTTTTCAGGTTGTTGAGCAGTCAACGTGCAGCCGGCTGTTTGAGTGTGAAATCTCATCCACCAGGAACGAGGATTTTTCGCACCGTATTTTTCTTTCATTCTGCGCGCATAAATTCTTCTAGCGGCTCTGAACTTTGCGATCTCTTCAAAGAAATCCAAATGACTGTTAAAGAAAAAAGAAATTCTCGGAGCAAAACTATCTACATCCATTCCCCTTTCAATACAATGTTCGATATATTCGAATCCATCAGCTAAAGTATACGCAAGCTCTTGAGCTGCTGTTGATCCGGCTTCGCGGATATGATAACCGCTTACTGAAACAGGATTCCATTGAGGAACTTCGTTGGTGGTGTATTCAATCATATCGGTAATGATTCTCATAGAAGGACGAGGCGGATAGATAAATTCTTTCTGTGCAATATATTCTTTAAGAATATCGTTCTGCAGAGTACCGCGTAGTTTATCGAAGGTAACACCTTGTTTTTCAGCGACTGCAAGATAGAATGCAAAAATCATTGCAGCTGGTGAATTAATAGTCATCGAAGTAGAAACTTGATCGAGCGGAATTCCGTCAAAAAGCCGCTCCATATCGTGAAGCGAAGAAATTGCAACTCCGCATATTCCAACCTCGCCTTTACTGAAATCTGAATCAGAATCCCATCCCATTAAAGTGGGGAGATCGAATGCGACTGAAAGTCCGGTTTGACCATTTTTAAGCAAATACTTAAAACGTTGATTAGTATCTTCCGGCGAACCGAATCCGGCAAACTGCCGCATAGTCCAAATCTTTCCTCTATAACCTGTGGGATGAATTCCTCTTGTAAAAGGATACTCGCCCGGGAAATTTATATCATTTATAAAATCTATATTTGACACGTCGTCGGGAGTGTAGAGAGGATTAATTTTCTGTCCGGAAACTGTCGTATATTTAAAATCAATTTTCTTCGATTTTTCGAAGTTTTTTTGATACTTCTCTTTTTGCAGAATATATTCTTCATTATTCATTTGTGACCATTCTTATAGTTAAAAGTTGGGTAAAAAATAAAAAAAAGGTTATGATCTTCCAAACCACTTATCAAGATCTTCGGTTTTGATTTTTATGAGTGTAGGCATCCCATCCGGAGAGACCATCGGTTTTGAAGTAGCAAAAAGCTGATCTACAAGAATACGCATTTCCTGTTCGTTCATGGAATCGCCGTATTTTATTGATGCCTTTTGTGCAAAAGCAATTGCGAGTTTTTCGGTCGAACCAAGTTCGCTTCGCTTTGTCAACAGACGGTAATATTCAAGTATCTCAAAAAATATTTCACTCTCATTACCAAATTTTACATCCGAAGGTACACCGTCAATCACAATAGTATTTTTCCCGAAAAACTTTATTTCGAAGCCAAGTTTTTTAAGTCCATCCTCAAGCTGTTTTGTCAGCTTAAAATCGTCCGGATCAAGTTTAAGAGTCTGCGAGAACAAAAGCTGCTGCGAAAACGGGAAATCCGATTTGAATGATTTTACTGCTTTTTCGTAAAGTACCCGCTGATGCGCTCTATGCTGATCGATGATCATCAAGCCGCTCTTTATTTGAGATAATATATACCTTTGATGCAGCGAAACAATAAAACTTGTTGATGAAGGTGTTCCTGCTTCCGTTTCGAGAGCATCGGATAAAATTTCTGCTTCTGCTGCCGGCGCAAATGGGTGATCTCCGTTTGATTTTTTAATCGTCCTCAATTCTTTGTTAATAGAACTAAAAAGTATGTTTAAATCATCTTCGGATAATGCACCTTTGCCCGCATATTCTTTGTTGAAATTTCGTTTGCTTCGCGATGAAAATCCATCGAATTCATCCTCGTCCTCAAAACGCGAAGCATTTCTTGAGCCGGCAATGCTGTTGATAGGAAAAATAGGAACGAACTCATCGGTACCCAGTCCCTTTTTAGCAACTGCATTTACGAAAGAATAAATTTCTTTATCGTTTTCGAACTTGACTTCAAGTTTTGATGGATGAACATTAACATCGACATATTTTGGATCGATCTCCAAGAACAAAACGAAGAACGGATATTCACCTTTTTCAAGAAGATCTCCGTAAGCAGAAAACACAGCATGATTGATGGAACGATTCATAACGGAACGATTATTAACGAAGAGATATTGATCCGTCTTGCAGTCCTTCAGCGTAGCCGGTTTTGCTATATAACCTTTCAAAGTAATGTAATCGGTAATCTCTTCAATTTTTATTGTGAGGTCAGTAATGTTATCGGCAATTACGTTTTGGATTCTAGATTCAAGATTTTCTTTTTTGTAATCGAAAAGCAGATCTCCATCGTTTGTAAACTTAAATTCTATCGAAGGATACGAAAGTGCAAATTTGTTGAAAGTATCTATGATATGTCTCAATTCAGTTGTGTTCGACTTCAAAAAATTTCTTCTAGCCGGAAGATTAAAAAAAAGATTTCTGACCGTAACCACAGTCCCCTTTGCAAACGATCCTCGAACAAACTCATACTCCGAGTTTTCAAACAGTTTAATTTCAGAACCGAACTGATCTTCTTTCCGTTCAGTTTTAATTTCGAAGTTCGACACTGCCGCAATCGAGCTTAACGCTTCTCCACGAAAGCCGAGAGATCTTATGTTTTCGAGATCATTTTCATCTTTTATTTTGCTTGTTGCATGACGAAGAAAAGATTTTTTAACATCCTCTTCGCTCATCCCTTCCCCATTATCGATTACTTGAATAAGCGATTTACCGGCTTGTTTTATAACCAGATGTATTTCATCCGCTTTTGCATCAACACTGTTTTCGATTAATTCCTTCACAACCGATTCGGGTCTTTGCACAACTTCGCCGGCGGCAATTTTGTTTGCGACATGCTCGGGCAGTATGTTTATCTTTGAACTCATAATAAGATGATTTGAGGGGAAGCAATATACGAAATTAGATTGATACTCGTTTGTATTCCTCGATTGAGAATTCCTCAAGTTTGGTTGTGTCGATTAATTTCCATTCGCTGCCTATTTTGGGAAAGTATGAATCCCCATCAATTTCGAACGGCATTCTGGTTATTATCATACTATCTGCTGAATCCATCGCTGTTTTATAAATTTGGCTTCCACCAATAATAAAACACTTCTCGTATTTTTTTGATTCACATAATTCAAATGCTTTTTCGAGAGAATCAAAGTAAATCAAGTTTTCCGAATCAGATTTTAATTCTTTACTTGTTAAAACGATATTTAATCTTCCGGGGAGGACTCTTCCTATGGATTCCCATGTCTTTCTTCCCATAATGATCGGGAAGCTCATTGTAGTTTTTTTGAAGTGCTGCAATTCTGCTTTTGAGTGCCAAGGTATGGAACCGTTTTTACCTATAACACCATTTTTTGCAACCGCGGCAATAATAATAATTTTCATCTCAGTAAGGTATTAAAGTAACATTAACATAAGGAACTATATTTTCATTCAGATTAACAACAACGGTCGTATCAAGATAACCAAATTCACGCAAAGTAATTGAATATTCGCCGGGATCGAGATTGATTATGCTGTCCGGAGTGAATTTCGAAATAAATGAATTGTTCAAATAAATTCTTGCACCTCTAGGTTCCGAATCTATATAAATTGTGCCTTTTGATGAATCTTCGGGAAATTCAACTATTCCCTCCCGGCAGGCAATTAATGCCGAAATAACAAAGATTAACAAAGCTATTTTTTTCAAAACTCCCCCGCTTCAATTTCTAAAAATATTAGCAAGAAGAACAGAAAATAGCAATGGACAAATACGGTCACTAATATTCTTATACCGCTACTTCAAATTTTATTCTATCGTGCGACTTATAATCTATCAAATCAAAATCTTCGAATGTTAGTTGATCGATTGGTTTTTTCGCAATCACCAATTTCGGAAGCGGCAGAGGTTTTCTTTTCAACTGTTCCTTAAGACCGGCGGTATGATCGAACTCTTCTTTGCCTGAGCCTTCTTCAGCCACATAAATATGTGCATCCACAATTGTATGTGCAAAATAACCAAGTGCAAGATCAGCTTCCTGCGCAATTATTTGTACAAGCATCGAGTACGCCGCAAGATTGAAAGGAATTCCTAAAGCAATGTCGCCTGACCTTTGAGTCAAATGACAATTAAGTTTTCCGTTAACTACATTAAAAGTAAAAGTGTAATGACAGGGCGGAAGTTTACTGATTACAGCATTTGCAGGATGCCAAGCCGTCACAACCATCCTGCGCGAGTTGGGATTATTTTTTATCTGATCAATCACCCATCCTATTTGATCGAACGAAAGAGAACCGTCTGGTTCTTTTTTTACAAAAGGATTTGCCGCATCAACAAAAACTTCGCTTCCAAGAGCCGTACTTCTATCGGGAACAGGATAACGCCGCCAGTATCTTCCATAGGCAGTCTGTAAATTTCCATTACCATCAGCCCATGCGTCCCAAATTTTTGTGTGTTCGCGCAGATTTCTTATATGATCTTCACCGGAAAGATACCAAAGCACTTCGTGTAGGAGAGATTTCCAAATCATTTTTTTCGTGGTAAGCAGAGGAAATCCTTTTGATAGATCAACCCTGTAAAATGCGCCGAAATATGAAATTGTGTCTATACCTGTTCTTGATGTTTTTCGTTCACCATTTTCCAGTACAGTTTTAACAAGATCGAGGTATTCTCTCATTCTAATTCCTTTAAACTCAATATATTAGTTTGTTTTCTTTTAGAAGCTTTTAGCAGCTTCATCGATTGTAGGAAACTGTTCAAAAACCGAATTCAGTTTTGTGATCGAAAGAAGTCCTTCAATCTTATCCGTCAATCCGGCAAGTTTTAAATGACCTCCGTTGTTCTTAACAGTTGTGTAACCACGGATAAGATTTCCTATTCCCGTACTGTTAACGTAATTAACGTTGCTCATATCAATTACAATATTTTTCTTACCCGATTCAAGAAATTCAACTAATTTGTTATGAAAATTTTCTGCATCGGGACCGCCCATCAACTTTCCCTTAAAGGAAATAACTGCGGCGTTATAGACTTCGCTTGTACTGAATTTCATTTATTCCTCCGAATACTGTTTGTTCATTTATGCAATATAATAATATAACAATTTTTGTTTATGTTTTTCTGTGCCTTCAGAAATCATAAGTATTGCGCGAAATAGAAAGATTGATTTGCGTATTAATTCGGATGATATAACTATAAATTCTACTCTTCGTCGTTAATACCAAAACAGGAATAGAACCCCAAAAAGCCGAAAAAACCGTACAGACCTTCCAGTCCATCCTTCATTCCCAAAAATCCAAGAAAACCTAGAAATCCGAGATAACCGAATTTCTTGAGATTTCTTTTTTTCTGTGCCATGTTAACTCAATGCTAACTTATATAGTTGATTTACAGTGTTCCAATTTCTGCCAGTAGCATTCGTTTTTAACTTTCTTTCAAATACATTTGTATTCAGTTTTGATCTGCCATATCCGTTCGGACAGTAGAGATAAATTAAATCGTCAATAATTTTAAAATCTTCTCCTTTGCTCATCGGGATGTTCAATTTTTCCGGATCTTCAACTATCACTTTTTGAAATAGAAAAAGTACATGTAAAAATTTTGGATCGATGCACTCGGCTTCAAAAGGAATTTGATCTATTATCTTCTTAAACTCCTTTGCAGTTTTAATTAACACAGGAACGAAGAAATTGTACTCTTTCTCAATTTTATTTTGGATTGTGTCCGTAAGATTTTTAATGTCGTTTGATTCTGAGCGGAACAGAACATTCCCGCTTTGAACGTACGTACGGACATCAGAAAAACCCAATGATTCCACAAGATTCCGTAAGTCGTTCATCAAAATTTTCTTTTGACCGCTCACGTTTATTCCTCTCAACAAACAAATGTAATTTTTCATCTTTGTTTAATTGCTGATTCGTAAATATCAATCCATTTTTGCGGAGTAATTTTTCCGCACATCTCACCTATTAATTTATATGGAATATTATCCATCTTCTTAAAGCGAACGCAGCACTTCCCCATATCTAATTTAGTTTTTGAGTGTTTAGGATATTCTTTAACAAACCAATCATATAATGAATTGCCGGAATAGAGTCCCATATGATAAAAAGAAACATAATTTTTCTGTGAAGCCAGACTCATAAACGGAAGCGGCAGTTCGGGATTAACGTGGTAGCCTTTAGGATAAAGCGAGTGAGGAACAACATAACCGATCATTCCGTAGCTCATCACTTCTTTAAATCCTTTAGGGAGATTTTTTTTAATCTCCTTCCGAATATTTCTTATTACCTTTTTTCTTTCCTCGGGTAATTCATTTATATATTCAGTCGCAGTTTTTGCTTTAGACTGCATATTTCCTCACAATTTGATTTGATAAATTCCTCATTTCAATAACCAATATAAAATTATCTATATGAGAAACTCAAATCATTCCGGATGAGATTTTCGCGAGCTAATGCCTTAGCCTTTCATTCCGCTCCGCTGTATTCAGAATTACGGTTAAGTATGTTAGAAGGTTACAAGTTACAGGTTGAAGGTTATAATGAGTCGATTGTGCGGCACAACTTATAGAATGTCATTACCAGAAAGTCTATTGCCAATCCCATTACAATCTGAACAAAATTATATCAATTTTGAACAGAAATTAGAAGATTGCTTCAGCAAAAAACGCTTCGCAACGACAATAACTGTTTTAGAAAAAAGCGACAGTTAATAAAATACGATCAACCATAAATTTCTGACTTCTTGCCTATGGGAAATAATTTGAGATAATTTTCTGTTAGTTACAACTTATATGGAATCTTCACAAATCCCATTTTTTTATTGAAATCTTTTGTATTTCTCGTTGCAAGTTCTACTTTGTTTATTATTGCTATTGCTGCTTGAAATGCATCCGGAAGTTTTAATTTATGTTTTTTCCTCAACTCTGCGGATAAATCTGCAACTTCATTATTGATTTCAAGTGTTTTAAAACTATCTAAAAGTACTTTTATTGAGTGCTTCTCCTCCTCCTCTGCCCCGGTCAATACTTCTGCTCTGGTAATCGGACTAATAAATGAATCATTGTTCTTCTTTAACCATTGTGTTGCTTTTTTAATGCCATTAAGGTGATCTATTAAAATTACCGTATCGATAAGATTCTTCCCGTTCATAAGATCACCATTCTGATCTTAATTTTTCAACGTATTGATTTCCATCAATTTTTCTTTTCTTCCAAATTCCGGCAGTGGCAGATAGTGAGTCAGTTTTTTCGGATTCAACCTTTTCCTTGTATTCTTTTAGTGCTTCTCTGATTGTTTCTGCAGTTGGTTTATTCAGTCTTCTTGAATAATCATCCAGCCAAACTTTTATTTCCCGTGGAAGTGAAATTATTGTTCTTATCATTTTGATTTTTCTTTTTCACAAATATATCACTAATGTGATATATATTCAACTTGTGAAGAAAAGAAAACCGGTTAATCGGTTGAGGATCTTGGTGTAGAGCTTCCTAATCCCATAGATGAATCTGTGGGTTAATGAAATTGAATTTGTTTTTTATTAATCAACAAATTTAGTTTGTTTCAAAAACTTTCTACTAGAAAATTGCCGTCGGTTTTATAGTCTGTTGCACAACTAATGAACTGTCATTCCGATCGAGCCGGATTTTGGCGAGAGAGGAATCTCATAAGAATATTTATGAAAATCTCAAAAGGATTTACCTGTTCACCTCTGGCGTACCGTTTTATTCTAAAAAATATTCGAGATAATCAAATATCTTTGTTCCCAAATAGTAGGGCAGATTCATTAACATAAACTCTTTTTTGTTTGGAGTCTTCACTTTTTGGATACTGAATTCCCCGCCATAAATTCTAACGGCATAGTTATGGTCTGTTCTCTCCATAAACTGATGAAGCGATCTTAACTTGCCAACACTTCCCGATTTGATCTCAACAGGAATTACTTTCCCATCAAATTGAATCAACAAATCAACCTCTGCAGAGGATTGAGTTTTTTCTCTCACCCAAAAATTAGGTTTTGTATTGGAAAAATTATTTATTGAAATAATCTCTTGTGTTACAATATGCGGGATTAAATATCCTTTATAAAATGAACTTAAGTCTTTTAGTGACAATAGCTCAGCTTGAATTCCGTTTTTATAATTTATCAATCCTGTATCTAAAAATTGCAGACGCGGAGATTTTTTCAAATCCGGCTTGATAGGCACCTTTACCCCGGTTGTCGGATACATTAAAAACAAAAAGCGGGCTTTTTCCAAAGTCCGCATCGCCTCACCAACTTCACGCGACCTATAATTTGAGTTTCCAAAACTCTGGAATTTAACCCGTTCATCCAAGTTCAGATAAGCACTATTTACTATATGCCTCATCACATTCATTTCCGTTTTATTCGAAGCGTACTTATTCATATCATCTTTAAATGTTTCCCACAGACTTTCATATATCCTTGGTAAATCAGCCAAACTATTCTTTGCTGCGTAAGTTTTTATTATTTCCGGCATTCCACCAATGATAGCATAGTCATTAAAAAGCTCCATTAAAATTGAATGAGCTTTTTTTTCAACCGGAATTTTATTCATCTGCTCAAGTGCATTACTTCTTTCGAAAGCATTCAAGTACTCCAAAAAATTCATCGGATGCAGATAGAGATATTCAACTCTTCCGACCGGGAAGTTCTCAATATCTTTTAGTGCAAATTCCAAAAGTGAGCCGGCTGCAATTACCTGTATTTGCGGGAACTCTTCATAAAAGTATCGCAATAATTTAATTGCTTTGGGGGATTCTTGAATTTCATCAATAAAAAGAAGCATCCCATCGATATCTTCCGTGGTTAGATTAGATTTTAAAAGCAAAACATCAATAATGTTATTTACATTCTCGAATTCTTCAAAAAACTTCTTATCTGATTGTTTTTCAAGATTTAGCAGAATTTTATGCTCATAGCCTTCTGCAAAGGAATTGATTAAAGTGGTTTTACCCACTTGCCTGGCTCCGCGTATTATAAGCGGTTTTCGTGAAGGATTTTCTTTCCATTTCTGAAGGTTTTGATATATGTTTCTTTTTATCATTTTTTAATTATTGTTGTATTACAAGGGCAATATAACCATATAATTGTATCATTACAAGGGTTATTATAAAGGATTTTTGTTACATTACAATGGGTAGAGATTAAGTGAATGTTTATTAAGGCTGAAAAATGACAGAAATGAGGTCGATTTGTAAACTAATTAAAGGGATTATTGGTTTATTTTTTTAATTGGGGATTCATCGTTGAACATTGTTTAAAAGCACAAGCACATCATCAATAGGTGTACTTGGAGGCAGTTGTTGCCCCATCGCAATTATTTTACCTTTAAATCACAAAACATTTCTTGTCAGCTTTTGAAATTCT
>CAZCLA010000036.1:0-4608 GCA_964499285.1 uncultured Melioribacteraceae bacterium
CGGGGTTTTTGAGTGGGAGCTATAGGATTCGAACCTATGACCCCCTGCTTGTAAGGCAGGTGCTCTGAACCAACTGAGCTAAGCTCCCGTTAAAATTTATCGCACACTTTCTAAAAACTAGGCTCAAAATGTAGTGCTAAATTGTATCTTTTTCAAGAAGATTTTTTTTAACGGGCTTGAGCGGGTGACGGGACTCGAACCCGCGACAGCCAGCTTGGGAAGCTGATACTCTACCAACTGAGTTACACCCGCGTAACACAAAAATAATCTGCCTAAGAATATTATTCAATATAAATTATTTTGTAAATTAAATTTCTTTTTCTAAAAACAAAATGACCAAAAAAGAATTAAAAAATTTTAAAATAGATCTCACAATAGTGACCGGGATTTTAATCTTCGCCTTTTTCTTTTGGGATACTTTTGTTGTATTTCCGATTAAAGTGTTTGTTGTAATCCTTCACGAATCAAGTCACGGACTTGCTGCAATTATTACTGGAGGGAAAACAGATTCAATTGTTGTTGATTGGACATTGGGAGGAGTGACGACAACATCCGGCGGCAATTCTTTTATAATATCATCTGCTGGATATTTGGGTAGTCTTCTAATTGGCGCTCTGCTTTTTTACTTTGCAGATAAACAAAAACCGTTTTTAATTGTTTCACGAGTTATAGCCGTTCTACTAGTTTTGTTCGTTACAAATTTATTTATCGGATCTGCCGGAATAATTTTTGGATTAGTGTTTGCGGTGTTGTTGTTTGTTATACCGACATACTCATCAGAGAGAGTCACTAAAATTACTTTTCAATCGATTGGTTTGACAAGTTGTTTATATACTCTACTCGATATAAAAAGTGATTTGCTTACCACAAAATACAGACTTACAGATGCTCAACTTTTGGCAAACGATACTTCCGTTCCGGCAGTTTATTGGGGGATTTTGTGGATACTAATTTCATGGGGTTTAATTTATCTGATGATAATGAAGAAATACTCGCCGCTTTGGAAAAAATCACGCAGGTAATTTTGGATCTTTAACGTACTGCAGCAGCCATAATCCCGCTATAAAGAACACTATCAATGTAAGAATTGCAAAGCTTTGGCTTTCAGTAATAAAACTTACTAATCCAAATGCCAACGGACCGACTATTGCCGAACTCTTTCCGAAAAATGAATAGAATCCAAAAAACTCTGTTCGTTTTTCGATTGGCGTCAGTTTTGACATTAGACTTCTGCTAGTCGATTGAGTTGCACCCATAACGCTGCCTGCAACTAAACCCACGATAAAAAATGAAGTGCGCTGAACATCAACGGGCTGGGCGGCAAACAACGATGATAATCTTTCAACAAAAATATTATCTGCCGTACTTGTCGCAAACGCGAATAAAACCGTAAATATCCAAATGACCAATGATATAGTAATTGCCTTTTTCTGACCAATTGAATCCGCAATTATGCCGAACACGATCGAACCGAGAATTGCAGTTGTTTGAACAATCAAAAAGAAAATTATCAATTCCTCGAAACTGAATTTAAGAGTTGTTCTTGCATAGTTGCCCGAAAAGAAAATCACAGTGTTAACACCTTCTATGTATAAAAAGAATGAGGCAAGAAATAATGCAAGATTTCTATAATTCTTAAGATGTTTGAGAGTGTAAGCAACCCTGTTAAATCCAATTTTAATGTAAGATTCTTCAGGTTTAAGATTTTTGCGGGAATCTTTCAACCATAGGAAAAGAGGCAGTGAAAATAATAGAAAAAATACTGCTGAAAGTGGAAAGGTTTCTCTTATCATTTCTTGTTTAATAAATGGGAGACAAATTGCAAGAATAACTAGCGACCCAAGATAACCCATAGCAAATCCGTACCCACTTACTCTTCCGTAATTTTTTGCCGTTGTAATTTCCGGAAGAAAAGCATCGTAAAAAACGAGTCCGGCTTCAAACCCTATATTTGCTGCAATAAAAAGAATAAGTCCCCAGAAAATCATTCCTTCGCCGATAAAGAAAAGCAGCGCCGTAGCGGATATTGAAAGCAGGGTAAAGAAAAGGAGGAATCTTTTTTTTCCGGCGGAAAAATCTGCGATTGCCCCGAGCACGGGAGAGATGATTGCCGTAATCACCATAGAAACACTGATGCCTATACTCCAATAAAGATCACCCACCGGTTTAGCCGAGGCAACAACCTCTTTGAAATAAACGGCAAAAATAAAAGTTACAACTACGATCGAATAAGATGTGTTTGCAAAATCGAAGAGAGTCCAAATAAAAATTTTGGACTTACTATTCTTCGGGGTTTGATGATCTTCTTGGTAACGATTGATCAACTAATCCCCTTCCGGCTTTTTTAAGTATTCCTTTTTCTTTTAGGTCAGATAAAACTGCGTCAAGAATTCCATTTAAGAATTTTCCACTTTTAGATGTGGAGTAATCTTTTGCAATTTCTATAACTTCATTTATCGAAACTTTGGGAGGTATGTCCGCAAAAAAAAGTAATTCAGCAATACCAATTCTCAGCAGAAGTTTATCAATCAATGCAATTCTGTCCATTTCCCAATTATTAACTCTTTCTTTAATAAATGCATCAAGCTGATCCGTGTTAGCTATTACCTTATTTACTATTTTATTAACAAATTCTTTATCATTATCGAAAACTACATCGCTTAACATCCCCTCGCTGATAAGAGTCAGTCCTTCGCCTTGCATTTCGTAGGCATAAAGAATCTGAAGACATTTTTCTCTAAGAACTCTTCTATGAAATTTCTTTACGTTGCTCATAATTTTCAAAGATTAACAAAAAGGAGCATTAAAACTAAGCCCTTTGTAATTTAATATTTTTCAGCGTTTAGCTAATTCACCCAATCTTCCGGAAAATTTAGAATCGCCGGAGTAAATTTTTCTAATTCCGCCAATATTCTTCAATCTCTTTTCCGCAATACGGTTAGAGGCAGCCGTGGTTGGGATATTCTCTTGTTTCGAAACTTTAAGAACATTTTGAACAATGTCGTAAATAGATTCGGCTTGTTTCATGGCTCTATCTTGACGATATCCTTCAAGCTCATTTGCAACGTTTATTAATCCGCCGGCATTAACAACATAATCCGGTGCATAGAGAATTCCTTTTTCATGAAGAAGTTTGCCATGCTTAGTTTCGTCCTCCAATTGATTATTTGCAGCACCAGCAATTATTTCAAACTTAAATTTTGGTATCGTGGAATCATTTATAGTCTGACCCAATCCGCTCGGTGCAAAAATTTCAGCATCGGTATCATAAATTTCGTCCGGTTTAACTATGTGTGCTTTTATAGTTTCGAGGAGCTGTTTAAGTTTTTCCTCATAAATATCCGTAACAAAAATTTCGGCGCCTTCATTGTAGAGATGCTCGCATAAATATCTGGAAACGTGCCCTGCGCCTTGAACCGCAACCTTTCTTCCTCTAAGTGAATCGGAACCCCATTTTGCATTTGCGCAGGCTTTCATGCCCACATAAACACCGTATGCTGTAACCGGAGAAGGATCACCCGAACCACCGATTGCTTTTGATATTCCGGTAACAAACTTCGTTTCCATCCTTACATATTCCATATCCTTTACATCCGTACCGACATCCTCGGCAGTTATATACCTGCCAGCTAATCCGTCAACATATTTTCCAAAAGTTCTGAACAGAAGTTCATTCTTATCCTTTTCTGCATCGCCTATAATCACAGCTTTTCCTCCGCCGAAGTTTAAACCGGCAACCGCTGATTTGTAAGTCATAGTCCGTGAAAGTCTTAACGCATCGCGCACAGCATCATCGACTGTCGTATAGTTCATCATTCTTGTTCCGCCGAGGGCAGGACCTAAGGAAGTATCATGAATTGCAATTATAGCTCTTAAACCTGATTCTTTGTTCGAACAAAATAATATTTGCTCGTGACCATATTTTTCCATTAACTCAAAATTTTCCATTAAAACCCCGATTTATATTCATTTTCAATTATATCCCAAAGAGCCAGAAAATCAATAAAGCTATGCTTTCTCTAATTCGGTAATATAGCAACTTTTCCCAACTTATTGAATACTCCGATGCTGCTGCGATCGTCTGAACATCAAAAAATTCACTTATTTGAAGCACTCTTGCCAAATGAAATGCATCGGAAATAATAACTACGAGATTTTCTTTGTCAAACTTAAGTGCAACAAACTTTATCTGTTCAGCAGTCGTGGAAGTCTCTTCCTCATAATCCAAATTATTTTCGTCAATTCCCATATCCTTTAAGAAATTAAAGGCGACAACAGATTCGCTTAGTTCCCCGGGAGCACTTCCACCTGTTAATAAAATTTTCTTAAAAAAATTTTTGTTATATAATTCAAGCGCCTTTTCAATTCTTGCCCGAAACAAAGGACTAGGGGCATCCTTGCTCCAGACTGCGGCTCCCAATACAACTGCAAATTCCAAATTCTGTTCAGTTCTTAGTTTTTCAGAATTTTTTGAATTGAGTGTGAACAGAAAAGTAACAATCAATAAAAGCACTACAATAATTCCGGCAGAAAAAATTATTTGAAGTATATTTCCTCTTTTAGAATCGAAAACGAGAAGCCACAATTGAGTAAAAATCATTAGGTTAA
>CAZCLA010000036.1:4708-10765 GCA_964499285.1 uncultured Melioribacteraceae bacterium
CTTAAATCATTTATAAAATATTTCGAAAACAGCAGAATGCTCGTATAGATTATCAATAACAATATGAGTGTAGCCGACTTTTTCATTCGAAGGTCAATCGTATGTTGAGTTCAGAATAATAGTTTTAGAACCGAACTTTGTAAGAACAAAATTCGATGAAACTTTAAAAACACTTTCGATATTTTTCTCAGTCAAAATATCTTCCGGTGTCCCTTCAGCAGCAATCTTTCCGTTGTCCAGAAGGATCGCTTTTTTTGAATATCTTAGACTCAGATTCAAATCATGCGAAACTGCCACAATTGTAATACCTTCCTTTTCATTTAAGTCTCTCAGAAGATCGAAAATTGCAAACTGATGGTGAATGTCTAGATGTGCATTCGGTTCGTCAAGCACCAAATATCTTGGTTTTTGAGCAAGAGCTCTCGCTATGAATGCACGCTGCGCCTCACCGCCCGAAACTTCATTAATTCCCTTATCTTTCAGATGATAGATTTCCATAATTTTAAGAGCTTCATCAACTATTTTTCTGTCTTCAGCTGCTTCAACTCCAAACATGTTCAAGTAAGGGGTTCTACCCATCATCACAATTTCATAAATCGAAAATGGAAATATTGATATATTTTTCTGCGAGACCACAGCAATTTTCTTCGACAAACTTTTTACCGGAATTTTTTGATATGGTTCTGAGTTGAATTTGATAGTTCCGGAGCTTGGTTCGAAATAGCCCGATATAATCTTTAATAAAGTTGATTTTCCCGAACCATTTGGTCCGAGCAAAGTAATAAAATCCCCTTCAAAAATTTTGGTAGAAATATCGCTCAGACTAAAATTCGAACAGGACTTTTTATCGTAAGTGAAATATATGTCTTCTAACTCAATCAAAGCTTCAGAAATTTTTTAAGAAAGTGTAAATTATATAAAAAGTAAGCGGGCGGCAAGGCGTTAGAATCCCCATTATGAAATCTAATGGGGATTCAGTAAACCTTTAGGAGAATTACCAGATTTGTTTTATTCGAGCTACGATGTCTTCGATAGTATTGTACATAACTGGAACAATAACTAAGGTAAGAATAGTTCCGAATGTTAAGCCAAATATTACTGCAACACCCATCGAACGCCAGAAGTCTGCTTCTGCACCTCCACTTTCGATAGAAAACGAATAAACATCGAAACCGAATCCAAAGGTAAGCGGAATTAGTCCAAGAATTGTAGTCATAGCAGTCAGAGTCACCGGACGAAATCTTCTCATTCCGGCTTTTATTGCAGCTTCGCGTGCCGTATTTCCCCTTTTCCTCAAGATATTAATGTAATCTATTAATACGATATTATTATTTACAACAACTCCGGCAAGTGATATAACGCCTATTCCGGTCATAATTATTCCGAACGGCATCTGAAAAACAATAAGCCCAATAAACACCCCTATAAGTGAAATTGCAACGGCAATCATGATCATTAACGGCTGACTGAAAGAGTTGAACTGAATTACTAAAATTAAAAAGATTCCAAAAAAGCCGATAAGAAAAGCTTTGGATAGAAAATCTTCGGATTCTTTTTGAAATTCATCCTGACCTGTGTAAGAAATTCTATAATCCGGAGGAAGATTCATCGCAGCAATTTTTGCTTTTACTTCATTCAGAACCTCAAGCTCGTTGTAAGCTGCATCAACTTCGCCGGAAACAGTTACAACTCTCTTAAGATTTATTCTGTTGATTGCACCGGGACCTTTATCATATTTTACATCTGCAACAGCTATTAAAGGAACGCTTCTTGTGTTTCCTTTCATATCATTATAGTTGATTCTTAAGTTTTGCAGTACATCAATGTTGTTCCTTTGATCTTCACGCAGTCTCACGGTAATATCATATTCTTCCTCATCAATTCTGTATTTAGATGCCTCAAATCCGTTTATTGCGGTCCTCAAAGCGTTAGCAATCATCGACGTGTTCATTTCAAAAAGTGCGGCTTTCTCTCTATTTATCTCAACTCTTACTTCGGGTCGACCCGCTTCAAAATTATCTTTAAGATCAACAACACCGGAAATGGATTTAATTTCATTCTTGATATCTTCAGCAATTTTACCAAGTACCGTAAAATTATCACCAATAATTTCGATGTTAATTGGTTTGCCAACAGGCGGACCTTCTTCCTGCTTTTTGACTTCAATCTCACATCCAGCAATTCCGGTGATTGCTTCACGAATCTGTTCCGTTGTTTTAGTCGAGACCTGATATCTTTCATCGTAATCAATAAATTGAACTGTAATAGTACTTACATTCGCATTGTTAGCTCCGCTGCCGAAGATATTATTCGACATCCCGACATTTGATACAACTTCGCGAACGTCAGTATCGAAAAACGGCTGCAACCGACTTTCAAGTTGTTTTGCTATACGATTTGACATTTCAAGATTTGTGCCTGTTGGACTTTCAACTTCAATAAAAATTCTTTCCGGATCTGTCGAGGGAAAGAACTCGATCCCCAAAGATAATTGTGTGTAAGCTATATTGATAATTATCAATCCTAAAAACGCCGCACTCAACACTTTTAATTTTGGATTAGTGAACAAATATATAATTCCAATCCCACCTCCAACACCCACAATCAGAGTGACAATACCAGGTATTTCAGGAATCGATTCCAATGTGCCGATAATAAATATCATTATGATAACCGAAATTAATCCGAACCAATTCCTTTTATGAATTTTCTGTGTCGGGTTTCTTTCTTCAGCGAGAGCTTTGTTTAGAAACTTCTCATACTGCTGAATAGTTTTCGGCAGCATCTTTTCCTGAAAGAAAATTGTAGTCTTCCGAACGGGAGAAAATAATTTTGAGAGAAGAGTTTTTTTACCTTTCTGCTTCGCTTCAAGTTTCATAAACTTTGAAGCAATCACCGGGTTTATAACTAATGCAACAAACAGAGATGAAGATAGCGTAACAATTAATGTTATCGGAAGATATTTCATAAAATCTCCGATAACTCCCGGCCAAAAAAGCATCGGACCAAAAACCATTAATGTAGTTATGGTTGATGTAGTGATCGGCCAAGCAACTTCTCTGGAACCAAGTTTTGCCGCACTAATTAAATCATTTCCCTCTTCCAGAAATTTGTACGTGTTTTCAATAATAACTATAGCGTTATCCACAAGCATTCCCAATGCAAGGATCAAAGAAAACAGCACAATAAAGTTAAGCGTAATGTTAAGCATTGAAAGAATCAAAAAAGAAATAAGCATACTCAAGGGAATTGCTAAAGCGACAAAGAAAGCATTTCGAACACCGAGAAGAGTAAAAAGAACAAGCAGAACTAAAACGAGTCCTGAGAATATATTATTCTCAAGATTTTTCACACTTCTTTTTATATCTTTTGAGTAATCCACTGTGAGGGTGAACTGCACGTTATCCGGCAGTCTTTCCTCGTAAGTTTTTACTAATTCTTTTACTTGATCAGCGAGCTCAATAATATTAGCTCCGACACGCTTAGAAATGTTAAGCGTCACACAATCCGTACCATTTACTCTCGAATAAGTACTTTTATCTTTAAATGCATAATTTACATCTGCAACATCCTTAACATAAACCGGTGTCCCATCTTTCATCTTTACGATAAGATCTTGGATTATGAAAGGCTTATCAAATTCTCCCGGCACACGTACCAAGAAACTGCTGTTGTTTACGTCGATTGCCCCGCCGGGAATTGTTGCATTCTCGTTAGCTATTGCAGAAATAACATCGTCAAAGCGAATGTTATAATGGATAAGACTATTGAGATCAACATCAACCTTTACTTCTCTTTCAAGACCTCCTGCAATCTTAACATCGAGAACGCCCTGAATATTTTCAATATCGTCTTTTAAATCATCGGCAATATCTTTCAACTTAACGAGCCCGATCGGACCGGATATATTGTATGTCATTATAGGAAATTCCGAAAAATTAATTTCGGTGATCTCCGGTTTTTCAACATCGCTCGGTAGTTCAGCTTCGGCTTTTTCAACCTTGGTCCTCACCTTTTGTAAAGCGTCATCAATATCATAACCGCTTTCGAACTCAACTTGAATTAGAGAAAATCCTTCATAGGAAGTAGAGGTTATTTTTTTAACCTCACTTATTGCGTTTATCTCTTTTTCGATCGGCTGTGTTATAAGAGATTCGATATCCTCAGGTGAAACTCCGAAATATGGTGTCGATACAATCACGAGGGGAATCTGAACATCCGGCGAGGATTCTCTCGGAAGCGAGTAATAGGATATAAGACCTGCAATTATAATTATTCCAATTAGAATGAACACACTGGTTCTGTTGTCTATACTAACGTCTGTTAATTTCATATTAAACCTTATCTTACAATATTTACTTTTTCACCATTTACAAGATTTTGGTAACCGACTACAATAAGTTCGTCTCCAGGATTTAATCCTTTGCTCACAGCAATTTTACCCTCGAATCTGCTGAGTATTTGAACCGCTTTCGACACTGCTGTTTCATTTTCAGCAACAAAAACCGAATAACCGGAATCGGTTCTAACAACAACTTCATCCGGAATTGTGATTATATTCTCGTATGATTTGTTTTCTATGTAAACATTTGCCACAATTTCGGGTTTTATATTGCCGCCCGGATTTGGAAGAATGATCTCAACGGGAATTGTTCGGTTTGATGTGGAAACTGAAGCACCGACGAAACTAACCTTGCCTTTAAGTTCTTTATCAATATATGGAATTAAAACTTTTGCTTCGGCTCCCAATTTCACTTGTCCTAAATAATTTTCCGGTATTCCTGCTTCAACTTTTAAATTCGATACATTTATCAATTCGAATATTGGAGACCCGGGAGGGCAAAATTCTCCCTCATCATAAAAGTTATTGTTAACAATTCCGTCGAACGGAGCTTTTATGAAAGTATCATCATATCTTTTCTCAGCAAGATTGAAATTTGCCTTCATTTGATCACGGTTATACTTGCTCTGAAGAAATTGATATTCGCTGTTTACATTATCCTTAAAAATCGTTTCCTGTTTTTGGAAAGTAATTTCAGCAAGTTCATACTGAGCTTTTGCCGCATCGAGAGCCGCCTTGAGTGCTTTGTTGTCCATAAAAGCAATTGTATCACCCTTTGAAACCTTGTTCCCTTTTTTTATAAGAATATTTTTTAATATTCCTCCTTCAAGAAAACTAAGATTTGCTTTCTCAACAGGTTTTACCTGACCTAAAACAGAAATTACATCTATAAAATTTTTCCCTTCGACTGTCATAACCTCAACACTGGGAAAATTTTTATCTGCTTCCCTATTGTCTGCTTGGCCCTCAGCTTCTCCGCAGCTTTGCAAAAACAGAAATAAAACTGCAAGCAAAACAGTTGTTATAAATTTCATCCGTTTCATAATTATACTCGCTAATTAATAGTTAATTCTTCTTTTGTTTTTCCCATCAGTACATCCAGTTCAGCCATTGATACAATATACGAGTGAATCGATTGAAGAAGATTCACTTTTGCTAAAGTAGATTGATACAACGCATCAGCAATTTCAAGCTGAGTTCCCAACCCCGATTCGTATCGTTTGACGGCGATTTCATAGCCTCTTTCCGCTTCTTTCACACCAATTTTATAAGCATTTATTTGTTCGGTTGTACTGTTTATAGTTAATCTTAAATTTTCATATTGATTACGCGTTTCTTTCTTTACTTTCGAAAGACCTTCCTTGGCTATCTTTAAATCAAGTTCTGCCTGTTCAACTTTCGAATCTATAGTGAATCCCTTAAAGATTGGAAGACTTAGTTCAACTCCCACAGTGATCGAATTACGATAACGCCAATCTCCGAATCCTCTATCATCTTCTTCTTGAGCTTGAGCCTGCCAGTTACCGAAAGCATTAATCTTAGGCAGGTGTTGGGTAAACTCGTAAGAAGCAACAAGATCCTGCATTTTAGTTTCCAGTTCCTTTTGCTTAACTAGATCATTGTTGTTAAGAACAGTGTACAGACCGTCCTCAAACGAAGGTAAATCATGTGCAATAAACTCAAGTGAATCTTGAATAATAATTTCTTCGTCTTCA
>CAZCLA010000036.1:10865-30333 GCA_964499285.1 uncultured Melioribacteraceae bacterium
CTTCGAGTAGAGATTTCAGAATATGTTTCTGCAATTTTCACTGCGAGAAACATAGCACCTGAAAACAACGGTTGTTCCACAGTAACGCCTGCAGTTAATGAATTTGCTGTACCAACCTGAATACGCTGAGTTTCACCAAAAGCCTCGAAAATAAACTCCGGTCGTTTAAGTGCACGTGAATAATTTACCCTTCCGTCAATCGAAGGAAACAATGAAGAACCGTAAGCCTCTCTTACTTGCTCTTCTGCTTTTTGATTTTCGATTTTAACTTGTTTAAAATCATGATTATTTTCTAAAGCCAGTCTAATAGTTTCTTCAAGAGTGAGTTTAGTTTGTGCAAGCATCAGATTTGAAAATGTCAAAACCAAAAAAAGAAATACAAATCTATAATTCACGTTTGCTCCAATTAATTTTTTGCAATTCCGTTAAAGATAATATCTGTAACAAATTCAGCCATCTCATCCGGATCGGCTTTTTTTGTTATTTTTGAAAAAAACATTACCTGCATAAAAGGAAAAACCATACTGCGATAGAGGAAAACAAATTTTTCCGGATCTATTTCATTTATCTCTCCATCCTTGATTCCTTCTTCAATTTTTTGTTTAAAAATATCTAAAGATCTCGTGTTGTGTTTTTTTATGACGGCTCTTTTCCCTTTTTCCTCGCTATAGAACAGATCGATTCTTGCTCGCAGTACCATCATCATTGTACAAGCATTTTCAACTGCATATTTAAATGTTGCGCGTGTTGTTTCAAGAAGGAAATCTCTAAATCCAATTTCCTGTTTAGAATAACATTCGAGCATTGCCGAGTATTCTTCAAAAATGATTTTAATTATTTCGTAGTATATGTCGTCTTTATTTTTGAAATAATTATATATAGTCCCCTTACCGAACTCCGCCTTATCCGCAATTTCTTCAAGGGTTGTTAAGTGATAACCTTTCTCAGCAAACAAACATTTTGCAGCTTCGAGAATCTCTCGTTTCTTAAAATTGCGCTCTCTGTCTTTTCTTGTACTGCTCATTTCCTCTATTCAAACATTTTTCAAAAGATAAGGTGTCAAATTTAGATTATTCCAAAATGAACCGCAAGTCATTTTTATGAATGAACATCCATTTAACAATAAATTAATATTTTGGCTCAAAAAAAAAGCCGTCACATTGGACGGCTTAAAATCAAAATTGTTCGGCTGGTTATTGAATTTTAAATAATATTGGAATTGAGACCTGAACTTTTACGGGCTTACCTCTTTGTTTACCGGGTTTAAACTTTGTTTCTTTCACGGCAGCAAGAGCTGCTTCGTCACATCCGGCGCCGATGCCTTTAATGAGTTCAGTTTTCCAAACGTTTCCTAACTCATCAACATAAGCTTTCACAAAAACTCTTCCTTGAACGCCTGCTCTTCTAGCAATTTCAGGATAAACTATTCTCTGTTGAATACCTTGAATGCCCCCTATCGGTTCAGGCATTTCTTCAACTGCAACGAAAAATACCGGTTCTTCCTCTTCTTCTTCTTCTTCAACAGGCGGAGGTGGAGGACCGGTAACTTCGGCATCTACATCAAGATCCGTTGAACTAAACTCAATATCTTCATCTAAAATATCGTCTGTAGGTGCTTCGATTGGTATAGGCGGTTTTGGAGGAGGAGGAGGAGCAGCTTCCTGTTTAGTCGCTTCAACATCTTCCACGTTAATCAATTCTTGCGGTCCTTCAATTGGACCAACTTCGGTTTCCCATTCCGGGAAATATTTAAAAGAAACTATCAAGAGCAAAAGAGAAATAACAAGAGCAATTTCCCACACTCTTTGATATTTCCTCTTTAAATCAACTTTCGGATTTTTACGAAGTCCCACTTTATCCTCCAAAAATAACTTAATTAATTATAAACTTATTAAAAGAGTAGAAGATAGTCAATTGAGGAACATAATTTTTACACTTTCCAAAAATAAAAGTTCCTAAATGGTGTCCACACTCGTCCGCGATTTATCAATAAAAACTTTTACCAATATAATTCCAAAAACGATTCCTAAAGTATTTGACAACAAATCAAGAAATTCACAGAATCTTCCCGGAATAAAATACTGATGCAACTCATCAATAATGCCGTAAAATATTCCAACAATAACTGTCCACTTCAGCCAATTTTGGTTAAGATTTTCCCATTTATTTTGAAAGTGAAAAGTCAGTCCCAAGAGTAATGAAAGAATCAAATAAGCAAAAAAATGCTCGAATTTATCATGAATTCCAATAGCGGGAACAGCTTTTGAAGGAAGACTAGTAGCAACCAATAAAATCAACCAATAAAGCACAAGCGGAAAGTAAACGTACTGTTTTTTATTTTTCTGAAGAAAGGAATATATTTTATTCACAGGAATTTCCCAGAAAACTTATTGTTGAAGGAATTTTATCGAGGACATTTTCGGCTGTGATACCGAATTCTGTAAATTCTTCTCGCAATAAATCTGCTGCCAATCCGTGGAGATAAACCCCAGCAACGGCTGCGAGTTCGGGATTATTGCACTGAGCTAAAATCCCGGAAATAACGCCTGTCAGCACATCTCCGGAACCAAATTTAGCAAGCCCAGAATTTCCCGAAGTATTTATCAATGCTTCCCCTTTCGGGGTAAAAACAATTGTAGGTGCACCCTTTAAAACAAGAACTGTATTATTGGATATAGAAAAATCTTTGCCATAGCGAAGGATATCTTCTTTGAGTACGGATAAACTGATTCCGAGCATAGCAGAAAATTCTCCCTGATGTGGAGTTAGAATAGACTTGCTGAGATCAATTTTTTTATATTCATTTGATCCAAGCGCATAAACGGCATCGGCATCAAGGATAAAATATTTTTCACTTTGGTCCGAAAGAATTGCTCGAACTGCTTTCAATGTTTCTTTATCCCTTCCCAGACCGCTTCCTACAGAAATGACATCTGCCCACTCTATTCTTGAAAGAAGTTCTTCAACGTTCGCTAACGATAAATGTTCACGGTTTGCATCCTCGTAGGAATGAACCACTACCGATTTCAGTCTTGATTGTGCGATTGATTTTATAGATTTTGGAAATGCAAGGATAGATGCGCCTGCTCCAACTTTAAGCACGGCTTCGGATGCAAGAAATGCCGCTCCGGGTAAATTTCCCGATCCGGCAATCGTAAGCACTTTACCTGAAGTATATTTGTGAAGATCTGCATCTCTCAAAGAAAATGCTTCAAGACAATCTTCAGGTTCAATTAAATAGTCCTCTGTATTTAGTTCATTAAAATATTTGTTCCCTATTCCAATAGAACCTAAAACTACATCACCGGAATGTTTATATCCTTTTTCAAAAAACAAGCCGCGTTTAAAATCGGCAAGAGTTACAGTAAGATCAGCATCAAAAATAAGATCCCCGCAGCCTGTATCTGCATTTAATCCGGAAGGAATATCGACAGCAACTTTATACGCATTTAATCCATTTACATAATTGATTATCTCTGAATATGGAGATCTAAGTTTACCTTTTGCTCCAGTTCCCAACAACGCATCAATTATCAGTTGACAGTTACTTAAATACTTAAGATCTTTTTGTGTCTTGTACTGTAATATTCCTGATGACTCTGAAGATTTTAATAATTCATTAAATATATGAAAATTGGTTTTTGCATCCAGTGGAAGATTTTTCCCCTCTGTTAAAATCAAAACAACAACATCAAATCCGTTATTGATGAAATGACGTGCAAGCGCTAAACCGTCTCCCCCGTTATTTCCTTTTCCGCATAAAATTCCTATGGGTTGAAATTCGTTCAGATCGGGGAAATTTGCCCGCACTGAATTATAAATGCTCAAAGAAGCATTTTCCATCAAAACAATACTCGGAATATTTAGTGTTTCAATTGCGAACTTATCAGCCGATCTAACCTGTTCTGATGTAAACAATGGTATCATATCTATTCCACGAATAATGAATCTTCGGGTAATTTTTCGATTTCCGTTATATGAGAATCAACGATACGGATACCTAACCGAATATGATTATTAAAATCGAATAAATCCTTACCTCTTTCTACAACAATAATTTTAATAAGTTCATAATCCGATAACTGCTGGGGAAGATCTTTATAATCAAGGAAGTAAATATCGGTAAAACCGTGCCTGGATTGGCACAATGCCTCGCGGTTAGCAGGACTAAAATCTGTTAATATTTTTGTGTCAATAACAATCTTTAAAATTTCGCACTCAAACGGAAGAATAATTCTATTGCCGTAAACAAGTCCTTTCAACTTTTCATCTTGCAGATTTGATAATATTGACATAATTAACCTCTCCCAAAATAAAATACAAACCAAACTATCACGAATACAGGTATCAGAATAGGGATTGAATATTTAACAAGATAAGCAAAGAAACTCGGCATTTTAATACCGGCTCGTTCGCAAATTGATTTAACCATAAAATTAGGACCGTTTCCAATATACGTCATTGCACCGAAAAAAACAGCAGCAACCGAAATTGCTTGAAGATAGAGAGCATGGTTACTCATAAATTCCGCGACTTCCAATTTATCGTTCACGTTCAATCCGAACTTACCCATCGAGGCACTAAGAAAATTTAAGTAAGTGGGCGCGTTATCTAAAAATCCGGAAAGCAATCCCGTTGACCAATAAAAAATTCCCGAATTTAATTGTTCACCTAAAACGTTTGCTTCGTGGGCAATTAATTGAAGTGCAGGAATCATCGTCGCAAAAATTCCAATAAACAAATACGCAACTTCCCTTATTGGTTCAACATCAAATTCGTTTTTCTTCAAAATTTCCTTATCAGAGGTTTTGAAAGAAATGATTACCACCGAGAACATTATTATTTCTCTTATTCCGAATGGAAGAGGTGAAAGCGACGGGATCCAGTTCATAACGCCCGGGTCGATAAAGATGGAAATCAAAATTATCAGAAGAAACAATAAATTTTTACTTCCCTTAAATTCGATTTTGCCGCTGTATTCCTGCAGATGCTCTTCTCCATCTTTATTTGCACTGTCTCTAATA
Organism: uncultured Melioribacteraceae bacterium; assembly: GCA_964499285.1. Classification (GTDB taxonomy): domain Bacteria; phylum Bacteroidota; class Ignavibacteria; order Ignavibacteriales; family Melioribacteraceae; genus JAGFIY01. Next base: position 15,890 of record CAZCLA010000036.1, read on the forward strand.
TAAAAGATTGCAAGAATTACCAATACTGTCGGAAGCCAGATATACCAAACATTAGAGATAAACCAGAAAAATTCTACGCCTCTTAGAAATCCAAGAAACAGAGGTGGATCGCCTATTGGTGTCAATGCGCCGCCGATATTGCTAACAAGGAAGATGAAAAATATTATGTGGTAAGGTTTAATTCGATTTTTATTGATCTTGATGAACGGTCTTATCAATAACATTGATGCGCCTGTTGTTCCTATGATATTCGCAATTATTGAACCGAAAAATAACAACAAAACATTGAGCATCGGCGTTGATTTTCTATCGACATTAATAAAAATTCCTCCGGCTGCAAAAAAGAGTGACGACAATAGCGCAATGAACGAAAGATATTCTGCAAGAGTATGCAATAAACTGTGCGTATCATTAAGAACCGACAAATAATAAACAGTAGTTATTAAACCAAGAAATATCGATACCTTGGGATAGTTATGCTCCCAAAAGTGATGATAGAATAAAGGTCCGGTTGCAATCATTAATAACAAAACCACAAAAGGAATGATCATATAAGGAGAAGGTAATGAATGTTCACCCGCAATTTCTGCTTCGGGTGAAACAGGAAGTACTGCCGCCGCATTAACATCAATTGGTTCGGCAACGACATTAAACACTGAACCGGCGATCAATAAAAATATAATCAGAACAAAAATGCGTTTCATATTTTTCCTAAAATGCTGTATATGTTTATGGTGTATTTCTATAGATCATTCGCGGGAACGGAATAGCCTCGCGAAGATGTTCTAGTCCGCAAATCCAACTGACTGTCCTTTCCAATCCCAATCCAAATCCCGAATGAGGTACTGATCCGTATCTTCTGAGATCAAGGTACCATTCAAAAAATTCTTGAGGCAGATTGTGTTCTTTTATTCTTCCGATCAAAAGATCGAGATTATCTTCTCTCTGACTGCCGCCAACTATCTCACCATAGCCTTCGGGTGCTAAAACATCAACAGCAAGTGCAAGTTTTGGATTTTCCGGATCGCGTTTCATATAAAACGCCTTAACTTCAGCCGGATATCTGTGAACCATAACCGGACGGTCAAATTCCTCTGAAATTATTGTTTCATCGGCTCCACCGAAATCATTTCCCCATTCAAATTCATATCCTTTACGTTTAAGTATTTCTACTGCTTCGCTGTAAGAAACACGGGGGAAAGGTCGTTTAACTCTTTGTAGTGACGAAGTATCACGCTCTAGAATCTCAAGTTCTTCGGCACAATCATTTATTGTTGTCTGAACAACATATTCAAGAAATTCTTCTGCAAGATCCATATTATCATCAAGATCATTGAATGCGACCTCAGGTTCAACCATCCAAAATTCTGTTAAGTGCCTTCTTGTCTTTGATTTTTCAGCTCTGAAGGTCGGACCGAAAGTATAAACACGCCCAAGCGCCATGGCTCCGGCTTCAGCATATAATTGACCAGATTGAGTGAGGTAAGCTGGACCAAGATCGAAATATTCTGTTTCGAAGAGTGTAGAAGTTCCCTCGCAAGCATTTGGAGTGATTATGGGTGGATCGAATAAAGTAAACTCACGTGAATCAAAAAAATCACGAATTGCCTTAATAACTCTGTGTCTTACTTTCAAGATTGCAGTCTGTCTCTTCGAACGAAGCCATAAATGACGGTGATCCATTAAAAATTCAATACCGTGTTCCTTTGGAGTTATCGGATAATCAATTGATTCCCCTAATAACTTAACATCCGTGCAGTCAAGCTCGTAACCTCCAACTGCTCTTGGTTCTTCTTTTACTTTTCCTGTCACTTCTACTGAAGCTTCTTGACCCAAATTTCCGCTAAGTTCAAAAACTTCTTCGTTTACATTTCCTTTAAAAACCACGCACTGCAGCATTCCGGTCCCATCGCGAAGGATCAAAAACTTCACTTTTCCACTGCTTCTTTTATTGTAAAGCCAGCCTTTGATGGTGACTTCCTTACCTACAAACTCGTTTAGATGTTTAATTAATACCATACGCCTACTTTTTTATTTTTTTCGAAGTTTTAAATATAAAGAGGGGTGCTCCTAAAATCAAAAACGATTATTTATCATTTATTTACAGACAGTTTCACTTTTGTATTAAATATTTCTTCAAACAATGATTTTCTTCTGTTGAAGCTCCATGATTCAATTTCCGGAAGGACTTTTAAACCAGTAAGAAGTATATCCAATCTTTGATCATAAACTTTTAATTCGATATTGTTCACAATCCCTTGATGCGTTCTATCCAAAGAATCTGCAAGTCTAAGTATTGCCGACAATTTATTTACGATAGTTTTTGAAAGCTGATCTAATTCCTCATATTGCGGATGTCTGCTTTTCGGATGACTTTTTCTATGATATCTAGCAATGTTAGCAATTATCTGAATTTCGTTTTCATTAAATCCGAGCAATTCACTGTTTTGAATAATATACTGCGAATGCCGATGATGTTTTGAATGTGCAATATGATATCCGATATCGTGAAGCAGGGCGGCAGACTCTAAATATTCTCTGCAATTTTCATCCAGATTGTGAAAAAATTTAAGCTGATCAAAAATTTTTACTGCTAGTTTGCTTACATGCTTGCAATGCTTTTGATCGTATCTGCAATTTGCTGCGAGGGAAAGAATAGATTCTTTTCTTACGTTTTTCACTTTTGAATCGATAAGTTTAGGATTCAGCTTTTGAATTGAATCGATTACAATTCCCTCTCGCAAAGCAAATCCCGAAATAACCAATGATTGAAGTTCTAGCATCTCGAAGATGCTGCTCAAGAGAATTACGCCAGCCGGAATAATATCTGCACGTTTACTATCAAGTCCAGATAAACTTTTCCGTTCCTCCGCAGTCTTATAATTCAACACATTATTCTTGATGCGCTTTAACTGATCTATTGAAAATTCAAAATTATTTAAAATGGTCGGCGTGGTTTTAACTTCGCCTTTTTGTGCAGCGATCATATTTCCGCAAGCCATAATAGTACCCGAGGTTCCTACAATACTATCGAATTCAAATTTATGTAAATCACGGAATACGGGGTACACCATTCCTTCGACATAATTTTGAGCATCAGTAATTGCGGATTTGGTAAGCCTACCTTCCGGGAAGAATTTATTTGTTAATCTGACAGCACCAATTTTCAAACTGTTTGAGTAAAGAACCACTCCCTCTTTTGCCACTAAAAATTCGGTGCTGCCGCCACCGATATCGATAAGCAATATTGTTTTAGCATAAATAGGAAGCGCCCTTAATGCACCAAGATAGATTAATCTTGCTTCTTCGTGACCGCTTATAATTTCCGTATCAATTCCGGTCTCTTCTTTAATCTTTTTTAGGAAATCATTTTTGTTGGATGCTTCTCGCACGGCGCTTGTCGCAACGGCTCTAATTTTTGCAGTGTGAGATTCGGCGATTCCTTTGAAAGTCTTTAATGCATTAATCCCCCTTTTAATTGCAGAGTCGGTAAGATGCTTAATATCATTTTCGCTGCCTTCACCTAATCTAACAACTTCCTTAACTTGATCTATTGTTTCAAAACTACCATCTTTGTCAATTTTAACGACCACAAGGTGAATTGAGTTTGTTCCAATATCGATTGCAGCAAAGTTCTGCTCAATATTTTTCAATTTATTTCTCCCCGACTAGTTTTTCTACCATCGAATAGACTTGCTCAACCGAAACGGAATCGATGTTGTCACTATTTTTAATAACCAATTTATTATTACCGATAGGTTTCCAATTTTCGGGATTCGTAGGGCCAAAGATTGAGATCTGTTTTACATCAACCGCTCCTGCAACATGCATAACTCCCGTATCGTTTGTGATAAACAGATCCATCTGTGAGATCGCCGCTGCAAGTTCAGGGATAGATTTGTTTAAAATAATAATAAAAGGAACTTCAAGTCTGCTCGATAAACTTTTAATCAACTTAGCATCAGCACTGCTTCCGGTGAAATAAAATATTGCATCATAATTATTTGATATTTGCTGTATAAATCTCTCCCAATTAGCAAGATTCCATCTGTTTGGAATTTTTCCCGCACCGATGTGGCATCCGATTTTTATTTTATTTGATGATATATATTCTGACACCTTACGAATATCGTCATCATCAAAATCTATTTGAGATCTTAGATTGTTAGTTGAAATTCCAATCGGTCGACTAATATCCATACCGAAATCAGCTACATGTCTATCCGGACTTGAAGTCCAATTCATTTCAATTTTTTTATTGAAGACAAAATCAAACTCGTTAGGTCTTCCATCGAGCGAAGAGGGACCTATCTTATATTTGCCTTTCGCTAAACCGGCAATTATGCAGCTTGATTTTGAGATCGAAACTGTGACAGGAACGATAACAAGATCATAATTATCTCTTAAAATTGTTTTAAATGATTGGAGATAGTTTAGTGATATTAATTTCGCTTTATTGTAGGTAAAACTTCTATCAATAAGTTTGCTTTTCTCGACAGCATAATAATTTTCCGGACTTAGAATAACTGTCAACTCGGCAAACGGATATTTTTCCTTAATTGCTCTGAACAAAGGAACACTTGCAAGCAAATCCCCAAACTGATTATGCTGTCTGACAACAAGAATTTTTCTTAACTCTCGGGGCAGTTCCGAATTTTTATCCTTCGGTTTAAGAAGAGGTTTTAAAAGTGATGCTACAATTTGATTCTTTAATTTTCCGCGGGACATTTAATCTTTTGAGCCAGACTCGTTTGACTCTTTTGATTCTTTTATTTCTTCGAAATCTGCTTCTATAATATCCTTCTTATCTATAGATGATTTCTGTTTTTCTGTACTTTGAAAATTACTAGCACGTTTCGAATTGGAACTTGTGATAATTTTATAAACATATCTTACCAACCGTAGGATCAGAAATGCAATTATCGAATAAAGAATAAATCTAAAAAACATAATACTCCTCAGGATTCCGGATTAAAATACTCGATGAATCCTCTATCTTCCCTAAATATCTGTCTAAATAATTCGTCAAAATCTCTCTGTTTTTTCACAAAATCAATTTCTGTTGTGTTTACAATAAGCAGCGGTGTATTATTATACTTAAAGAAAAAATTATTGTAAGCTTCACTCAATTCGCTGATGTAACTTCTAGTAATACTTCTTTCAATTTTTCTACTGCGTTTCTTGATATTGAACATCAGCCTGTCCACACTCGATTGAAGAAATACGACCAAATCCGGTTTGCGCAGATCGCGTTCAAGGAGAGGAAACATAGCTTCATAAAGTTTCAGCTCGTCTCCTTCAAGATTTAGATAAGCAAAAATTTTATCCTTCTCAAATATGTAATCGGAAACTATGAACTTTGAGAACAAATCTCCTTGGTTCAATCTTTTTTGCTGTTCATATCGATTGATTAGGAAGAACATTTGGGTTTGAAAAGCAAATCTCTTACGGTCTTCGTAAAAACTTTCGAGGAAAGGATTTTTTTCGAATTCTTCAACAATAAAATTTGCATCAAGTCTTTCAGCAATTTTTTTTGCAAGAGAGGTTTTACCGGCGCCAATAACTCCTTCTATAGCTATGTAATTTATTTCAGGCAAAATTTACCGACTCACTTTTTGAAAAATTATACTCAAATTTACGAATAATATACGAATCGATTTGATGTAAATAATCCGAATATTTTTTCCCATTTTCGGGGTTTAACAAATCGGGTTCGATTTCCAAAAGCGGAACTAAAACAAAATCACGCAAAACTACTTCGGGGTGTGGCACAATAAGTAGATCACTTTTAATAATTTTATTCTCAATAAATAATAGGTCCAAATCTATTTTTCGTGGTCCCCACTTTTTGTTACGGATTCTCCCAAGATTCAACTCGGTCTTAAGACAAGTCTCTAATATAGAATTTGCATCTAAATTATCAACACCGTACTTCACAACCATATTGTAAAAATTGCTCTGTTCTTTTATGCCGTATGGTTTCGTTTCATAAACCGATGAATGAGAAACAACTGAAAAATGTTTAGCCAATTCATCGTAAGCTTTTTGAAAATTATATAAGCGTTCTCCTATATTTGATCCAAATCCTACATAAAAAAATATCATCTTTGCTTCTCAACTTCAGCTTCAACGTAATCAATTAATCCGCCTACGGGAACGCTGTTTTTTCTTACGCGGACATTTATCTTTTCAATCAATTGAAACTTTGATAAAAGTTTATCGGCAATAATACTTGCAAGAGTTTCAATTAGATAATACTTTTTCTCGTGAACAAGATTATTTATGAACTTATAAACTTCATCATAATTGATGGTTTTGGTTAGATCATCCGATTTGCTTGCCTCACTGAAATCTGTGTAAATTGTCACATCTGCCTCGAACTTGCCTCCAATATGCTGCTCTTCTTTAAGTGCACCGTGATAAGCATAGAAAACAGCATTTTTGATTCTAATTATATTTTTCATGCAAATTTTTTCTTCCTGTGAAGATATTTTAATAGACTTCGAAAATTAGCAAATAATATCCCAATTAACACAAAACTGCTTCCTATTAGATGCTGCTCAGTAAGTCTTTCATTCAACACAATAAATCCTAAAAACACCGCAACAATTGGAGTGATAAAAGTAGATAAAGACAATATAACGACATCAACTCTCTTGAGCAGCCAGTAAAATGTTGTAAATGTCATCAACGTACCGAAAAACGCGAGATAGATGACAGTCCAAGCTGCCGTCCAATTCAATTGTAGGTAGGAAGTATTCTCAAAAGCCAATGCAAAAAGAACCATCGTTATTCCAGCTAGAAGAACCGGAACAAAGTTCATTGAAAGCGCATTTAAATTTCCGCCATGTTTTTTAAGAACAACCGAAACGCCGCCTTGAATTGTAGCACTTATAAAAACCGCAAGCATTCCCCAAAAATCGTTTGAAAGATTGAATGAAATCCCTTTCGAAAAAATTATTACGATGCCCGTAAATCCAAGAACAACCCCCAAAAACTTAAATGGTCCTATCTTTTCTCCGGGAAGTGCGAATCTTGAAATTATAATAACCATAAAAGGCATAACTGCGAAAAGAACCGAAGTCAAACCGGATTCAATGAATTGTTCAGCCCAGTAAACCAAACCAAAAGGAATAACAAATGAGAAGTACGCCATAAACAAATAAAGTAGAACAGATTTTTTATCGGTTTGGAGCTTAACCTTCATTATTCTCATAAAGAAATAAATGAAAATTGAAGCAATCAGAAACCTGATGCCGGCAGAAAAAACGGGAGTTAAGGCAGTCAAACTAATTTTAATAACAAGCCATGTCGAGCCCCACAGAAGGCAGATCAGCGCATAAGCGCCTCCAATCTTAAGAGCGTTGGAATTCAATTATCCCTCATCGCGATAATTCCCCAGGCTCTCCCCGAATGTTTTCCCTCTCGCCTAAAAGAGTGAAGATAATTATTATCGTACGAACACAATCCGCTCAATTCTATTTTTCTTTCTTCCATTCCGGACTCAATTAAAAAATCGATATTAGGTTTGAGTGTATCTAAAAATAGTTTTCGGTCTTTATAAAGTAAATATTTCTCATCGAATAATTCTGCAACTTCTTCTCCGACTTCATAATTTTTTTGGCTGATATTCGGACCAAAAAACGCAAACATGTATTCCGGTTTTGAATTAAATTCATCTTTCATTTTTAAGATAGTCTTAAGAAGTATTTTCTTATTTGTTCCTCTCCAACCTGAATGCACTCCTGCAATAATTCTATTCCTACTATCGTACAAATAAACATTTACACAATCAGCCGAAGAAACAGCTAAACCTAAATTTGCTTTTGAAGTAATTAATGAATCACTTTCTCCTACATTTCCACCATTTTCGACTATTTTAATAATATCAGAATGAATTTGTTTCTGCACAGCTACATTCTCCGGTAATAGACCAACCTCAGAAAAAAAAGCATATCTGTTTTCTTTTACTTTCTCTATCTCATCTCCAACCGAAAAGGACATGTTGAAATGAAATGGCGGATTTCTTTCGAGACCGGATTTTGTGCTGAACCCAAAAACAATTTCTGGAAATTTATTAAACAAACTGCTTCGTATAATTTTCATAGCATCGATTTGTTCAAAAAACAATTGCTAAATATAGAAAGATAAAATTTCTTATTCGTAAGATTTATTTAAAATAAAAAACCCCCGAAATACGGGGGCAATTTTTGAAAGATTTAATTTAGATATTCTTGAGAGCTAGCTTCAAATCTTTGATTATATCTTCAGCGGATTCCAATCCGACCGCAAGCCTTACGCCTCCTAAATCCAATCCACGTTTTTCAAGGTTTTCAGGGGGGACTACTGAGTGGGTCATAGATGCGGGATGTTCAATTAAAGTTCTTGTATGCCCGAGGCTTACAGCAAGTGTCATAGTGTAAGCATTATCTGCAATCCAGTCCATAAATTTCGCACCTATGTTTCTTGGGTCATTACCTTTTAAGGCGAAATAAATCATACTGCCTGGGGCAAAATTTCCGTCAAAATCTCTCATCTGTTTTTTAGCAATTTTATGGTTCTTATTTGACTTAAGCCCGGGATAATTTACGAACTTCACTTTAGACTCTTTTTCCAGGAATTCAGCCACTTTCTGTGCAGTTTCAACTTGTCTTCTTTGTCTTAAAGCTACCGTAGGAAGTCCATATGTTAAAATTGCCCAAGCACTTTTTGTGTTGAGAACGGCTCCAAAGTCCTTCCGATATAGTAGAAGGATATCACGATATTTTTCCGGTCCGATTACAACTCCGCCCATATCAGTTCCAAAACCGCCAATTCCTTTTGTTAAAGAATGAACCACAAAGTCGATACCAAATTCCAAGGGCCTCTGACAGAAAGGTGTAGCAAAGGTATTATCTACGATCGTAACAATTTTTTGATCCTCGCTTCTACCTTTGTTAATATCTTTAACAATTGATGAAATTTCTTTCAGATCAATAAGATCAAGATTAGGATTTGCCGGCGTTTCGAAATAAATCACTCTTGTTTTTTCAGTTACTGCATTTTTAATACTTTTTGTATCAGTCAAATCAACAGGAACAATTCCAATATTATAACGGGGATACCAATTGTTAAACAAAGAAATAGTACAACCATAAAGAGTGCGGTGTGTAATAATTTCATCACCGGATTTTGTGAGAACTCCTAAAACGGCAGAGATCGCACCCATTCCGCTCGAAAATGTAACAGCAGTTTCGCCTTTCTCAACATAAGCTAAGTTTTCTTCAAGAATATCTTTATTCGGTTCTCCCAGCCTGTCATAGATATAAATAGGATCGGTATGCTTAAACTCCTCAGTATGCGCGAACTGCATAAAACCTTGTGCTCCTCTGTTCACAGAATCGAGTCTGAAAGTGGTTGACGATGAAATTGGAGCTGTTACGTGATGGGAATAATCCCACTTGTTAGTGATATTTTTCCCATTTATTAGGCGAGAATCCATACTATAATTTTCTTCAACATTTACTGGATTAGAATTAGTCTTTTTTGCATCCTTTTTCATTGCCATCTCCATTTTTTTTGCATAAGAAAAATAATCAAAATGTTACAGATGGCGAAAATGAGATAATTTATCTTATTTTATTTTTAATTAAAAGTATTAAAAATCTGTTTGAATTTTGAAGTTAAATAGTTCGGGTCAGATAAAATCGTTTGATTTCAACCACTTATCGTTGTAAATAGTGCTGAAATATTTATATCCGGAATCAGGAAAAATTGTAACTATGTTTGCGTTTCGGTTGATTCGTTCAGCAAGTCTAACGGCAGCCCAAATATTTGCCCCGCTCGAACCGCCGGCAATTATGCCTTCTTCAAATGCAAGTTTTTTCGTCCAGCCGAAAGCTTTTTTATCATCGATTTGAAACATATCATCCATCATCTCAAGCTGAGCTGTTTTAATCAAAAACTCATCCCCCATTCCCTCAAGGAAGTAGCGAGAAGGTTTTACAAGTTTTTTTGTTTTAAAATAATTGTAGAATACCGATCCAACCGGATCGACGCCTATAATTTTAACATCGGGAATTTTTTCTTTTAGAAATTTTCCCGTACCGAAGAGAGATCCACCGGTTCCCACAGCAGCAATTAGATAATCAATGTTGCCGTTCAATTGGTTGTATAATTCGGGACCGAGAGTGTTGTAATAACTCTCATTATTGTCGAGATTGTTGTGCTGATCGATATAGTAAAGAGTCGAATCTTCTTTTGCCAAGTTTGCAGCATAATTGTTGTAACTTTTCGGATTTTCCGGAGGCAGAGATGCATCAACCGTAATAACATCCACACCAAGAATTTCCAACATCTTAATTTTTTCTTTGCTGGTTGTATCTCTTATAACAATCTTTAGTTTATATCCTTTTTGACGAGCAACTATCGCCAAACCCATTGCAGTATTTCCAGAAGAATTTTCAATTATCGTATCGCCCGGTTTTAGTTTGCCTTCCCTTTCTGCTTTTTCGACCATGTATTTCGCAATACGATCTTTGATACTGCCGCCGGGATTTATAAACTCAAGTTTAGCATATATATCAGCTTTAAGTCCACGAGATATATTCTTAAGTTTCACTAAGGGAGTATTACCTATAGCAGATAGTAGATTCAAATTTTCTCCATAACAATTAGTTCTAATTGCGATTCGTTAATTAGAAAGTGAATAACCCCTCAGAAATTCTTCGGCACTGATCCTTTTTCTGCCCTCCAACTGAATTTCGAGAATACGAAGGTTTGTTGTACCGGTGCCTGCAAAAAGCTCATTTTTTGTTTCCGAGAATTCTCCGGGCTGCAAATCTTGTGTTTTTTCAATCGAGCAATTGAATACTTTATATTGCTTATTATTTTTTATAAAAAATGCACCGGGAACCGGCGAAAGTCCTCTTACCAAATTCCTTATATCAAGTGCGGATTTAGTCCAATCGATTTCACAGATTTCCTTTGTTATTTTTGGTGCTGGAGTCGCTAAAGATTCATCTTGAGGTTTTATATTTACATTCCCATTTTCAATCAAACCAATAGTTTCTATAACAGCATCTGCCCCAAGCACACTCATCCTATCATGAAGTGATTGAAAATCGTCTCCTTCACCGATATCAATTTTTTTTGAGAGAATTAAATTACCCGTGTCCACTTTTTTTTGAAGGAAAAATGTTGTGACTCCGGTTTCATTATCGCCATTGATCAAAGCCCATTGAATCGGCGCGGCTCCACGGTATTTTGGCAGAAGTGAGCCATGCAGGTTAAACGAACCAAATTTTGGCATATTAAAGACTTTTTCAGGCAGAATCCGAAAGGCAACAACTACGAATAGATCCGCATTAATTGACTTAAGTCCGTCGTAAAAATCTTCATCCGAAAGGTTTTCAGGCTGAAGCACATCAATATGATTTTGCAAAGCAAGTTCTTTTACCGGCGTGTAACTTACTTTTCTTCCTCTTCCGCGTTCTTTATCGGGTGCAGTTACAACAGCCTTCACTTCGTGTTTGGAGTCTATTATTTTTTTAAGAGAAGGAATTGCAAATTCGGGTGTTCCGAAAAAAACTATTTTCATTCAACCTAACCTAATTTTTTCCGGTAATAGGATAATCGATATCAACATCGCGGTTCATAATTTTTTGGAGCTCACTCTGCATTTTCTTTCTAGTCCTTGGCGAAACACGATCGGGAATCAGTTTGCCGATAAGATGATCATATTCGTGCTGAATCACCCTCGCAAATAGATCATCAGCATCAACAATTTGTTCGTTCTCCATAACATCAAGAAATTTTATTCGAATTTTTTCCGGCCGGTCAACATCGGCTCTTAAAAGAGGAAGACTTAAGCATCCCTCTTCCATAGTGATTATTTCATCCGATTCATCGATAATCTCCGGGTTGATCATAGCAACCGGTTTAAAATCTTCACAACCCTCAACCGGACTAATATCCACAACAAATATTGAATTATCGATTCCTATTTGATTTGATGCAAGACCAATCCCATTTGCATTGCGCATAGTGTCGAACATACTTTTTACCTGAGCGATGATTTTATCGTCTATCTGTTTTACCGGGTTCACTATCTTTCTTAAAATCGAATCCCCGTAGATCGTTATTGGAATTATTGACATAATTATTAAACCTTTTCTACTATTACTGGTTCTACAAGATCAGCGTTCAAATCCTTGTACAAAAAAACTTCCGTAGAATAAAATAGCATTCGAACAGCAAGCCGAAAAATAACCAACATTTGTTGAAGAATAAAGGCAAGAACTAAAAAGTAATATGGAGTTCTTGGGATAAAAATCTCGATGATATTATACACGATTGCACCAAGTGCACCAATCACCGCAACGAGGAAGAAAACTGTAAAAACAGTATTGAAATTATTTTTGATAAACAAAGCCGAATGTTTTATCGAGTTGAATATTTTGTAATCATCCGTTACACCGATATGAACTTTGGCATAATCTGAGACAATCGTAACAAAGCCAATAAGAATAATAAGAATTATATATCGAAACGATCGAAGAATAAAATCTGTCATATAGTTCCCGGTTCGTTCGAAAGCCCAGCTTATTAAATCCCCGAGCAGATCGTTTATGATAAATGCAGCAGCAAACAGGACCAGCGATATAAGCAGTATCTTGAAAAACCGCAGCCAAAACTTAACGCCGCCGTAAAAGAAATCGACCATATGATTTTTTTTCGGAAGGTGAAAAATTGAAATCAACCCGCCGAGATAAAAAGTCTGAACAAGAGTATAAACTCCCACAATTGAATAAATCAAATAAGGAAGCTGCTCAAGATTACTCTTGTATAAATTTGAAAATTGAATGAACCACAAATAATCGAAACCCGCAGCCAGTCTATCGCTAACCAGTGAACGGGAGAGGTTTTCACTCAACAAATAATACACCGGAATAGTTAAAACCAATGCACCAATTGAGTTACTCACCCACATCAACAGCAGAAACTTTATGTTATAATAAATTTGACGATTTGCAATAATGAGTGAATTCTTTATGCTGACGATCATCCGATACTCCCGATAATCATCAATGCATTCTGAATCCAAAAATACCAGCGAACAGCTATTGAAAGAGATGCTCCATACCTAGGTTCAATTGTATAGGAATTATTAGTAAAGTTGAGATCAAAATAATTTTTTCTGTAAGGATCGATCTCCGCCGCAATTACTTTTTCTTTTGTGGTAAACGAAAACGTTTTCCAATTATCGAACGAATCCCATTTCTGCCACAACGAATCATTCTCGGTAATCAACACAACATCCTGATCTATTCTTCCGCTTCCCAATCTTTCGACCAAAACTTCATATTTAAATTCACCTGTTCGTTTTAACGAAACAATCTTATCGTCAAAAGTTTGGTTTGTATAGAAAAAATTATTCTTAAAAGATGAAAGATCGTAAGTAGTATTCCGTTGGAGTGAATTCCAAAAATCCTCTGCTGCCGCAGAATCTGGGTCTATCACCAAAAAACTTGAGAACGCATCCAGAAGTTTTTCTTTACCAACTATTTTTTCTAAAGTGAGAAACATCAGTTCTGGTTTAATCACACCGTTTATGAAGACAGAACTTTCATCCGGAAGCGATTCGGGATTATCATTTATTGAACCTATTTTATTTGAATTATAATAAGTCTCAAGACAAGCCATTCCGGTCGGTTCCTCAAAAGAACCGACTGTGTATATAATCGGAATTTCGTTGTAATGCTGAAGCAGCATTCCATAAACCGGGACGTAAGAAACAAATTGAAATACCTTACTGCTAGAACCATAGTAATCTTGAACAATTCTTGATGCGAGATAAAATGGAATTCCTTTTACAATCCAGAAAGGTCTTTCATTCCCGGAATTGAAGGCGATATATTTTTCACAAATCTTGGCGGAAACTCCGCGCTCGAAAGAATAATTTCTATCAGGAATAAACAAATCAATATCTATTAAAATTGAGTTGTTCAATTTACTCTCTGGCAAAGATAAACCTAGCGAAGTACTGTAAACAAAAAAATCATCAAACGATTTTAATGATAAATTCGATTCAAGAAAATGAAATGTATTGTTAATACAAGTTAAAATTCTGCCGACGTATTCTTCTTCGCCTTGAGATAAGTAGAGATTAATTTTAATTGGCTTTATGCCGACAGTCTGCTCAATTATTAAGGCATCAGCCGGGATATCAATATTATTTTTTTGAAGGTTTTGGGAATCCTCGGAAGAATTTGAAAGAAAGGATAAATTAAATGCACTCAGAAGCACAAAAACGATAAAAATCGGTATGAAAGTAAATTTAGCCATAACCGTATAGTAATTGATACCTAAAGATAATGAGACTCATCGAGAATGGAAACAAAGATAAACAAATAGAGGAGAGCCGGCAGCTGCTCGGGATACAACTGCCGGGGAGGGGGGAGAAT